>NZ_RBXU01000007.1:1344-2758 GCF_003635055.1 Enterobacter sp. WPR_3_1 | reverse complement strand
CTTCGGCGTTGTAAGGTTAAGCCTCACGGTTCATTAGTATCGGTTAGCTCAACGCATCGCTGCGCTTACACACCCGACCTATCAACGTCGTAGTCTTCAACGTTCCTTCAGGAGACTTAAAGTCTCAGGGAGAACTCATCTCGGGGCAAGTTTCGTGCTTAGATGCTTTCAGCACTTATCTCTTCCGCATTTAGCTACCGGGCAGTGCCATTGGCATGACAACCCGAACACCAGTGATGCGTCCACTCCGGTCCTCTCGTACTAGGAGCAGCCCCCCTCAATTCTCCAGCGCCCACGGCAGATAGGGACCGAACTGTCTCACGACGTTCTAAACCCAGCTCGCGTACCACTTTAAATGGCGAACAGCCATACCCTTGGGACCTACTTCAGCCCCAGGATGTGATGAGCCGACATCGAGGTGCCAAACACCGCCGTCGATATGAACTCTTGGGCGGTATCAGCCTGTTATCCCCGGAGTACCTTTTATCCGTTGAGCGATGGCCCTTCCATTCAGAACCACCGGATCACTATGACCTGCTTTCGCACCTGCTCGAGCCGTCACTCTCGCAGTCAAGCTAGCTTATGCCATTGCACTAACCTCCTGATGTCCGACCAGGATTAGCTAACCTTCGTGCTCCTCCGTTACTCTTTGGGAGGAGACCGCCCCAGTCAAACTACCCACCAGACACTGTCCGCAACCCGGATTACGGGTCTACGTTAGAACACCAGCCATTAAAGGGTGGTATTTCAAGGTTGGCTCCACGCAGACTGGCGTCCACGCTTCAAAGCCTCCCACCTATCCTACACATCAAGGACCAGTGTTCAGTGTCAAGCTATAGTAAAGGTTCACGGGGTCTTTCCGTCTTGCCGCGGGTACACTGCATCTTCACAGCGAGTTCAATTTCACTGAGTCTCGGGTGGAGACAGCCTGGCCATCATTACGCCATTCGTGCAGGTCGGAACTTACCCGACAAGGAATTTCGCTACCTTAGGACCGTTATAGTTACGGCCGCCGTTTACCGGGGCTTCGATCAAGAGCTTCGCGTTGCCGCTAACCCCATCAATTAACCTTCCGGCACCGGGCAGGCGTCACACCGTATACGTCCACTTTCGTGTTTGCACAGTGCTGTGTTTTTAATAAACAGTTGCAGCCAGCTGGTATCTTCGACTGATTTCAGCTCCACCCGCAGGGGCTTCACCTACATATCAGCGTGCCTTCTCCCGAAGTTACGGCACCATTTTGCCTAGTTCCTTCACCCGAGTTCTCTCAAGCGCCTTGGTATTCTCTACCTGACCACCTGTGTCGGTTTGGGGTACGATTTGATGTTACCTGATGCTTAGAGGCTTTTCCTGGAAGCAGGGCATTTGTTACTTCAGCACCGTAGTGCCTCGTCATCACACCTCAGCGTTAATA
>NZ_RBXU01000007.1:0-1247 GCF_003635055.1 Enterobacter sp. WPR_3_1 | reverse complement strand
CGATTTGATGTTACCTGATGCTTAGAGGCTTTTCCTGGAAGCAGGGCATTTGTTACTTCAGCACCGTAGTGCCTCGTCATCACACCTCAGCGTTAATAAGGAACCGGATTTACCTGGAACCTCCGCCTACATGCTTAAACCGGGACAACCGTCGCCCGGCTAACATAGCCTTCTCCGTCCCCCCTTCGCAGTAACACCAAGTACAGGAATATTAACCTGTTTCCCATCGACTACGCCTTTCGGCCTCGCCTTAGGGGTCGACTCACCCTGCCCCGATTAACGTTGGACAGGAACCCTTGGTCTTCCGGCGAGCGGGCTTTTCACCCGCTTTATCGTTACTTATGTCAGCATTCGCACTTCTGATACCTCCAGCACCCCTCACAGGACACCTTCAACGGCTTACAGAACGCTCCCCTACCCAACAACGCATAAGCGTCGCTGCCGCAGCTTCGGTGCATGGTTTAGCCCCGTTACATCTTCCGCGCAGGCCGACTCGACCAGTGAGCTATTACGCTTTCTTTAAATGATGGCTGCTTCTAAGCCAACATCCTGGCTGTCTGTGCCTTCCCACATCGTTTCCCACTTAACCATGACTTTGGGACCTTAGCTGGCGGTCTGGGTTGTTTCCCTCTTCACGACGGACGTTAGCACCCGCCGTGTGTCTCCCGTGATAACATTCTTCGGTATTCGTAGTTTGCATCGGGTTGGTAAGCCGGGATGGCCCCCTAGCCGAAACAGTGCTCTACCCCCGAAGATGAGTTCACGAGGCGCTACCTAAATAGCTTTCGGGGAGAACCAGCTATCTCCCGGTTTGATTGGCCTTTCACCCCCAGCCACAAGTCATCCGCTAATTTTTCAACATTAGTCGGTTCGGTCCTCCAGTTAGTGTTACCCAACCTTCAACCTGCCCATGGCTAGATCACCGGGTTTCGGGTCTATACCCTGCAACTTAACGCCCAGTTAAGACTCGGTTTCCCTTCGGCTCCCCTATACGGTTAACCTTGCTACAGAATATAAGTCGCTGACCCATTATACAAAAGGTACGCAGTCACCCCATAAAAGAGGCTCCCACTGCTTGTACGTACACGGTTTCAGGTTCTTTTTCACTCCCCTCGCCGGGGTTCTTTTCGCCTTTCCCTCACGGTACTGGTTCACTATCGGTCAGTCAGGAGTATTTAGCCTTGGAGGATGGTCCCCCCATATTCAGACAGGATACCACGTGTCCCGCCCTACTCTTCGAGTTCACA
>NZ_RBXU01000006.1:0-3383 GCF_003635055.1 Enterobacter sp. WPR_3_1 | reverse complement strand
TCGGAACAATGGGCAATCTGACCGCACTGGCCGGAGAAAAACTGGGGCTCTTTGCCCGGACCGGACAACTGAGCGTCAAATCCGGAGAAGGGCCAGTGGAGGTGCAGGCGCAAAACGCCAGTATGCGGTTGTTTGCTGAGAAGAAGCTGACGCTGAGCTCAGTGAGTGACATTTTGTTCGCCGGGAAAAAACGTATCACGCTGATCGGCGGCGGAAGCTATCTGCGGCTTGAGGCCGGGAAGGTCGAGTATGGTACGACGGCGTCTTATTTGCGGAAGGTGAAGCGGACGATGTTTGCTGGTGCAACCAATCTACCAAATGAGTCATTGAAGCAGATGGTAATGATCACTCAGTATTACGACAGAAAGTTAAATTTCTCTTCAAATGTCAATTATCGTGTTGAAACAATGGAGGGAGAGGAAATACTTTCAGGCTCTGGCGCAGATGGATATATCGACAAGAAAGACAGTGAGTCTGAGTATTGGGTATTTTTAAGCTGAGTAATAATTCAATGATAAAAATAAATATTGAAGTCGATGGCACCCCCTATTTTATCGTTACAAAAAATGAAAAAACGGAATTAGGAATAAAAGGTAATACCACGCCTGAAAAAGATGAAGAAGCCCATAAAATTGAAGTGCCAAACATTTTGATAATCACAAGAAAAAACGCTGATGTTTTGTTCGTTTTGAGAGGGGGTGAAAAGGATTCTTTTAAAATCATGACAGCTCAAGAGTTGTATGATAAATTCCAGTATCAATGGTTTGAACCATTGGCAGATAACTATCGGAAATTGTTGTATGTTAACGAAGCTGATTACGCAAAAGAAGCTTACAAAATATTCACTTGGGATGATATTGCAGAATTTTCAGTTATCGATAGAACGCCTTTGGCTTTTCGTCCAAAAGGTGAGGGCGACTGGAAAAATAATAGTGTGGGTGGTGCCAGCTATCTCCTCGTAATGATAAATAAAATTCCATACTGGACTGATGCCGTTGGGCAAATACCTTTCGCCATAGACACATATAGAATGGAAAAAAATATACCATCAACAGTTGAAACCGGTATGATATGGGGAACTGGTAAACGTACTGATGTTGCCGATAGAACTAATACGTATGATAATTTCTTTGTGCTCCGAGGGGCGTTATATGCAAGCCAAAGATTTACATATAGCATTAAATCTGGTGGTAGCACTTACCCTGCTGTGAATGTTGTCGAGCAAGATAATGGAGCGTCAACTGATGCATTAGGTAACTCTATAACCTCAGAAGAGTATGATAACTATGCGGCATGGAATAAATAAAAACATTAATTCATTTAATAGTAAACTACTGATCGGCTTGTTAGCATGTATGATCTATAGAATCATCACCATTTCGATTTCTTTACTTTACGCCCATTTTTTTATTCCACATAAAATCCACATATCAACAAACCTGTATGGTTTTTATGTATATTTAATTCTTGTGTTTTGCATATTTATATCAGCAGTTGTTCCCAAGCAAGCAATAGGTATCATCGTAGCAATAAGTTCAACTCTGCTATTGGGGATTGAAATCTTTGAAGCTGATTTTCCATATAGGGCCTTATTGTTTATTCTCTCTTCTTCTTTGTCTTATCTATTTGTTTTCTCATTAAATGGTCAATTGAGAAAAGTACCTTCTGAGTCGCACACATCCAAAACAGCAAGGCGACTTAAATATATTCTGTTAATTGTTTATCCAGCATACCTCTTCTTTGAAGTGGAAATGTTCAGGAATGTTTCATTATTCATTGCCTGCGTTATATTTCTGGCCTTTTCTATATCTTGGTTGAATAGAAATTTAAAATAAAGGCATAAGCAATATATAAATTCTCACCGGCAATTTTACAGGTAATCTTCTTCTTGAGCTTACAAATGAGGAAGATCCCAGAGTACAGTTAACATTTATGAGTGTCTCAATATATGGGGAATGGCTCCAACGCTTTTCCAAATAGTCGATATCTGCAAGGCAAGAAGTCAACAAAATGTTAGCGCTTTTTGACGGACAGACCCGTTACTTTCTGGATATCAACGACAGCCAGGTAAAACCGGATGTTCTGCGATTTCGGGGCAGGGAAGCACTGAGCGAACCGTTCAAATGGGATATTGAGTTCACGACCCAACAGGCGAATATCCCCCCTGAACAGGTCCTGATGAAATATGCCTCTTTCCGGATGCGGAGCGGTAAAAATGTCCACGGCATTATCACCCGCCTGGAATGGCTTTCCACTTCAAAGGATCAGTCCCACTACCGGCTTACGCTCAGTTCCCGCCTGGCGCTCCTGGGATATACCCGGCAGTGTGCGGTATATCAGAACCAGTCCGTTCCTGAGGTGGTTGAGCAGGTGCTGCGTAAACACGGGCTGGAGGGACCCGATTTTGAATTCCGCCTGGAGCGCGCCTACCCGCCGCGTGAAATTATCACCCAGTGGCGTGAAACGGACCTTGAGTTTATCCAGCGCATTCTGTCTGAAGTGGGGATTTACTGGCGTACGGTGATGGACGACGTGCGCGGTCTGGATACGTACATACTGGCCGACAGCCAGCTTAACTACCAGTTTGATGTGCGCCTGCCCTACAGCGAGCCGTCGGGTCTGTTTGACGGTGCGGCAGAGTCGGTCTGGGATGTACGAACCTGGCACACCCTTGCCACCGGCACGGTCGCCACGCGGGATTATAACTACCGGACAGCCTCCACACCGATGGATACCACCGTCAGTGTTCGCAATGACGCGGTGACGACCGGGGAGCATTACCGTTATGCCGCGCCGTACCGTGAAGCGGGTGACGACACCGACCCGGAGCCGGTCACCGAAAGCGGGGCATTCTACGCCCGACTCCACCATGAGCGTGAGCTGAACAGGACTGCCCGTATTCACCTGTTCAGCAATGCGGCACACCTCACTCCCGGGCAGGTGCTGGAGCCGCAGGGCGATGTCATTGCTGCCCTGAAGGAAGGCGTGCACCTCACGCTCGTGACCTTCCGGGGGGCCCGTGATTCCCGTCTGCATGTGTCGGTGTGGGGAATGCCTTACACCGAACGTTACTGCTTCCGTCCTGTAGAAGTCCCGCGTCCGGTCATCCCGGGTACGCTTCCGGCCCGGATTGAGAGCCGGGAGAAAATGATATCTACGCGCACCTGGATGCGCAGGGGCGCTACCGGGTGAAGCTGGACTTCGACCAGGAGGGGACGGAACCCGGATACGGTTACCTGTGGCTGCGGATGGCGAAACCTTATGCTGGTGAAACGCTGGGCTGGCATGCGCCGCTCACCGACGGGACCGAAGTGGCCATTGCCTACAGCAACGGCGATATTGACCTGCCGTACATCGCGTATGCACTACACGACTCGGAACAC
>NZ_RBXU01000005.1:0-26267 GCF_003635055.1 Enterobacter sp. WPR_3_1 | reverse complement strand
GAGATGGTAATGCCAGGCGACAACATCAAGATGGTTGTGACGCTGATCCACCCAATCGCGATGGACGACGGTCTGCGTTTCGCAATCCGTGAAGGCGGCCGTACCGTTGGCGCGGGCGTTGTTGCTAAAGTTCTGGGCTAATTACTTATCCCTGAATTAAAAAAGGACGCTTCGGCGTCCTTTTTTGTTTTCTGCCGTTATGTGTCTGTCACAAATTTTCGCATTTTTCGTCCTCTCCCGCCCCGTATACGGGTGTTTGTGCTATTGTAATCATAACCATTCTCACTTACACTTTGCGCATATTTTGAACGGGAGTCTTTATGTACGTTTGTTTATGTAATGGTGTAAGCGACAAAAAAATACGTCAGGCCGTTCGCCAGTTTCAGCCACAGTCCTTCCAGCAGCTTCGCAAATTTGTTCCAGTGGGAAATCAATGCGGTAAATGTGTACGTGCTGCACGTGAGATCATGCAGGACGAATTGATGCAGATCCCGGAATACAAAGAGATTGCGTAAGCGCCCATCTTTTTTTTGACATCCCTGTAGCCCGATCTACGCTTCAATGAGTGGAAGCGGAGGGACTATATAATGAAAGGTGATGTTAAAATCATAAGTTATCTCAATAAATTATTGGGAAATGAGCTTGTCGCGATCAATCAGTATTTTCTCCATGCGAGAATGTTCAAAAACTGGGGCCTGATGCGCCTCAACGATGTTGAATACCACGAATCCATCGATGAGATGAAACATGCCGATAAATACATCGAGCGTATTTTATTCCTTGAAGGCATTCCTAACCTGCAGGATCTCGGCAAACTCGGCATCGGTGAAGATGTTGAAGAGATGCTACGGTCCGACCTCAGGCTGGAGCTTGAAGGCGCAAAAGATCTCCGCGAAGCCATTGCCTATGCGGACAGTGTTCATGACTACGTCAGCCGCGATATGATGATCCAGATTCTGGCCGATGAAGAAGGGCACATTGACTGGCTTGAAACTGAGCTGGATCTCATCAGTAAAATTGGTTTGCAGAATTATCTTCAATCCCAGATTAAAGTGGCTGACTAAACAGCGTCTGCCAGCCAACGCTTAAACCCGCTGCCGCCAGAAATGGCCCAAAAGGCAGTGGGTTTTTTAATGCCTGTTTATCAGGAGCCGGTAAAGCGAGAATCAGCTGGTAAAGAAGCGCCAACAATGCGGCGGTTGACACCAGTGCGGGCAATATGTGCCAACCGTGCCACGCCCCCAGTGCCGAAAGATATTTCACATCGCCATAGCCCATCCCTTCACGTCCAGTCAGAAGCCGGTAGCCCCAGTAGATAATCGCAAAGCTCACATACCCTGCCATCGCGCCAGCCACTGCGTTCGAAAGAAAGTCAGGATGAAGGCAAAGCTGGAAGAGCAGGCCGGTCCATAAGAGGGGACAGAGGTATTTATCCGGGAGAAGGCCGGCACGAATATCTTCACGTACCAGTAAACCGGAGAGTGCGAAGTAAACGAGCAGAAAGGGGAGGGGAATCAGCATACGCAAAGCCTCAAAGATGTTTGGTGCATACTCTTCTCATGATGCAAGGCCAGCAACGTCCGTACACAGGAATTGCGTGAGGGGTTCATAAGAAGAGATGAAAGCAGACAGGTTGCTGCAAATAATGGAATGCCCTACGCATCGCATGTCTTTGGCGCTTAATTTCTAAACGGCACTTGCGTCTTGCTCAGATTTACGTATAATGCGCGGGCTTGTCGTAGTTGACGGCGGGTTCAATCTGAACCGGAGTAGCTAATTTTGTTACTCAACAATGCTCCCAATCGGGGAGCTACGTAAGAACGGTTACACTCTCCCATCAATCGTAATGGGTTTGAGGAGTAATCATTTTCGTTTATAAAATAATTGGAGCTCTGGTCTCATGCAGAACCAAAGAATCCGTATCCGCCTTAAAGCGTTTGATCATCGTCTGATCGATCAATCAACCGCGGAAATCGTCGAGACTGCTAAGCGCACTGGTGCGCAAGTCCGTGGTCCGATCCCGCTGCCGACCCGCAAAGAGCGCTTTACCGTTCTGATCTCTCCGCACGTTAACAAAGATGCGCGTGATCAGTACGAAATCCGCACTCACAAGCGTCTGGTTGACATCGTTGAGCCAACTGAGAAAACCGTTGATGCTCTGATGCGTCTGGATCTGGCTGCCGGTGTAGACGTGCAGATCAGCCTGGGTTAATCAGGTCATCGAGCGATTGAGAGGTTGAAACAATGATTGGTTTAGTCGGTAAAAAAGTGGGAATGACCCGCATCTTCACTGAAGATGGCGTTTCTATCCCAGTAACCGTAATCGAAGTTGAAGCAAACCGCGTTACTCAGGTTAAAGATCTGGCTAACGATGGCTACCGCGCTGTTCAGGTTACCACCGGTGCTAAAAAAGCTAACCGTGTAACCAAACCAGAAGCGGGTCACTTCGCTAAAGCTGGCGTTGAAGCTGGCCGTGGTCTGTGGGAATTCCGTCTTGCTGAAGGCGAAGAGTTCACCGTAGGTCAAGACATTAGCGTTGAGCTGTTTGCTGACGTTAAAAAAGTTGACGTAACCGGTACCTCTAAAGGTAAAGGTTTTGCTGGTACCGTTAAGCGCTGGAACTTCCGTACCCAGGACGCTACTCACGGTAACTCCTTGTCTCACCGCGTTCCGGGTTCTATCGGTCAGAACCAGACTCCGGGCAAAGTGTTCAAAGGCAAGAAAATGGCAGGTCAGCTGGGTAACGAACGTGTAACCGTTCAGAGCCTGGACGTAGTACGTGTTGACGCTGAGCGCAACCTGCTGCTGGTTAAGGGTGCTGTTCCGGGTGCTACCGGTAGCGACCTGATCGTTAAACCAGCTGTGAAGGCGTAAGGGGATAGCAATGGAATTAGTATTGAAAGACGCGCAGAGCGCGCTGACTGTTTCCGAAACTACCTTCGGTCGTGATTTCAACGAAGCGCTGGTTCACCAGGTTGTTGTTGCTTATGCAGCTGGTGCTCGTCAGGGTACTCGTGCTCAGAAGACTCGTGCTGAAGTAACTGGTTCTGGCAAAAAGCCATGGCGCCAGAAAGGTACCGGCCGTGCGCGTTCAGGTTCTATCAAGAGCCCGATCTGGCGTTCAGGTGGCGTGACCTTCGCTGCGCGTCCACAGGACCACAGTCAAAAAGTTAACAAAAAGATGTACCGCGGCGCGCTGAAAAGCATTCTGTCCGAACTGGTACGTCAGGATCGTCTGATCGTTGTCGAGAAGTTCTCTGTAGAAGCGCCTAAAACTAAGCTGCTGGCACAGAAACTGAAAGACATGGCTCTGGAAGATGTGCTGATCATCACCGGTGAGCTGGACGAGAACCTGTTCCTGGCCGCACGTAACCTGCACAAGGTTGACGTACGCGATGCGACTGGTATCGACCCGGTTAGCCTGATCGCCTTCGACAAAGTCGTAATGACTGCTGATGCTGTTAAGCAAGTTGAGGAGATGCTGGCATGATTCGTGAAGAACGTCTGCTGAAGGTGCTTCGCGCACCGCACGTTTCTGAAAAAGCGTCTACTGCGATGGAAAAAACAAACACCATCGTTCTCAAAGTTGCTAAAGACGCGACCAAAGCAGAGATCAAAGCTGCTGTGCAGAAACTGTTTGAAGTCGAAGTCGAAGTCGTTAACACCCTGGTTGTTAAAGGGAAAGTTAAACGTCACGGACAGCGTATCGGTCGTCGTAGCGACTGGAAAAAAGCTTACGTCACCCTTAAAGAAGGCCAGAACCTGGACTTCGTTGGCGGCGCTGAGTAAGTCGGAGGAGTAATACAATGGCAGTTGTTAAATGTAAACCGACATCTCCGGGTCGTCGCCACGTAGTTAAAGTGGTTAACCCTGAGCTGCACAAGGGCAAACCTTTTGCTCCGTTGCTGGAAAAAAACAGCAAATCCGGTGGTCGTAACAACAATGGCCGTATCACCACTCGTCACATCGGTGGTGGCCACAAGCAGGCTTATCGTATTGTTGACTTCAAACGCAACAAAGACGGTATCCCAGCAGTTGTTGAACGTCTTGAGTACGATCCGAACCGTTCCGCGAACATCGCGCTGGTTCTGTACAAAGACGGTGAACGCCGTTACATCCTGGCCCCTAAAGGCCTGAAAGCTGGCGACCAGATTCAGTCTGGCGTTGATGCTGCAATCAAAGCAGGCAACACCCTGCCGATGCGCAATATCCCGGTTGGTTCTACCGTTCATAACGTAGAAATGAAACCAGGTAAAGGCGGTCAGCTGGCGCGTTCCGCGGGTACTTACGTTCAGATCGTTGCTCGTGACGGTGCTTATGTCACCCTGCGTCTGCGTTCTGGTGAAATGCGTAAAGTCGAAGCAGATTGCCGCGCTACTCTGGGCGAAGTTGGCAATGCTGAGCATATGCTGCGCGTTCTGGGTAAAGCTGGTGCTGCACGCTGGCGTGGTGTTCGTCCTACCGTTCGCGGTACTGCGATGAACCCAGTAGACCACCCACATGGTGGTGGTGAAGGTCGTAACTTTGGTAAGCACCCGGTAACTCCGTGGGGCGTTCAGACCAAAGGTAAGAAGACCCGCAGCAACAAGCGTACTGATAAATTTATCGTACGTCGCCGTAGCAAATAATTTTAGAGGATAAGCCATGCCACGTTCTCTCAAGAAAGGTCCTTTTATTGACCTGCACTTGCTGAAGAAGGTAGAGAAAGCGGTGGAAAGCGGAGACAAGAAGCCCCTGCGCACTTGGTCCCGTCGTTCAACGATCTTTCCTAACATGATCGGTTTGACCATCGCTGTCCATAATGGTCGTCAGCACGTTCCAGTCTTTGTTACCGACGAAATGGTTGGTCACAAACTGGGTGAATTCGCACCGACTCGTACTTATCGCGGCCACGCTGCTGATAAAAAAGCGAAGAAGAAATAAGGTAGGAGGAAGAGATGGAAACTTTAGCTCAACATCGCCATGCTCGTTCTTCTGCTCAGAAGGTTCGCCTTGTTGCTGACCTGATTCGCGGTAAGAAAGTGTCGCAGGCCCTGGACATCCTGACCTATACCAACAAGAAAGCTGCGGTATTGGTCAAGAAAGTACTGGAATCTGCCATTGCTAACGCTGAACACAACGATGGCGCTGACATCGACGATCTGAAAGTCGCGAAAATTTTCGTAGATGAAGGCCCAAGCATGAAGCGCATTATGCCGCGTGCGAAAGGTCGTGCAGATCGCATCCTGAAGCGCACCAGCCACATTACTGTGGTTGTGTCCGATCGCTGAGACTCTGGAGACTAGCAATGGGTCAGAAAGTACATCCTAATGGTATTCGCCTGGGTATTGTAAAACCATGGAACTCTACCTGGTTTGCGAACACCAAAGAATTCGCTGACAACCTGGACAGCGATTTTAAAGTACGTCAGTACCTGACTAAGGAACTGGCTAAAGCGTCTGTATCTCGTATCGTTATCGAGCGTCCAGCTAAGAGCATTCGTGTAACCATTCACACTGCTCGTCCTGGCATCGTTATCGGTAAGAAAGGCGAAGACGTAGAAAAACTGCGCAAGGTCGTAGCGGATATCGCTGGCGTTCCTGCACAGATCAATATCGCTGAAGTTCGTAAGCCTGAACTGGACGCTAAATTGGTTGCTGATAGCATCACTTCACAGCTGGAACGTCGTGTTATGTTCCGTCGTGCTATGAAGCGTGCTGTAC
Source organism: Enterobacter sp. WPR_3_1 (assembly GCF_003635055.1). Classification (NCBI taxonomy): domain Bacteria; kingdom Pseudomonadati; phylum Pseudomonadota; class Gammaproteobacteria; order Enterobacterales; family Enterobacteriaceae; genus Enterobacter; species Enterobacter sp. WPR_3_1. The sequence goes on along the minus strand of NZ_RBXU01000005.1, from coordinate 20,565 downwards.
AGAACGCAATGCGTCTGGGCGCTAAGGGTATCAAAGTTGAAGTTAGCGGCCGTCTGGGCGGCGCGGAAATCGCACGTACCGAATGGTACCGCGAAGGTCGCGTACCGCTGCACACTCTGCGTGCTGACATCGACTACAACACCTCTGAAGCGCACACCACTTACGGTGTAATCGGCGTTAAGGTATGGATCTTCAAAGGTGAGATCCTGGGTGGTATGGCTGCTGTTGAACAACCGGAAAAACCGGCTGCTCAACCTAAAAAGCAGCAGCGTAAAGGCCGTAAATAAGGAGCGTCGCTGATGTTACAACCAAAGCGTACAAAATTCCGTAAAGTGCACAAAGGCCGCAACCGTGGTCTGGCGCAGGGTACGGATGTTAGCTTCGGCACTTTCGGTCTGAAAGCTGTTGGCCGTGGTCGTCTGACTGCACGTCAGATCGAAGCAGCACGTCGTGCAATGACCCGTGCAGTTAAGCGTCAAGGTAAGATCTGGATCCGTGTATTCCCGGACAAACCGATCACCGAGAAGCCGCTGGAAGTTCGTATGGGTAAAGGTAAAGGTAACGTGGAGTACTGGGTTGCCTTGATCCAACCGGGCAAAGTCCTTTATGAAATGGACGGCGTTCCGGAAGAGCTGGCCCGTGAAGCCTTCGGCCTGGCAGCAGCGAAACTGCCTATCAAAACCACCTTTGTAACTAAGACGGTGATGTAATGAAAGCAAAAGAGCTGCGTGAAAAAAGCGTTGAAGAGCTGAACGCTGAGCTGCTGAACCTGCTGCGTGAGCAGTTCAACCTGCGTATGCAGGCTGCAAGTGGCCAGCTGCAACAGACTCACCTGCTGAAGCAAGTGCGTCGCAATGTTGCGCGCGTTAAGACTTTACTGACTCAGAAGGCGGGTGCGTAATGACCGATAAAATCCGTACTCTGCAAGGTCGTGTTGTTAGCGACAAAATGGAGAAATCCATCGTTGTAGCTATCGAACGTATTGTGAAACACCCGATCTACGGTAAATTCATCAAACGTACGACCAAACTGCACGTACATGACGAGAACAACGAATGTGGTATCGGCGACAAGGTTGAAATCCGTGAATGCCGTCCACTGTCCAAGACTAAGTCCTGGACGCTGGTTCGCGTTGTAGAGAAAGCGGTTCTGTAATAGAGTACGCATTCTCAATACGAATAAACGGCTCAGCGATGAGCCGTTTATTTTTTCTACCCATATTGTAGAAGCGGTGTTATAATGCCGCGCCCTCGATATGGGGCTTTTTAACGGCTCTGATTTTAGAGTCTCAGGTAGTAGTTGACATTAGCGGAGCACTAAAATGATCCAAGAACAGACTATGCTGAACGTCGCCGACAACTCCGGTGCACGTCGCGTAATGTGTATCAAGGTTCTGGGTGGCTCGCACCGTCGCTACGCAGGCGTAGGCGACATCATCAAGATCACCATCAAAGAAGCAATTCCACGTGGTAAGGTCAAAAAAGGTGATGTGCTGAAAGCGGTAGTGGTGCGCACCAAGAAGGGTGTTCGTCGCCCTGACGGTTCTGTCATTCGCTTCGATGGTAATGCATGCGTTATTTTGAACAATAACAGTGAGCAGCCAATCGGCACGCGTATCTTTGGGCCGGTAACTCGTGAACTTCGTACTGAAAAGTTCATGAAAATTATCTCTCTGGCACCAGAAGTACTCTAAGGAGCGAATCATGGCAGCGAAAATCCGTCGTGATGACGAAGTTATCGTGTTAACCGGTAAAGATAAAGGTAAACGCGGTAAAGTAAAAAATGTCCTGTCTTCCGGCAAGGTCATTGTTGAAGGTATCAACCTGGTTAAGAAACATCAGAAGCCGGTTCCGGCCCTGAACCAACCAGGCGGCATCGTTGAAAAAGAAGCTGCTATTCAGGTTTCTAACGTTGCAATCTTCAATGCGGCAACCGGCAAGGCTGACCGTGTAGGCTTTAGATTCGAAGACGGGAAAAAAGTCCGTTTCTTCAAGTCTAACAGCGAAACTATCAAGTAATTTGGAGTAGTACGATGGCGAAACTGCATGATTACTACAAAGACGAAGTAGTTAACAAACTCATGACTGAGTTTAACTACAATTCTGTCATGCAAGTCCCTCGGGTCGAGAAGATCACCCTGAACATGGGTGTTGGTGAAGCGATCGCTGACAAGAAACTGCTGGATAACGCAGCAGCTGACCTGACAGCAATCTCCGGTCAAAAACCGCTGATCACCAAAGCACGCAAATCTGTTGCAGGCTTCAAAATCCGTCAGGGCTATCCGATCGGCTGTAAAGTAACTCTGCGTGGCGAACGCATGTGGGAGTTCTTTGAGCGCCTGATCACTATTGCTGTACCACGTATCCGTGACTTCCGTGGCTTGTCCGCTAAGTCTTTCGACGGTCGTGGTAACTACAGCATGGGTGTCCGTGAGCAGATCATCTTCCCAGAGATCGACTACGATAAAGTCGACCGCGTGCGTGGTTTGGATATTACCATTACCACTACTGCGAAATCTGATGAAGAAGGCCGTGCTCTGCTGGCTGCCTTTGACTTCCCGTTCCGCAAGTAAGGTAGGGTTACTGAATGGCTAAGCAATCAATGAAAGCACGCGAAGTAAAACGCGTAGCTTTAGCTGATAAATTCTTCGCTAAACGCGCTGAACTGAAAGCGATCATTTCTGATGTGAACGCTTCCGACGAAGATCGTTGGAATGCGGTTCTCAAGCTGCAGTCTCTGCCGCGTGATTCCAGCCCGTCTCGTCAGCGTAACCGCTGTCGTCAAACAGGTCGTCCACATGGTTATGTGGGCAAGTTTGGGTTGAGCCGTATCAAACTGCGTGAAGCCGCCATGCGCGGTGAAGTACCAGGCTTGAAAAAGGCTAGCTGGTAATTACCAATTGAATCACGGGAGTAAAGACAGATGAGCATGCAAGATCCGATCGCGGATATGCTGACCCGTATCCGTAACGGTCAGGCCGCGAACAAAGTTGCGGTCACCATGCCTTCCGCCAAGCTGAAAGTGGCAATTGCCAACGTGCTGAAGGAAGAAGGTTTTATCGAAGATTTTAAAGTTGAAGGCGACACCAAGCCGGAACTGGAACTTACTCTCAAGTATTTCCAGGGTAAAGCTGTTGTAGAAAGCATTCAGCGTGTCAGCCGCCCAGGTCTGCGCATCTATAAGAAAAAAGATGAGCTGCCTAAAGTTATGGCTGGTCTTGGTATCGCAGTTGTTTCTACCTCTAAAGGTGTTATGACTGATCGTGCAGCGCGCCAGGCTGGTCTTGGTGGCGAAATTATCTGCTACGTAGCCTAATCGGAGGAAAGAATGTCTCGTGTTGCTAAAGCACCGGTCGTTATTCCTGCCGGCGTTGATGTAAAAATCGACGGTCAGGTTATTACGATCAAAGGTAAAAACGGCGAGCTGACTCGTACCCTCAACAAAGCTGTTGAAGTTAAACATGCAGATAATGCTCTGACCTTCGGTCCACGTGATGGTTTCGTGGATGGATGGGCTCAGGCTGGTACCGCGCGTGCCCTGCTGAACTCAATGGTTGTTGGTGTTACCGAAGGCTTCACTAAAAAGCTTCAACTGGTTGGTGTAGGTTATCGTGCAGCTATCAAAGGGAATGCAGTAGGCCTGTCTCTGGGCTTCTCACACCCTGTTGAGCATCCGCTGCCGGCCGGTATCACTGCAGAATGTCCGACCCAGACTGAAATCGTGCTGAAAGGCGCTGATAAACAGCTGATCGGTCAGGTTGCAGCAGATCTGCGCGCCTACCGTCGTCCTGAGCCTTATAAAGGCAAGGGTGTTCGTTACGCCGACGAAGTCGTGCGTACCAAAGAGGCTAAGAAGAAGTAAGGTAACACTATGGATAAGAAATCTGCTCGTATCCGTCGTGCGACCCGCGCACGCCGCAAGCTCAAAGAGCTGGGTGCAACTCGCCTGGTGGTACATCGTACCCCGCGTCATATTTACGCACAGGTCATTGCACCAAACGGTTCTGAAGTTCTGGTAGCTGCTTCTACTGTAGAAAAAGCTATTGCAGAGCAATTGAAGTACACCGGTAACAAAGACGCCGCTGCAGCTGTAGGTAAAGCTGTTGCAGAACGCGCTCTGGAAAAAGGCATCAGCAATGTTTCCTTTGACCGTTCCGGGTTCCAATATCATGGTCGTGTCCAGGCACTGGCAGATGCTGCCCGTGAAGCTGGCCTTCAGTTCTAAGGTAGAGGTGTAAGATGGCTCACATCGAAAAACAGGCTGGCGAACTGCAGGAAAAGCTGATCGCGGTTAACCGCGTATCTAAAACCGTTAAAGGTGGTCGTATTTTCTCCTTCACAGCTCTGACTGTAGTTGGCGATGGTAACGGTCGCGTTGGTTTTGGTTACGGTAAAGCGCGTGAAGTTCCAGCAGCGATCCAGAAAGCGATGGAAAAAGCCCGTCGCAATATGATTAACGTCGCGCTGAACAACGGTACCCTGCAGCACCCAGTTAAAGGTGTTCACACGGGTTCTCGTGTATTCATGCAGCCAGCTTCAGAAGGTACCGGTATCATCGCCGGTGGTGCAATGCGCGCCGTTCTGGAAGTTGCTGGGGTTCATAACGTTCTGGCTAAAGCATACGGTTCCACCAACCCGATTAACGTGGTTCGTGCAACTATTGATGGCCTGGAAAATATGAATTCTCCAGAAATGGTCGCTGCCAAGCGTGGTAAATCCGTTGAAGAAATTCTGGGGTAATTGACCATGGCAAAGACTATTAAAATCACTCAAACCCGCAGTGCAATCGGTCGTCTGCCGAAACACAAGGCAACGCTGCTTGGCCTGGGTCTGCGTCGTATTGGTCATACCGTTGAGCGCGAGGATACTCCCGCTGTTCGTGGTATGGTCAACGCGGTTTACTTCATGGTTAAAGTTGAGGAGTAAGAGATGCGTTTAAATACTCTGTCTCCGGCCGAAGGCTCTAAAAAGGCGGGTAAACGCCTGGGTCGTGGTATCGGTTCTGGCCTCGGCAAAACCGGTGGTCGTGGTCACAAAGGTCAGAACTCTCGTTCTGGCGGTGGCGTACGTCGCGGTTTCGAGGGTGGCCAGATGCCACTGTACCGTCGTCTGCCGAAGTTCGGCTTCACTTCTCGCAAAGCAGCGATTACAGCGGAAATCCGTCTGTCTGACCTGGCGAAAGTTGAAGGCGGCGTTGTAGACCTGAACACGCTGAAAGCGGCAAACATTATCGGTATCCAGATCGAGTTCGCGAAAGTGATCCTGGCTGGTGAAGTTTCTACTCCGGTAACTGTTCGTGGCCTGCGTGTTACTAAAGGTGCTCGTGCTGCTATCGAAGCCGCTGGCGGTAAAATTGAGGAATAAGTAGCAGATGGCTAAGCAACCGGGATTAGATTTTCAAAGTGCCAAAGGTGGATTTGGCGAGCTGAAACGCAGACTGCTGTTTGTTATCGGCGCGCTGATTGTGTTCCGTGTTGGCTCTTTTATTCCGATCCCTGGTATCGATGCCGCTGTACTTGCCAAACTGCTTGAGCAACAGCGAGGCACCATCATTGAAATGTTTAACATGTTCTCTGGTGGTGCTCTCAGCCGTGCTTCTATCTTCGCTCTGGGTATCATGCCGTATATTTCGGCATCGATTATTATCCAGCTGCTGACGGTCGTTCATCCGGCCCTGGCAGAACTGAAGAAAGAAGGGGAGTCTGGACGTCGTAAGATAAGCCAGTACACCCGTTACGGCACTCTGGTGCTGGCAATATTCCAGTCGATCGGTATTGCTACCGGTCTGCCGAATATGCCTGGTATGCAGGGCCTGGTATTAAACCCAGGCTTTGCATTCTATTTCACCGCTGTTGTAAGTCTGGTCACAGGAACAATGTTCCTGATGTGGCTCGGCGAACAGATTACTGAGCGTGGTATCGGTAACGGTATCTCAATCATTATCTTCGCTGGTATTGTTGCGGGTCTCCCGCCAGCCATTGCCCACACTATCGAGCAAGCGCGTCAAGGCGACCTGCACTTCCTCCTGTTGCTGTTGGTTGCAGTATTAGTATTTGCAGTGACGTTCTTTGTTGTCTTCGTTGAACGTGGTCAACGCCGCATTGTGGTGAACTACGCTAAGCGTCAACAAGGTCGTCGTGTCTATGCTGCACAGAGCACACATTTACCGCTGAAAGTGAACATGGCGGGGGTTATCCCGGCTATCTTCGCTTCCAGTATTATTCTGTTCCCGGCAACCATCGCGTCATGGTTCGGGGGCGGTACTGGTTGGAACTGGCTGACAACAATTTCGCTGTATTTGCAGCCTGGGCAACCACTTTATGTGTTACTCTATGCGTCTGCGATCATCTTCTTCTGTTTCTTCTACACGGCGTTGGTTTTCAACCCGCGTGAAACAGCAGATAACCTGAAGAAGTCCGGTGCATTTGTACCAGGAATTCGTCCGGGAGAGCAAACGGCGAAGTATATCGATAAAGTAATGACTCGCCTGACTTTGGTTGGTGCGCTTTATATTACTTTTATCTGCCTGATCCCGGAGTTCATGCGTGATGCAATGAAGGTACCGTTCTACTTCGGTGGGACCTCACTGCTTATCGTTGTTGTCGTGATTATGGACTTTATGGCTCAAGTGCAAACTCTGATGATGTCCAGTCAGTATGAGTCTGCATTGAAGAAGGCGAACCTGAAAGGCTACGGCCGCTAAATGGTCGCCTGAGAAGTTACGGAGAGTAAAAATGAAAGTTCGTGCTTCCGTCAAGAAATTATGCCGTAACTGCAAAATCGTTAAGCGTGATGGTGTCATCCGTGTGATTTGCAGTGCCGAGCCGAAGCATAAACAGCGCCAAGGCTGATTATTTCGCATATTTTTCTTGCAAAGTTGGGTTGAGCTGGCTAGATTAGCCAGCCAATCTTTTGTATGTCTGTACGTTTCCATTTGAGTATCCTGAAAACGGGCTTTTCAGCATGGTGCGTACATATTAAATAGTAGGAGTGCATAGTGGCCCGTATAGCAGGCATTAACATTCCTGATCAGAAACATGCTGTGATCGCATTAACTTCGATCTATGGCGTCGGCAAGACCCGTTCCAAAGCCATTCTGGCTGCAGCGGGTATCGCTGAAGATGTTAAGATCAGTGAGCTGTCTGAAGAACAAATCGACACGCTGCGTGACGAAGTTGCCAAATTTGTCGTTGAAGGTGATCTGCGCCGTGAAATCAGCATGAGCATCAAGCGCCTGATGGATCTTGGTTGCTATCGCGGTTTGCGTCATCGTCGTGGTCTGCCAGTGCGCGGTCAGCGTACTAAGACCAACGCACGTACCCGTAAGGGTCCGCGCAAACCGATCAAGAAATAATCGGGGTGATTGAATAATGGCAAAGGCACCAGTTCGTGCACGTAAACGTGTAAGAAAACAAGTCTCTGACGGCGTGGCTCATATCCATGCTTCTTTCAACAACACCATCGTTACTATTACTGATCGTCAGGGTAACGCTTTGGGTTGGGCAACAGCCGGTGGTTCCGGTTTCCGTGGTTCTCGCAAATCCACTCCGTTTGCAGCTCAGGTTGCAGCAGAGCGTTGCGCAGAAGCCGTAAAAGAATACGGCATCAAGAATCTGGAAGTTATGGTTAAAGGTCCGGGTCCGGGTCGTGAATCTACTGTTCGCGCTCTGAACGCCGCTGGTTTCCGCATCACGAATATTACTGATGTGACTCCGATCCCTCATAACGGTTGTCGTCCGCCGAAAAAACGTCGCGTATAACGCTCGTTTTTTAGGTTAGTTGGAGATAGAAAATGGCAAGATATTTGGGTCCTAAGCTCAAGCTGAGCCGTCGTGAGGGCACCGACTTATTCCTTAAGTCTGGCGTTCGCGCGATCGATACCAAGTGTAAAATTGAACAAGCTCCTGGCCAGCACGGTGCGCGTAAACCGCGTCTGTCTGACTATGGTGTGCAGTTGCGTGAAAAGCAAAAAGTTCGCCGTATGTACGGTGTGCTGGAGCGTCAGTTCCGTAACTACTATAAAGAAGCAGCACGTCTGAAAGGCAACACAGGTGAAAACCTGCTGGCTCTGCTGGAAGGTCGTCTGGACAACGTTGTTTACCGTATGGGCTTCGGCGCGACTCGTGCTGAATCACGCCAGTTGGTTAGCCATAAAGCAATCATGGTAAACGGTCGTGTTGTTAACATCGCTTCTTATCAGGTTAAAGCGAATGACGTTGTTAGCATTCGTGAGAAAGCGAAAAAGCAATCTCGCGTGAAAGCCGCTCTGGAGCTGGCTGAGCAGCGTGAAAAGCCAACCTGGCTGGAAGTTGATGCTGGCAAGATGGAAGGTACGTTCAAGCGTCAGCCAGAACGTTCTGATCTGTCTGCGGACATTAACGAACACCTGATCGTCGAGCTTTACTCCAAGTAAAGCTTAGTACCAAAGAGAGGACACAATGCAGGGTTCTGTGACAGAGTTTCTAAAACCGCGCCTGGTAGATATCGAGCAAGTGAGTTCGACGCACGCCAAGGTGACCCTTGAGCCTTTAGAGCGTGGCTTTGGCCATACTCTGGGTAACGCACTGCGCCGTATTCTGCTCTCATCGATGCCGGGTTGCGCGGTGACCGAGGTTGAGATTGATGGTGTACTTCATGAGTACAGCACCAAAGAAGGCGTTCAGGAAGATATCCTTGAAATCCTGCTCAACCTGAAAGGGCTGGCGGTGAGAGTTCAGGGTAAAGATGAAGTTATTCTTACTCTGAATAAATCTGGCATTGGCCCTGTGACTGCAGCCGACATCACCCACGACGGTGATGTTGAAATCGTCAAGCCGCAGCACGTGATCTGCCACCTGACCGATGAGAACGCAGCGATTAGCATGCGTATCAAAGTTCAGCGCGGTCGTGGTTATGTGCCGGCTTCTGCCCGAATTCATTCGGAAGAAGATGAGCGCCCAATCGGCCGTCTGCTGGTCGACGCATGCTACAGCCCTGTAGAGCGTATTGCCTACAATGTTGAAGCAGCGCGTGTAGAACAGCGTACCGACCTGGACAAGCTGGTCATCGAAATGGAAACCAACGGCACAATCGATCCTGAAGAGGCGATTCGTCGTGCGGCAACCATCCTGGCAGAACAACTGGAAGCTTTCGTTGACTTACGTGATGTTCGTCAGCCGGAAGTGAAAGAAGAGAAACCAGAATTCGATCCGATCCTGCTGCGCCCTGTTGACGATCTCGAATTGACTGTCCGCTCTGCTAACTGCCTCAAGGCAGAAGCTATCCACTATATCGGTGATCTGGTACAGCGTACCGAGGTTGAGTTGCTGAAAACGCCGAACCTGGGTAAAAAATCTCTTACCGAGATTAAAGACGTGCTGGCTTCACGTGGTCTGTCTCTGGGCATGCGCCTGGAAAACTGGCCACCAGCAAGCATTGCTGACGAGTAACCGGATCACAGGTTAAGGTTTTACTGAGAAGGATAAGGTCATGCGCCATCGTAAGAGTGGTCGTCAACTGAACCGCAACAGCAGCCATCGCCAGGCTATGTTCCGCAACATGGCAGGTTCACTGGTTCGTCATGAAATCATCAAGACGACCCTGCCTAAAGCGAAAGAGCTGCGTCGCGTAGTTGAGCCGCTGATTACTCTTGCCAAGACTGACAGCGTTGCAAATCGTCGTCTGGCATTCGCCCGTACTCGTGATAACGAGATCGTGGCAAAACTGTTTAACGAACTGGGTCCGCGTTTCGCGAGCCGTGCCGGTGGTTACACTCGTATTCTGAAGTGTGGCTTCCGTGCAGGCGACAACGCTCCGATGGCTTACATCGAGCTGGTTGATCGTTCAGAATCTAAAGCAGAAGCTGCTGCAGAGTAATCTGTAGTAACGTAAAAAAACCCGCTTCGGCGGGTTTTTTTATATCCGCTGAATCCCCACTTCTCTACAATATCTGTATCTTTTCTGTTCATCTTCTGGAGTTATTCATGTGGTTGCTCGACCAGTGGGCAGAACGCCATATCAGCGATGCTCAGCGAAAAGGCGAATTTGATAACCTTGCGGGACGCGGCGAGCCGTTAGTGCTTGATGATGATTCGCATGTTGCCCCTGAATTACGGGCTGGATATCGCTTACTCAAAAATGCCGGTTGTTTACCACCGGAACTGGAGCAGCGTAAAGAGGCCATGCAACTGGCTGACCTGCTGAAAGGGATTCGCAAGGATGATCCCAGCCACCGTGAAATTAGCCGTCGACTGGCTCTCATCGAACTCAAAATGCGTCAGGCTGGAATGAGCACAGACTTTTTGCACGGTGAGTTCAGTGACAGGCTAATGCAGAAAATAAATGAGGAATAACCATGTACCGTATCGGTGAACTTGCCAGGCTTGCTAACGTAACGCCGGACACTATCCGCTATTACGAAAAGCAGCAGATGATTGATCACGAGGTTCGTACTGAAGGTGGATTTCGACTCTATACCGATCATGACCTGCAGCGCTTACGGTTTATCCGCTACGCTCGCCAGCTTGGTTTCACGCTGGACTCGATCCGCGAGTTACTTTCGATCCGCATCGATCCTGAACACCATACTTGCCAGGAGTCGAAGAGCATCGTACAGGCAAGGCTTGATGAAGTTGAAGCGCGTATACAGGAACTGCAGAGCATGCAGCGTTCTCTGCAACGGTTGAATGACGCCTGCTGCGGTACAGCTCATAGCAGTATTTATTGTTCAATTCTTGAAGCCCTTGAACAGGGGGCCAGTGGAACCCAGGGCTGTTGATTTTTACTTCATCCGGGACTAGACTCCCGTCGACATACACCATGCTCAGGAGAAATTATGAGCCGCTATCAGCATACGAAAGGGCAAATTCAGGACAATGCCATTGAGGCACTGCTCCACGACCCGCTTTTCAGGCAGCGTATTGAGAAGAATAAAAAAGGAAAAGGGAGTTATTTACGAAAAGGGAAACATGCAAAACGGGGTAACTGGGAGGCCAGTGGCAAGCAAGCGAATCGCTTTTTTACCACTGGCCTTCCTTTTTTCAACGTCTGATTAAGAGCGGTTATTTTGCTCTTTCAACAGATCGCGAATTTCAGTCAATAACACTTCTTCTTTTGTCGGAGCAGGCGGCGCAGCCGGTTCTTCAGCCTTTTTACGGTTAAGCTTATTGATAAGCTTGATAGCCATAAAAATGGCGAACGCCACGATCACGAAATCAAATATGTTCTGAATGAAAACGCCATAATGCATAACAACGGCAGGGACATCACCCTGTGCATCCCGAAGCGTCACGGCAAACTGTTTAAAATCAATGCCCCCGATTAACAGTCCGAGGGGAGGCATAATAATGTCGGCTACCAATGATGAAACGATCTTACCGAACGCTGCACCGATAATGACACCCACTGCCAGATCCACCACATTCCCGCGCATCGCAAATTCGCGAAATTCTTTAACTAAACTCATTTTCTTCTCCTTGAGCCAACTGACGATTATAAGTTTAACAAATGATTAGTTAATTTCCATTGGGGATAATTAATCGTTATGAAAAATAAAAGGCATGGGAATAAGAGGGTTAATAATCAGGTGCCCTTTTATAAGCACCTGATTGATTACAGGAAGAATGGACTTGGCTGGAATAAACGTTCGACGTCGGTAATAAATTTTTTATCGGTAAGGAACATAATGACGTGGTCGCCTTGCTCGATACGTAAATTATCATTCGCAATCATCACGTCGTTTCCACGCACCACGGCACCAATAATTGTTCCCGGTGGCAGTTTAATTTCATCGATAGCGCGGCCCACAACGCGTGATGTGGTTTCATCACCATGAGCAACGGCCTCAATGGCTTCAGCCACACCGCGGCGAAGGGAGGATACGCCAACAATATCCGCTTTACGAACATGGCTCAGCAGGGCAGAAATGGTTGCTTGCTGCGGTGATATCGCGATATCAATAACGCTTCCCTGCACCAGGTCAACATAGGCGCGGCGTTGAATAAGCACCATGACCTTTTTTGCCCCCATACGTTTGGCGAGCATGGCGGACATAATGTTCGCCTCGTCGTCGTTAGTGACAGCAATAAACAGATCAACTTGATCAATATGCTCTTCTGCCAGCAGCTCTTGATCAGAGGCATCGCCATAAAACACGATGGTGTTTTGCAGCTTTTCAGCCAGCTCAGCCGCGCGCTGTTGATCGCGCTCGATCAACTTCACGCTGTAGTCTTTTTCCAGCCGGTGCGCCAGTCCCGCGCCGATATTACCACCGCCAACGAGCATAATGCGTTTATACGGTTTTTCGAGACGCTGCAGTTCGCTCATTACCGCGCGAATATGCTGAGATGCCGCGATGAAGAAGACTTCATCACCTGCCTCGACTATGGTTGAACCCTGTGGGCGAATTGGCCTGTCATGGCGGAAAATGGCTGCAACGCGGGTATCAATATGCGGCATATGCTCACGCATGGTGGAGAGCGCATTACCGATCAATGGGCCGCCGTAATAGGCCTTAACGACCGCCAGGCTCACTTTACCTTCGGCGAAGTTCACCACCTGCAGCGCACCAGGATATTCGATCAGGCGGTAGATATTGTCGATAACCAGCTGTTCTGGAGCGATAAGATGGTCGATAGGGACCGCTTCGGAATTAAACAGCTTCTCTGCATCCCGGACATAGTCCGGGGAGCGGATGCGCGCGATCCGGTTCGGCGTGTTGAACAGCGAATAGGCCACCTGACATGCCACCATGTTGGTTTCGTCAGAACTGGTCACCGCAACCAGCATGTCAGCATCGTCGGCGCCCGCTTCACGCAGGACACGCGGGTGCGAGCCATGACCTTGCACGACGCGAAGGTCAAATTTGTCCTGTAAAACACGCAGCCGATCGCCATTGGTATCGACAATCGTGATGTCATTATTTTCGCCAACAAGGTTTTCAGCCAGCGTCCCACCAACCTGTCCGGCGCCCAGAATGATTATCTTCATATCTCGTGACCTGTTCTCAACATCACTCTTTGATTAGCTTAGCGTAAAAGAAGCCATCACCTTCTTCAGCGGCCGGCAGATTCTGCAGGCCTGGGCGTTCAGGCGTGCCCGTGTCGTGTAGCACTGCATCCGGGGTACGTTTAAGGAAGGCTGCAATCTGCTGGCTGTTTTCTTCCGGAAGGACCGAACAGGTCGCATAGACCAGTGTGCCTCCTGGCTTCAGGTGTGGCCAAATGGCATCAAGAATGTCGGATTGCAGTTGAGTCAGTTCCTTGATATCGCGATCGCGACGTAACCACTTAATATCCGGGTGGCGACGAATAACGCCGGTTGCCGAGCATGGCGCATCCAGCAAGATGCGATCGAATTGCGTTTCACCACACCATTCTGCGGGTTTGCGGCCATCGCCTTGCTTAACCTGCGCTTTCATTCCCAGGCGCTTAAGGTTGTCATAGACGCGTGAAAGACGCTGCTCATCGATATCCACGGCCATGACGTTTGCCTGAGGGGCCACTTCCAGAATATGCGTCGTCTTGCCGCCTGGTGCGGCGCAGAGATCGAGGATGTGCTCGCCGTTTTTAGGTTCCAGCCAGGCCATGCAGCCCTGCGCGGAAGCATCTTGTACGGTCACCCAGCCTTCATCAAAACCGGGTAAAGCATGTACCGGAGCTGGAGAGGCTAAACGTACAGCGTCAGGATATGCTTCATGTGTGAAGCCGCTCATTCCAGCCTCTTCCAGTAAAGCCAGCCAGGCGTCGCGCGTATGGTGATTACGGTTGACGCGTAACCACATCGGCGGACGCTGATTATTCGCGTCGGCAATTGCCTGCCACTGCTCTTGCCAGGCTTTTTTAAGGCGATTCAGGAGCCAGTCAGGATGCAGATAACGTGCTTCACTTTGCCTGAACTCAGCCAGAAGTTCTTCCTGCTGTCGCTGGAACTGGCGCAGAACGCCATTAATCAACCCTTTCAGCATAGGACGTTTAATCACAACGGCACCTTCCACTGTCTCAGCCAGTGCGGCATGAGGCGGGATACGCGTGTGAAGAAGCTGATAGAAGCCAACCATAATCAAATAATGCACGGTGCGCTGCTTGCCGGTCATTGGACGTGACATCAGCTTATTAACCAGCCACTCAAGCTGAGAAAGCGTGCGCAGGACGCCAAAACAGAGCTCCTGAAGCAGGGCTTTGTCTTTGTCGGACACTTTTTGCTGCAAAGCTGGCAGGATATTGCTCAATGACTGGCCCTGCTCGACAACCTGCTCAACGGCCTGAGCCGCCATACTGCGTAAATTTTGTTTTTTCATAACCGTAAAAATAAAAATGCCCGGAAACACCGGGCGCTAAAATTAAATGAGGTCAGGCAAGGCGATTGCCCGGGATAAACCATCCGCGACGAGAATTTAACAAATCCTGTGCGCTCATCGCCTTCTTACCCGCAGGTTGTAGCGATTCCAGATTCAGGATCCCTTGTGCGGTAGCTACCTGAATACCGTTCTTGCTGGCGTCGATAATCGTACCGGGCTCAGCCGTTGTGTGACCGTCAATAAGGGAGGCTTTCCAGACTTTCACCGGCTGCTCGTCGATAACCATCCAGCTCATCGGCCATGGATTAAAGGCGCGAATGCAGCGTTCAAGTTGAGCCGCTGACAGAGACCAGTCAATCCGGGCTTCTTCTTTACTCAGTTTTTCAGCGTAAGTGACCAGCGCTTCATCCTGAACTTCAGGTTTCGCCGTATTATTCGCAATCTGCTGGAGGGTTTCAATCAGCCCTTGCGGGCCAAGCTCTGCCAGCTTGTCATACAGGGTGGCACTGGTATCCTCGGCCGTAATAGGGCAGGCCAGTTTATAAAGCATGTCACCGGTGTCTAAACCTACATCCATCTTCATGATTGTGACGCCTGTTTCAGCATCACCCGCCCATAAAGAGCGCTGAATAGGTGCTGCCCCGCGCCAGCGTGGAAGCAGAGAACCATGCACGTTAATGCAACCCAGGCGAGGCATATCAAGCACAGCTTTTGGCAGAATTAAACCGTAAGCCACCACCACCATTACATCGGCATTCAGGTCAGCGACAAGCTGCTGGTTTTCCTGAGGGCGCAAGGATGCTGGCTGGAAAACAGGTAACCCATGCTCTTCTGCCAGCACCTTAACAGGACCTGGCATCAGTTTTTTACCACGGCCAGCCGGGCGATCCGGTTGGGTAAATACGCCAACAACCTGGTGGCCAGAAGATAACAGCGCGTCAAGATGACGCGCTGCAAAATCAGGGGTTCCCGCGAAGATAATACGTAGTGATTTAGACACGATGATCCTTGTATCCGGAGGGACGTTATGCGCGAGAACGCAAACGATCCAGTTTCTCTACTTTCTGACGAATTCGTTGCTGCTTCAGCGGCGAGAGGTAATCGATAAACAGTTTACCGACCAGATGATCCATCTCATGCTGAATACAGATCGCCAGCAGGTCGTCAGCTTCCAGTTCGAACGGATTGCCGTCACGATCCAGGGCGCGAATTTTCACTTTCTCGGCACGCGGCACTAAAGCACGCTGTTCCGGAATAGACAGACAACCTTCCTCAATACCTGTTTCGCCACTCTTCTCGAGCAGCTCAGGATTGATTAACACCAGGCGGCCATCGCGATTTTCAGATACGTCGATCACGATGATACGCTTGTGAATGTCGACCTGAGTGGCCGCAAGACCAATACCTTCTTCGGCGTACATGGTATCGAACATATCATCAACGATACGCTGAATTTCTGCATTCACTTCTTTTACCGGTTCAGCGACGATGCGAAGGCGCTCGTCCGGAATATGTAACACTTGCAAAACTGCCATAAATTTCCAGAGTCGTGTTCAGGAGTTGATAAGAATATTATCTCCTATTCTAGACAAAACCCCCATCGATTGACAGCATCAGTGACCAATCGCAATGATTGCGGAGGCCGCTTATGGCAGGGGAAAGGATGACGTCGACTGAGTTATGGCTACGGTTAATACACACCGGTTCTCTTTATGGCGATGTGATGCTGGAAGCGGCAGCACGATTGCACAACCAGACAACCATTGATGGTCCTGTTGTCAGAGACGCCGGTCTGTCTGTCAAACAGGCTGCACGGTTCTTTGCGCTCAGAGAAAGTGAGCTGGAAAGTAGCCTGCTATGGCTTGAGCTGCCGGGTAACTATCTGATCACGGCGGATCACCCCCTTTATCCCCCCTTACTCCGGACGATCCCGGATTATCCAGGCGCAGTCTTTGTTAAAGGCAACCCTAATGTACTGAATGCAGTTCAACTGGCGGTTGTTGGCAGCCGTGCGCCGTCATGGTACGGCGAGCGATGGGGAAAAATTCTCTGTGAACAGCTTTCTCAAAGTGGTTTAACGATCACCAGCGGGCTGGCCTGCGGTATTGACGGTGTCGCCCACAACGCTGCGCTATCGGCAAAAGGGCGTAGCGTTGCGGTGCTGGGTAACGGTCTCTTTAGTATTTATCCTCGTCGGCATCAGGCGCTGGCTGCGCGGCTTATCGATTCTGGTGGCGCGATAGTGTCTGAGTTTCCGCTATCAGCGCAGCCCCGGCCGGGACACTTTCCCCGGCGTAATCGAATTATCAGCGGGCTAAGTCAGGGGGTGTTCGTGGTTGAAGCAGCGGTACGCAGCGGTTCGCTTGTTACCGCACGGTGCGCGCTTGAGCAGGGGCGAGACGTGTTTGCCTTACCCGGCCCAATTGGTAACCCGGGATGCGAAGGGCCGCACTGGCTGATAAAGCAGGGTGCAACACCGGTAACGGAAGTCAGGGACATTCTTGAAAATTTGCAATATGGATTGCAATGGCTGCAGGAAGATCCCGAAAAGCGACATTATTCATCAGATCAGGGAAAGGTGGCATTGCCATTTCCCAAGCTCCTGGCTAACGTAGGAGATGAGGTAACACCTGTTGACGTTGTCGCTGAACGTGCCGGCCAACCTGTGCCAGTTACGGTAGCACAGCTACTCGAACTGGAGTTAGCAGGATGGATCGCAGCTGTACCCGGCGGCTATGTCCGATTAAGGAGGGCAAGCCATGTTCGACGTACTGATGTATTTGTTTGAGACTTACATCCATAACGAAGCAGAAATGCGAGTGGATCAGGACAAATTGACACAGGATCTTACCGATGCGGGGTTTGAGCGGGAAGATATCTATAATGCGTTGATGTGGCTGGAAAAACTGGCTGATTATCAGGAAGGCCTCGCCGAACCGATGCAGTTAGCTTCTGACCCATTGTCTGTGCGCATCTACACAGCTGAAGAGTGTGAAAGGCTGGACGCGAGCTGCCGGGGATTCATTTTATTCCTTGAGCAGATTCAGGTGCTAAACCTCGAAACGAGAGAGATGGTGATAGAGCGCGTTATGGCGCTGGATACGGCAGACTTCGAACTGGAAGACCTCAAGTGGGTCATCCTGATGGTTCTGTTTAATATTCCAGGCTGTGAAAATGCCTATCAGCAAATGGAAGAATTACTCTTTGAAGTGAATGAAGGTATGCTGCATTAATTCAATGTGCAGCACCAAGAGTTGTTATGGCCAAATCAGCACTATTCACGGTGCATAAAAATGAGCCCTGCCCGCAGTGCGGGGCTGAACTTGTTATTCGGTCCGGGAAACACGGCCCGTTTCTCGGTTGTTCCCACTATCCGGAATGTGATTATGTCCGTCCCCTGAAAAGCCAGGCGGATGGACATATCGTCAAAATTCTGGAGGGACAGCTTTGCCCTCTTTGCGGCGGCGAGTTAGCGCTACGTCAGGGCCGTTTCGGCATGTTTATTGGCTGTAGCCACTATCCTGAATGTGAACATACAGAACAAATTGATAAACCTGATGAAACGGCTATTGCCTGTCCTCAATGCCAGCGTGGACAGCTCGTGCAGCGCCGTTCTCGTTTTGGTAAGACCTTTCATTCCTGCGATCGCTATCCTGAATGTCAGTTTGTTATCAATTTCAAACCGGTAGCGGGTGTCTGCTCTCATTGCAATTATCCGCTACTTATAGAGAAAAAAACGGCGCAAGGTTTGAAACGCTTCTGCGCCAGTAAACAATGTGGAAAGCCGGTTCCGGCGGATCAAAACAGTGAAGAATAACCTGCCATCAGGCTCTATTGCTCATGCGGTGGATGTCCTGAAAAATGAAGAAGTCATCGCCTATCCAACTGAAGCTGTTTTTGGGGTCGGTTGCGATCCTGACAGCGAAACGGCCGTTGGCCGACTGCTCACACTTAAACAGAGGCCAGTCGAAAAAGGGCTTATTTTAATCGCTGCTAACTATGAGCAGCTTAAGCCTTATATCGATGATTCCATGCTAACGCCGGAGCAGCGGGAGACTATTTTCTCAGCATGGCCCGGCCCCGTGACCTTTGTTTTCCCGGCGAAGCCGACAACGCCGCGCTGGTTGACCGGGCGCTTTGATTCCCTCGCCGTGCGCGTGACGGACCATCCGCTGGTGGTCGATCTTTGCCTGGCCTTTGGAAAACCACTGGTCTCAACCAGCGCGAATCTGACCGGGCAGCCACCTTGCCGCACAACCGACGAAGTAAGGGCGCAGTTTGGGAATGATTTCCCGGTTGCCGTCGGTGAGACGGGAGGGCGCCTCAATCCGTCTGAAATCCGCGACGCCTTGACTGGCGAACGTTTTCGCCAGGGGTAATCCAATGGAAACCTATGCTGTTTTTGGTAATCCGATAGCGCACAGCAAGTCACCGTTAATCCATCAACTGTTTGCCGAGCAACTGCAAATAAATCATCCCTATGGCCGCGTGCTGGCACCTGTTGATGCATTTATTCCTGCGCTGGAGGGTTTCTTCAACGCGGGCGGCAAAGGTGCGAATGTAACGGTACCGTTTAAAGAGGAAGCCTTCGAACGTGCGGATGAACTCACCGAGCGTGCTTCCCTTGCGGGTGCAGTGAATACCTTAAAACGGCTTGAAGATGGACGCCTGCTGGGAGACAACACTGACGGAATTGGGTTACTGAGCGATCTGGAAAGGCTCTCGTTTATTAAGCCTGGTTTCAGGGTTCTGCTGATTGGTGCGGGTGGAGCGTCGCGGGGAGTATTGCTGCCTCTGCTGTCACTGGATTGCGCGGTGACCATTACAAACAGGACCTTCTCGCGGGCAGAAGCGCTGGCTACGTTGTTCGCACATACCGGCAGCGTGAGCGCGGTCGCCCTGGATGAACTTGCCGATCGTGAGTTTGATCTGATCATCAACGCCACCTCCAGCGGTATCGGTGGTGACGTGCCGGCGATCCCTGCTTCGCTGGTAAGTGCCCATATTTACTTCTACGACATGTTCTATCAGAAAGGGAAGACACCTTTTTTGAGCTGGTGTGAACAGCACGGCGGAAAACACGTAGCCGATGGGCTGGGAATGCTGGTGGGACAGGCGGCACACGCGGTGCTGCTCTGGCACGGTGTATTGCCTTCGGTCGAACCGGTCATTGAAAAGCTGAAAAGGGAGCTCAGGGCGTGAATCAGGCAATTCATTTTCCGGACAGGGAAAGCTGGGACGAGAGTAAACAGGCGGTCTGTTTCCCGGTGCTGGTGCATGGAATGCAACTTACCTGTGCCATTCGTGGGGAAACGCTGTTGCGTCGCTTTGGTGGTTCAGACCCGTTAGAGGTGTTTTGTGAAAATCGCTGGGATCTTGAAGAGGAAGCCAGCGATTTAATCCGCGATCAGCAGGAAGACGATCAGGGGTGGGTCTGGGTATCCTGACTCAGATAGTCATTCTTCCATTTAACGTAGTTATTCGCTGAGTATTTTAATCCTTCGATCTCTGCCTCCTTCAGGGGGCGGATCTGTTTTACCGGGCTTCCCAAATAGAGATAGCCGCTCTCCAGTCTTTTGTTCTGGGGAACAAGGCTGCCTGCGCCAATCATCACGTCATCTTCTACAATGACGCCATCCAGCAAAATCGACCCCATGCCAACAAGAACCCGATTACCAATAGTGCAGCCGTGAAGCATCACTTTATGGCCGACGGTGACATCTTCTCCAATGCTGAGTGGATTGCCCTCGGGGTTATAGGAGGATTTGTGGGTTACGTGCAGAACGCTACCGTCCTGAATATTGGTGCGTGCACCAATGGCCACATGGTTTACATCCCCCCGAATGGCGACGAGCGGCCAGATACTGACGTCATCGGCCATTCGAACATCGCCGATGACCACGCTGCTGGCATCGATCATCACGCGATCGCCTTTTTGGGGGAGAAGATCTTTATAAGGACGTAATACTGCGGACATATCTACCTCGAACGATGAGCACTATATAGAAGACTTGATCATATTAATGGATCGAGGCAAGGCAAAAAGCGTCAATATTTAAGCATATTGGGTGGGATTTCAGCGAAAAGCGCGGAAAATCGACAGTTGGAAAAAAAGATCCAAAAAGTACTTGTGCTAAAAATTGGGATCCCTATAATGCGCCTCCATCGACACGGCGGATGTGAATCACTTCACAGTTAACCCGGTCGGTTGAAGAGAAAAAATCCTGAACTTCAGGGTTGACTCTGAAAGAGGAAAGCGTAATATACGCCACCTCGCGACGGTGAGCTGTA
>NZ_RBXU01000004.1:0-29071 GCF_003635055.1 Enterobacter sp. WPR_3_1 | reverse complement strand
GAGATGGTAATGCCAGGCGACAACATCAAGATGGTTGTGACGCTGATCCACCCAATCGCGATGGACGACGGTCTGCGTTTCGCAATCCGTGAAGGTGGCCGTACCGTTGGCGCGGGCGTGGTTGCTAAAGTTCTCGGCTAATTGCTGATAACATTTGACGCAATGCGCAATAAAAGGGCATCATTTGATGCCCTTTTTGCACGCTTTCAGATCAGAACCTGGCTCATCAGTGATTAAATTTGTCATAATCATTGCTGAGACAGGCTCTGCAGAGAGCGTATAATCCGAAAAGCGAATTAGCATTTCGATTTGGTTTGCCTCGCAATCGCGGGGTGAAAATGTTTGTAGAATACTTCTGACAGGTTGGTTTATGAGTGCGAATACCGAAGCTCAAGGGAGCGGGCGCGGCCTGGAAGCGATGAAATGGGTAGTCGTAGCCGTGCTGCTGATTGTAGCGATTGTCGGCAACTACCTTTATCGTGACATGATGCTGCCGCTACGCGCGCTTGCAGTGGTAATTCTGATTGCTGCAGCGGGTGGTGTCGCGCTGTTGACGACAAAAGGCAAAGCGACTGTCGCTTTTGCTCGCGAAGCGCGTACCGAAGTCCGCAAGGTAATTTGGCCGACTCGCCAGGAAACATTGCACACCACGCTGATCGTAGCGGCGGTTACCGCTGTAATGTCACTGATCCTGTGGGGACTGGATGGTATTCTGGTTCGCCTGGTATCCTTTATCACTGGCCTGAGGTTCTGAGATGTCTGAAGCCCCTAAAAAGCGCTGGTACGTCGTTCAGGCGTTTTCCGGTTTTGAAGGCCGCGTAGCAACGTCGCTGCGTGAGCATATCAAATTACACAACATGGAAGAGTTATTTGGCGAAGTTATGGTTCCGACCGAAGAAGTGGTCGAGATCCGTGGCGGCCAACGTCGCAAAAGCGAGCGTAAATTCTTCCCGGGTTACGTGCTGGTTCAGATGGTTATGAACGACGCGAGCTGGCACCTGGTGCGCAGCGTACCGCGCGTGATGGGCTTTATCGGCGGCACGTCTGACCGTCCGGCGCCAATCAGCGACAAAGAAGTTGATGCGATTATGAACCGCCTGCAGCAGGTGGGTGATAAGCCGCGTCCGAAAACGCTGTTTGAACCGGGTGAAATGGTTCGTGTTAATGACGGTCCGTTTGCTGACTTTAATGGCGTGGTTGAAGAAGTGGACTACGAAAAGTCCCGCCTGAAAGTGTCCGTTTCTATCTTCGGTCGTGCGACCCCTGTAGAACTGGACTTTGCCCAGGTCGAAAAAGCCTAAGCAGCGATCAAAAAAGCGACGATTTAATCGTTGCACAAGGCGCGAGATTGGAATACAATTTCGCGCCTTTTGTTTTTATGGGCTGCGGCCTGTAAAACGATTTTATTCACGGGGAGCCTCCTTGAGGCGTTATCACCCAATCAGAGGATTTTAGAATGGCTAAGAAAGTACAAGCCTACGTCAAGCTGCAGGTTGCAGCAGGTATGGCGAACCCAAGTCCACCAGTTGGTCCAGCTCTGGGTCAGCAGGGTGTGAACATCATGGAATTCTGTAAAGCGTTCAACGCCAAAACCGAATCCATGGAAAAAGGTCTGCCAATCCCAGTTGTTATCACTGTATACGCTGACCGTTCTTTCACTTTCGTTACCAAAACCCCTCCAGCAGCAGTTCTGCTGAAGAAAGCGGCGGGTATCAAGTCTGGTTCCGGTAAACCGAACAAAGACAAAGTGGGTAAAATTTCCCGCGCTCAGCTGCAGGAAATCGCGCAGACCAAAGCTGCCGACATGACTGGTGCCGACATTGAAGCGATGACTCGCTCAATCGAAGGTACTGCACGTTCCATGGGCCTGGTAGTGGAGGACTAAGAAATGGCTAAACTGACCAAGCGCATGTCCGTGATCCGTGACAAAGTTGATGCGACCAAACAGTACGACATCAACGAAGCTATCGCTCTGCTGAAAGAACTGGCTACCGCTAAGTTCGTTGAAAGCGTTGACGTTGCTGTTAACCTGGGCATCGATGCTCGTAAATCTGATCAGAACGTTCGTGGTGCAACTGTACTGCCACACGGTACTGGCCGTTCCGTACGCGTAGCTGTATTTGCTCAGGGTGCAAACGCTGAAGCGGCTAAAGCTGCCGGCGCTGAACTGGTAGGTATGGAAGATCTGGCTGACCAGATCAAGAAAGGCGAAATGAACTTTGACGTTGTTATTGCTTCTCCAGATGCAATGCGCGTTGTTGGCCAGCTGGGCCAGGTTCTGGGTCCACGCGGCCTGATGCCAAACCCGAAAGTGGGTACTGTAACCCCTAACGTTGCTGAAGCTGTTAAGAACGCTAAAGCAGGTCAGGTTCGTTATCGTAACGACAAAAACGGCATCATCCACACCACCATCGGTAAAGTGGACTTTGACGCTGACAAACTGAAAGAAAACCTGGAAGCTCTGCTGGTTGCGCTGAAAAAAGCAAAACCAACTCAGGCGAAAGGCGTGTACATCAAGAAAGTTAGCATCTCCACCACCATGGGTGCAGGTGTTGCAGTTGACCAGGCTGGCCTGAGCGCTGCTGCAAACTAATGCCTTTACGTGGGCGGTGATTTTGTCTACAATCTTACCCCCACGTTTGCTAACAAAAGTTAGCGGCTAAAAGATTTGTTCGTTGGAGCCTGGCCTAATCCAGGCCTCCGTCGAAGACCGCAGGTGTTTCGCAAGAAACTTAATGCCCTGCGTAGACGGTGACAGAACGCTAAGATTATTTTTGGATACTCTGGCTTGTTTCTGCTCACCGTATTAAGACGCTCTTTCCGTTGGGGAGAGTGAAGTGAGTTCCGGAACATGAGTTCCGGCAAACATCCAGGAGCAAAGCTAATGGCTTTAAATCTTCAAGACAAACAAGCGATTGTTGCTGAAGTCAGCGAAGTAGCCAAAGGCGCGCTGTCTGCAGTAGTTGCGGATTCCCGTGGCGTTACTGTAGACAAAATGACTGAACTGCGTAAAGCAGGTCGTGAAGCTGGCGTATACATGCGTGTTGTTCGTAACACCCTGCTGCGTCGCGTAGTTGAAGGTACTCCTTTCGAGTGCCTGAAAGACACGTTTGTTGGTCCGACCCTTATTGCATACTCTATGGAACACCCGGGCGCTGCTGCTCGTCTGTTCAAAGAGTTCGCGAAAGCGAATGCAAAATTTGAGGTCAAAGCTGCAGCCTTTGAAGGTGAGTTGATCCCGGCATCGCAAATCGATCGCCTGGCAACCCTGCCGACCTACGAAGAAGCAATTGCACGCCTGATGGCAACCATGAAAGAAGCTTCGGCTGGCAAACTGGTTCGCACTCTGGCTGCTGTTCGCGATGCAAAAGAAGCTGCTTAATCGCAGTTATCTTTATAAAGCATTTGCTTACGTATAAACTTATTCTGATTTTCAGGAACAATTTAAATGTCTATCACTAAAGATCAAATCATTGAAGCAGTTGCAGCTATGTCCGTAATGGACGTTGTAGAACTGATCTCTGCAATGGAAGAAAAATTCGGTGTTTCCGCTGCTGCTGCTGTAGCTGTAGCTGCTGGCCCGGTTGAAGCTGCTGAAGAAAAAACTGAATTCGACGTAATTCTGAAAGCTGCTGGCGCTAACAAAGTTGCTGTTATCAAAGCAGTACGTGGCGCAACTGGCCTGGGTCTGAAAGAAGCTAAAGACCTGGTAGAAGCTGCTCCAGCTGCGCTGAAAGAAGGCGTGAGCAAAGACGACGCAGAAGCACTGAAAAAATCTCTGGAAGAAGCTGGCGCTGAAGTTGAAGTTAAATAAGCCAACTTTTCTGGTTGCAGCCTAAGTCATTAGGCTGATGGCTGGTGACTTTTTAGTCACCAGCCTTTTTGCGCTGTAAGGCATCAGTAGCATTTCACACTGTTTGACTACTGGTTGTCCTGACAATGCATGTTTCTATCGACGACTTAATATATTGCGACAGGGTGCGCGCTCTGTGTAAATCGCGACGAAATGATTTAAGCGTGATAGCAACAGGTATTGCGGAAAGTATTCAATTTTCCGGTCCACAAAATGGTGTTGCACAAACTGTCCCTTCGTCGGACAGATGGGTCGACTTGTCAGCGAGCTGAGGAACCCTATGGTTTACTCCTATACCGAGAAAAAACGTATTCGTAAGGATTTTGGTAAACGTCCACAAGTTCTGGACATTCCATATCTCCTTTCTATCCAGCTTGACTCGTTCCAGAAGTTTATCGAGCAAGATCCTGAAGGGCAGTACGGCCTGGAAGCAGCCTTCCGTTCCGTGTTCCCGATTCAGAGCTACAGCGGTAACTCCGAGCTGCAGTACGTCAGCTACCGCCTTGGCGAACCGGTGTTTGACGTTCAGGAATGTCAGATCCGTGGCGTGACCTATTCCGCACCGCTGCGCGTAAAACTGCGTCTGGTGATCTATGAGCGCGAAGCGCCAGAAGGCACCGTAAAAGACATTAAAGAACAAGAAGTCTACATGGGTGAAATTCCACTCATGACAGACAACGGTACTTTCGTCATCAACGGTACTGAGCGTGTTATCGTTTCCCAGCTGCATCGTAGCCCGGGTGTCTTCTTCGACAGCGATAAAGGTAAAACACACTCATCCGGTAAAGTACTGTATAATGCGCGTATCATTCCTTACCGTGGTTCCTGGCTGGACTTCGAGTTCGATCCTAAAGACAACCTGTTTGTCCGTATCGACCGTCGTCGTAAACTGCCTGCGACCATCATTTTGCGTGCGCTGCAATACACCACTGAACAGATCCTGGACCTGTTCTTTGAGAAAGTAATCTTTGAAATCCGCGACAACAAGTTGCAGATGGAGCTGGTGCCAGAGCGTCTGCGTGGTGAGACCGCGTCGTTCGACATCGAAGCCGACGGCAAAGTGTATGTGGAAAAAGGCCGCCGTATTACCGCGCGCCACATCCGTCAGCTGGAAAAAGATGATATCAAACTCATCGAAGTTCCGGTTGAATACATTGCTGGAAAAGTAGCCGCGAAAGATTACGTTGATGAATCAACTGGCGAGCTGATCTGCCCGGCGAACATGGAGCTGAGCCTGGATCTGCTGGCTAAGCTGAGCCAGTCTGGCCACAAACGCATCGAAACGCTGTTCACCAACGATCTGGACCACGGTCCTTATATCTCTGAGACTATCCGCGTCGATCCAACGACCGATCGTCTGAGCGCGCTGGTAGAAATCTACCGCATGATGCGCCCTGGTGAACCACCAACTCGCGAAGCGGCTGAAAGCCTGTTCGAGAACCTGTTCTTCTCCGAAGACCGCTACGATCTGTCCGCGGTTGGTCGTATGAAGTTCAACCGTTCTCTGCTGCGTGATGAGATCGAAGGTTCCGGTATCCTGAGCAAAGACGACATCATCGAAGTGATGAAGAAGCTCATCGATATCCGTAACGGCAAAGGCGAAGTGGACGATATCGACCACCTCGGCAACCGTCGTATCCGTTCCGTAGGCGAAATGGCGGAAAACCAGTTCCGCGTTGGCCTGGTACGTGTTGAGCGTGCGGTGAAAGAGCGTCTGTCTCTGGGCGATCTGG
The DNA here is from genome assembly GCF_003635055.1 of Enterobacter sp. WPR_3_1. Classification (NCBI taxonomy): domain Bacteria; kingdom Pseudomonadati; phylum Pseudomonadota; class Gammaproteobacteria; order Enterobacterales; family Enterobacteriaceae; genus Enterobacter; species Enterobacter sp. WPR_3_1. The sequence goes on along the minus strand of NZ_RBXU01000004.1, from coordinate 23,485 downwards.
ATACCCTGATGCCTCAGGATATGATCAACGCCAAGCCGATTTCTGCAGCAGTGAAAGAGTTCTTCGGTTCCAGCCAGCTGTCTCAGTTCATGGACCAGAACAACCCGCTGTCTGAGATCACGCACAAACGTCGTATCTCTGCACTCGGCCCAGGCGGTCTGACCCGTGAACGTGCAGGCTTCGAAGTTCGAGACGTACACCCGACTCACTACGGTCGCGTATGTCCAATCGAAACGCCTGAAGGTCCAAACATCGGTCTGATCAACTCCCTGTCCGTGTACGCACAGACTAACGAATACGGTTTCCTTGAGACGCCGTACCGTAAAGTGACCGACGGTGTTGTAACTGACGAAATTCACTACCTGTCTGCTATCGAAGAAGGCAACTACGTTATCGCTCAGGCGAACTCCAACCTGGATGACGAAGGCCACTTTGTAGAAGATCTGGTTACCTGCCGTAGCAAAGGCGAATCCAGCTTGTTCAGCCGCGACCAGGTTGACTACATGGACGTATCCACCCAGCAGGTGGTATCCGTCGGTGCGTCCCTGATCCCGTTCCTGGAACACGATGACGCCAACCGTGCATTGATGGGTGCGAACATGCAACGTCAGGCCGTTCCAACTCTGCGTGCTGATAAGCCGCTGGTTGGTACCGGTATGGAACGTGCTGTTGCCGTTGACTCCGGTGTTACTGCGGTGGCTAAACGTGGCGGTACTGTTCAGTACGTGGATGCTTCCCGTATCGTTATCAAAGTTAACGAAGACGAGATGTACCCGGGCGAAGCAGGTATCGACATTTATAACCTGACCAAATACACCCGTTCTAACCAGAACACCTGTATCAACCAGATGCCTTGTGTGTCTCTGGGTGAGCCCGTTGAGCGCGGCGACGTGCTGGCAGACGGTCCGTCCACCGACCTCGGTGAACTGGCGCTCGGTCAAAACATGCGCGTAGCGTTCATGCCGTGGAACGGTTACAACTTCGAAGACTCCATCCTCGTCTCCGAGCGTGTGGTTCAGGAAGATCGTTTCACTACCATCCACATTCAGGAACTGGCATGTGTGTCCCGTGACACCAAGCTGGGGCCAGAAGAGATCACCGCTGACATCCCTAACGTGGGTGAAGCTGCGCTCTCCAAACTGGATGAATCCGGTATCGTTTACATCGGTGCAGAAGTGACCGGCGGCGACATTCTGGTTGGTAAGGTAACGCCGAAAGGTGAAACCCAGCTGACGCCAGAAGAGAAACTGCTGCGTGCTATCTTCGGTGAGAAAGCGTCTGACGTTAAAGACTCTTCTCTGCGCGTACCAAACGGTGTTTCCGGTACGGTTATCGATGTTCAGGTCTTCACCCGTGACGGCGTTGAAAAAGATAAGCGTGCGCTGGAAATCGAAGAGATGCAGCTCAAACAGGCTAAGAAAGACCTGTCTGAAGAACTGCAGATCCTCGAAGCGGGTCTGTTCAGCCGTATCTATGCGGTGCTGGTTGCCGGTGGCGTTGAAGCTGAGAAGCTCGACAAACTGCCACGCGATCGCTGGCTGGAACTGGGCCTGACCGACGAAGAGAAACAAAATCAGCTGGAACAGCTGGCTGAGCAGTATGACGAACTGAAACACGAGTTCGAGAAAAAACTCGAAGCGAAACGCCGTAAAATCACTCAGGGCGACGATCTGGCACCAGGCGTGCTGAAGATTGTTAAGGTGTATCTGGCTGTTAAACGTCAGATCCAGCCTGGTGATAAGATGGCAGGTCGTCACGGTAACAAGGGTGTTATCTCTAAGATCAACCCGATCGAAGATATGCCGCACGATGCTAACGGTACGCCGGTAGATATCGTACTGAACCCACTGGGTGTACCGTCTCGTATGAACATCGGTCAGATTCTGGAAACCCACCTGGGTATGGCTGCGAAAGGTATCGGCGATAAGATCAACGCCATGCTGAAACAGCAGGAAGAAGTCGCGAAACTGCGCGAATTCATCCAGCGTGCCTACGATCTGGGTACCGACGTTCGTCAGAAAGTCGACCTGAGCACCTTCAGCGATGAAGAAGTGCTGCGTCTGGCAGAGAACCTGCGCAAAGGTATGCCGATTGCAACGCCGGTATTCGACGGTGCAAAAGAAGCTGAAATCAAAGAGCTGCTGCAACTGGGTGGTCTGCCAACGTCTGGTCAGATTACGCTGTTTGATGGCCGTACCGGTGAACAGTTCGAGCGTCCGGTAACCGTAGGTTACATGTACATGCTGAAACTGAACCACCTGGTCGACGACAAGATGCACGCTCGTTCTACCGGTTCTTACAGCCTGGTTACTCAGCAGCCGCTGGGTGGTAAGGCGCAGTTCGGTGGTCAGCGCTTCGGGGAGATGGAAGTGTGGGCGCTGGAAGCATACGGCGCAGCATACACCCTGCAGGAAATGCTCACCGTTAAGTCTGATGACGTGAACGGTCGTACCAAGATGTATAAAAACATCGTGGACGGCAATCATCAGATGGAACCGGGCATGCCAGAGTCCTTCAACGTACTGTTGAAAGAGATTCGTTCGCTGGGTATCAACATCGAACTGGAAGACGAGTAATTCTCGCTCAAACAGGTCACTGGTGTCGGGCTAACCCCCGACACCAGATTGTGCTAACTCCGACGGGAGCAAATCCGTGAAAGATTTATTAAAGTTTCTGAAAGCGCAGACTAAAACCGAAGAGTTTGATGCGATCAAAATTGCTCTGGCTTCGCCAGACATGATCCGTTCATGGTCTTTCGGTGAAGTTAAAAAGCCGGAAACCATCAACTACCGTACGTTCAAGCCTGAGCGTGACGGCCTTTTCTGTGCGCGAATTTTCGGGCCAGTAAAAGACTACGAGTGCCTGTGCGGTAAGTACAAGCGCCTGAAACACCGTGGTGTGATCTGTGAGAAGTGCGGCGTTGAAGTGACCCAGACCAAAGTGCGCCGTGAGCGCATGGGCCACATCGAACTGGCATCTCCAACTGCGCACATCTGGTTCCTGAAATCTCTGCCGTCCCGTATCGGCCTGCTGCTGGATATGCCGCTGCGCGATATCGAACGTGTTCTGTACTTCGAATCTTATGTCGTTATCGAAGGCGGTATGACGAACCTGGAACGCCACCAGATTCTGACCGAAGAACAGTATCTGGACGCGCTGGAAGAGTTCGGTGACGAATTCGACGCGAAGATGGGTGCGGAAGCTATTCAGGCCCTGCTGAAGAGCATGGACCTGGAGCAAGAGTGCGAGCAGCTGCGTGAAGAGCTGAACGAAACCAACTCCGAAACCAAGCGTAAAAAGCTGACCAAGCGTATCAAACTGCTGGAAGCGTTCGTTCAGTCTGGTAACAAACCAGAGTGGATGATCCTGACCGTTCTGCCGGTGCTGCCGCCAGATCTGCGTCCGCTGGTTCCGCTGGATGGTGGTCGTTTCGCAACGTCGGATCTGAACGATCTGTATCGTCGCGTTATCAACCGTAACAACCGTCTGAAACGTCTGCTGGATCTGGCTGCGCCGGACATCATCGTACGTAACGAAAAACGTATGCTGCAGGAAGCGGTAGATGCCCTGCTGGATAACGGTCGTCGCGGTCGCGCGATCACCGGTTCTAACAAACGTCCTCTGAAATCTTTGGCCGATATGATCAAAGGTAAACAGGGTCGTTTCCGTCAGAACCTGCTCGGTAAGCGTGTTGACTACTCCGGTCGTTCTGTTATCACCGTAGGTCCATACCTGCGTCTGCATCAGTGCGGTCTGCCGAAGAAAATGGCACTGGAGCTGTTCAAACCGTTCATCTACGGCAAGCTGGAACTGCGTGGCCTGGCCACCACCATCAAAGCCGCTAAGAAAATGGTTGAGCGTGAAGAAGCTGTCGTTTGGGATATCCTGGACGAAGTTATCCGCGAACACCCGGTACTGCTGAACCGTGCACCAACACTGCACCGTCTGGGTATCCAGGCATTTGAACCGGTACTGATCGAAGGTAAAGCTATCCAGCTGCACCCGCTGGTTTGTGCGGCATATAACGCCGACTTCGATGGTGACCAGATGGCTGTTCACGTACCGCTGACGCTGGAAGCCCAGCTCGAAGCGCGTGCGCTGATGATGTCTACTAACAACATCCTGTCTCCAGCGAACGGTGAACCAATCATCGTTCCTTCTCAGGACGTTGTATTGGGTCTGTACTACATGACCCGTGACTGTGTTAACGCCAAAGGCGAAGGCATGGTGCTGACTGGCCCTAAAGAAGCTGAGCGTATCTATCGCGCTGGCCTGGCCTCTCTGCATGCGCGTGTCAAAGTGCGTATCACTGAATATGAAAAAGATGCTAACGGCGAATTCGTTGCGAAAACCAGCCTGAAAGACACGACCGTTGGCCGTGCCATTCTGTGGATGATCGTACCGAAAGGTCTGCCTTTCTCCATCGTCAACCAGGCGCTGGGTAAGAAAGCGATCTCCAAAATGCTGAACACCTGTTACCGCATTCTGGGTCTGAAGCCGACGGTTATCTTCGCTGACCAGACAATGTACACCGGCTTTGCATATGCAGCGCGTTCAGGTGCATCTGTTGGTATCGATGACATGGTTATCCCAGAGAAGAAACACGAGATCATCTCTGAAGCGGAAGCCGAAGTTGCTGAGATCCAGGAGCAGTTCCAGTCTGGTCTGGTTACCGCGGGCGAACGCTATAACAAAGTTATCGATATCTGGGCTGCGGCGAACGATCGTGTATCCAAAGCGATGATGGATAACCTGCAAACCGAAACCGTGATTAACCGTGACGGCGTAGAAGAGCAGCAGGTTTCCTTCAACAGCATTTACATGATGGCCGACTCCGGTGCGCGTGGTTCTGCAGCACAGATTCGTCAGCTGGCAGGTATGCGTGGTCTGATGGCGAAGCCAGATGGCTCCATCATCGAAACGCCAATCACCGCGAACTTCCGTGAAGGTCTGAACGTACTCCAGTACTTCATCTCTACTCACGGTGCGCGTAAAGGTCTGGCGGATACCGCACTGAAAACAGCGAACTCCGGTTATCTGACGCGTCGTCTGGTTGACGTTGCGCAGGATCTGGTTGTGACCGAAGACGATTGTGGCACCCTCGAAGGTATCACCATGACCCCGGTTATCGAGGGTGGTGATGTTAAAGAGCCGCTGCGCGATCGCGTACTGGGTCGTGTAACCGCGGAAGACATTCTGAAGCCGGGTACCGCAGACATTCTGGTTCCACGCAACACGCTGCTGCACGAACAGTGGTGTGACCTGCTGGAAGCGAACTCTGTTGACTCTGTGAAAGTTCGTTCCGTTGTATCTTGTGACACCGATTTCGGTGTATGTGCGCACTGCTATGGTCGTGACCTGGCGCGTGGCCACATCATCAACAAAGGTGAAGCAATCGGTGTTATCGCGGCACAGTCCATCGGTGAACCGGGTACACAGCTGACGATGCGTACGTTCCACATCGGTGGTGCGGCATCTCGTGCGGCTGCTGAATCCAGCATCCAGGTGAAAAACAAAGGTAGCATCAAGCTCAGCAACGCGAAGTCTGTTGTTAACTCCGCAGGCAAGCTGGTTGTGACCTCTCGTAACACCGAGCTGAAGCTGATCGACGAATTCGGTCGTACCAAAGAGAGCTATAAAGTGCCTTACGGTGCTGTTATGGCGAAAGGTGATGGCGAGCAGGTTGCCGGCGGTGAAACCGTTGCAAACTGGGATCCACACACCATGCCGGTTATCACCGAAGTAAGTGGTTTCATCCGCTTCACTGACATGATCGACGGCCAGACCATTACTCGTCAGACCGACGAGCTGACCGGTCTGTCTTCTCTGGTCGTTCTGGACTCTGCTGAGCGTACTGCCGGTGGTAAAGATCTGCGTCCTGCACTGAAAATCGTTGATGCTCAGGGTAACGACGTTCTGATCCCTGGTACCGATATGCCTGCGCAGTACTTCCTGCCGGGTAAAGCGATTGTACAGCTGGAAGATGGCGTACAGATCAGTTCTGGTGACACCCTGGCGCGTATTCCTCAGGAATCCGGCGGTACCAAGGACATCACCGGTGGTCTGCCACGCGTTGCGGATCTGTTCGAAGCACGTCGTCCGAAAGAGCCTGCAATCCTGGCTGAAATCAGCGGTATCATCTCCTTCGGTAAAGAGACCAAAGGTAAACGCCGTCTGGTTATCACCCCAGTAGATGGCAGCGAGCCGTACGAAGAGATGATTCCTAAGTGGCGTCAGCTCAACGTGTTCGAAGGTGAACGTGTAGAACGTGGTGATGTGGTTTCCGACGGTCCAGAAGCGCCGCACGACATCCTGCGTCTGCGTGGTGTGCATGCTGTTACTCGTTACATCGTTAACGAAGTACAGGACGTATACCGTCTGCAGGGCGTTAAGATTAACGATAAACACATTGAAGTTATCGTTCGTCAGATGCTGCGTAAAGCAACCATCGATAGCGCGGGCAGCTCTGAGTTCCTCGAAGGCGAGCAGGTTGAATACTCACGCGTCAAGATCGCTAACCGCGATCTGGAAGCGAACGGCAAAATCGCTGCGACCTTCTCGCGCGATCTGCTGGGTATCACCAAAGCGTCTCTGGCAACCGAGTCCTTCATCTCTGCAGCATCGTTCCAGGAGACCACGCGTGTCCTGACCGAAGCCGCTGTAGCAGGTAAGCGTGATGAACTGCGCGGTCTGAAAGAGAACGTTATCGTGGGTCGTCTGATCCCGGCTGGTACCGGTTATGCGTACCATCAGGATCGTATGCGTCGTCGTGCTGCAGGCGAACTGCCAGCTGCACCGCAGGTAACTGCTGAAGATGCATCCGCGAGCCTGGCAGAGCTGCTGAACGCAGGTCTGGGTGGTTCTGACAACGAGTAATCGTTGATTCAGCAAATAAAAAACCCGCTTCGGCGGGTTTTTTTATGTCTGCATATTTTTCAGTTTATCAGCGGTAGCCGACGATACAGCTCAATCATATCGCCCGCCAGGTCCTGAATGACCATCGCGTTCATCAGGTGATCCTGAGAGTGGACGGTGATCAGGTTAACCGGCAGCTTTCCGGTCCCTTCATCAAGACCAATCAGCTGCGTCTGGATGGTGTGGGCATGTTTCACGTATTCACGCGACTCTTCCATCGCCTTTTCGGCTTCGTCAAAGTCGCCTTTACGGGCCATCTGCAACGCCGTAAGGGCAGCACTGCGCGCTGCTCCCGCGTTGACCAGCAGTTCCATGATCGTTGTTTCTAAATCTTCCACGGGTCACTCCAGTAATTTAAGCGCTTTTTCCAGGACGACATCACCTTTCATCATGCCGTAATCCATCATGTCGATCACCGCGACCTTTTTACCCAGCGGATCGGCCTGCGCCTGAAGTTTAGCCTGCTCGTATTTAACCTGTGGCCCCAGCAATACGATGTCAGCCGTCGCGATATTATCTTTAAACTCCGCAACCGGAACGGCCTTAATGGTGACTTCAACCCCTTTTTTCTGCGCGGCGTCTTTCATACGTTGAACCAGCATGCTGGTTGACATTCCCGCTGCACAGCATAAAACGATGTTCTTCATAATCAGCCTCGATCTACATGTGTTTATTGATAATTATCCCGTGCAGACCGCTTCAACAACCGCTTTACCGCGATTGTGTGTCAGGCATCACAAAGAAATGGGTGATTTTCTGAAACCGGTTACAATTTTGCATGAAAGCGCACGCTGCCCGTCGAAACGGACAGCGTGGGAGGGAAGAAATTAACGGATGGAGGTCTGAAGGATGCGGTTTTTACCCTGTTGTTTTGCGCTGTAAAGTGCGTTATCCACGCTCCCTACAAATTGCTCCAGCGGTTCGAAATGCCATTCCCCCAGGCCTGCACTGAACGTGACCTGCAGGTTTTCTTCCCGCCAGACGCGTTTTTCAATGGTGGTACGCCACGCTTCCAGCAACGAGATTGCATCAGCAATTTGCGCAGCCTGGAAGACCACCGCAAACTCTTCTCCACCGTACCGGTACACCGAGATGTGGTGCGGTTGCATGATCTGGATCCCTTCACGCGCCACGTTACGCAGGACAATATCGCCGCTAAGGTGGCCCCAGGTATCGTTGATTGATTTGAAGTTATCGATGTCCACCAGCGCCAGTGCGAAAGGCTGTTGAGCCGCCATTAACTCTTCCACATCGGTATCGAACGCGCGGCGGTTTTTGCAGCCTGTTAGCGCATCGTGGGTTGCCTGGCGGACATATGCCATCTCACGCTCTTTATTCGACTGGATGGTATGACTCAGCATCGCTTCCAGACGCGGTGCCTGGCTGACGTCGCCAGTTTTGATGGCGTTGATAATATGCATCAGCACGGTACGCGAGGCATGGCGAAGGTACAAACCGAAGAGAATGATAATAATCGCCGCCAGTGCAAATCCCCAGCCAACGATAGTGGTTTCGTGGCGGGTAATATCCGTCAGGGTCGCGCCAGAGACCCGGTAGATGACAAACCAATCCGGGTTAGTGAAGGAGTAGTAGTAATACCAGGTTTTACTTTTCCGGTCGTATAAATGACCCTCGCCGCTGGTCATTTTGTCCATCAGCGCTTCGCTCACGTATTTTTTGAACAGCGCGCCCGTGTCAGGATGAAGCACCACGGTTCCGTCGCGCTCGACGACGAAGAATTCCCCTTGTACAGGGGCCACCATCTGTCGAAGGGTATAACCCATCGACGCCAAATCAAGATGAAAGGCGAGGGTTCCCTTGAGTCTGCCTTCTGTTGAAATCAATGGCTTATAAAGCGTGACCGTTGGATGCCCGGTAAAGTAGTCCATATAAGGGTGGGTATAATGGCTGAAAATACTGGCTTCCGCGTGGGCGACAAACCACGGGCGCGTCCGCGGATCGACGTTTTTACTCTTTTCCGTGGGAGGCGCTTCTGGAACGTGCAAATAATGCCCTTCCGTGTCGGCCAGCGAGATGGATGACACGGTCGGCATCAGGTTTTGCAAATGCATCAACATCTGCAACCCTTGCGTCGGGTTGACGTTCAGCGTCTCATTCAGTATTTCGTTGCGGGAAAAGTACATCGCAGAACGACCAAGAATATAGTCGTTTTCACGCAACATTGATTCGGTATAGTTAACCGCCAGATTATGCGTGAAATTACCATTAATTTTATGATAATCCTCAAGAAAATCCTTTCGTTGCGAAAGCGTAACCACGACAGCGATCAGTGCGAAACTGCACAGTATCCCCGCGAAGCTGGCCATTATTGGCCGGGTAAAAGAGAGTTTTTTGCTGTGAAGTGCCATGAGTTGTACATCATTCCTGAGGGTGAATGCTTTTCGTCTGCCGATATCCTCTCAGCATAGTCGCAGTCCTGCGGTTAGCTGTGAATTATACGGAACACGATTTCAGACGAGATGATTTATCTTAAGAATGGCTAAGAAATTACTCATAAAAGCAGAAATTCAGTGTGCACGATAAGTCAGAGGCAGGGCGAAACGAGGAAGAAGCTTTTCGCCCTGGTCAGCGTCCGTTGCTGACCACATGACAATAAAAAACCGGACGATAGCTGACAATCATCCGGTTGTGACTCTCCGTGGCGCCTCGTTTTATTTCTGCGGAGTTGCAGTATGTTTCAGCGTAATTGCGAGGCTCTTCCCAGCCAGCTGTCCCAGTCTTTCCAGACCGGTTGCAGCCCCTGCGCGCTCAGGGCCGCGGCGACCGCTTCCGGACGTCGTCCATCATGCGGGGCAAACTGCTCCAGTTCAGGGTGATCATCGGCGTAACCGCCCGGCTGTGTTTTGGAAAATGCGCTCACGTTGTTTATCGCAAGCGGGATCACGCGGTCGCGGAACGCCGGTGATTCACGTGTTGAGAGCGATAATTCAACCTCCGGGGCAAGCAGGCGAAACGCGCAGATCGTTTGTACCAGCTGGCGCTCGTCCATGAGTGAGGCCGGTTCAATCCCGCCAGCACACGGGCGCAGCCGGGGGAAGGAGATGGAGTAGCGGCTCTGCCAGTAGTGCTGCTGAAGCCACAACAGATGTTCCGCCACCATATAGCAATCCACGCGCCAGCTATCGGAAAGCCCAATCAGCGCACCAAGGCCAATTTTGTCGATCCCGGCACGTCCGAGCCTGTCCGGCGTTTCAAGGCGGAAGAAGAAGTCCTGTTTCTTGCCCTTCAGGTGATGCCGGGCGTAGGTCGCTTCGTGGTACGTTTCCTGATAGACCATCACTCCATCCAGTCCGAGCGTTTTGAGCTCCGCATACTCATCCTGCGACAGAGGCTGCACTTCCATCTGCAACGAGGCGAACTGACGACGAATGGCAGGAAGGTGCTGGCGGAAATAGTCCATTCCGACTTTGCCCTGGTGCTCACCGGTGACCAGCAGGAGATGCTCGAAGCCCATTTCCCGGATCGCCGCACACTCGCGCGCGATCTCTTCCTCATCAAGCGTCTTACGCTTAATGCGGTTGCTCATGGAGAAGCCGCAGTAGGTACAGTCATTGGCGCACAGGTTTGAGAGATAGAGCGGGACGTAAAAGCTCACCGTGTTGCCAAAGCGCTGTCGGGTGAGACGCTGGGCGCGCTGGGCCATCGGCTCCAGATAAGCGCTGGCCGCAGGGGAGAGCAGGGCCATTAAATCGTCGCGGGTCAGATGGCGCGCATTCAATGCGCGCTCGACGTCGACCGGCGTTTTGCTGTTGATGCGCAGGGCAATGTCGTCCCAGTTAAGCTGCCGCCAGCGGTCGGTAAAGGTGGTCATGAGATTGCCTCCAGAAAACCGGTCAGCGGGCTGGTGGCCTGCGCCTGAAAACTGCGTGAGCCAGGGCCTGATTGCCGTGCCAGCAGGCCAGCCTCCACCGCCATGCGAAACGCGCGCGCCATCATGACCGGATCGTCGGCAACCGCGATGGCCGTGTTCACCAGCACCGCGTCCGCCCCCATCTCCAGCGCCTGCGCGGCATGGCTTGGTACGCCAATACCCGCATCCACCACCACCGGCACGGTGGCCTGCTCAATGATGATCTCCAGCATTGCCCGGGTTTCCAGTCCCTGGTTGGAGCCAATAGGCGCGCCCAGCGGCATAACGGCGGCGCAGCCAACATCTTCCAGACGTTTGCAGAGTACCGGATCGGCACCGCAGTAAGGCAGAACGATGAACCCTTGTTGTACCAACTTTTCCGCCGCTTTCAGCGTCTCGATCGGGTCGGGCAACAGCCAGCGAGCATCCGGGTGAATTTCCAGCTTCAGCCAGCGTGTGCCGAGCGCTTCACGCGCCAGTTGAGCGGCGAAAATGGCCTCTTCGGCCGTTTTCGCGCCGGAAGTATTTGGCAGTAGCGTGACGCCAGCTTCCAGTAAAGGCGCCAGAATGGCATCACTGTGATGGCGCAGATCCACGCGCTTTAACGCCAGCGTGACCAGCTGGCTGCCGCTTTCACGGATGGCATCGACCATCAGCTGGGGAGATGCGAATTTCCCGGTTCCGGTAAACAGATGTGAATCAAAGACTTTATCGGCAATACGTAACATCTCAGCCCCCTGCGATAACCTGAAACAGCAGGATCTGGTCGCCTTCACTGACCTGCTGATGTTCCCACTGCTCGCGCGGCAGGATCTGTTGATTGAGCGCCAGCGCCGTTCCCGGCTTGAGCTGGCGAAGCTTATCGAGCAGCACGGCAACGGTGAGCCCGTCCTCGCATTTCATCGGCTCATCGTTAAAGAGAATGCGCATTGCCGCCTCCGCATACCGGGCAGTGGCTGGCACGGTGTAACGCCAGATGACGCCAGCCGCTGGAGCGGGCATCAAATAACCGCAACGTGTTGCGCTCGGTCTCCATTCCGCTGAGCAGCTTGATGGCCTCGAGCGCCTGCAGGGTACCCATCACCCCCACAACCGGGCCAAGAATGCCCGCGGTGCGACAGTTACGCTCTGGCTCAGCATCGTCTGGCCACAGACAGCGATAGCAGCCCTGCGCCCACGGCGGTGTCAGGACCATCATCTGCCCGCCGAACCCCACCGCGCTGGCGGTGATAAGCGGCGTATTTTTTGCGACACAGGCGGCGTTGATCGCCTGGCGGGTTGCCATATTGTCGGTGCAGTCCAGCACCACGTCGGCCAGGGCGACTTCTCGGAGCAGATTGTCGCCGCTGAGCCGCTCCTGACACGCAATGAGCTCAATATCCGGGTTCAGCTGGTTCAGACGCTGGCGGGTAATGTGTACTTTGGGCTGGTTGATATCCTCGGTGGTAAAGAGGATTTGACGCTGCAGGTTGCTAAGATGCACCTCGTCATCATCGGCCAGTACCAGCGTGCCCACGCCTGCTCCGGCCAGATAGAGCGCGGCAGGCGCGCCTAATCCGCCCAGCCCGACAATCAAAACCCGGCTGGCGAGCAGCTTTTGCTGCCCGTCGATGGCGATATCCTCCAGCAGGATCTGGCGGCTATAGCGCATAAAGTCACGATCATTCATTGCCTGCTCCTGCCAGTTGTAAGAGCTTCCGGGTGGCGGCCTGCCAGTCTGCGGCCTGGGTGATGGCACTGACGACGGCGATACTGCCGACACCGGTATCCAGCACGGCCGGAGCGCGTTCAAGGCTAATCCCGCCGATGGCCACGGTCGGGTACTGCGCAAGACGCTTCACGTGAGCCGCCAGCTGTGCCAGCCCTTGTGGCGCGGAGGGCATCTGTTTAGTTTGCGTCGGGAAGACGTGTCCAAGCGCAATGTACGAAGGGCGTGCCGCCAGTGCCACGTCAATCTCCATATCGTCATGGGTCGAGACACCCAGGCGCAAACCGGCTTCCCGGATGGCATTCAGGTCTGTGGTCTCCAGGTCCTCCTGACCCAGATGCACGCCGTAGGCCTGGTGCTTTATCGCCAGTCGCCAGTAGTCGTTGATAAACAGGCGGGCGTTATACCGACGCCCCAGCGCGATGGCGGCGGCGACATCGTTTTTCACCTCCTCATCGCGTTTATCTTTGATGCGCAGCTGTAGCGTGCGTACACCTGCCTCCAGCAGGCGGGCAATCCACTCCACGCTGTCCACCACCGGATAGAGCCCCAAACGAAAGGGCACGGGTGGGAAATCGGGCTGGTACATTACGCCTCCTCTTTTTTGAGGTAGATTTCGCCGCCTTTCGCGCGGAAGGTTTCTGACATATCCGCCATGCCCACTTCAATGGTTTGCGCGGCGGCGTAGTCACGCACCTCCTGGCTGATCTTCATCGAGCAGAATTTTGGCCCACACATGGAGCAGAAATGGGCCACTTTGCCGGACTCCTGCGGCAGGGTTTCGTCGTGATAGGCGCGGGCGGTAAACGGGTCGAGCGCGAGGTTAAACTGATCTTCCCAGCGGAATTCAAAGCGGGCCTTCGACATCGCGTTATCGCGAATTTGCGCGCCCGGATGGCCTTTCGCCAGGTCCGCAGCGTGGGCGGCAATTTTGTAGGTGATAAGCCCCTGCTTCACGTCCTCTTTGTTGGGCAGACCGAGGTGCTCTTTTGGCGTCACATAGCAGAGCATGGCGCAACCGAACCAGCCGATCATCGCCGCACCAATTCCGGAGGTGAAGTGGTCGTAACCCGGGGCAATATCGGTGGTCAACGGCCCCAGGGTATAGAATGGCGCTTCATGGCAGTGCTCCAGTTCTTCCGTCATATTGCGGCGGATCATCTGCATGGGGACATGGCCCGGGCCTTCAATCATCACCTGCACGTCATACTCCCAGGCGATTTTGGTCAGCTCGCCCAGCGTGTGCAGTTCGGCAAACTGCGCTTCGTCGTTGGCATCACGAATGGAACCAGGGCGCAGGCCGTCGCCCAGCGACAGCGAGACGTCGTAAGCGGCACAGATTTCGCAGATCTCGCGGAAGTGTTCGTAGAGGAAGTTTTCCTGATGATGAGACAGACACCACTTCGCCATGATTGAGCCCCCGCGCGAGACAATGCCGGTCAGACGCTTCGCGGTCATCGGCACGTAGCGCAGCAGCACCCCCGCGTGGATGGTGAAGTAGTCTACACCCTGTTCAGCCTGCTCCAGCAGCGTGTCGCGGAACGCTTCCCAGGTAAGGTTTTCAGCGATACCGTTCACTTTCTCCAGCGCCTGATAGACCGGCACCGTTCCGATAGGCACCGGGCTGTTACGCAGGATCCACTCGCGGGTTTCGTGGATATAACGCCCGGTGGAGAGATCCATTACCGTGTCCGCGCCCCAGCGCGTTGACCAGACCAGCTTCTCGACCTCTTCTTCGATGGAGGAGGTGACCGCGGAGTTACCGATATTGGCGTTGACCTTCACCAGGAAGTTGCGGCCGATAATCATCGGTTCGGATTCCGGGTGATTGATGTTGGCGGGGATAATCGCGCGGCCAGCGGCCACTTCATCGCGCACAAACTCCGGGGTGATGTTTTCCGGCAGGCGGGCACCGAAACCTTCGCCCGGATGCTGGTGGCGCAGCACTTCGCTACGGATGCGCTCACGGCCCATGTTTTCACGGATGGCGATAAACTCCATCTCCGGGGTGACGATCCCCTGACGCGCATAGTGCAGCTGGGTAACGCATTTGCCCGCTTTCGCACGTTTCGGCGTCAGCAGGCCCGCGAAGCGCAGTTCATCCAGGCCGTCGTCGGCCAGACGCTCTTTGGTGTAGGCAGAGCTGCGAACCGTCAGTTCTTCGCAGTCGTTACGCGCGTCAATCCAGCGCTGGCGCAGTTTTGCCAGACCCTGCTGCACGTTAATGGCCACATCAGGATCACCGTACGGGCCAGACGTGTCGTAGACTGGCACGGCTTCGTTGTCTTCATACTGCGGGTTCTCTTTGCTGCCGCCAAGAAGCGTCGGGCTAAGCTGGATTTCGCGCATCGGAACGCGGATATCCGCCTGAGAGCCGGTGATGTAAATACGCTTAGAGTTCGGGAAAGCGGTGCCTTCCAGGGTGTCGATGAAGTGTTGGGCTTGTGCGCGCTGTTCGCGGCGGGTCAGTTTAGTAGTAGACATAGCTCATTCCAAAAGTGAAGGACATGGCTTGTCAGACGACGGATGAAGCAAGAGGAGATCGCCCGGGGGCGATACTACAGCAGTTTTACTCTTGTTCCCTTCGCAGGTATTAGCCTGATCAGGTTCCGCGGATCCCGAATTAACGGTCTCAGCCCGTGCTTTCACACTGGGCACTCCGACAAGAAATTTACACGCCATCGTTCACGCTATCGCATGAATGATTTCGTGTAATACCCCCTCCTGAGAGGGGCGAATGTTTGTAAACTACTCGTTAACGATTAAGAACTCAAGCAGGCCGCGCGATGTTATCTTCGTTGCTGGCCTTAGAATCGTTATCCAGTACGAGGGCGATCAGCTTATCCTCCAGCGAGAATCGCTCTTCCAGCGCTTCGCCGAGATCGGACAGCGCCTGTTGAAACTCAAGGTAGTTGTCGTGATCGATGGCGTTCTCGAGTGTGGAATCGTAGTAATTCATGATCTGCTGGGTATTGGCTTCCAGCAGCGGGTAGAGTTTGGATGCCGTTAAATACGGGCTAGTGCCTTCCATTTCGCGGATAATGCGTTCATAAATATTGAAATGGCCGTCGGACAGGTAGTCGACCAGGCTCTGACAAAAATCATCCAGCGCTTTTTCATTCAGCCGCATAAACGATTCTTTGCCAGGCTTAATACCGACCAGATTGTAATAAGCCACGAGTAGATGCTTGCGCACATGTAGCCAGCGATCCACCAGTTTGTTACTTCCTCTAACGCGCTCAGTCAGGCTTTCTAGCTGGTTTAACATGTTCGACTCCGCAAGGTTTAGAATTGATTCTGCTTATCCAAAATGTAACCACAATGCTAACAACATGTCAGTGAAGCGAAGGTAGTGCAATAGATATGGATCGTATTATTGAAAAATCAGATCTGGGTTGGTGGATTGTCAGTCACGAACAAAAATTATGGCTGCCCGGTGGGGAAATACCCCATGGCACTGCCGATCGTTTCGATCTCGTTGGTCAGCCTGCACTGAAGATCGGCGAGTGGCAAGGGGAGCCGGTGTGGTTGATCCAGCAGCCTCGCCGCCAGGACATGGGATCCGTTCGTCAGGTGCTGGATCTTGATGTGGGCCTGTTCCAGCTGGCAGGCCGTGGCGTGCAGCTGGCCGAGTTTTACCGATCGCATAAATACTGCGGCTACTGCGGGCATACCATGCACCCGAGTAAAACCGAGTGGGCCATGCTCTGCAGCCACTGCCGTGAACGCTATTATCCGCAGATTGCACCGTGCATTATCGTCGCTATCCGGCGTGACGATTCCATCCTGCTGGCGCAACATACCCGCCATCGCAACGGCATTCATACTGTTCTTGCCGGGTTCGTTGAAGTGGGCGAAACGCTGGAGCAGGCGGTGGCGCGTGAAGTGATGGAAGAGAGCGGGATCCGGGTGAAGAACCTGCGTTACGTAACGTCTCAGCCGTGGCCGTTCCCGCAGTCGCTGATGACGGCGTTTATGGCCGAATACGATAGCGGTGAGATTGTTATCGACCAGAAAGAGCTGCTGGACGCGAACTGGTACCGTTATGACGATTTGCCACTGTTACCCCCGCCGGGAACGGTAGCCCGTCGGCTGATAGAAGATACCGTGGCAATGTGTCGGGCCGAGTATGAGTAGTGTTACACTCACGGACTGACGCAATAAGGAACTGCAAAATGACCGAACTGAAGAACGATCGTTATCTGCGTGCGCTGCTGCGCCAGCCCGTTGATGTCACCCCGGTGTGGATGATGCGCCAGGCGGGGCGCTATCTGCCAGAGTACAAAGCCACGCGTGCGCAGGCGGGTGATTTTATGTCGCTGTGCAAAAATGCCGAGCTGGCCTGCGAAGTGACGCTCCAGCCGCTGCGCCGCTACCCGCTGGATGCCGCTATTCTCTTTTCGGACATTCTGACCATTCCGGATGCCATGGGCCTTGGGCTCTATTTCGAAACCGGTGAAGGTCCGCGTTTCACCTCCCCGATCAAAAGCAAAGCCGACGTTGATAAGCTGCCGGTACCGGATCCTGAGCAGGAGCTGGGGTACGTGATGAACGCCGTGCGCACAATTCGCCGTGAACTGAAAGGCGAAGTGCCGCTGATTGGCTTCTCAGGCAGCCCGTGGACGCTGGCGACCTATATGGTGGAAGGTGGCAGCAGCAAAGCCTTTACCGTCATTAAAAAGATGATGTACGCGGAGCCACAGGCGCTGCATACGCTGCTCGACAAGCTGGCGAAGAGCGTCACACTCTATCTTAACGCGCAGATTAAAGCAGGCGCGCAGTCGGTGATGATTTTCGATACCTGGGGCGGCGTGCTGACCGGGCGCGATTACCAGCAGTTCTCGCTGTATTACATGCATAAAATCGTCGATGGCCTGCTGCGTGAAAACGAAGGTCGCCGGGTGCCGGTGACGCTGTTCACCAAAGGCGGCGGGCAGTGGCTGGAAGCCATGGCCGCAACCGGCTGTGACGCGCTGGGTCTCGACTGGACAACCGATATTGCCGATGCGCGCCGTCGTGTGGGTGACAAAGTGGCGCTGCAGGGCAACATGGACCCGTCTATGCTCTATGCTCAGCCTGCCCGTATTGAGGAAGAGGTGGCCTCCATTCTTGCTGGTTTCGGCCAGGGCGAAGGACACGTGTTCAACCTCGGGCACGGTATTCATCAGGATGTACCGCCAGAACACGCTGGCGCGTTTGTGGAGGCGGTGCACCGACTTTCTGCACATTATCATCAGTAAGGAGTGGTTATGGATCTCGCGTCATTACGCGCTCAACAGATAGAACTGGCCTCATCCGTGATCCGTGAGGATCGTCTGGACACAGACCCGCCGCAGTACATTGGCGGAGCAGATGTGGGGTTTGAGCAGGGAGGTGAAGTGACGCGGGCGGCAATGGTGCTGCTGAAGTATCCCTCGCTGGAACTGGTGGAGTACAAGGTGGCGCGTATCGCCACCACCATGCCGTACATTCCTGGCTTTCTCTCATTCCGTGAATATCCCGCGCTGCTGGCAGCGTGGGAGCAACTCTCGCAAAAACCCGACCTGCTGTTTGTCGACGGCCATGGTATCTCTCATCCGCGCCGCTTAGGCGTCGCCAGCCATTTTGGGCTGCTGGTGGATGTCCCCACCATCGGTGTGGCTAAAAAACGTCTGTGCGGTGCGTTTGAGCCGCTCTCCGCCGAGCCAGGCGCGCTGGCACCTCTCATCGATAAGGGTGAGCAACTGGCGTGGGTCTGGCGCAGTAAAGCGCGTTGTAACCCCCTGTTTATCGCCACCGGGCATCGGGTGAGCACGGACAGTGCGCTGGCGTGGGTGCAGCGCTGCATGAAAGGGTATCGCTTACCGGAGCCCACCCGCTGGGCTGATGCGGTAGCGTCAGGGCGTCCGGCTTTTACGCGTTGGCAAGAAATTCAGTGATGATTCAGGTAAACTGCGGCTAATTTTCGATTCGAGACCTCATCATGCTACAAAACCCGATTCATCTGCGCCTTGAGAAGCTGGAAAGCTGGCAGCACGTGACTTTTATGGCTTGCCTGTGCGAGCGCATGTATCCCAACTATGCCGCGTTCTGCAAGCAGACGGGCTTTGGTGAAGGGCAGATTTATCGCCGCATCCTGGATTTAATCTGGGAGACGCTGACGGTCAAAGACGCTAAGGTGAATTTCGACTCTCAGCTTGAAAAGCTTGAAGAGGCGATCCCGGCGGCGGATGACTACGACCTGTATGGTGTCTATCCGGCCATTGATGCCTGCGTGGCATTAAGCGAGCTGATTCATTCCCGTCTGAGCGGTGAAACGCTGGAGCATGCTATCGAAGTCAGCAAGGCATCCATTACGACCGTCGCAATGCTGGAAATGACCCAGGAAGGTCGGGAAATGACCGACGAAGAGCTGCGAGTGAACCCCGCTGTTGAGCAGGAATGGGATATCCAGTGGGAGATTTTCCGCCTGCTGGCAGAGTGTGAAGAACGCGATATTGAGCTGATAAAAGGGCTCCGTGCGGACTTACGTGAGGCTGGTGAGAGCAATATTGGTATAATTTTTAACCAATGAGACAACAAAACTTGATATAACGCTCGTTTTGTCGCTCCTCGACTCTTCCCTTTCGCCCCTTGTCTGGTCTACATTTGGGGGGCGAAAAAAAGTGGCTATCGGTGCGTGTATGCAGGAGAGTGCTTTTTTGGCATTTTCGTCGCACTCGATGCTTAGCAAGCGATAAACACATTGAAAGGATAACTTATGAACAAGACTCAACTGATTGATGTAATTGCGGACAAGGCTGATCTGTCTAAAGTGCAGGCTAAAGCTGCTCTGGAATCTACCCTGGCTGCTATTACTGAGTCTCTGAAAGAAGGTGATGCTGTACAACTGGTTGGTTTCGGTACCTTCAAAGTGAACCACCGCGCTGAGCGTACTGGCCGCAACCCGCAGACCGGTAAAGAAATCAAAATCGCCGCAGCTAACGTGCCGGCATTTGTTTCTGGTAAAGCACTGAAAGACGCTGTTAAGTAAGACGCGTGGCAGTGAACAGTTTTAACGAAGGGGCGGCAACGCCCCTTTTGTCTGTCTGGCGCGGTCTTTTCGCGCTGGCGGGCGTGATGTTTCTGTCCGCCTGTAGCCACGACACCTCTCTGCCACCGTTTACCGCCAGCGGCTACGCTGATAACCAGGGTGCGGTGAGGATCTGGCGCAAAGATTCTGGCGGCGAAGTGCATCTGCTTTCTGCTTTCAGTCCGTGGCATAACGGCAATACGTCGACCGCGGAGTATCGCTGGCAGGGCGATGACCTGTCGCTGATAGAACTGAATGTCTACAGCAAGACCCCCGAACATGTGAAAGTGCGTTTTGATGACCATGGCGAGCTGAGCTTTATGCAGCGGGAAGTCAGCGGTCAAAAACAGCAGCTTTCCAGCGATCAAGTCGCACTCTATCGTTATCGTGCCGAACAAATCCGCCAGACCAGCGATGCGCTGCGTCAGGGACGCGTTGTGCTGCGCCAGGGGCGCTGGCATGCCGATGGCACGGTAACAACCTGCGAAGGGCAAACCGTTAAGCCTGAGCTTGAAGCCTGGGCAACCGAACATATTGAGCGCCGTCAGCGGCATTCATCCATGGAAGTGAGTGTGGCGTGGCTGGAAGCGCCGGAAGGTTCTCAACTGCTGCTGGTCGCGAACGAAGACTTCTGCACCTGGCAGCCGACAGAAAAGAGTTTTTGAGTGACGTCCCCTCTCCCTGACGGGAGAGGGGCTGGCGGAAGAATTACTCGCCCTGCTCACGCGCAATTGCGCGATAACCGATATCCTGGCGGCTAAAGCTACCGTTCCAGTGAATATCTGCCATCAGCGCATAGGCACGCTTCTGTGCTTCTGCAACGGTGTGACCCAGCGCGGTCGCGCACAGTACACGGCCGCCATTGGTCAGCACGCGATCGTCGTCAGACAGCTTCGTGCCGGCGTGGAATACCTTCGCGCCTTCCACTTCTTCCAGCGGTAAACCGTGAATCTCATCACCGGTATTGTAATTACCCGGATAACCCCCCGCAGCAATCACCACGCCCAGAGAAGCACGTTCATCCCACTCAGACGTTTTCTCATCCAGCTTACCTTCACAGGCGGCAAGACACAGTTCCACCAGGTCAGATTTCATGCGCAGCATGATTGGCTGCGTTTCCGGATCGCCGAAGCGGCAGTTGAACTCAATCACCTTCGGATTGCCCTGCTTGTCGATCATCAGGCCTGCATAGAGGAAACCGGTGTAAGTATTACCTTCGGCAGCCATGCCTTTGACGGTTGGCCAGATGATGCGGTCCATGGTGCGCTGATGCACTTCGTCAGTGACCACAGGGGCAGGGGAGTAAGCGCCCATACCGCCGGTGTTCGGCCCGGTATCTGCATTGCCAACGCGTTTATGATCCTGGCTGGTGGCCATTGGCAGAACATGCTCGCCGTCGACCATCACGATAAAGCTCGCCTCTTCACCGTCAAGGAACTCTTCAATCACGATGCGATGGCCCGCGTCGCCAAAGGCGTTGCCTGCCAGCATATCCTGAACCGCGGCTTCGGCTTCCTCGAGCGTCATCGCCACGATAACGCCTTTACCGGCGGCCAGACCGTCGGCTTTGATAACGATAGGCGCACCTTTTTCACGTAAGTAAGCCAGGGCTGGCTCTACTTCGGTGAAATTCTGATATTCCGCCGTCGGGATGTTATGACGTGCGAGGAAATCTTTGGTGAAGGCTTTCGAACCTTCCAGCTGTGCAGCCCCTTCCGTTG
Organism: Enterobacter sp. WPR_3_1; assembly: GCF_003635055.1. NCBI lineage: Bacteria > Pseudomonadati > Pseudomonadota > Gammaproteobacteria > Enterobacterales > Enterobacteriaceae > Enterobacter > Enterobacter sp. WPR_3_1. The sequence continues at coordinate 2,219 of NZ_RBXU01000004.1, read as the reverse complement.
GGCCGAAGATTTGCAGGCCAGCAGCCCGGAAGGCGTCAACGACGCCAATCACCAGCGGCGCTTCCGGACCCACGATGGTCAGATCGATTTTCTCCTGCTGAGCAAAGCTCAACAGGGCCGGGATATCGGTCACGCCGATAGCGACGTTCTGTAACGTGGGTTCCAGCGCAGTACCGGCATTACCCGGTGCCACAAAGACGGTTTTTACCTGCGGCGACTGGGCCGCTTTCCACGCCAGAGCGTGCTCGCGCCCGCCATTACCAATGACTAATACTTTCATTTTCTGCTCCGTGGATTAATGGCGGAAGTGACGCATGTCGGTGAAGATCATCGCAATGCCGTGTTCGTCAGCAGCGGCAATGACTTCGCCGTCACGGATTGAGCCGCCAGGCTGGATAACACAGGTAATGCCCACTGCCGCAGCAGCGTCGATACCGTCACGGAACGGGAAGAAGGCGTCAGAGGCCATTGCCGAGCCTTTCACTTCCAGACCTTCATCGGCCGCTTTGATACCGGCAATTTTCGCGGAGTAAACGCGGCTCATCTGGCCTGCGCCTATTCCGATGGTCATGTTCTCTTTTGCATAGACAATCGCGTTGGATTTCACGAACTTCGCAACCTTCCAGCAGAACAGCGCGTCACGCAGTTCCTGCTCGGTAGGCTGGCGTTTCGTCACGACGCGCAGATCGCCCGCGGTGACCATGCCCAGATCGCGATCCTGAACCAGCAGACCGCCGTTCACGCGTTTGAAGTCCAGACCCGGTACGCGCTCAGCCCACTGGCCGCACACCAGTACGCGCACGTTCTGTTTTGCCGCGGTGATTTTCAGGGCTTCGTCGGATGCAGAAGGAGCGATGATCACTTCGACAAACTGACGGGAGATGATGGCCTGTGCTGTGTCAGCGTCCAGCTCGCGGTTGAAGGCGATAATGCCGCCGAATGCGGAGGTAGGGTCGGTTTTATACGCGCGATCATAGGCGTCAAGAATGGAGGCGCTTACCGCTACGCCACATGGGTTCGCGTGCTTCACGATTACGCAGGCGGGTTCACTGAACGCTTTCACGCACTCGAGCGCTGCATCGGTGTCAGCTATGTTGTTATAGGAGAGTGCCTTGCCCTGAACCTGCTGTGCGGTCGCAACAGAGGCTTCTTTTACCTCTTCTTCTATATAGAAGGCAGCCTGCTGGTGGCTGTTCTCTCCGTAACGCATATCCTGCTTCTTAATGAAGTTCAGGTTCAGCGTACGCGGGAAGCGGCCGGAAGGTTCAGTGCTTTCGCCATGATAAGCAGGCACCAGGCTACCGAAGTAGTTGGCGATCATGCTGTCGTACGCGGCGGTGTGCTCGAATGCTTTGATGGCGAGGTCGAAACGCGTCTCCAGCGTCAGCGACCCTTCGTTGGCATCCATCTCATTAATAATGGTGTTGTAGTCGCTGCTCTTCACCACGATGGCAACATCTTTATGGTTCTTAGCCGCTGAGCGCACCATGGTTGGGCCGCCGATATCAATGTTTTCGACGGCGTCTTCCAGAGAGCAGCCTTCGCGGGCAACGGTCTGCGCGAACGGGTAGAGGTTAACGACGACCATGTCGATTGGCGCGATATCATGCTTTTCCATAATGCCGTCGTCCTGGCCGCGACGGCCAAGAATACCGCCGTGGACCTTCGGGTGCAGGGTCTTGACGCGTCCATCCATCATTTCCGGAAAACCGGTGTAATCGGACACTTCGGTTACCGGCAGACCTTTCTCTGCTAACAGGCGAGCGGTACCCCCTGTAGAAAGCAGCTCCACACCGCGTGCAGAAAGTGCCTGAGCGAATTCGACGATACCGGCTTTATCAGAAACACTGAGCAGAGCGCGGCGGACTGGACGACGTTGTTGCATGGTAAATCCCCTGGATTTCACGATTACAGAGAGCGTTAGATGAATTTTCCAGCGAAAAACTCATCTAACACACCTGACGAGGCATCCTTGTTAAGCGCGAGCATTTTAACGAAAACGTTTGCGCAACGCTCGCGAATTTTCACTTTTTCGTATCTCTGTGGATAAGTCTGTGCGTAAAAGGGTATAAGGCGGGGTTTTGCTGGGGAATGCAGCAGTCAGTCATTTTTCTGTCATTTAGCGGTTGCGGCCTGCAGAGAACTCCCTATAATGCGCCTCCATCGACACGGCGGATGTGAATCACTTCACAGTTAACCCGGTCGGTTGAAGAGAAAAA
>NZ_RBXU01000003.1:0-81067 GCF_003635055.1 Enterobacter sp. WPR_3_1 | reverse complement strand
TCCCGCTTCAGAGTCAAGCATTTATTTTCGCTTATCTCTGCTGACCCGGCGGCGTGTGTGCCGTTGTTCCGTGTCAGTGGAGGCGCATTATAGGGAGTTATTCTGAAGTGACAAGCACAAAATACAAAAAACTTTTCGTTCGCTCACTTTTCAAACGTCATGCCTATTTAAGCCGCGAATCGCCTGATAAATGTGCGATCTCCCGCGCAAAACTGGCGACCTGCGACCAGTCGGTATACACCACCTCTTTGCGCGTATCGGTTTCGCCGCCAGTCATCTTCATAATGAGGCGAATCATAAAGCGGTCATACCAGCGATAGCGCGGATAACGCAGCGCGCCGGCAAAGACGGCGCTGATGTCCGGCTGCCACGGAGAGCTCAACAGAAACTTGCGCGTATAGCTGTTGGTCTGCGGCGTACGTTTCTCAGGTTTACGCGCCACCAGATTGACCGAGTAAAAAGCCCCGGGCAGTTTATTGAGCACTGCCGTATGCTTTTTCACAAAACGATCCAGCGCCGGATGGAAATGCCCGTAACGAATAGACGCGCCAATAACCACACGGTCGTAATCCTGCCAGGCTATCTGCTCCGTGCGGTTCAGGTTCACCACATCAGAGTAAATCCCCAGCTCTTTTAATTCTGAAGCCAGATATGAGGCAATCTCACGCGTTTGCCCATCCCGCGTAGAGAAAAGAATAAGTGTTTTCACCGACGACTCCTTACTCGCGCCAGAATGTTGGGGTGAACAGCACCAGCAGCGTAAAGACCTCCAGACGACCAAACAGCATGTTGGCGATGAGGATCCATTTCGCGACCGGGTTCATACTGGCAAAGTTATCCGCCACAACCCCCAGGCCAGGCCCGAGGTTATTCAACGTTGCTACGACGGAAGCAAAGGCAGAGAAATCATCCACCCCCGTCGCGATAATCGCCAGCATACTGACGATGAAGACCAGCGCATAGGCCGAGAAGAACCCCCACACCGCTTCAAGAATACGTTCCGGCAGGGCACGGTTACCCAGTTTGATGCTGTAAACCGCGTTCGGGTGGACCAGACGTTTAAGTTCACGGTTCCCCTGCTTAAACAACAGCAGAATACGGATCACCTTCAGGCCACCGCCCGTCGACCCCGCACAACCCCCGATGAACGCAGAACACAGCAGCAGTACCGGCAGGAACAGCGGCCAGCGCGCAATACTGTCCGTTGTAAAACCGGCGGTGGTTGCCATCGACACCACCTGGAAGAACGCCTGATTTAACGTAGTCAACGCGGAGTTATAGACATCGTGGAACCACAACACCACGGTACAGATGATGACCAGCGTAAGCTGGACACCAATGAACATGCGAAACTCCGGGTCACGCCAGTACACCTTCAGGCTACGCCCGCTGAGTAAGGAGAAGTGCAGACCGTAGTTACAGCCGGAAATCAGCAGGAAGATGGCAATGATCGTGTTAATGGTGGGGCTGTCGAAGTAGCCCACGCTGGCATCGTGGGTCGAGAACCCGCCGATGGCGATCGTCGCAAAGCTGTGCCCGATAGCGTCGAATGCAGGCATCCCGGCAAACCATAACGCTAACGCACAGGCGACCGTCAGTAAGACATAGATAAGCCATAGGGTTTTCGCCGTCTCGGCTATGCGCGGGCGCATCTTGTTATCTTTCAGTGGGCCCGGCATTTCCGCACGGTAGAGCTGCATCCCCCCGACGCCGAGAATAGGCAGGATGGCCACTGCCAGGACGATGATCCCCATCCCCCCGAACCATTGCAGCATCTGGCGATAAAAGAGAATGGCATGCGGTAAGGAATCCAGCCCGACCAGCGTGGTCGCCCCGGTCGTCGTTAAACCCGAGAACGATTCAAAAAACGCATCCGTGACGGTCAGATTAGGCTGCTCAGAGAAGATAAAGGGTAGCGCACCCACGCTTCCCAGCACTGTCCAGAACAGAACAACAATCAGAAACCCTTCGCGAGATTTCAGCTCACCCTTTTGACGACGGTTTGGCCACCACAGCAGTGAGCCAATCGCCAGCGCGACAAAGAAGGTCTGGGTAAATGCCCGCCCCGCGCCGTCCCGGTAAATAAGCGCTACCAGTCCTGGGAGAATCATCGTCCCGGAAAAAAGTATGACCAGCAGTCCAACGATTCGGGTAATGGCACGAAAATGCATCTCTGCCGCTTCCTTTGGTATTCAAAAAAGTGAGGTGGGGATTATTCTTCAATCGGCAGCAATTGCAACGAACCGCGACTAAAATCCGCCAGCTTTGCTGAAAAAGCAGCCAGTTCCGCCTGCGGAAACGCCACGCGCAGTTGCACCATTGCCTGATAGTCACTGTGCGCGATGACGCCGTTAAACTGCTTTAGCAATGCCTCAATGCCGGATAACTGACCGTAATCGCACAGTAAAGTATATTCGGTGAGCGGCGTTTTGCGGGTGGTAATCAGCATATTCAGTGCCTGCTGAACCCCACCGCCATACGCTTTAACCAGTCCACCCGTGCCTAATAAAATACCGCCGTAGTAGCGAACGACCACGGCGGTGATTTCACCCACGCCGCTGCCCATCAACTGGGAGAGCATGGGTTTACCGGCTGTGCCTGCCGGTTCACCGTCATCGGAAAACCCCAGCTGTTGTGAATTGTTCGGCGGCCCTGCCACCCACGCCACGCAATGGTGACGTGCGTCAGGGTGCTGCGCGCGAACGGACTCAACAAACGCTTTTGCCGCCTCAACGCCGTCGGTATGTGCCAGCAGCGTAATGAATCGGCTCTTCTTAATTTCCTCAACAAAGGTGACCGGTTCAGCCGGTATCAGCCAGCTATCCATCAGGCCAGCTTCAGGTCTCGCGTCATATTCTCAATACCGTTTTCGTGGATCACCACGTTGTCTTCGATACGAATACCGCCAAACGGTTTCAGCGCTTCAATTTTGTCCCAGTTGAAGTGCTTGCTGAACAGGCCTTCACGCCATGGCGCTAACAGCGATTCGATAAAGTAGATACCCGGCTCGATGGTCAGCACCATACGCGGCTCAAGAATACGCGTGCAGCGCAGGTAAGGATATTTAGACGGCGCGGCCAGGTGCGTACCGGTATCGTCCTGCATAAAACCGGCAACATCATGAACCTGCAGACCCAGCGGGTGACCAATACCGTGCGGCATGAACGGCCCGGTCAGATCGTTTTCCACCATCGCCTCTTCGCTCATGTCTTTCACAATCTGGTGCTTACGCAGCAGTTTAGCGATGCGCTGATGGAACTGGATGTGGTAATCCACATAGCTGGTTCCCGCTTTCATGGTGCCAATAAGCGCCAGTTGCTCATCGTTAACGTCTTTAATCAGCTGTGCAAAATCGGTATCCGCATTTGCCGCCCAGGTGCGGGTCAGGTCAGCCGCATAGCCGTTGTACTCTGCCCCGGCGTCCAACAGGAAGCTGCGCATCTCGGATGGCACCTGGTGATCGAGCCTGGTGTAGTGCAGAACGGACGCATGCTCATTCAGCGCGACGATGTTGCTGTAAGGGACATCAGTGTCACGGTGGCCGGTGGCGGTCAGATACGCCTGGTTAATATCGAACTCGCTCATGCCAGACTGGAACGCTTCATGGGCGGCACGGTGACCGTTTACCGCCGTTTTTTGCGCTTCACGCATGCAGTAAAGTTCGTAGTCGGTCTTATAAGCGCGATAGTAGTGCAGATAATCCAGAACCCCTTTCGGATTGAGTTTATCCGCCGGAATATCCAGACCGAGCGCACGCTCAGGAACCGGGCCAATATAAGCAATATTGCCGCGCCCGGCTGGCAGGAGGCTGCCAATGCCATCGGCTTTTGGTAAAGCGATAACGTCCACTTCTTCCGTCCAGAAGCTGGTCGGCAGCGGCTCAACGTTGTGCCAGTAATCGACAGGCAAATAGAACCACAGTTTCGGCTTGTTCACCCCGTCCACCAGCAACCAGCAATTTGGGACCTGCGTGACGGGCACCCAGGCTTTGAACTGCGGGTTGACCTTAAACGGATACGCATGGTCATCCAGGAAGGTGTTAATCAGCTCTCCGGAGTGGATTAACAGCGCATCCAGCTTAAAGCGCGCCAGTACATCACGGGTACGTTCCTGTAGGGTAACGATATGATTTTTATAAAGCGAAGCCAGTGAGTCCATCTTTCTTCCTTTCATTTTTCTGAGCTCAAGTCATCGCATCTTAGCACACCTGACTCCGACTGCGTGATTTCCACCGACCGTGATCAATGCAGCAATTTCTTAATGAGAAATTTGCATTTTATTAACATAAATCCCACACTCCGTCTCATCTGGTATGACCAGATCCACTTGCTGGATTCAGGAGACTGACATGCTCTACAAAGGCGACACCCTGTACCTCAACTGGCTGGAAGATGGCATTGCCGAACTGGTGTTCGATGCCCCCGGCTCAGTCAACAAGCTTGATACCGCGACGGTGGCCAGTCTTGGCCAGGCGCTGGATGTGCTTGAAAAACAATCTCAATTAAAAGGACTGCTGCTGCGCTCAAACAAAGCGGCTTTTATTGTCGGTGCAGATATCACCGAATTCCTTTCACTGTTCCAGGTCCCGGAAGAACAGCTGAGCCAGTGGCTGCACTTTGCCAACAGCGTCTTTAATCGTCTGGAAGATCTACCTGTTCCGACAGTCTCCGCCGTTAACGGCTACGCGCTGGGCGGCGGCTGCGAGTGCGTGCTGGCAACCGACTATCGTCTGGCCACGCCAGACCTGCGCATCGGCCTGCCGGAAACAAAACTGGGCATCATGCCAGGCTTTGGCGGTTCCGTACGTATGCCACGCATGTTGGGTGCCGATAGCGCCCTGGAGATCATCGCCGCCGGTAAAGATGTCGGGGCGGAACAGGCGCAGAAAATAGGCCTGGTGGACGGTGTGGTTAAACCAGAAAAACTGATTGAAGGCTCCCTCGCCATTCTCCATCAGGCCATTAATGGCGACCTCGACTGGAAAGCCAAACGTCAGCCGAAGCTGGAACCGTTGAAACTCAGCAAAATTGAAGCCGCCATGAGCTTCACCATCGCCAAAGGGATGGTGATGCAGACGGCAGGCAAACACTACCCCGCGCCCATTACCGCCGTTAAAACGATTGAAGCCGCAGCCCGCTTTGGCCGTGATGAAGCGCTGAAACTGGAAAACCAAAGCTTTGTTCCGCTGGCGCACACTAATGAAGCTCGCGCACTGGTGGGCATCTTCCTGAACGATCAATTCGTGAAAGGTAAGGCGAAACAGCTGACCAAAAATGTTGAGACGCCAAAACATGCGGCGGTACTCGGTGCAGGCATTATGGGCGGCGGCATCGCTTATCAGTCGGCCTGGAAAGGCGTGCCTGTGGTGATGAAAGACATCAACGAGAAATCCCTGACGCTGGGCATGACCGAAGCGGCCAAGCTGCTGAATAAACAGCTGGAACGCGGCAAAATTGACGGTCTGAAACTCTCAGGGGTGATCTCGACAATCCACCCGACCCTGGACTATAGCGGTTTCGACCGTGTGGATGTGGTCGTTGAAGCGGTCGTTGAGAACCCGAAAGTCAAAAAAGCGGTGCTGGCGGAAACCGAAGAGAAGGTTCGTCCTGATACCGTACTGGCCTCAAACACCTCCACCATCCCGATTAGCGAACTGGCAGGCGTTCTGAAGCGCCCGGAAAACTTCTGCGGTATGCACTTCTTTAACCCGGTGCACCGTATGCCGCTTGTCGAAGTGATCCGTGGGGAAAAAACCTCTGACGAAACGATCGCCAAAGTCGTGGCATGGGCCAGCAAAATGGGCAAAACCCCGATCGTGGTCAACGATTGTCCGGGCTTCTTCGTCAACCGCGTGCTGTTCCCGTACTTCGCCGGTTTCAGCCAGCTCCTGCGCGACGGTGCGGATTTCCGCAAAGTCGACAAAGTGATGGAAAAACAGTTCGGCTGGCCGATGGGTCCGGCGTATCTGCTGGATGTGGTCGGCATTGACACCGCACACCACGCCCAGGCGGTGATGGCGGCAGGCTTCCCGCAGCGCATGCAGAAAGATTACCGCGACGCGATTGACGCTCTGTTTGACGCCAGCCGCTTTGGTCAGAAAAACGGCCTGGGCTTCTGGCGCTATAAAGAAGACAGCAAAGGTAAACCGAAGAAAGAAGAAGACGCGGCGGTGGATGGCCTGCTGGCCGACGTCAGCCAGCCGAAACGTGACTTCACCGACGATGAAATCATCGCCCGAATGATGATTCCAATGATCAACGAAGTGGTGCGTTGCCTGGAAGAAGGCATTATCGCCAGCCCGGCAGAAGCAGATATGGCACTGGTGTACGGCCTCGGCTTCCCTCCGTTCCACGGCGGCGCGTTCCGCTGGCTGGATACGCTCGGCAGCGCCCGTTATCTCGATATGGCTCAGCAGTACCAGCACCTCGGCCCGCTGTATGACGTGCCGGAAGGTCTGCGTAACAAAGCGCGCCATAACGAACCCTATTACCCAGCAGTTGAGCCAGCCCGTCCGGTTGGCGAGCTGAAAACGGCTTAAGGAGTCACAATGGAAAAGGTTGTCATTGTTGATGCGATTCGCACCCCGATGGGCCGTTCAAAAGGCGGCGCATTCCGTAATGTGCGCGCGGAAGACCTCTCCGCGCACCTGATGCGTAGCCTGCTGGCGCGTAACCCGGCACTGGACCCCGCAGCGCTCGACGATATTTACTGGGGCTGTGTACAGCAAACCCTCGAACAGGGCTTTAACATCGCCCGTAACGCTTCGCTGCTGGCGGAGATCCCGCATTCAGTTCCGGCGGTGACCGTTAACCGTCTGTGTGGTTCGTCAATGCAGGCGCTGCACGATGCGGCACGCATGATCATGACCGGTGATGCGCAGGCCTGTCTGGTCGGCGGCGTGGAGCACATGGGCCACGTGCCGATGAGCCACGGGGTTGATTTCCACCCGGGTATGAGCCGTAACGTGGCGAAAGCGGCGGGAATGATGGGCCTGACCGCTGAGATGCTTTCCCGCCTCCACGGCATCAGCCGCGAAATGCAGGATACCTTTGCCGCGCGCTCCCACGCACGCGCCTGGGCCGCAACGCAATCCGGCGCATTTAAGCATGAGATCATCCCAACCGGTGGTCACGATGCTGACGGCGTTTTGAAGCAGTTCAGCTACGATGAAGTGATTCGCCCGGAAACCACTGTAGAAACCCTTTCTACGCTGCGCCCGGCGTTTGACCCGGTCACCGGTACGGTAACGGCAGGCACCTCGTCTGCCCTATCTGACGGGGCCGCCGCGATGCTGGTGATGAGTGAAAGCCGTGCCCGCGAGTTAGGCCTGACGCCTCGCGCCCGGGTGCGTTCGATGGCGGTGGTGGGTTGCGATCCGTCCATTATGGGTTACGGTCCGGTGCCGGCCTCGAAGCTGGCGCTGAAAAAAGCAGGCTTAACCACCAGTGATATCGATCTGTTTGAGATGAACGAAGCCTTTGCCGCGCAGATCCTGCCGTGCATCAAAGATCTGGGCCTGATGGATCAGATAGACGACAAGATTAACCTCAATGGCGGCGCGATCGCCCTCGGTCACCCGCTGGGTTGTTCCGGGGCACGCATCAGCACCACGCTGATTAACCTGATGGAACGCAAAGACGCTCAGTTTGGTCTGGCGACGATGTGTATCGGGCTGGGTCAGGGTATCGCGACGGTATTTGAGCGAGTGTAACTCTTCGAGGGGTTCTTACAGCCAGTGTCGCCAGAACACGGCGGCACGCGAGCGGCGCCCGATGCGCTTACGGAAGTAAGGGATTCGGGTGAGCACACGCAGCCATCGCAGTTATGGCGCCAGTGGCGAAGAGATAAAGTTTAGTTGCCGTTCTTCCCGCCTGTCAGGGGCGGGTTTTTTATTTAAATGAACGCGAAAGCATCGCCGAAGAGACGGTCTTCACGCGCGTCACGTTCGTTGCAGAACAGATCACGGGCAATTTTCGCCATCTCAAAACGGCCAGCAATATAGATATCATGTCCCGCCAGCGTGCCGTGATCCTGCAGCACCGCCGTCAGTACCGTACCGCTGCGCCCACGCCAGCCCTCTTCAGGCTGCTCCACCACCGGCTCAATGCGCAGGTGTGGATGATTGACGCTTAATGCTTCCAGTTCAGACAGGTCGTAGAGATGTTTCTCTTCGCGGCCGCCCCAGTAGATGGTGATATCGCGATCCGGGTTACGCGCCAGGGCCGTCAGCAGGATAGAGCGCACGTAAGAGAAACCCGTTCCCCCCGCAATCAGGATCAGCGGACGGTCTTCATCTTCACGCAGCCAGGCATCACCGTGAGGAATATCCACCACGATTTCACGTTCTTTCAGAATGCGGTCCATGACGGCCATCGCATACAGGTTAAGCTCAGACGCACCAATATGAAGCTCAATAAATTCCTGCTCTGCTGGCGTAGAAGCCATAGAGAAGGGACGCTTATCACGCTCATCCATCACGACCATCAAGTACTGACCGGCGCGGAAAGAGAATGCCGCTTCAGGTACTAAACGGACGCGATATACGGTGTCGGTGATAGCATCTACCGAGGTCACTTTACAGCTTAAGGTTGTCATTCGCTCTCTCTGTCGTGAAGTCTATAGGGCTTAACGGCCTGTTTCAGGTTTACCGTTATTCATTATGGCCAGTTCATCCCAGATCGCGTCAATGCGCGCGGTCACGGCAGGATCTTTTTTGATCGGTCGACCCCATTCACGCTCGGTTTCGCCGGGCCATTTGTTTGTGGCATCCAGTCCCATTTTTGAGCCAAGGCCGGAGACCGGCGAGGCAAAATCCAGATAATCTATCGGCGTGTTTTCGACTAACACCGTATCCCGCGCCGGATCCATTCGCGTAGTAATGGCCCAGATAACGTCATTCCAGTCGCGGGCGTTAACATCATCATCGCAGACAATAACAAATTTGGTATACATAAACTGGCGCAGGAAAGACCATACGCCCATCATCACGCGTTTAGCGTGACCAGGATATTGCTTCTTCATCGTCACCACCGCCAGGCGATACGAACACCCTTCTGGCGGCAGGTAAAAATCAACAATTTCCGGGAACTGCTTTTGCAGGATCGGCACAAACACTTCGTTCAGCGCCACTCCCAGTACCGCCGGTTCATCCGGTGGACGTCCGGTATAGGTGGAGTGGTAAATCGCATCTTCACGCTGGGTGATGTGCGTGACGGTAAACACCGGGAAGTTATCAACTTCGTTGTAATAGCCGGTGTGGTCACCGTATGGCCCTTCCGGTGCCATTTCGCCCTGCTCAAGGTAACCTTCCAGAACGATCTCCGCGCTGGCAGGAACTTCAAGGTCATTAGAAATACACTTCACGACTTCGGTTTTGGTTCCGCGCAGCAGGCCTGCAAAGGCATATTCGGACAGCGTATCCGGCACTGGCGTTACCGCCCCCAGAATCGTGGCCGGATCGGCGCCTAACGCAACGGAAACCGGGAAACGCTCGCCCGGGTGTTCAGCACACCACTCCTGGAAATCCAGGGCGCCGCCACGATGTGACAACCAGCGCATGATGAGCTTATTTTTGCCAATCAGCTGCTGGCGGTAAATACCCAGATTTTGTCGCTCTTTGTGCGGACCACGCGTGACGGTGAGCCCCCAGGTGATAAGCGGCGCAGCATCTTCAGGCCAGCATTGCATGACAGGAATTTTTGTCAGATCCACCGCATCGCCTTCCAGCACTTTCTGCTGACACGGTGCGCCGCGCAGACGTTTGGTTGGCATGTTTAGCACCTGCTTAAACTGCGGCAGTTTATCGAACAGATCGCGGAAACCTTTCGGTGGCTCTGGCTCTTTCAGAAACGCCAGCAGTTTACCCACTTCACGCAGCGCCGTGACGTCCTCCTGTCCCATCCCCAACGCCACACGGCGCGGTGTACCAAACAGGTTGCACAGCACCGGCATCGAATACCCTTTTGGGTTTTCAAACAGTAAAGCGGGGCCACCGGCACGCAGGGTGCGGTCAGCAATTTCTGTCATTTCCAGATAAGGATCAACAGGAAGTGTAATGCGTTTGAGTTCGCCCTGCTTTTCCAGCAGCGTCAGGAAGTCGCGGAGATCGTGGTATTTCATGCAGTTAGTCATGGCCTCTCTGTAAGCGCTTCATTATACGGCGTAAGCCTGCTTGATGCTGTAATTTTGTTAAATTAGCGTGAACTTATGCATTCTGTTCCCTTTTCCCCCATTATAATCAACTTAGCGATCCCGCCAGGGTTTTGATATGCTTGCGCCCCGAACTAAGGGAAAGAGTGATTATGCAGGCCTGGTATTTACTGTATTGCAAACGCGGGCAACTTCAGCGCGCGCAGGAACATCTTGAACGTCAGTCTGTGAATTGCCTGACACCCGTGATCACGCTTGAAAAAATGCAGCGCGGGAAGCGCACGACCGTCAGTGAGCCATTATTCCCGAACTATCTGTTCGTTGAGTTCGACCCGGAAGTGATTCACACCACGACCATCAGCGCCACACGCGGTGTCAGCCACTTTGTGCGTTTTGGCGCTCACCCGGCCACGGTCCCGTCAACGGTGATTCATCAGCTTTCGGTGTACCAGCAACCTGAAGGCATCACCGATCCGGAAACCCCCTACGCAGGCGACAGCGTCGTCATCACTGAAGGGGCTTTCGAGGGCTTACAGGCGATTTTCGCCGAGCCTGACGGTGAAGCACGCTCCATGCTGTTGCTCAACCTGCTGAATAAGCAGGTATTGCAGAGCGTGAAAAACACCGACTTCCGCAAAGTTTAAACGTCTATCCCGAACAGGCGACGCACGTTGTCATCCGTCTGTGCGCAAAGCCAGTGCGGGTCTTCTCCGCGCCAGCGCGCTACGCTCTCAAGAATATGCCCCAGATAGGCCGGTTCGTTACGTCGAGAAGCCGGTTTGGGTTGCATATCTCGCGGCAGCAGATAAGGTGCGTCGGTTTCAACAAGCAAGCGGTCCGCCGGGATCACCGGCAACAGCTCGCGAAGCTCAAGCCCGCGACGTTCATCGCAAACCCAGCCGGTAATGCCCAGATATAACCCGCGTTCCAGACACTCCAGCGCCTCCTGCCGTGAACCGGTAAAGCAGTGCAGTACCGCACCGGGCAGTTTATCGAGCCAGGGTTCCAGTAAGGCGAGGAAGCGCTCATGCGCGTCACGGCAGTGCATAAACACAGGCATTCCAAGCTCCGCCGCCAGGGCGAGCTGGGCGGTGAAGGCGTTTTCCTGTTCGGCTGGTGTGGAAAAGTTACGGTTGAAATCGAGACCACATTCGCCAATGGCCACGACTTCAGGGGTTTTCGCCAGCCTGTGTATGATTTCAGCGCTCTGCGGCGTCCACTGGCTGCTGTCATGAGGATGCACGCCAGCGGTTGACCAGCAGCGATCATAGCGTTGAGCAAGCTGTTGCGCCTGCTCGCTTTCATGCAGGTTGGTTCCCGTCAGGAGCAGTCCTTTCACCCCGGCGGCAAAAGCACGCGCGACGACCTCATCGCAGTCTTTCGCAAACTGCGAGCTGGTCAGGTTGAGTCCGATATCAAACATGCGATTCCCCATAGCACAACCGCCCTGACGGGCGGCTGGTTTTACTCTTCAGTGGTCTTTTCCGACGTATCGTCTTCGTCATCCGACCGACGCCCTTTTCCCACGTAGAAACGCGAGAAGAATACGCCGACTTCGAACAGACAATACATCGGTATTGCCAGCAGCGTTTGTGAGAAGACGTCAGGTGGTGTGAGCAGCATGCCAACCACAAACGCGCCGACCAGGATATACGGGCGCTTCTTACGCAGGTCATCAGGGGTAGTCACCCCTACCCAGCAAAGCAGCACAATGGCTACCGGCACTTCGAATGCCACGCCGAATGCCATAAACAGCGCCATCACAAAGCTGAGGTAGCTGGCGATATCCGTCGACACCTGAACCCCTTCCGGCGCGGTATGCGTCAGGAAGCCAAAGGCCAGCGGGAAGACAACAAAGTAGGCGAACGCCATGCCGATATAGAACAGCAGCGAGCTGGATACCAGCAGCGGGATCACCAGCTTGCGTTCATGCTTGTACAGCGCTGGCGCCACAAACGCCCACACCTGATAAAGAATGACCGGCGCAGAGGCAATCAGCGATACCCAGAAGGTGAGCTTAATAGGGGTAAAGAACGGTGATGCAACGTCGGTTGCGATCATCGTTGCCCCCAGCGGCATCTGCTTGATCAGCGGCGCAGAGACAACCTGGTAGATATCATTGGCGAAATAGACCAGGCATAAGAAAATGAGGAAAACCGCGATAATGCAGTTTAAAAGGCGCTTACGCAGCTCTATGAGGTGCGTAATCAGCGGTTGGGTATCATCTACTGCCATGTTTACGCTTTATCACTCGACGAGGGGGATGATTCGGAAACAGGCGCGGCGGGCTTAACGTCAGCCGCTTTTACCACCGGTGCTTCCGGCTGCGCCTGTTTTTTCGGTTCAGATTCCTGCGGCGTTTGTTCAGGCGCGGTAGCCTGATGCTCCGCGCTGGCAGGCGTAACGCCCTCGCGCTGCGCTTCGCTGTCCTTCACCACCGGGTTGTGGATGGTGTTAGCTTCATCGCTCGCCTTTTCAGGATCGTTGACGCTGTAGGAGCGCTTCATGGATTCTGCCGCTTCACGCAGTTCATCCATTGAGGCTTTCAGTTCAGGCGTCAGGTTATCCATGCTCGCCTTTTCCACCTTTTTCAGGCTTTCCTGAAACTCCTGCAGCTTAAGTTCCTGCGCCAGCTCATTTTGTACGGTCGAAGCCAGCGATCTCAGCGCGCGTACCCAGCCCACAACGGTTTTCACCGCCACCGGCAGACGCTGGGGTCCTAACACTATCAGGCCAATCACAAAGACCAGCAGCAGCTCACTAAAACCAATGTCGAACACGAATTACACCTGCTCTTTATCGTGGCGTTTAGCGTCTTCTTTTTTCGCCTCTTCCTGCTTGTCGGAGATGGATTTAGCAGTAAAGTCAGCATCCTGGCTGGTTTTATCCTGCTTGCTCTCATCATCGCTCATCGCTTTCTTGAAGCCTTTGATAGACGCGCCCAGATCGGAGCCGATAGAACCGAGCTTTTTCGTGCCAAACAGCAGCACGACGATGACGGCAATGATCAACAATTGCCAGATACTGATACCACCCATACATGTACCTCAGGGATAGATGATTAATGAGTCAGGTCGCATTATACGTAGGCGACCCGTCGATAGCGACGCAAAATCAGCGCGTTTTTCTCCAGCCGGCGAGCCAGACCACAACACCGCCAGCCATCAGCCAGGCGGGCATCATCTGCCAGTCAGGGCGAGTGATCAGCAACAGCGTACCACTCAGCAGCAGCGTTGCTCCAATGCCAAAGAGATAGCGCGACTGCCCCTGTCGAACACGGCTGGACTGAAGCTCGCGGGCGATTTTATCCATGCTGTGCTGAAGGTTCTTGCTCTGACGCAAACTGTCGTAAATCAGTTCAGGAATATCAGGCATTTTTTCTATCCAGAACGGGCCTTTCTCTTTAATAGAGCGCACCAGCGCCGGAATGCCCACCTGATCCTTAATCCAGGATTCAAGGAAAGGTTTCGCAGTCTTCCATAAGTCTAACTGAGGATAGAGCTGTCGACCTACACCTTCAACGTAAAGTAATGTTTTCTGAAGTAAAACTAACTGTGGCTGCACTTCCATGTTGAAGCGGCGTGCCGTGTTAAACAGGTTCAGCAATACGTGTCCGAAGGAAATTTCTGCCAGCGGCTTTTCAAAAATCGGCTCGCAGACGGTACGGATAGCAAACTCAAACTCTTCGACGTTGGTGTCCGGCGGAACCCAACCAGAATCAACGTGCAGCTCGGCCACCTTGCGGTAATCACGGTTAAAGAAGGCAATGAAGTTCTCAGCGAGATAGCGCTTATCTTCTTTGTTCAGCGAGCCCACAATACCGCAGTCAATACCGATATATTTCGGGTCTTCCGGGTGCTCGTAACTGACGAAGATATTCCCCGGGTGCATGTCCGCGTGGAAAAAGCTGTCGCGGAATACCTGGGTAAAGAAGACCTGCACGCCACGCTCGGCCAGCAGCTTCATGTTGGTTCCCTGCTTTTCCAGGGCTGCCACATCCGAGACCGGAATACCGTAAATCCGCTCCATTACCATCATGTTCTGGCTGCAGTAGTCCGAATACACTTCCGGCACATAGAGCATCGGGCTATTTTCAAAGTTCCGGCGCAGCTGGATAGCATTTGCCGATTCACGCAGCAGGTTTAATTCATCAATCAGTGTTTTTTCATACTCCCGCACAACTTCCATTGGGCGCAGACGGCGTCCGTCGGGGAGCAGGCGCGGAACCCAGCGTGCAAGCCGATAGATAAGCTTCATGTCCGCTCGGATTACCGGCAGGATGTCCGGGCGGATCACTTTGATAACCACCTCTTTGCCGTTCTCTTTCAGACGGGCTGTATGCACCTGGGCGATAGAGGCTGAAGCAAGAGGTTCTATTTCGAAATCGTCAAACCAGGTCTCGACAGGAATATTGCCCATCGCCTCTTCGATCTGTTTTTTCGCTCTCACACCGTCAAACGGTGCAACGCGGTCCTGCAGCAGTGCCAGTTCATCGGCAATCTGCGGCGGGAAAAGATCGCGGCGAGTCGAGAGCATTTGCCCGAACTTAATCCATACCGGGCCCAGCTCCTGGAGCGCCAGGCGAAGACGTTCACCCAGCGGCTGATCTTTATGACGATTAGGCATCCAGAACAACATCCGCCGCCAGATGCGAAGCAGCAGCGTGATACGCATTTTGGGGATAAGCTCGTCGAGCCCGTAACTCAAAAAGGTGTGGACGATAAAATAGAGGCGCCGAATTTCACCAGGCGTCATTTGCCCTCCAGTTTTTCCAGCCGTTTGGTTAAGGCATCCACCGCGCGTTCAACCGCTGCGGTCTCTTCCGCAAACCATGCAACTTCAAGCGCGCCAGGGGCCATACGCCACTCTTCAGTCAGCACTTCCGCCGCATAGCGTTGCTGTCGTTGCAGACTCTTGCGAAGAAAAGACGTACCGCCATGAATGGCTTTACCGATCCCTTCGGCAGCAATGTCGCCAATGAAAGGCGCAAGCAGCTCTGCCGGGTCAAACTCGGCCAGATCGCTGAGCGCAACGAAATTCTGTACGACCTGAATGTCGCCTTCCACTTCCAGCTCACCGCTGCGGATAAGCGCCGTAAGCTGCTGACGGTCACGTAATTTTGGCAGCACGCTCATGTGCGTAATCACGGAGCAGTCGGCTTCACCTTCCCACTCACCCAGAACGTCAAGCTGGCGTTCACTGAAAACCAGCACAAGCGGCGTCGAGAACTCTTTCAGAACAACACGCAGCACCTTGCCGTTAAGCCGCTGACGTGCGGCTTTAAGCGCCGGTGCGCGGTAAAGAAAGGCATTCAGGACATTCTCGATGCCTGCGGTGACTAAGGGTTTAAAGGGCACGGGAAACCTCCACTCAGAACTTATAACCGCGATGCAGCGCGACGACACCTGCCGTCATGTTGAAATACTCAACGTTCTCGAATTCCGCATCCTGCATCATGGCCTTTAAAGTGTCCTGATCCGGGTGCATACGGATAGATTCCGCCAGGTACCGATAGCTTTCCGCGTCGTTTGCCACCAGCTCACCAATGCGCGGCAGCACATGGAATGAGTATGCGTCGTAAGCTTTGCTTAACGGCTCAAGAATCGGTTTGGAGAATTCGAGCACCAGCAGGCGTCCACCCGGCTTTAACACGCGGTACATGGAGCGCAGCGCTTTTTCTTTATCGGTGACGTTACGCAGGCCGAAGGAGATAGTGATGCAGTCAAAGGTATTATCCGGGAAAGGCAGCGCTTCGGCGTTCGCCTGCACATACTCGACATTACCTACCACGCCGATGTTACGCAGCTTCTCACGTCCCATTTTGAGCATTGAGTCGTTAATATCTGCCAGAACAACGCGACCGGTTTCGCCCACCAGACGGGAGAATTTTGCTGTCAAATCGCCTGTACCGCCGGCTAAATCCAGTACCGTTTGTCCACGACGCACACCGCTACAGTCGATGGTGAAGCGCTTCCACAAGCGATGAATGCCGAACGACATCAAGTCATTCATCACATCGTACTTCGCCGCCACGGAATGAAATACGTGGGCCACCATATCAGCTTTCTGCGCTTTGGCGACAGTCTGAAAGCCAAAGTGCGTCGTGTCTTGTGAATCGTCAACCATCTCAGAGCCTGCTTATCAGTAAAATGTTCGTGAAGTGTAACAGATTGGGCGCGTTTGCCCTACGTTTCAACCTTCGCGAAAGAAACGTGCCGGACGCTCGTCTGACGTTAAATCTGTCGCTAACGTATTGTCTTCACTGTTTGTCTTTTGTTCGCCAGCGCCTTCGCGCAGGCGAAACTCTTCATCCTGGGCGGTGGCCTGCTCAACTAATTCCGGATTAATCTCGCGCTTCACCTCCACACCCAGGGAACGAAACGCTTCGGCCTGCGCCAGTAAGTTGCCACGCCCGGAAGAGAGTTTTTTCATCGCCTGGCGATAGTTATCCTGGGCGCGGTCAAGGCTTTGCCCGACCGAGGACATATCATCCACAAAAAGGCGCATTTTGTCGTAAAGCTTGCTGGCGCGATCGGCAATCTGCTGCGCATTACGGCTCTGATGTTCATAGCGCCACAGGTTGGCAATGGTGCGCAATGCCACCAGCAGCGTGGTGGGGCTCACCAGCATAATGTTATTTTTTAGGGCTTCGGTAATCAGTTCAGGCTGTCTGTCGAGCGCCAGCAAGAACGCGGGTTCAACCGGAATAAACATCAGGACGTAATCCAGCGAGCGCAGGCCGGGTAACTGCTGGTAGTCTTTTCTGCCCAGCAGACGAATGTGGTTACGCACGGAGGCGATGTGCTCCTGCAGCGCCGACTCGCGGGTGTAGTCATCTTCCGCATTGAAATAGCGCTCATAAGCCACCAGCGTCATTTTGGCGTCTATCACCACATCTTTGCCCTGCGGGAGCCGCACAATCACATCAGGCTGCATACGCGAGCGGGCATCGTTCTCGATACTCACCTGCGTTTCGTATTCATACCCTTCCCGCAGGCCAGAGGCCTCCAGCACGCGGGTCAGCACCACTTCCCCCCAGTTGCCCTGGGTTTTGTTATCGCCCTTCAGCGCACGGGTCAGGTTGACCGCTTCCTGCGCCATTTGCGCATTCAGCTGCTGAAGATTGCGAATTTCATGCGCCAGCGTGTGCCGCTCACGAGCCTCCTGGCCAAAGCTGTCCTGTACCTGACGACGAAAGCCGTCCAGCTGTTCACGCAGGGGCGTTAGCAGGCTATTCAGGCTTTGGCGGTTTTGTTCGTCTACGCGGCGGTTGCTGTGTTCAAAAATGCGGTTCGCGAGGTTCTCGAACTGCTCGCTGAGGCGTTGCTCGCTGTTCATCATCTGGCGGATTTTATCTTCCGCATGCAGCTGGGTGGATTCGAGGCGGGTAGTCACTTCGCGGAGATCGGCCTCCAGCGAGGTGTTGATATCGCGAAGATTACGCAGCTCGTTGTTGAGCAGCTCGCATTCGTCACGCCAGTGTTCGCTCAGCGCAACCTGCTGTTTTGCCGCGCTTAAATCGGCGACTATCTCTTCGCGCTCGGCCAACTGATCGGCCTTTTGTTGCGCGTGCTGGTAGCTGGAAATCAGCCAGCCTGCCCCCACGCCCACCAGCGCAATCACTGCATAAATCAGGATTGAGATATCCACAATGCCCCCTGCATCAACGTATTACCTGCACAAAATAGAATTGTGCTGTATAAACGTCCAGTTTGAAAGGGTTTTCCTGCGAGGCGCTACGCAAAAAAAAGGCCGAACGGGTCGGCCTTTTTTCGTATAAGAAGGGATTAGATCAGGCGACGCGCTGCTTCAACCACGATTTTCACCGCATGACTTTCGGTCTGCTTCATGGTTTCCGCGTTCGGGATCTCCTGCTGGGTACGGTTGACGATAACGCCCGCCACCATACCGGCACGCAGACCCTGGCTTGCGCACATGGTCAGCAAGGTTGCAGATTCCATTTCGTAGTTCATAACGCCCATAGACTGCCACTCTTCCATAGAACCTTTGAAACGGCTTACCACGCGGCCGGAGAAGGTGTCATAACGCTCCTGGCCTGGGTAGAAGGTATCAGAAGAGGCGGTCACGCCTACGTGGGTGGTTGCGCCAACGGATTTCGCGGCTTCAACCAGTGCGGTGGTGCATTCGAAATCCGCCACCGCCGGGAATTCCATAGGGGCAAAGTGCAGACTCGCGCCGTCCAGACGCACGGAAGCGGTTGTCACCAGCACGTCGCCAACGTTGATATGCGGCTGAATGGCACCGGTAGTCCCGATACGCAGGAAAGTACGAATGCCCAGCTGCGCCAGCTCTTCAACAGCAATTGAGGTGGACGGGCCACCGATACCGGTAGAACAGACGATCACCGCTTTGCCATCCAGCTCAGCGCGCCAGGTGGTGAATTCACGATGGGCAGCAAGCTTAACCGGCTTATCCATCAGCGCGGCGATCTTTTCCACACGCTCAGGATCGCCCGGGACGATAGCCAGCGTAGCCCCTTGTAAATCGTTTTTAGTGAGGCCGAGATGAAAAACATCAGACTTAGACATAGGTGACTCCTCTGTGGGTCGGTTAGTCAGAAGAAGTAAAAAGGTACTTTACAGAAGCAGTAAGCAGAATTACGTGACACATCTCACCATGAATGAAAATGATTGCAGTAAATTTCCATGAAATAGTGATTCACATCACATTAACAAGTTATATCGTCAGGTGCTGCACAAAAGATAGACCGTTTCAGGCACTGTGAATTGTTAACCTGGTGACTATATTTACCTTTGCGCTAACTCATTGGTACGGAGAATGCCATGACTGAAAAAACCGGTTTTGCACCTGCAGCGGCCCCTCATGCATCAACCATCGTCTCAACACCTGAAGAGGCCATTACGGCAGGTGAGACCTCCATCCCCTCGCAGGGGGAGAATATGCCTGCTTACCACGCGCGGCCAAAATCGGCCGACGGCCCGCTGCCCATCGTGATTGTGGTTCAGGAAATTTTCGGCGTTCACGAACATATTCGCGACCTTTGCCGCCGTCTGGCGCTGGAAGGTTATCTGGCCGTTGCGCCAGAGCTCTATTTCCGTCAGGGCGATCCGAACGACTACAGCGATATACCGACGCTGTTCAGCAACCTGGTCAGCAAAGTGCCGGATGCACAGGTACTGGCCGATCTGGACCACGTGGCCAGTTGGGCTGCGCGCAATGGCGGCGACGCACATCGTCTGATGGTGACGGGTTTCTGCTGGGGAGGACGTATCAGCTGGCTGTATGCCGCACATAACCCGCAGCTTAAAGCCGCCGTTGCCTGGTACGGCAAACTGGTGGGGGAGAAAACGCTGAACTCGCCGAAGCATCCCGTTGATATCGCCACCGAGTTAAATGCCCCAGTTTTAGGGCTTTATGGCGGCCAGGACACCGGGATCCCGCTTGATACGGTAGAGACCATGCGCCATGCGCTCCGCGCAGCCAATGCAAAAGCTGAAATCATCGTTTACCCGGATGCCGGCCACGCCTTTAATGCCGACTATCGTCCGAGCTATCACGCGGAATCGGCTAAAGATGGCTGGCAGCGGATGCTGGCATGGTTCAGCCAGTACGGCGGGAAAAAAGCGTAAACAAAAGCCCGGTCGCGGCTACGCCTTGCCGGGCTTCGGATTTATCAGGCCTGACGCAAATTCTGCGCCGCCCTGACCATGTTCGCGAGTGCCGCGCGGGTCTCCGGCCAGCCGCGGGTTTTCAGTCCGCAGTCCGGGTTGACCCACAGGCGCTCAGCCGGGATCCGCTGGGCGGCTTTTTTCAGCAGGCTCTCAATCCACTCCACGCTCGGTACGTTCGGGGAGTGGATGTCGTAGACACCCGGCCCAATTTCGTTTGGATACTCGAACTCTTCGAAGGACTCCAGCAGTTCCATGTCTGAACGCGACGTTTCGATGGTGATCACGTCGGCATCCAGCGCGGCAATCGAATCCATAATGTCGTTAAATTCGCAGTAACACATGTGGGTGTGGATCTGCGTGTCATCTTTCGCGACCGCGGCGTTGAGGCGGAAAGCCTCCACACCCCACTTCAGATAAGCATCCCAGTCACTGCGACGCAGCGGCAAACCTTCGCGTAGCGCCGGTTCATCAATCTGGATGATGCCGATACCCGCCGCTTCCAGATCGGCCACTTCATCACGCAGCGCCAGCGCAATCTGTTTGGCGATGGTTTCACGGGTCACATCTTCACGCGGGAAGGACCAGCAGAGGATCGTCACCGGGCCGGTCAGCATCCCTTTCACCGGTTTGTCGGTCAGGGACTGGGCGAATTTTGCCCACTCTACGGTGATCGCTTGCGGGCGGCTGACGTCACCAATCACCACCGGTGGCTTCACACAGCGGGAACCATAGCTCTGCACCCAACCGTTCTGCGTAAAGACGAAACCGTCCAGATGTTCGCCGAAGTATTCCACCATGTCGTTACGCTCGGCTTCACCGTGTACCAGCACGTCCAGACCTAAACGTTCCTGCTCAACAATCGCCTGTCTGATGTGCTCAGCGATGCCGGTGCGGTAGTGATTCGCATCGAGGTTGCCTTTTTTGAAATCCAGACGCAGGCCGCGGATCTCCGTCGTCTGCGGGAAGGAGCCGATGGTGGTGGTTGGCCACGCTGGCAGGTTGAAGCGGGCACGCTGGGCTTCGGCACGCACCTCATAGGGGCTCTGACGCTGGCTGTCCTGCGCGGTAATGGCCGCCAGACGTTTTTCGACCGCCGGGTTGTGGACGCGTGCCGAATGACGACGCGCCTGAATGGGGGCGCTCCAGTCGGTAATGGCCGTGGTGTCACCGCTATTTAACGCATCACGCAGCAGCGCCAGCTCTTCACATTTTTGCAGCGCAAAGGCAAACCAGCTCTTCACCTCGGGATCAAGGCGGGTTTCCACACTGAGATCGATTGGGCTGTGCAGCAGAGAGCAGGAGGAGGCCACCCACAGCTCACGTTTGCCGACGATATCTTTAATCTGTGCATATTTCTCGCTCAGATCGGCGCGCCAGACGTTACGGCCATTCACCAGTCCGGCCGAAAGCAACCACTCTTCAGGCAGACGTTTGTGCAGTTCGGCCACGTCATCTTTGCCGTGGACCAGGTCAACATGAAGACCCTGCACCGGCAGCGCAGTAATGGTACTCAGGTTCGGCGTCACGCCTTCAAAATAGGTGGTCAGCAATAGCTTCACCTGACCAGTAAGGGCATCGTAAGCGGGTTTAAACGCTTTCAGCCACGCCTGCGGCAGCTCCAGCACCAGCGCAGGCTCATCGATTTGCACCCACTGAATTCCGCGTTTACCCAGTTCAATCAGCATCTGTTTGTAGACCGGCAGAATATCGTTCAGCAGGCTGAGACGGTCAAACTGCTCGCCTTTCACTTTACCCAGCCACAAATACGTTACCGGCCCCAGCAGTACCGGTTTCACCTGGTGGCCCAGCGCCAGCGCTTCATCGACTTCGTCGAGCAACTGGGTCCAGCTCAGTTTGAACTGCTGGTCTTTCACAAATTCCGGCACCATATAGTGATAGTTGGTGTTGAACCACTTGGTCATTTCCGCCGCTGCCGCAGGCTCTCCCGTTGGCGCACGACCACGGCCAATGCGGAACAGGGTGTCGATATCTACCGATCCATCTTTGTTCTGATGACGAGCCGGCACGTTGCCAAGCAGCAGGCTGGTGGTCAGAACATGGTCGTACCAGGCGAAATCGCCCACGGGCAGCAGGTCAATGCCCGCCTGCTTTTGCTGTTCCCAGTGGCGCGCACGCAGTTCGCGGCCCACTGCCAGCAATTCTTCACGGCCAGAGGTACCTGCCCAGTAACTTTCCTGCGCTTTTTTCAGCTCGCGGCGAAGGCCAACGCGAGGGAAACCGAGAGTGTGATTGCGAATTGTCATGGTGTGTCCCCTGTGAATTTTTGGTATTTAGCCATCCAGATGTTTACACATCCATAATTGGCAGTTACTGTATATTCCTCAAGCGCAAAATGTTCATGGCGAAGTGAAGGACTTTCATGATCGAGATTAAACACCTGAAAACGCTACAAGCGTTGCGAAATTGCGGTTCTCTCGCGGCGGCGGCAGCCACGCTGCACCAGACCCAGTCCGCCCTTTCTCACCAGTTCAGCGATCTGGAACAACGCCTCGGCTTTCGTCTTTTTGTGCGTAAGAGCCAGCCGCTACGCTTTACGCCTCAGGGCGAGATCCTGCTGCAGCTGGCTAATCAGGTGCTGCCGCAAATAGCCAGCGCGCTGCAGTCCTGTAACGAGCCGCAGCAAACCAGACTGCGTATCGCCATTGAGTGTCACAGCTGTATTCAATGGCTGACACCCGCGCTTGAGAACTTCCGCCAGAGGTGGCCGCAGGTGGAGATGGATTTCAAATCCGGCGTGACGTTCGACCCGCAGCCGTCGCTCCAGCAGGGAGAACTGGATCTGGTGATGACCTCAGACATTCTGCCCCGCAGCGGCCTGCACTATTCGCCAATGTTTGATTATGAGGTACGTCTGGTGCTGGCTCCGGATCATCCGCTGGCCAGTAAAACGCGTATCACCCCGGAAGATTTAGCCAGTGAAACGCTGCTGATTTACCCGGTACAGCGCAGTCGGCTGGATATCTGGCGTCACTTCCTGCAGCCGGCCGGCATTAGCCCGCAGCTCAAAAGCGTGGATAACACCCTGCTGTTAATTCAGATGGTTGCCGCCAGAATGGGCATCGCTGCGCTGCCACACTGGGTTGTGGAGAGTTTTGAACGCCAGGGTCTGGTTGTCACTAAAACCCTGGGTGAGGGACTATGGAGCCGGCTGTACGCCGCCGTGCGCGATGGCGAGCAGCGTCAGCCGATTACGGAAGCGTTTATTCGCTCTGCGCGGAACCACGCGTGCGATCATCTTCCGTTTGTGCGGAGCGCGGAGCGACCCAACGGCGATGGACCCACAGCGAAGCCAGAATCACTGCTCCCCCAATAAGGAAGCTCGGCCAGTGAGGCTGCTGCTGCCAGATGGCAAGGTTCACCAGCAGCCCTGCAGGCACATGCACGTTGTTCATGATCCCCAGCGTACCGGCGTCTACCTGCGTAGCGCCGTAGTTCCACATGAAGTAACCCAGCCCCGATGCCACCACGCCCAGCCAGACCAGAACGCCCCACTGCAGGGTTGTCGTCGGGAGCTTTTGCGGGTTACCGAGCATAAACCATGCCGCCACCGCGACGATAGCTGCCCCCATATAGAACCAGGCGAACGCGTTATGCTGTGGCATCGGTCGGGTTTCCATCAGGCGCTTGTACCCGACCATACCGATGGCAAAGCTGAGGTTCGCCAACTGCACGAACATCAGCCCGGTCCAGAAGTGGTCGCTCACTTTGTCGTAGCGAATAATCGCCGCCCCGATCACCGCCAGCGCCGCGCTCAACAGATATCCCCAGCGCAAACGACGTTTGCTGAGCAGATCGTAAATCAGCGTGATATAGAGCGGCGTAAGCACGGTGAAAAGCAGAAATTCAGAGACAGACAGGTAGACGTAAGCCCGGAAGCTGAACAGGTACATGATGCCGAGCTGCATCGCCCCCACCAGCATGTACAGCAAAATGGTCTTCAGCGATTGCCCGCGTGTACGCAGGAAGGGCAGGAATACCAGCGCCGCCAGCCCCACGCGCATCAGCACCGAGAAGTAGCTGTCGACGTGCCCGGCGAGGTACTCGCCAATCAGGCTAAAAGAGAAGGCCCACAGGATAGTGGTAATAATGAGTAGCGCCACAATGCTTGTCTCTCAGAAAGAAGGACAGGCATTGTAGCGAACTCTTTAGTTGACAACTGAGCAATAAACAATCAAATGAAGATTATTCAAGGAACAGTTTGCGCAGGTATTTTGGTACCGCGTTGTCAGCGTTAGACCCAATCACTTCCAGTTCCGGGTGCAGGTCTTTCAGACGCTGGTGTGCATTCTGCATAATGCAGCCTTTGCCCGCCATAGAGAGCATCTCGGCGTCGTTCATGCCATCACCGAAGGCGATACAGTCTTTCAGTTCGAAGCCCAGACGTTTCGCCACGGCTTCCAGCGCGTGCCCTTTGGAAACTCCCCCCGCCATAACTTCCAGACAGGTCAGGGTCGAGAAACTCACGTTGACGCGGTCACCCCAACGCGCATTAATCGCCTGTTCCAGCGGTAACAACGCTTCGTGGCTTTCGCAGGTAAAGAACACCTTGCTGATCCCTTCCGGCTCCAGCAGGCCTGGCTCGTACAGGGAATAGTTAAATACCGCTTCCTTGAAGAAACGCATTTCATCCGGGCGATGGCGATTCATGAACCAGTCGTCATCGCGATAAACGTTAGTGATAATGTCCGGGTTGTTATGCACTACGCCGAACAGATCGGCGGCAATGTCGCGATCCAGGTTATGCGTAAAGATCAGGTTGCCATCGGTATCGTGCACGCGCGCACCGTTGGAGGTGATCATGTACGATTTGATCTCAAGATTATCGCGGATCTGCCCCACGTCCACGTGGTGGCGGCCGGTGGCAAACACGAAGTTCACTCCGCGGGCGGTCAGAAGCTTTAAGGTCTCTTTCGCGTAAGGCGACAAGGTATGGTCGGGAGAAAGCAGCGTGCCATCTAAATCAGATGCAACAACCTGGTACATAGGGATTTCAACCTCTGGTGGTAAAACAACAATCAATTATGCCTGTCGAAAAATTCAACAATGGCGTTGAGCGCGACTGAGCGCATAGCGTCCTTTTCAAAAAGGATCTCATGGTACGCGCCGTTGATGACCAGCGGTTTACCCCCTTCGCAAGGGTGACCGGCGGCAGCGCGGAGTTCACAAAAGCGGTCATGCATGCGGTTATCCACCACACGCTCTTCTTCAGCCTGAATCAGAAGTGTCGGCGTATCATCTTTACCAACACCAGCAAGCACCTGTTCACCGGCAAGGATCCCTTCCCGCACCCAGTGATATGTCGGGCCACCGACGCGCAGGCGCGGTTCATCGGCATAAAAACGCAGGTTACGGCGATAACGCTGCCGGCTATGGGTCAATACGTTGAGGGCAAACGGCAGCGCGCGCCAGCGCCCTGTCCCGATGGCATACCCTTCACGAATGCGCTGATGGCCCTCAGCCCAGTCGAGAATATGGCGCACCATCCAGTCCGGAAAACGCATGACGATGCCATACATCGGCGCGGTGAGCGCAATGGCATCACACTGGTGGTCATAGCGCTGTAAAAACAGCGTCGAAATCGCCCCACCCATGGAGTGCGCCAGAATATAGCGCTTACGCCATGGGCCCGGCTGAACTTCCTGCTGCCAGAAGGCGGCAAGATCGTCGACGTAATCGCTGAAGTTATCCACATGACCGCGATGCGTGTCCGACAATAAGCGGCCAGAAAGCCCCTGCCCGCGATGGTCGATAATCAACACATCGAAGCCCAGATGGAACAGGTCATAGGCCAGTTCAGCGTATTTGATGTAGCTCTCAATACGTCCCGGACAGACCACGATCACCCGATCGTTTTTCTCATCATGGAAACGCACAAAGCGTACCGGAACATCGCCAACACCCGTAAACTCATCTTCCTCACGCTGACGCCAGAAATCGGTCAGCGGCCCCATAGAGAAAGCAGCAAATGCGTTTTCTCGTGTTTCCCAGTCCTTTTTCTGCTGAAACATCGGGTTTCCACCCCCGTAAGCCAAGGAATATCGTTTTTTCGTCATCGGTCACAAAATGACGTAACAATAGCGTATTGTGGCATAAAAACAGACAATTCGGGAGTTTCAAATGACCTTCGAGTGGTGGTTCGCTTATCTGCTGACATCCATCATCCTTAGCCTTTCCCCAGGTTCAGGCGCCATTAACACCATGACCACCTCCATCAACCACGGCTATCGCGGTGCCGCGGCGTCCATTGCCGGTTTGCAGACCGGTCTGGGCATTCATATCGTGCTGGTGGGCATTGGTCTGGGTACGCTGTTCTCCCGCTCGGTACTGGCCTTTGACGTGCTGAAATGGGCCGGTGCAGCGTACCTGATTTGGCTTGGTATTCAGCAGTGGCGTGCGGCAGGCTCAATTGATCTTAATACGCTCGCCCAGACGCAAACACGCGGGCGCCTGTTTAAACGCGCGGTGTTTGTGAACCTGACCAACCCGAAAAGTATTGTTTTCCTCGCCGCGCTATTCCCGCAGTTTATCGTCCCGCATCAGCCACAGGTCATGCAGTACGTGGTGCTGGGTGCGACCACCATTGTTGTCGATATCATCGTGATGATTGGTTACGCGACGCTGGCGCAGCGGATTGCGGTATGGATTAAAGGGCCTAAGCAGATGAAGGCCCTGAACAAAATCTTTGGTTCGCTGTTTATGCTGGTAGGCGCGCTGCTTGCGTCAGCGCGTCATGCTTAGCGAGAAATGATGAGATGAATGCCAAAGCCGGCGAACAACGCGCCGGCGAAGCCGTCAATCCACTTCGCAATACGCTGGTAACCGCGGCGCATCGCCGGTAAGGCAAACAGGCTGGCAACCACGGTAAACCACGCAAAAGTTTCCACCACGATCAGCAGGAAAATGCCCCAACGCGCACCCGCACCCACGTTGTCACCCACAAACAGGGAGAACACGGAGCCGAAATAGATAATCGCTTTTGGGTTCGCCAGGTTGGTGAGCAGCCCTTTAATAAAACTCCGGCCGCCCGTTGCCAGCTCAACTTTCGGCTCTTCCGGCTTTTTCTCTTCTTTCTTCAACGCCCCGCGCAGCATCTGGTAGCCCATCCAGCAAAGGTAAAGCCCCCCGCCAACCATGATGATGTTGTGCAACCAGGCCATCTTCGCCAGAATCAGGTTCAGACCAAGCAGCGCCACAGCCGCCCAGACCATAACGCCCATGGTGATACCCAGCACCCCCATCATCGCTTCTTTGCGGGAGCGGCTGACGGCGGTTTGTGACACGAAGAAAAAGTCAGGGCCCGGGCTCATGAGCGCAACGATGTGCACTAACGCCACGGTAAGAAATAGCATTAACATAATTAACTCGCAGGGAAATAATTAAGTGAGTCACCATCCTGACATTTTTTAGGCTGGCTGACTACTCCTCATCGTCACCGTCGACATGAGCGCGGATAAGCGCCATAAACTCTTTGCCAAAGCGCTCCAGCTTGCGCGTACCAACGCCGTTGACGCTGAGCATTTCGCTGGCGCTGAGCGGCGTCTGCTCTGCCATCTCGATAAGCGTCGCATCGTTGAAGACCACGTAGGGCGGAATGTTCTCTTCATCAGCAATGGCTTTACGCAGCTTGCGCAGTTTGGCAAACAGCTTGCGGTCGTAATTGCCGCCGTACGATTTTTGCATCACCCGCGGCTTCAGGGCGACAACGCGCGGAACCGCGAGCTTCAGTTCGATATCCCCGCGCAGCACCGGACGTGCCGCTTCGGTAAGCTGAAGCGCGGAGTGTTGGGCAATGTTTTGCGTGGCAAAGCCCAGGTGAATCAGCTGACGGATGATGCTTACCCAGTGCTCGTGGCTCTGGTCTTTGCCGATACCGTAGACGGGCAGCTTATCGTGTCCCATGTCGCGGATACGCTGGTTATTCGCCCCACGCAACACTTCCACCACGTAGCCCATGCCGAAGCGCTGGTTCACACGATAGATGGTCGAGAGCGCTTTGCGCGCATCCATCAGGCCATCGTATTGCTTTGGTGGGTCAAGACAGATATCGCAGTTGCCGCACGGCTCCTGACGCCCCTCGCCAAAGTAGTTGAGCAGCACCAGACGGCGGCAGGTTTGCGCTTCGGCAAACGCGCCCATCGCGTTGAGCTTGTGGCGTTCGATATCCTGCAGTTGGCCCTGCGGTTTCTCTTCCAGACAACGGCGCAGCCACGCCATGTCTGCCGGATCGTAAAACAGCATGGCTTCTGCAGGCAGTCCATCACGCCCGGCGCGGCCGGTTTCCTGGTAGTACGATTCGATATTGCGCGGAATGTCGAAGTGTACGACGAAGCGCACGTTCGGCTTGTTGATCCCCATTCCGAACGCCACCGTCGCCACCACAATCTGCAGATCATCGCGCTGGAATTTCTCCTGCACATCGGCGCGAACCGCGTTTTCCAGCCCGGCATGGTAGGCGGCGGCGCTAAAACCACGGTTCTGCAGGCGCGCGGCCGTGTCTTCCACCTTCGCGCGGCTGTTGCAGTAGATGATGCCGGACTTCCCGCGCTGCTCCTGCACGTAGCGCAGAAGCTGATCCAGCGGCTTGAATTTTTCCATCAGCATGTAGCGGATGTTCGGGCGGTCGAAGCTGCTGACCTGAATCAGCGGATCGTTCAGCCCCAGCAGCCGGACGATATCCTGACGCGTGGTGTCATCTGCCGTCGCGGTGAGCGCCATAAACGGCAGTTTGGGAAAACGCTGACGGAGCTGGCCGAGCGCCGCATATTCCGGGCGGAAATCATGTCCCCACTGGGAGATACAGTGGGCTTCATCCACCGCCAGCAGGACCGGATTCCAGTGCGACAGATGATCGAGGAAGTTATCCAGCATCAGACGTTCCGGCGCGATATACAGCAGGCGAACCTGCCCGGTACGGCAACCGGCCATGACCTCTTGCTGCTGCTCGCGGGTCTGGCTGGAGTTAAGGCAGGCCGCCGCCACGCCGTTGGCAAGGAGCTGATCGACCTGATCTTTCATCAGGGAAATAAGAGGCGATACCACGACCGTCAGGCCGTTGAGCACCAGCGCGGGCACCTGATAGCAGAGGGATTTACCGCCGCCGGTAGGCATGACCACCAGACAATCGCGGCCTTCCAGTACGGTTTCAATGATGGTTTCCTGGCCAGGGCGGAACTGCTGGTAGCCAAAGGTTTCATGCAAAACCTGTTTAGCCAGCGATTCCTGATTCAATACTTCCGCCTGCGCCACGTTAACCCCATTTGCCAGAAATAAAACAGGCGCTATTTTCAGCGCCTGAGAGAGAAACTTCAACGTTTAACGAAAAAACATTCGAGCTGCCTAGAAAATATCGTTCAGCATCACGCCCACACCTACACGGGTCTGGTTGAAGTTGTAATCGATAAGCGACTCGCCGTAACCGCTGTAAACCTGAGTATAGAGGCGAACGTGCTTGCTCACCGGATAACTGAGGCCCAGTTCCGCGCCACCGTAACCGGTGTTCCAGTTGTACTGGCCTTTGGCGCTCAGCACCGCGTCACCCAACTGATAGCCGATTTTGAGCTGATAGTAACCCATATATTTGGTGATATCCGGGTTGTCGTCGGTATCGCCCACCACAAACCACGGCTTCACTTCAGCCATCCAGTTGCCGTTTTGCGCCATCAGTCGCGTATAGGCACGGTTCCAGCTGCGCGAGGTAGGGTCGGAGCGTCCGTTTGAATCGTGGTTAAAGCCCACCTCAATGTCACGCAGCGTCCAGCCCGCGAATTCATAATCGGTCGCAAAACCGAGGAACAGCTGCGGCTCATAGTTGGTTTCACGGAACGGTGAAGATTCGCCACTGTTGGAAAGCTGCCACCAGGATTTCTGCGTGTAAGAGGCGCCGAGCACCGAATTCGGTCCCAGAATGCCGCGCCAGAACGGGAACGCGAGACTTAACTGGAACTTCACTTCGTCTTTACGCGCATTATCGGACCAGTTATAGGAGCTTATCGCCTCTTTGTTGAGATCGCTGGTCTGCGTGTATATCACGTAGTTGGTGTCATACGGATACAGCGTGAACGGATTATCATGTTCCTGAAGAAGGTTCGCGATAATGCTGCCCTGCACGGCAGGTTGGTCGTGAACTTCTTTAATCGTCGCTTCCTGGGCATATGCTGTGAGGGGCAGCGCAACCGCCGCCAGTAACCAGGCCAGATACGTCCGCATCGGTGGTGTTCTCCTGCAAAGAGTTAATTAGTTGAATTGTTATGTGGCGGATATTCTACATACTTCTGCGACAACTGCTGCATCCTCGTTTCTGAAAGTGGAATTCCTTATTGCTGAAGCATAAAATCAACATTTTATTAACAATAAGGATGTGATGCCTCATGTCAGCCATGCTTACCGCCGAAGAAGCGTTAAAACTCGTGGGCGAGATTTTTGTATACCATATGCCGTTTAACCGTGCACTGGGTCTGGAACTCGAGCGCTACGAGAAAGCGTTTGCCCAGCTAAGCTTCAACAACCAGCCGATGATGGTAGGCAACTGGGCGCAGAGTATTTTGCATGGCGGGGTGATTGCCTCAGCGCTGGATGTGGCGGCGGGCCTGGTCTGTGTGGGCAGTACGCTGACGCGCCATGACACCATCAATGAAGACGAATTGCGCCAGCGTTTGTCGCGTATGGGCACCATCGATTTACGCGTCGATTACCTGCGTCCCGGGCGCGGAAACCGTTTTACCGCCACCAGCAGCCTGCTGCGCGCGGGGAATAAGGTCGCCGTCGCCCGCGTTGAATTGCATAACGAAGAGCAGGTCTATATCGCCAGCGCAACTGCCACTTATATGGTGGGTTGAAACCCTAAAATCGGGTAAAATTAATTCACTTTTTTGTAACGGATTATCCCGATGGATGCTAAACAAACGCGGCAGGGCGTACTACTCGCCCTTGCCGCTTATTTTATTTGGGGTATCGCACCGGCGTACTTCAAGTTTATCGCTTACGTACCCGCTGACGAGATCCTCACACACCGTGTGATTTGGTCGTTTTTCTTTATGATCGCGCTGATGAGCGTTAGCCGTCAGTGGTCTGGCGTCAAAACGCTGCTGAAAACGCCGAAAAAGGTGTTCCTGCTGGCCCTCTCAGCCGTGCTGATAGGCGGCAACTGGCTGCTCTTTATCTGGGCAGTCAATAACCATCACATGCTCGAAGCGAGCCTGGGCTATTTTATTAATCCCCTGGTCAACATTGTTCTGGGCATGATTTTCCTGGGCGAGCGCTTCCGTCGCATGCAGTGGCTGGCGGTCATCCTCGCTTTTTGCGGCGTGCTGGTCCAGCTGTGGACCTTCGGTTCGCTGCCCGTGATCGCTCTGGGCCTGGCGTTCAGCTTTGCGTTTTACGGGCTGGTCCGGAAGAAAATAGCCGTGGAAGCGCAGACCGGGATGCTGTTTGAAACCCTGTGGCTATTGCCGGTCGCGGCGATTTACCTGTTTGGTATTGCCGACAGCGCAACCAGCCATATGGGCAGTAACCCGTTGTCGTTGAATCTGATGCTGATGGCGGCCGGTGTGGTAACCACCATTCCTCTGCTGTGCTTCACCGGTGCCGCGACGCGCCTGCGTCTCTCCACGCTGGGCTTCTTTCAGTACATCGGTCCGACGCTGATGTTCCTGCTGGCAGTAGTGTTTTACGGTGAAGTACCGGGCGCAGATAAGATGGTGACGTTTGCCTTTATCTGGGTGGCGCTGGCGATTTTTGTTGCAGACGCCCTTTATACCCAGCGCAGAACGCGCAAAGGATTGTAAGCGGTGATAAGGCGGGCAGGCACAGCGCCACCCGCCTGAAGTTTACAGCCAGTTACGGCGCTTGAAGTAGAGGTACGGCGCCAGCCCGGCGAGGATCATAAAGATAATCGCGCCTGGGTAGCCAAAGCTCCACTTAAGCTCCGGCATAAACTCAAAGTTCATCCCGTAGCTCGAGGCCACCAGCGTTGGTGGCAGGAAGACCACCGAGACCACCGAGAAGATCTTGATGATGCGGTTCTGCTCGATATTGATAAAGCCCATCGCCGCCTGCATCAGGAAGTTGACCTTCTGGAACAACGATTCATTGTGCGGCAGCAGGGATTCGATATCGCGCAGGATCTCACGCGCCTGCTCCAGCTGACCGCCCGGCAGACGCGCCTTACGCACCAGGAAGTTCAGCGCGCGCTGGGTATCCATCAGACACAAACGCACCTTCCAGCCGATATCTTCCAGCTCTGCCAGCGTCGAAAGCGCTTCGTCGTATTCATCGCCCTGATGGCCTTCCATAATGACGCGGCTCAGCTTTTCCAGGTCGCTGTAGATGTTTTCAATTTCATCCGCCAGCTGTTCGATTTTGGTTTCAAACAGGTCCAGCAGCAGTTCGTAGGCATTACCGTCGACCATCGCCTGGCTACGGGCGCGCATGCGGTAGAGACGAAACGCGGGCAGCTCACGCTCGCGCAGGGTAAACAGGCGACCGTCACGAATGGTAAACGCCACGGTGGAGTTACCTGCGTGATCGTCGGCGTCTTCAAAGAAGAAGAAGGAGTGAATATGCAGACCGTCTTCATCTTCAAAAAAACGAGCAGATGCTTCGATGTCTTCCAGTTCCGGGCGGGTTGCCAGGCTTTGCCCCAGCTCAGATTGTACGCGAAGGCGCTCATCGTCGTCCGGCTCGACCAGATCCACCCATACGGCATCAATGAGGGGCTGTGACTCTTCGGCTTCAAGCCGAGTCAGTCGGTTATTTTCGAGTTGAAATGCGCTCAACATGACCGGGACTCCCAATGCAAAAAATATCGGACAGTTCGGTGGGCACACAGAAACAAATTGGGTTTCAGACCATTAAACAGCCTGACTCAGCGCGACGGGAATAATGCAGGTCGCTGACAACCACTAAGGCCATCAGCAAGAGGAGATAGCCTTAGGAGTTGTTCCTGGATGACAGGGAATTGAGCCAGTATCTACTGGGTGTGTCCAAGGCGAATGTCCTCTTAGCGTAATCGTGCGCGCATGTTACGCCAGCAGTAATAGTGGCGTCAACACGCAACGGAACGCTGAAGGGCATTAATTGACCTTCAACGTATAAGGCTAGCAGATTATTACAAAATAATGATATTTTTCTGAAAGTTACACAGTTTCCAGCCTGGCGTAGGCTGCCACCAGCCATTTGATACCTTGCCCCTGGAACGCCACCTGCAGGCGGCTGTGCTCGCCGCTACCTTCCAGATTGACGATGGTGCCTTCACCAAACTTAGCATGACGCACGCGCTGACCCAGCTTGTAGCCGGTGTCCGTTTCAGCAATCGGCGAGCCCATACGCTGATGGCTGACCGGGCGGCTGATACTGGCGCGCAGGCGTACCTCTTCCACGCACTCTTCCGGCAGTTCGCCGATAAAGCGCGACGGACGGTGATACACCTCTTTACCGTACAGGCGTCGGGTTTCGGCATAGGTCAGCGTCAGCTTTTGCATCGCGCGCGTCACGCCAACATAGGCCAGACGACGCTCCTCCTCCAGACGCCCACCTTCATCCAGCGACATCTGGCTCGGGAACATCCCCTCTTCCATCCCGACGATAAACACCTGCGGAAACTCCAGACCTTTGGCGGAGTGCAGGGTCATAAGTTGAACCGCATCCTGCCAGGTGTCTGCCTGCCCTTCGCCCGCTTCCAGCGCCGCGTGGGAGAGGAACGCCTGCAGCGGCATCAAATCTTCGTCTTCTTCGTTGTAGCTGAACTGGCGCGTTGCCGTCACCAGTTCCTCTAAGTTCTCAATACGGGTCTGGCCCTTTTCGCCTTTCTCCTGCTCATACATGGTGCGCAGGCCGGAGTCTTTAATCACCCGGTCGGTCTGTACGTGCAGAGGCATATCGGCCGTTTCCTGTGCCAGGGCATCAATCAGCTCCAGGAAGCGCTGTAAGGCGCTGGCTGCACGTCCGGCGAGCGCTTTCTCCTGCAACAGCTCGCGGCACGCCTGCCAGAGTGTCAGCTGGCGATCGCGGGAGGCCTGACGCACCACGTCCAGGGTACGGTCACCGATGCCGCGAGTTGGGGTATTCACCACGCGCTCAAACGCCGCATCGTCATTACGGTTTGCGATCAGACGCAGATACGAGAGTGCGTCTTTGATCTCCTGACGTTCGAAGAAGCGCATGCCACCGTAAATACGGTACGGCATACTCACCTGCAGCAACGCCTCTTCCAGCACACGCGACTGGGCGTTGCTGCGATAGAGAATGGCACACTGCTCCAGCGCGCCGCCGTTGTCCTGCCAGGTTTTAATACGGTTCACCACAAAGCGCGCTTCATCAAGTTCGTTGAATGCGCAGTAGATAGAGATCGGTTCACCGTCAACGCCATCGGTCCACAGCTTTTTACCGAGACGCCCGTTGTTGTTCTCAATCAGGGCGTTGGCGGCACTCAGAATGTTGCTGGTCGAACGGTAGTTCTGCTCCAGACGGATGGTCTGAGCACCGGGGAAATCATTGAGGAAGCGCTGAATGTTTTCCACCTGCGCCCCACGCCAGCCATAGATGGACTGATCGTCATCACCGACGATCATCACCTTGCCGGTATCACCGGCCAGCAGGCGGATCCATGCATACTGGATGTTGTTGGTATCCTGGAATTCGTCCACCAGAATATTGGTGAAGCGTTCACGATAGTGCTGCAGAATATGCGGCTTGTTGAGCCACAGCTCATGCGCACGCAGCAGCAGCTCAGCAAAGTCCACCAGACCTGCGCGATCGCACGCCTCCTGGTAGGCTTTATAAACGTTCTGCCAGGTTTGCTCGACCGGGTTGCCGAAGCTCTGGATATGGTGCGGACGCAGCCCTTCGTCTTTCTGTCCGTTGATGTACCACATTGCCTGACGCGGCGGCCACTGCTTCTCGTCGAGATTCATCGCCTTGATAAGACGCTTCAGCAGACGCAGCTGATCTTCGCTGTCGAGGATCTGGAAATCCTGCGGCAGGTTAGCGTCCATGTGGTGCGCCCGCAGCAGGCGATGCGCCAGACCGTGGAAAGTCCCCACCCACATGCCGCCCTGGCTGGTGCCCATCAGCTGTGCGATTCGGTGGCGCATCTCTGCCGCCGCCTTGTTGGTAAACGTCACCGCCATAATGGAGTACGGCGAGCAGTTTTCCACGCTCTGCAGCCACGCAATACGGTGTACCAGCACGCGTGTCTTACCACTGCCCGCCCCAGCCAGCACCAGCATGTTGGTGCGCGAAGCGGCAACCGCGTCACGCTGTTTGTCATTAAGGCTGTCGAGCAGGTAAGAAACGTCCATTGGCACCGTCACGTAATGTCAGGCAGGCGAATGTGATTCCTTCGCCAAAACCCTGTTAATTTATACAGAACAATTGATGATTATATCAGCGTCGTGAGGGATGCCAACCGTGAAATTTCCACGTGCGGCAGAAGACGGCTGTCCGGCGTTGTCATCAGGTCAGCGTTTTCCGGCTTGATCCAGCAGGCCTGCATGCCGCAGCGGATCGCCCCGGCCACGTCCGTGGTCAGGTCATCACCCACATGCAACATTTCGCCGAGCGGCAGGTTCAGTTTTTCCGCCGCCAGGTGATACATATCGTTAAACGGTTTCGAGCGCCCGTGCGGGCCCGCGCGCAGCACAAACTCAAAATAATCGCCAAGACCAAACAGCTCAGGCTGGGCATTGCCATTGGTAATCGCCACCAGCGGCCACTTCTCTGCCAGCGCGGCCAGCGTATCGTGGGTTTCCTGTGGCACATCAATACGGCTGCGCCATTTGGCGAAGTTTTCCATGGACGCTTCAGCCCCTATCGCCGCATCACGCGCGCTCATGCCAACATTCAGCATCGCCTGCTCAACCGCACGTCGACGCCATTCGGTCACGTCATGGTAAATGTCCGGCTCGGTCTCCCGCAGGGACTGACGCAGCTTCTGGAAGTCCTTGTTCTGCATCGTCTTCAGCGCCGGGTGATAGTTCTGCACAAACGCCAGCGACTCCTGCTCGGTACGCAGGATCACCTGGCGGTTATCATAAAGGGTGTCATCAAGGTCAAAGGTAAGGGCTGATATCTGACCCAGTGGGCGGTAAAAACGCATTATTTCCCCCGTTTGGCGCGTGGATGCGCCGCGTCATACACCGAGGCAAGGTGCTGGAAGTCTAAGTGGGTATAAATCTGGGTGGTGGACAAATTCGCGTGGCCGAGCAGTTCCTGCACGCCGCGCAGATCGCCGCTTGATTCAAGCATGTGGGTCGCAAAAGAGTGGCGAAGCTTGTGCGGGTGAACATGGCTGTTCAGCCCCTGCTTAATGCCCCACTCCGCAAAACGCTTCTGCACATTACGCGCCGAGATCCGCTTGCCGAGTTTCGACAGGAACAGCGCATCTTCTTCCGCGCCAAACAGCCCGCGCAGGTCAAGCCAGTGCTCAATCCAGGCGACAGCGTTGCGACCAATCGGCAAGCGGCGCTCTTTGCTGCCCTTGCCCATCACCCACACTTCGCCGGTGTCCAGATCGAGATGTTTTATATCGAGATTGACCAGTTCAGACAGACGCAGTCCGGCACCGTACATCACCTCCAGCATCGCGCGGTCACGCACCGCCAGCGGATCGTTAAGATCGATATCCAGCAGGCGATTGACATCATCGACGTCGATATTTTTAGGCAGATGACGCGGTGCTTTTGGCGTGGCAATGCCTTTCGCCGGGTTGGCTTTAAGGCTGCCCTGGCTCACCAGCCAGTCGAAGAAACTGCGCAGGGCAGAGAGCCTGAGCGCCAGACTCGCCGGGCCTAACCCTTTCCTGCGGCTACGCACGACGACGCCACGAACCGTCGCAGCGTCACATTGTTGCCAGCTTTTCAGGCCGATTTCATCGGCAATCTGCATGATGGCATCAAGCTGACGCTGATAGTTCAGCAGCGTTATGGGGCTAAGCTGACGTTCAACCCCCAGGTAGCGCAGAAATCGCGCGACGTCAGTGGCAAGAAGTCCGTCCGTCATACGCGCTCAATCCAGCGCTCCAGCAGCTCAGGCAGCATCAGGGCGATCTCCTGCAACAGGTGCGTACCTTGCCCCTGCTCATAGTGATGCGCGTCGCGACTGGTAAATAACATCACGCCTAAGTCGCCATCGCGCCCCATCAATGACATGGCCACCGAACCAATCGCTTTGGCTTCTGGCAATACCACCAGCAATTCTGGTCCGTTCAGCGGCCCCAGATAGTGATGTTGATGACCCAGGCGCTGAA
This sequence comes from Enterobacter sp. WPR_3_1, assembly GCF_003635055.1. Classification (NCBI taxonomy): domain Bacteria; kingdom Pseudomonadati; phylum Pseudomonadota; class Gammaproteobacteria; order Enterobacterales; family Enterobacteriaceae; genus Enterobacter; species Enterobacter sp. WPR_3_1. Next base: position 44,002 of record NZ_RBXU01000003.1, on the reverse strand, counting down.
TACGTAGCGGCTCAAACGCCTGACGGCTCAGCGCCAGATGGGTGAAACCAGACGGTGCACCAATGCGCCAGCGGTCGGGGAAGAGACGAAGGGTTGCGCCTGCAAGCCCCAGTTCTCGCGCCCAGCGGTGGAAACGGCTGAGAAACTCGTCAAGGCTGTGGGCCGAGGCCAGACGCGCCTGCAGATGCAGCAGTCGATAGAACAGGCTTTCGTTATTGTTCGCCTGTTCCATGAGCAGCGTCATGTTCTCTTCAAGCTGATTGATGTGGTTGCGCGCCCGAGCCATATGCCATTCGACCAGCGACACGGTCCCGCGCACCGGATGCGGCACGCGCATCTGTTCGACAAGACGTGCATTGCGAATAAAAAACGCGGGATTGTTCAGCAGATAATCAACAACAGCACTGTCGTCCAGTTCCGTCACCGTTTCCTGCAGTTCTTCCCCTGGTTGCTTCATAGATGGATAAACCCGTCATAGACATGTACCGCCGGGCCAGTCATAAACAGCGGATGACCCGGTCCTTTCCAGGCGATATCAAGACGACCGCCTGGTAACTCCACGCGAACCTCTTCTGCCAGTAACCCCTGAGCGATGCCGACGGCCACTGCCGCGCAGGCACCGCTTCCGCAGGCCTGGGTTTCGCCCGCGCCGCGTTCATACACCCGCAGACGGATGTGTTCACGCTTCACCACCTGCATAAAACCAATGTTCGCGCGTTCCGGGAAGCGTTCATGGCTTTCCAGCACCGGGCCGAGGGTTTCAACGGCGGCGGTCTCTACATCATCAACCTGAATCACGCAGTGCGGGTTTCCCATCGAGACGACGCCACACAATACTGTCTGCTCTGCCGCACGCATAATATAGGTCTTTTCCGCTTTGTTTGCGCGAAACGGCACGGCGGAAGGTTCAAAGTTCGGCTCGCCCATATTCACGCGAACCAGATCGTCATCGGTGACGCTGAGCACCATGCGACCATTCGCGGTACTGACGCGGATATCGCGCTTGTTCGTCAGCCCTTTCAGGCGGACAAAGCGGGCAAAACAGCGCGCACCGTTGCCGCACTGGGAGACTTCACTGCCGTCAGCGTTAAAAATACGGTAGTGGAAATCGAGGTCAGGATCGTACGGCGGCTCAACCACCAGCAGCTGATCGAACCCCACGCCCAGATGCCGATCCGCCAGGCGGCGGATCAGTTCCGGGGAGAAAAAGACATTCTGCGTTACCGCGTCGACGACCATAAAATCGTTGCCAAGGCCATGCATCTTAGAGAACTGCATCATTCGCTCCATTGCGCGGGTACAGAACGTAATCGTCAGAGATTAACCTGAGTCGGACCACCATTATTGCCACGATCGTTCGTGTCTGGCGTGGAAGACTCAATACCGCTTTGCACAGGTTTCGTCGGCGGCGGCGCCGTTTTATCCGCTGGCGGGAAGTAAAGCGGTCCCTTCAGTCCACAGCCCGTCAGACTAAACAGCGTGATGAGAACGGCAAGCGTTCGGAAAACGTTTTTCATTATAAAGTTGCCCGTAAGTTCAAATCTGTTTCTATCATCGCAGGAGAAGACACAAAAGCAAGAGTTTGCCGCTTTCCTGCAACGGGAATTATTTAGCGTTATACTGCCGGCATCACGAAAAACAGGAACAAAACCATGAACGACAGTGAATTCCATCGCCTTGCAGACACCTTATGGATGACCATCGAAGAGCGGCTTGACGACTGGGACGGCGACAGCGATATCGATTGTGAGATCAACGGCGGCATTCTGACCCTGAGCTTCGAAAACGGCAGCAAAATTATTATTAACCGCCAGGAGCCGCTTCACCAGGTCTGGCTGGCCGCCAAACAGGGTGGCTACCATTTCGATCTGAAAGAGGGCGAATGGGTGTGTGACCGTAGCGGCGAAACGTTCTGGGATCTGCTGGAACAGGCGGCGACCGCGCAGGCAGGCGAAGACGTGCGTTTTCGTTGAGTCTGTTTTGCCCGGTGGTGCGCTGCATACCGGGCAAAAACTGTCAGGAGAAATACTGCTGCAACAGCGGGGTAGTGTCCTGGCTGGCGGGAACCGCTGGCGTAACGGCCTGCGTACGGAACGGAATCACCTGCGAACGTCCGTCTACATTCACAATCTGGTAGAACTGTGGCAGGTTAAAGTTGATGAAGCTGGAGCCGTAGGTAAAGCGGTCATGTGAGGACGAATAGAAGCGGCTGACGTCGCGCACCAGTTCCTCTTTACTGCCTTCACAGTGGTGATAAACCTCAGCGCGGTTCGTCTCATCCAGGATGTAGATGTTGAAACCGGCGTCGTCACCCGACTCTTCAAAGAAGAACTGAATAATCCCTTCGCTCGCAAAGCCATCCACGACCTGTGGCAGTTTCACGTGGTTGGTTTCCACCTGCACTGACAGGCCATGCAGCTTGTTGTGCGAAATGGCGCCGTAGAACTCGATGGCGTTTTCCAGCTTCTGTACTGAAACATTCAGGCGCTCGAAGAACAGGCCCCAGGTCTGTCCGGAGACGCGCAGCGCTTTAAAGCGACCGGTTTCCTGACGGGTACTGGAGAGGCGCAGTTCGATGCACTCTGAAACCAGCTGCTGCACGCGGGTACGGATCAGACCGCGCAGATGCTGGCTATAGCAGAACACCTCAACGCTGTCCGGCGGCGCAGCGTCCTGGTGCATCTTGCCAAGAATCGTTTTCAGCGCTTCGATCATCGCCTGCTCGCCATTGAAGTGCAGAGTACGCACTTCGTTCCACGAGTTGCGGTACAGCAGGTCTACGCTGCCCACCAGGCAGTTTTGCTGCTCGCCAAAGCTAAAGACATCCAGCTTGCGGAAATCAAAATGGACCACCTGATTGCGGAAGGCCGCCGTCGGGTCATATTCCAGGTTGACGATAATCGCCAGATGGCGAATTTCACACGGGCTGTAAAGCGCTTTTGGCGTCGGCGCCGGCAGACGCAGCGGGAAGTGGTGAGAGACATCCGCCACCATCTCCTGCAGTTTGGCTAAATCGACAACCTCGTTGCCTTTGATAAACAGCCGGGTACGCGAGGTCAGCAGGCCGTTGAACCAGGCCCAGGCCACCAGCTTGTTCAGGTAGCGGTTATATTCCAGCGGCTGATGGCTGATGATCGAGTCCATGCTTGGCGCACGGTTGTACAGGTACCACCCGGTGCGGTTTGCGCGGCCCGGCGGCACATAGATAAAGGTCAGGTTCGGTTCTGACAGGTCCGGTGAAATCTGCGGGTTAACCAGCGTGACTTTACCCGGCAATGCTTCAAACGCCGCGTACAGTTTACGCGTCAACACCCCGATATCCTGCGGGCTGGCGGAAACGCTGAGATTGTTACGACGCGCAAAGCGGATAAGGTTGCGGTAGCTTTGCATCATGGCGTCGAGCAGTTCGTTGTGCGCTTCACGCACCTGATCGATTTTCCAGTTGGCGCGGTTATCAAGCATCGACAGACGTTCTTCGTCCCATCCCCACTCTTTAACCAACTGACTGACCACTTCACGACGCCAGCCCACGCATGCGCGTTCGCGGCTGAGTTTTTCACAGACTTTGAGATAGAAACATCGACGCACCAGATCGAGACGCGTGGTGTCATCAATGGCTTTCAGATATTCGGTGACGCGTTCAAGCATCATGCAGTAAGCATCCAGCCCGTAGGAGACAATTTCTCCGTCGTGCAGACGCTGCTTGATATCTTTCGCCAGCAAACGCGGCGTGGGGTATTCCCAGGAATAGGCTTCCAGCAGCAGGGTTTTCAGCACGGCCTTATACGGCGAATCAATGCTTTTATAGAGCTGCCAGAGGCTCGCGCCAAAGTACTCTTCGGCGGAAAGCGAACTGAGGCCACCCAGATCCAGCCATTCATTTGGTGTCAGCACTCCCTGGGAGTACAACGACATTACGTAATCGTCGTAATGCTCTTCTTCGTCGCACGGCACCATATTCCACAGAATACGCTTACCGGCCAGGCGTACGGCAGTACGGTAAAACTCGTCCAGCAGTAAGATGTGCTGGGTTGAGCCGCAGTCTTCACCACCCAGACTGCCACTTTCGTTATGACGGAAACGGTTTTCATCAATCAGGAAGAAACTGACTTCTACGCCAAGCGACGCGGCCCAGCTTTCCAGCAGGCTGCACTTTCGCTGCAGCAGCTGACGCTCGTCGTTATCGAGCCAGGACTGATGACAGACCCAGATGTCCAGGTCCGAAGAACAGCTTTGCCCAACCGAGGAGGTGCTGCCCATGGTGTAAACGCCTGTAATCGGCAGTTCACCTTTCGGTGATTCCTGCGGCGGCATGCCACGGTAGAGTTCAAGTTCGGTCAGGTAGTGTTGTTGGGTTTCATCAGGCGTGAAAAGACAGATGCCTCTGGGAACGTTACCGTCAAGGTAGCCAGGCATCAGCGGATGGTGATAGTGCAATAATGTCGGCAGAAGACTGTATACCTGCTGGAAAGCAGGGCCCATAGCAGCAAGCGCGCGATCGACACGCAGTTGGTTTATGGCATCCAGTCTCTGTTTCAGAGTCTCAATATAGAGGTACAAGACGTATCGCCTGATGTTTCCGGGTGTCGCACGCTATTCAAAACAGAAATAACAGCGGACCCGCAGTATTACAAAAAGAGAACCGTTACCTTTTTTCGCCCTTATCATTATGGTGGTACCGACGAAAAAATGGTCTAAAACGTGATCAATTTAACACCTTGCCGGTTGACCGTAAAGAAAGATGCGCTACATACAGTGTAGCACCGTTCTGTACGTGTAAATTCCTTAATACGGCTGTGGCTGACGAGAACCCCGCCCTGTCCCTCTCTTCTTCATCACCGTAAAACTGCCATCCCAGAGTCAACAATGTTAGGATGGTTAGCGATTGATAATGACGGTAACAAGCATGTTAGACAATGTTTTGAGAATTGCCACACGCCAAAGCCCTCTTGCGCTCTGGCAGGCACATTATGTTAAGCAGCGCCTTGAAGCCTGCCACAGTGGATTGTGCGTCGAGCTGGTGCCGATGGTCACGCGCGGTGACGTGATCCTTGATACGCCACTGGCTAAAGTGGGCGGCAAGGGCCTGTTTGTCAAAGAACTGGAACTGGCATTGCTTGAGAACCGCGCCGATATCGCCGTACATTCGATGAAAGATGTGCCCGTCGAGTTCCCGGAAGGGCTGGGGCTGGTGACCATTTGCGAGCGTGAAGATCCGCGCGATGCGTTTGTCTCCAATCACTATGATTCGCTCGATGCGTTGCCAGAAGGCAGCGTGGTTGGCACGTCCAGTTTACGTCGTCAGTGTCAGCTGGCAGAACGTCGTCCGGACCTGATCATTCGTTCGCTGCGCGGTAACGTTGGTACGCGTCTGAGCAAGCTGGATAACGGCGATTACGATGCCATTATCCTCGCGGTTGCGGGTCTGAAGCGCCTGGGGCTGACGTCGCGCATTCGCGTCGCGTTGCCGCCTGAGCTGTCGCTGCCGGCTGTGGGTCAGGGGGCCGTCGGCATTGAATGCCGTCTGGATGATGAGCGTACCCGCGCGCTGCTTGCCCCGCTGAACCATGACGAGACAGCCATCCGCGTTAACGCCGAGCGCGCCATGAACACCCGCCTCGAAGGAGGGTGTCAGGTGCCGATTGGCAGCTATGCTGAATTAATTAACGGTGAACTGTGGCTGCGAGCGCTGGTTGGCGCACCGGATGGTTCACAGATGGTCCGCGGCGAACGTCGTGGTAAAGCGCAAGATGCCGAACAGCTTGGCGTGTCGCTGGCAGAAGAGCTGCTGGATAACGGCGCCCGTGAGATCCTGGCTGAGGTTTATAATGGAGAACCCCCTGCATGAGTATTCTTGTCACCCGCCCTTCTCCCGCAGGAGAGCAGTTAGTGAGCCGTCTGCGCGCACTGGGGCAGGTGGCCTGGAGTTTTCCGCTCATTGAATTCTCCCCCGGTCGGGAGCTGTCCGCGCTTGCCGACCATATGAATACCCTCCAGCAGGGCGACTTGCTGTTTGCGCTGTCGCAACATGCGGTGGAATTTGCCCAGGCGCAGCTGCAACAGCAGGGGCTTAACTGGCCAACCGCCCCTCACTATTTTGCGATTGGTCGTACAACGGCACTGGCGTTGCATACCGTAAGCGGAACAGACGTTCGTTACCCGTTAGATCGGGAAATCAGCGAAGTCTTGCTACAATTACCTGAATTACAAACTATTGCCGGAAAGCGTGCACTCATTTTACGCGGTAACGGCGGGCGCGAACTGTTGGGTGAAACGCTGCGGGAACGCGGGGCTAAGGTCACGTTCTGCGAATGCTATCAGCGTTGTGCAAAACATTACGATGGTGCGGAAGAGGCGATGCGCTGGCATATGCGCGGCATTACGACCCTGGTGGTGACCAGCGGTGAAATGCTGCAGCAGCTCTGGTCGCTGGTGCCCCTTTGGTATCGTGAAAACTGGTTACTCCACTGCCGGCTTCTGGTCGTCAGTGAGCGTCTGGCGAACCAGGCCCGGGAACTGGGCTGGCAAGATATTCGGATCGCTGATAACGCTGACAACGATGCGCTGCTGCGCGCATTACAATAACTCTCATAATGGGAAGCCATAATGACGGAACACGATAAATCCTCCGCCGTGGTTGAAGAGACCAGGGAGACTGTGGACATCACGCCGCAGTCAGAAACGACTGAGAAAACCGTTGAGAAGAAGAACGGCAGCAATAAAACCAGCCTCGCGCTGAGCGCGATAGCCATCGCCATTGCGCTGGCCGCAGGCGTTGGCCTCTATGGCCTGGTGAAACAGCAAGGCTCCAGCCAGACGGCGACCAACGACACGCTGGTCAATCAGCTTACCGCCCTGCAAAAAGCGCAGGAGACGCAGAAAACTGAACTGGAAACGGTGATTAAACAGCAGTCCGCGGCGCTCGCTGAGGCGAACAGCAAACAGGAAGAGCTGACCAAACAGCTGGACGACGTGCAGCAGAAAGTCGCCACGATTTCCGGTACCGATGCCAAAACCTGGCTGCTCTCGCAGGCCGATTTCCTGGTGAAGCTGGCCGGACGTAAGCTCTGGAGCGATCAGGACGTCACCACCGCCGCCGCGCTGCTGAAAAGCGCTGATGCGAGCCTGGCAGACATGAACGATCCGAGCCTCATTACCGCGCGTCGTGCCATTACCGAAGATATCGCCAGCCTCTCTGCCGTTTCGCAGGTGGACTACGATGGCATCATCCTGAAGGTCAATCAGCTTTCAAACCAGATTGATAACCTGCAGCTGGCGGATAACAACGACGATGACTCCCCGATGGATTCTGACGGCACCGAGCTTTCCAGCTCCCTGAGCGAATGGCGCGTGAACCTGCAAAAAAGCTGGCAGAACTTTATGGATAGCTTCATTACTATCCGCCGCCGTGACGAAACCGCCGTTCCGCTGTTAGCGCCGAATCAGGACATTTATCTGCGCGAAAACATTCGCTCCCGCCTGCTGGTGGCGGCCCAAGCCGTACCGCGTCATCAGGAAGAAACCTACAAACAGGCGCTTGATAACGTCTCGACATGGGTACGTGCTTACTACAATACCGATGATGCCACGACCACGGCTTTCCTCGATGACATTGATAAACTGAGCCAGCAGAACATCACCATGAACGTGCCGGACAAGCTGGAAAGCCAGCCGATTCTGGAGAAACTGATGCAGACGCGCGTGCGCAACCTGCTGGCGCAGCCGGGCGTTCCGGCAGAACCTCACGCCCAGGCCCCTGCCGCCGCGCCAGCGCCTGAAAGCGCGCCACGAGGAGAGTAATGATGCTTAAAGTACTCTTACTCTTCATCCTGCTGATCGCCGGGATCGTCCTGGGGCCGATGCTTGCCGGTCATCAGGGTTACGTCCTGATCCAGACCGATAACTACAACATTGAAACCAGCGTAACGGGTCTGGTGATCATCCTGATCCTCGGTGTGGTGGTGCTCCTTGCAGTAGAGTGGATCCTGCGCCGAATTTTCCGTACCGGTGCGCATACGCGTGGCTGGTTCGTTGGCCGTAAACGCCGCCGCGCCCGTAAGCAGACTGAGCAGGCACTGCTTAAGCTGGCCGAGGGTGACTATCAGCAGGTTGAAAAGCTGATGTCGAAAAATGCTGACCATGCCGAACAGCCGGTGGTGAACTATCTGCTGGCCGCCGAGGCAGCGCAACAGCGGGGTGACGAAGCCCGCGCCAACCAGCATCTGGAACGCGCGTCAGAACTATCTCCGAAAGACCCGATTCCCGTTGAGATCACCCGCGTTCGACTGCAGCTGGCCCGCAACGAAAACCACGCCGCACGTCACGGTATCGACCGTCTGCTGGAAGTCTCGCCACGCCACCCGGAAGTGCTGCGTCTTGCCGAGCAGGCCTATATTCGCACCGGTGCCTGGGGTTCACTGCTGGATATCATTCCGTCGATGGCCAAAGCCGACGTCGGTGATGATGAGCATCGTGATGAACTTCAGCGTCTGGCATGGATTGGCCTGATGGATCAGGCGCGTGCCGATCTCGGCAGCGATGGCCTGAAAACCTGGTGGAAGAATCAGAGCCGGAAAACGCGTCAGCAGGTTCCGTTGCAGGTTGCGATGGCAGAACATCTGATTGAATGTGACGATCATGACACGGCGCAGGAGATCCTCCTCGACGGACTGAAGCGACAGTATGACGATCGCCTGGTTATGGTGATCCCGCGTCTGAAAACCAATAACCCTGAGCAAATTGAAAAAATGCTGCGTCAGCAGATTAAAGCCGTCGGCGACCGTCCACTGCTGTGGAGTACGCTGGGCCAGTCGCTGATGAAGCACGGTGAATGGCAGGAAGCGAGTCTCGCCTTCCGTGCAGCGCTGAAACAGCGCCCGGACGCGTTTGACTACGCGTGGCTTGCCGATTCGCTGGACAAGCAGCACAAGCCGGAAGAGGCTGCCGCCATGCGCCGCGATGGGCTGTTATTAACGCTGCAAAATAATGGCATCCAGCAATAAACAACAAGGAGGCCAGACGGCCTCCTTTTTTTATTCCCCTTCGCCTGCTACATTCTTTACCACGTCATCTGAAAACGAACCCGCCAATGTAACGACGTCTTTTCATTAACTTTTTTCCATACACGCGACGAGTGCCGCGTGGACTGAATCGTTTTTGAAAGGAAATCGTCATGAACTCCCTTTTGTACGCGCTTATTGAAGCGCTGCGCTGCCACCGCTGGCTGCGCCTGCTGACCTGTGCCTTTATCTTTACATCACTGGGAAATGGCGTAACCCAGGTGGTGGTCTTCGGCTTACTGTTAGCATGGTCCGCCCCGCCCGCGCTGCTTACCCTCGCCTTTCTTTTCGCCACGCTACCTGGCTTTGTCGGCAGCCTCATCAGTGAAAAGCTGTGTGCGCGCTATTCTCCGATATCCCTGTTGATACTCACCGAGGGGCTTGGCTTACTGGCCCTGCTCTTTCCCCTGCTCGGCGTGCACTATCACAGTATCCCTGCGTTACTGGCCGTGCAGTCCACCGAAGCACTGCTTAGCGGAATGAGCTGGCCTGCCCTGACGCTGCTCTTTAAACGCGGACTCAGAGAAGCAGAACTGCCTGCCGCAACCTGCCTCGAGAATGTGATTTTTGCCGCTCAGGTTTTGTTAGGCACCGGGCTGGGAATGGTACTTTTCCAGAAGATCGCCATCCTCGCCTTGCTGGCCATTGATGCCATCAGTTTTCTCGGATCGCTGTTCATGCTCTGGCTGGTGGGTCGTGTATATTTCGCGCCCACGCTGGCAGTCCCCACTGAAGAGAAAGCGCCTGCGGCTTTACGCTGGCAGATGTTGACCATCCGGCAGAAACGCAGTTTGCTGATTTTGCCTGCGCTGGCCGCCGTCGGTTCACCGGCCATGGCACTTCTTCCGGCAATGGCACAGCAGATCCATCCTCAGGATGCGGCCAGCCTTGCTTTGCCACTGCTTTTTGCAAGAAGCATGGGACAACTTTGCGGTCCCCTGCTGCTAAAAAGAGACAGCCTGACGCGTTTTGCAGCACGCACGCCACGGATTTTACTGTGTCTCGGCATCTTCCTTGCTGCGTTTGGGATGCTCCCGCTGTTGTCCGGGTGGATGGCATGCGCGCTGGGGATGATTTTTGTCGCACACCTGGCCTCAAATGTTCTCTTTGCGGCTGGCACATTTGCCGTACTCAGCAGTTTTCAAACCACGCACATGGCTTCGGCCAGCAGTAAAGCCTGGCGCTGGCAAACGCTCAGTGCCTCGCTTTTCACCGGTATTGCCGCGATGGCGGCGGCAGGGTTTGGCTCCATACAGGCGCTTTACAGCGTTTCGTCAGCCGCTCTGATTCTGGTCGCCCTGATCATGTACGTTTACCGGGAATAAGGCATAAAAAAACGCCTGCTATAAAAGCAGGCGTTAAAACAGGTCTGTAAGACAACATATTTGGTGCTTCACTCAACGTTATGCCCATGGTGTCTGATGAGGCCGAAGCGACATCTGTCAGTGGACGATAAGCACCGTAAATGGCTCTGCGTCATTCCTGAGTTTATGAGGCACTAAGGCGAACATAAGAGATGGAATGAGCATCTACACGTATATTATTGCACGTAACGTGCCAACTTAACACGCAGAACTTTTACATCGCGCAACATTTTAAGATAAAAGGAAATTATGTTGTTGAGCGGTATCTTAGACCCTACAACCTGCTGATAAACACGACGAAATGTCGTCTGGAGGAGACACGAATGCCGCCAAATTATTATATCTTTTACTTTCAGTGTGTTATGTGTCGCTGAATCGCGACAATGAAGCCGGCTGTTGTCGTGGAATCACTACAGAGGGGGAAAGGCGCAGAAAACAAAAAACCCCGCCGAAGCGGGGTTCAAAATTGGTCGGCGAGAGAGGATTCGAACCTCCGACCCACTGGTCCCAAACCAGTTGCGCTACCAAGCTGCGCTACTCGCCGATGTACTGCTTTTTGAATTTTTAGTTCAATTCATTAAAAAGTCGTGGTGCGAGGGGGGGGACTTGAACCCCCACGTCCGTAAGAACACTAACACCTGAAGCTAGCGCGTCTACCAATTCCGCCACCTTCGCAATTCACAACTCTTTCAATAATGGGGTGGCTAATGGGATTCGAACCCACGACAACTGGAATCACAATCCAGGGCTCTACCAACTGAGCTATAGCCACCACTGTATTCTTTCACGCGGTACTGACTACTTCTCAGACCACCGCAGCTCTAGCGCCGGGACTAAAATGGCGCGCCCGACAGGATTCGAACCTGAGACCTCTGCCTCCGGAGGGCAGCGCTCTATCCAGCTGAGCTACGGGCGCTTAGCGCCGTTGCGGGGCTGGATATTACGTACCTCCGACCCCGCTGTCTAGTGCTTTTTTGAAAAAAATGCGCGTTTGGTTATGGTTTGCACATTTTGCCGCTTATTCCTCCACTTTCTGCGAGGTAGCGCGGCGGCCCAGACCAAAAAGCTTATACGCCGCGGTCACCGCCGCCAGGAAGATCATCCCGACAAACAGCGACATGCGCGTATCTTCATTAAAGTACATTCCGATTAATACGCAAACCAGGAACGCCATCGTCAAATAGTTGGCGTACGGGAACAGAATGGAACGGAACGGATGGCTGGCGATGGCCTTTTTATGTGCCTGACGGAAACGCAGCTGGCTAATCAGGATAACAAACCAGGGCACCATACCTGGCAGCACGCTGGCGCTGTAGACATAAACGAACACGCGCTGCGGATTCGGGATGATGTAGTTCAGGCAGGAGCCAATCAGCAGGATCACAATCGACACCGCCACACCCGCAACCGGTACGCCCGCACGCGAAACTTTCGCCATTGCCGCTGGCAGCTGGTTGTTTCTGGACAGCGCGTAGAGCATACGTCCGCAGCTGTACATCCCGCTGTTGCAGCCTGACAACGCCGCCGTCAGAACCACAAAATTAATGATGCCTGCTGCCGCCGTGATGCCAATCTTCGCGAAGGTCAAGACAAACGGGCTACCGGTCGTGCCAATTTCATTCCACGGGAAGATGGTTACGATAACGAAGATCGCCCCCACATAGAAAATCAGGATACGCCACAGCACCTTGCCTACGGCGCTGCGCAGCGTAACCTGCGGGTTTTTCGCTTCACCCGCGGTAATACCGATAAGCTCGACCCCCTGATAAGAGGCCACAACGATACACAGTGCCGTCAGGAAGCCCTTCCAGCCGCCCGCAAAGAAGCCGCCGTTTTCGGTCAGGTTACCAAAGCCAATGGCGTGCCCGCCGTTGCCAAAGCCGAAGAAGATAACGCCCAGCCCGACCACAATCATCACGATGATAGTGGTGACTTTGATCATCGCAAACCAGAATTCGATTTCACCATAAAGACGAACCGCAGCAAGGTTTGCCAGTGCCACCAGCCCCACGGCAATCAGCGCCGGTATCCACTGGACCATGTCCGGGAACCAGAACTGTACATAGACCCCTATCGCCGTGATTTCAGAGATGCCAACCGCCATCCACATAAACCAGTATGACCATGCCGTCAGGTAGCCAAAGAACGGGCTCATATATCGGTGCGCGTAAACGGCGAAGGAACCCGTGACGGGCTCCATGAAGAGCATTTCGCCCATCGAACGCATGATGAAGAAAACGAACAATCCCGCAATGATATAAGCCAGCAAGACCGAAGGTCCTGCCCATTTGAGCGTGCTTGCGGAGCCCATAAACAGGCCCACGCCGATAGTGCCGCCCAGCGCTATCAGTTCAATATGACGAGCCTCCAGCCCACGCTGTAGCTCCGGTTTTTTCTCTGCCATAGATCCTCGATTGTGTTTGCTGTTTCCCGACTTCAGGCCGGGTATTGTTTTTTAGGGGTACTAAAATACGGGGCGAATGGTTTCTTAAAATGCGGCAAATGGCAAACGATGCATAAAAAAAATGAATGCATTGCACAGATTCGCAGCAGTTTTGCAGGAGAGTTGCAGCGCGAACAGCATATCGCGCTACATTTTGATTACATTTTCCCGGTGTAGTGCCAGGTAAGGTAGCGAAGCAGACGGATCTGTCGTGTAATCCGCGTCGGCTGAGATAGCAGGCGATACAGCCACTCCAGCCCCAGGTTTTGCCAGACTTTGGGCGCACGCTTAACATGGCCGGTAAAGACGTCATACGTTCCGCCGACGCCCATATAAAGGGCATCCGGACACACCTGACGGCAGTCACGCATCAGGATCTCCTGGCGTGGGGAGCCCATCGCCACGGTGATGATTTTCGCTCCACTGTCGCGAACGCGTTCAAACAGCGCCTGCCGGGCCTCTGGTTTGAAGTAGCCATCCTGGCTGCCCACGATGTTAACATTCCATTGACTGCGCAATTTCGCTTCGGTCTGCGCCAGTACCTCCGGCTTACCGCCAATCAGGAATACTGGCGTGCCTTCCGCCCCTGCGCGTGCCATTAGTTGCTCCCAGAGATCGGCCCCTGCCACGCGAGATACATTAGCGCCTGGATACTTTTTGCGGATTGAACGCACCACGCTGATACCGTCGGCATATTTAAATTCAGCCGCTTCTATCAGGCCTCTCACTTCGGCGTTGTCTTCCACCGCCAGCATCTTTTCCGCATTAATGGCGACCAGCGTACCAGATTTCATCTGACCACCAGCGAACAGAAAATCCAGCGCGTGTTGCATATCGCGCCAGCCAATAAGCTGCAGACCGCGCAGCGTATAGCGCGGTGCAGAAGTTTTATCCGTCATGACTTTCCCTACTCACACTTGCGACAGCGTTGTGCTGCCCTGCGGCTCGCGCTTATGCACAAGCCCTGCACTGTCAAACAGCCAGTACAACAGTTTGGCCAGTAACAGGCAGATGCCAAAAACGACCATGAAGAAAACCACGCGCGACACGAATGAATCCAGCCCTTCTCGCGCCAGAACGATCATATTGAAAATGGCACCAAAGCAGAAACTGTGCAAAATAGCCGCCTTATAGCGGTTTGTTTCTTCGTTGCCGCGCACGTAGAGCCAGTCAAACCACTTGATGATCAGCCCCACCACCACCGCCCCCGGCAGGATAAACCAGCTTCCCCCCATCACCACCAGCGAGCCAATCAACGTAGGTGAGATCGCAAGACCTGAGTGGTTGTTCAGCACTTCCCAGGTAAAATAGTTTGCCGTGTTGAGTACGACGCCGGGACGGTCTGGCCACAGCCAGGTTGGGATAAAGACATAAAAGTCGCGCACAATAGGCGCAAGACCCTGGAAATCGATTTTGTCGTAGTTTTGCAGCAACAACGCCAGGTTTTCCCACGGCGAGAAGGTGTCGCGCGTGAGATAGAGGAATGTGTAAAACGCCTCGTCACCGGCTACGTTGAGCCCGTAGCGCTTCAGGGCAAGCCAGAACATACCAACAATGCCAAACACCCCAGCAGCCACCAGCATCCATAAAGAGATCCACCCGCGGATGATGCCGATAAACAGGAAGATTGCGAAAGCGATGATGATATTTGCACGCGTCCCTCCCACAATCATGTAGGTCAGGAAACCGAAGGCAACGGTACTCACCAGGAAAAACAGCCAGGCTTTGCTGTCCTGACGCAGGAAAAAGATCACCAGCATCGCCGGAATGAAGAAGTAGAAGAAGCGCTTAAGCGCCACGCCCGACACTTCGGCAGAAAAAATCTGGCTGTAGGACTGGAGCTTGAACAGCAGAAAACCATTATGCATGAAGAAGATACCCACGCTTACCAGCGCGATCGTCATCAGCATCACCCACGTCAGGTGCGTCTCCACCCGGTTCATGGTGAAGAGCGCCCGGCGCGGCGCGGTGGATTGCGCTGAACGCAGGCGCGTTTTATAGGTGGCGTAGTAGACGGCGTAGAAGCAGGTCGCAGCCAGGATCGCCTGAAGCAGGATCTCGGGCGGGGCAACGCTCACGTCAAACCGGAAGACCAGAATGCTGGTCAGCGGGAATCCGAAAAAGAAGGTCAGAAGAAACAGTAACGAGAAGAAGACGTTAAAGTTAAAACGCACCCGGCGAAACTCGAACCAGGTGAGCGTGGCGATGAATAAAGTGCTCAGAAGCCAAACGATCAGTAAGCCGCTGAATTGCAACTGGCTCATGCTTTGTCTCCTGCAGCGATACGCAGCGCGCGGTGCCACGGCGTGAGGTAGTTCGGGCTAAAGAAGTCGATGGCACTTTTGTCCACCAGCGCCAGTTGTCTCTGCGCTTCGCGGACCACCTCTTCGTTAAGCACATCGGAAGTAAACAGCACCGGCAGATGCTGCTCCGCCATGTCCTGCCAGAACGGGTTTTCGCGATTGAGTACGCAGGGCACACCCGCCTGAATCAGCAGACACAGCGTGCCAATTCCTTGCTGACGGGCAAAGATGAAATAGCCCAGATCGCACCGACGCAGCAGCGCAAGATACTCATCAAATTCCAGCTTATCGTGGAGAATGTGCACATTCGCGGCGCTAAATAACGCGAGTGCCTGCTGGCGGACCTCATCGATATAGGCATCGTTGTTGGCCGGATACCCCATCGGCACAATCACGTTGACGGTGTCGCCAAACTGCTGATGTACCGCCCTGAGCGCGGCAAGATGTTCATTGCTGCGATCGCCTGAATTACCCACCAGAATCGTCAGTTTACCCTCGCGCGGCGTATCATTCGCCATGTTGTTCAGCGCCGGGTTCATTCGGGTCGGGAAATAGAGTAGCTCACCGCGTACGTCAGGGTGGCGTTTAGCAAAATAATTGAGATCGCCACGGGTCGCGAAAACGCATCCCACACGCCCCTGCGCCATGCGCCGCAACGGGTAGAAAAGACGGAATTTCCAGCCGCTGGAGACTTCGTAAAGATCGGCTCCCCAGATATGCCAGCTGCACTGCGAAGGTTTGATCCCCCCGCTCAGGAGCGCCAGCCACAGGCCGGTATTAAACTGCCCATGGAAAAAGAAACGTTGCTCACGATCCGCTTTGGCTTTGGCAACAACCGCCTTCGCCAGCGCAGCCTTGTCCGGCCAGAAAGAGAGAGTCAGCGCCGGACACGCCACGCTCAGGCCATTATCCTGACCGGCAACCATAAACTCACGAGCGTCGGGATCCCCCGATGCCAGTTCATCATTGAAGAACCGTAACACGGTCTGGTTATGGTGTGGGATATCCGATCCCAGTATGTGAATCAGTGCAGTCATGCGCGTTTACGCCAAAGTAAAAATACGCCGCAACAGGCAGCGAAATAAACGATATAGGTTGCCATATAGGCCTGAGCCGCCCCCAGCGCACCGTGTGCCGGGATCAACCAGTGTGAGAATGCGGTCAGTAATGCAAACTGGCTGATTTCCGCCAGGATATACAACCGTAGCGAGGCTTTCGCAATCACCAGATAACCAAAAACGTAAGCCCCCACTTTCAGTACATCGCCCACCAGTTGCCAGGCAAACAGATCGCGCATGGCGGTAAACTTCGCGGAGAAGAGCAGCCAGATGGCGACATCGCGCAATAGCCATACGGTTAAACTGGCTGCCGCAACGGCGGGAAGGACAAACCGCAGTGAGCGGGAAATTTCGCGCGTGATATCCTGCCTGGAGGTCAGGCGCGATAAGGTTGGCAGCAAATAGACGCTAAAGGAAGCCGTTATAAATTGGAGGTAGGCATCGGAAATACTGCTCACCCCTTGCCAAATCCCAACTTCGTCCCAGCTGTAATGCGCCGCCAGCAGGTTTCGCATCATCACATAGGCGACGGGGAGCGTGACGGAGGTGATGAGCGCCATCAGGGTAAATTTTCCCAGCTGGCTTGCCAGCACCTTATCCCATTGAGGTTTCAGGTAACTCAACGGAATGGTGCCCCGACGCATTAGCATGAACGCCGCCGGAACGACCACTAATGCCGGTACCAGCGCCAGCCCCAGCAACGCGCCTTCATAGCCGCCCAGCCGATAGCAAAAATAGTAGGCAATCACGCCGATGACGCTGCCGAGGATTAACGCCAGTGCGTTCCCGGCCGCATCACGAAAGCCTTTCATCAGCGCCAACAACAGGTTAGCCCAGGCAATGCCCAGCTGAACCAGCGCGACCAGACGAACCAGCCCCTGATAATGGGTGTGACCAAATAACCCCTGGCTTATGGGTGCCGCTGCCAGCAGGAAAATAACCGCCATCAGGGTCGAAAAGCCGGTGACCATCGCCGAGGATGTACCGACAACACGGCGAAGCTGGGCCGCATCATCATGGTACTGCGCAACGTATTTCGTGACGCCGTTGAAAATCCCTGCGCCGGCCAGTACCCCAAGGACGGTCACAAGCTGACGGAAATTCCCCGCCAGCCCGACGCCTGAAGGGCCGAATGAGACGGCCAGCAGCTTGACGACCAGTAGCCCGGCGCCAATTTTGACAAGTGTGGACGCGGCGGTCCACACCGATGCTTTTGCCAGAGACATATCAGCCGAAATAACTCAGAAGGGTGTTAATCACCGTACGCTGGTTAACAGGCGCGAGGTTGTAGAACAGTGGCAAACGAAGCAAACGCTCACTTTCTTTCGTGGTGTAGCGATCTTCACCCGCGAAGACCCCAAATGCCTCTCCTGCCGGGCTGGAGTGCAGCGGGATATAGTGGAACACCGCCAGAATTTCGGCTTCTTTTAGCCAGGCAATCAACTTGCTGCGATCGTCGTTATCGCGCAGTTTGATATAGAACATATGGGCATTATGGACGCAATCAGCCGGAAGGGTCGGCAGCTCAATTCGCCCGGCTTGTGCCAGCGGTTGCAGCGCGTCGTAATAAGTTTGCCACAGGGACAGGCGCTGAAGATTAATGCGGTCCGCTGCCTCCAGCTGCGCCCACAGGTATGCCGCCTGCAGATCGGCCATCAGATAGCTTGAGCCAATATCGCGCCAGGTATATTTGTCTACCTGTCCCCGGAAGAACTGGCTGCGGTTGGTGCCTTTTTCACGGATCACTTCCGCGCGCTCGACCAGCGCACGGTCGTTAATCAGCGTCGCACCACCTTCGCCACCGGCGGTATAGTTTTTGGTTTCGTGGAAGCTAAAGCAGCCGATATGGCCGATCGTTCCCAGCGCTCGACCTTTATAGGTCGACATCACGCCCTGAGCGGCATCTTCAAC
Source organism: Enterobacter sp. WPR_3_1 (assembly GCF_003635055.1). Taxonomy (NCBI): domain Bacteria; kingdom Pseudomonadati; phylum Pseudomonadota; class Gammaproteobacteria; order Enterobacterales; family Enterobacteriaceae; genus Enterobacter; species Enterobacter sp. WPR_3_1. The sequence goes on along the minus strand of NZ_RBXU01000003.1, from coordinate 25,864 downwards.
CACGAACAGGTCATGTTTTTTGGCGATCGCCATGATGGTGTCCATCTCACACGCCACACCCGCGTAGTGAACCGGCACAATCGCGCGCGTTTTGTCCGTGATTGCCGCTTCAATCAGCGTCTCATCAATGTTCATGGTATCCGGGCGAATATCCACAAAGACGATTTTCGCACCACGCAGGACAAAGGCATTCGCCGTAGAAACGAAGGTATAGCTCGGCATGATCACTTCATCGCCCGGCTGGATATCCAGCAGCAACGCCGCCATTTCCAGCGATGCGGTACAGGACGGGGTCAGCAGGACTTTAGCACTGTGAAACCGCTGCTCCATCCACTGCTGGCAGCGACGGGTAAAACCACCGTCACCACAGAGTTTGCCGCTGCCCATAGCAGACTGCATATAGTCGAGTTCAGTGCCCACGACGGGTGGTGCGTTAAATGGAATCATCTTGTCACCTGTATAACCAGTAAGCGGTGGCGTCGATGTTGGCACCACTCGCGATATAACGTTTAAGCGCGGCGGTGTTGCCCATCTGGGTTGCCACCCGCAGAGTCAAAAGCTGTTGCTGCTGCGCCCAGTGAAGCGCCGCCTGCATGAGTTTTTCGCCCATGCCGCGCCCGGCTAATAAACCAATACGCCCCTCGTTCGCGTTGAGCTTACGAAGCGAGACAAATCCCTCAATCTGGCCGTCTGCAGTGCGAAACACCAGGCATACATGGTCAAAGGTGCCTTTTACCGCGTTCTCTACCCACTGGGCGTAGAAACGCCCACTGTCGTCCGGTGCATACCACGGTGCGCGAAAACGGCTCCGGGCAAACGCCTGCGCCGCCATCTGACGCAGCGCGGGGATATCCTGCTCCGTTGCCACTTCCGCACCGGGCGAATCATGACGGACGAGCGTAATGGACAGATCAACCTCGCCTTCAACCAGCTGAAAACCTTGTTGCTGGAGCGCATCGAGCAGGTCGGCACGGTCTGCGGGGATCCTGGCCTGCACCCGCGGCCAGGCGGTGAAATCGGCGTCAGTCAGAACCGGCGCATCGTCGCGCAGGCGCACGATGGCTGATGGCAGACCAAAAAAGGCACTCTCCCACTCAAGGGACTCGAGAACCCCCTTCAGGTGGCTCAACGCCAGACACCTTTCGTATCAACCACGTACTGTTGGCGTACGGCATCACCGGACGTCGCTTTAAATTCTTTATGATCCACCAGCAGCACCAGCACATCCGCCGTCGCCAGCGCCTCATCCAGCGCGGTCAACGTACAGTGGCCCGCCAGTTTTGCCGGCAGTTCATGAATATTGGGTTCAACCACCAGCGTTTCGCCGGTGTGCCAGCCAGCGATCATCTCTGCAATCTCCATCGCCGGGCTTTCGCGTAAGTCGTCAATATTCGGTTTGAATGCCAGACCAAAGCAGGCAATTTTCAGCTCACTGGCGCGTTTGCCGCTCTCAGCCAGACAGTCCGCTACGGTGGCTTTCACCTGACTGAGCACCCAGTGTGGCTTGCTGTCATTCACTTCACGCGCGGTGCGGATCAGGCGGGCCTGCGCCGGGTTTTGCGCCACAATAAACCACGGGTCGACGGCGATACAGTGACCGCCCACGCCCGGGCCAGGCTGGAGGATATTCACGCGCGGATGGCGATTCGCCAGGCTAATCAACTCCCAGACGTTAATCCCCTGATCGGCGCAAATCAGCGACAGTTCATTCGCGAAGGCGATATTCACGTCCCGGAAACTATTTTCCGTGAGCTTGCACATTTCGGCGGTGCGGGAGTTGGTCACCACACATTCGCCTTCAAGGAAAATCTTGTAAAGCGCGCTGGCGCGTGCAGAACAGACTGGCGTCATGCCGCCGATCACGCGATCGTTTTTAATCAGCTCTACCATCACCTGACCTGGCAGCACGCGCTCAGGACAGTAAGCAATATTGATATCAGCTTGCTCGCCCACCTGCTGCGGGAAGCGTAAGTCAGGTCGGGCTTGCGCCAGCCACTGCGCCATCTGTTCGGTAGCACCGACGGGCGAAGTGGATTCCAGGATCACCAGAGCCCCTTTTTTCAGGACCGGTGCAATCGATTTTGCCGCCGCTTCGACGTAAGCCATGTCGGGCTCATGGTCGCCTTTAAAGGGGGTTGGCACCGCAATAAGATATGCATCCGCCTCGACCGGCGTCGTGCTGGCACGCAGGAATCCGCCATCAACCGCCTCTTTCACCACGCGGTCGAGATCGGGCTCCACGATATGAATTTCGCCACGGTTAATGGTTTCCACCGCACGCGCGTTGATATCCACGCCCACAACCTGTTTTTGACGGGAGGCAAACGCTGCCGCGGTGGGCAAGCCAATGTAGCCAAGACCAATGACAGAGATGGTAGTAAAACTCATAGCGATACCCGATTGTGTTTAAGTGCATGCAAAATACGGCCACAAGCCTGCCCATCGCCATACGGGTTATGGGCCCGGCTCATCGCCTGATACTCTTCGTCGTCGTGCAGCAGGCGCGTCACCTCTTCGACGATCAGCTGTGCATTGGTGCCGACCAGACGTACCGTGCCCGCTTTCACCGCTTCCGGGCGTTCAGTCGTTTCACGCATGACCAGCACAGGCTTGCCGAGAGACGGCGCCTCTTCCTGAATACCACCGGAATCGGTCAGGATCAGCCAGGCGTGGTTCATCAGCCAGACAAACGGCAAGTAGTCCTGCGGTTCAATCAGCAGGACGTTTTCTATATGCCCAAGGATACGATTGACCGGCTCGCTGACGTTAGGATTAAGGTGTACCGGGTAGACAATCTGCACATCCTGATTCTGCGCGGCGATTTCCGCCAGGGCATGACAGATTTGCTCAAAACCGCGTCCAAAGCTCTCGCGACGGTGGCCGGTGACCAGAATGGTTTTTTTGCCATTGTTCAGGAAGGGGTAGCGTGCGGCGAGTTCTTTCTGAAGATCGTTGTTTGACAGCACGCGGTCACGAACCCAAATCAGGGCATCAATCACCGTATTCCCGGTGACAAAGATTTTGTTGTCGGCAATATTTTCACGCAGCAGGTTCTGTCGTGAATTTTCGGTGGGCGCAAAATGGTACATCGCCAGATGGCCGGTGAGTGTGCGGTTGGCCTCTTCGGGCCACGGCGAGTAAAGGTTGCCGGTACGCAGACCCGCCTCAACGTGGCCGACAGGAATTCGCTGGTAAAACGCAGCCAGGCTGGTTGCCACCGTGGTGGTGGTATCGCCATGCACCAGAACCACATCAGGCTTGAAGGACTCCAGAATCGGCTTGAGCTCTTGCAGAATACGGCAGGTTATCTCCGTTAACCCCTGCCCCGGCTTCATAATATTGAGATCGTAATCCGGGACGATAGAAAAGAGAGTTAAGACCTGATCGAGCATCTCACGGTGTTGGGCAGTGACGCACACTTTCGCTTCAATATCAGGATCACTGGCCAGCGCATGAACCAGAGGTGCCATCTTAATGGCCTCCGGCCTGGTGCCAAATACGGTAAGTACTTTCACATCGATTCTCTTCGATTAAACGATGAAGGCCGCAGCCTTCATCGTAGACGGCGTTCTTAGTTAGTGCGACGACGCGTTAACGCCACGCCTGCGCCAGTCAGTGCACCCACAATCCCCCACATGATCATCAGGAATGCGCGGCGCGGACTATCGCGTTTTACAGGTTCTTCAGGCGTTCGCAAATAACGATAGGTCTGAAAACGCGGGTCCATTGTTGGACCGACATTCAGGGTGTTCAGCATCGCGCGGTTTTGATCGTAGTCGAGGTCAAAATCAGGGCCAACGGCCTGGAGGTTTTCCAGTCGAGCCTGCAGCATTGGGCGCCCGAGAAGGAACATTTCTGAATCAGGCAGTTCATCTGCCGGCACGTCCGTCTCGGTGCGGGAAATATTGTGCTGTTCGGCAATTTTTAGCGCCTGCTCAATATTGTGTACACGGCGGGCGAAGATGGCTTTAGCCACCTCTTCCTGACGTTTAACCTGCGCTTTCATCTGGATAGTACGGGCAGCCCAGGCACCTTTCAGCTCTTCATTAAGGTGGCTTGCCGCACGCTGGCTGGCAAAGGCAACGTACTGGCGCAACAGGTTATTGGCATCCGGCGCGGTTTCGGCAATCAGCTTGACGCTGTCGTTGACGTTACGTAGCGCATCTCCCGGCATAAACTGAATGTTGTTAATCATGTCATCCAGCAGCGCGGCATCGGCTTTACTGTTGCCCACCATCCGTTGCTTGTAATAATCCGTCTGGCTCCAGAAATCACGGCGCGTATCCCAGGAAGCCAGCTGCATCACAAACTCTTTATAGGCCTCATCCATGACGGAAGCCTGATCTGGGGTGGCCAGATTGGCTTTGATATCCAGGTTACGCAGGAACTGCTGCTGGGAATAGAACCCCCCGAGCATATTAACCGTTGGTTTATCAGTGATTGCCGTAGCGCTCCACTCTTGTTTTGCAAAGAAGGTGTAGGCCAGCGCTAACAATGCAAACCCCAGCGCGATCCCCGCAATCCAAAGTTTGCCTGCCCACAACACGCGAAACAAACCCCGAATATCCAGCTCATTCTCAGTTACCACTGATTTCGCTCCCGCCAACGGTTGAGTCATCATAGTCCCGGTTTTACTTAGTTAATGTTGTATTGTTGCCACTGTTGCGACGCATCCTGCGTTTAAGACGTTTAATAAACCGCGCCACTTTCCATGCGCGCTTAATGCAGTAGCCGTACAGGAAAAACGCTAGCAAGAATAATACCAACATGACCCATTCAGGGATGAAATGAGCATATTCCGCAGCCACCCCAATTGCGGCCAGAATAGCGGCAGCCAGGGTAATCAGCACAAACGCCTGACGTGAAGTAAAACCGGCACGCATAATGAGATGGTGAATATGCTGGCGATCGGGAGAGAAAGGACTCATTCCTTTACGCAGACGACGATACATAATCGCCACCATATCCATTAGCGGAATGGCAATAATCCACAGCGCTGTTACCGGGCTAATCGGGTGAGTTTTACCCTGTGTGGTCTCCAGCAAAATCCAGATAACGGTAAAGCCGATCAGCGTACTGCCCGCATCACCCATAAACACTTTATAGCGACGACCGAGCGCACCGAGATTTAAGAGGATATAAGGCAGAATGGCGGCAATCATGGCAAAACACCACATCGACAGGCTGTACTGACCATCGAACCATAAAATGATGCCGATTGCGGCAAACGAAACCGACGACAATCCACCGAGCAGGCCGTCAATACCATCCACCATGTTGAAAGCATTTATCGCCGCCCAGACGGCAAACAGTGTCAGGAAGAAGCCAAAGGGCCCCAGTACTAACTCCCAGGGTCCGAACACATAACCGAGGCTTCTCAGGTATAGCCCACCAACGACCATCATGATCACGCCAATGGCGGCCTGGACGGTGGCGCGAATTTTTACCGCGATATCGAACCGATCATCCAGCGCCCCGACTAACACCAGGACACCGGCGCAGGCAAGGTAGAGGGCGGCGTGTGGAATATAATAATCCGCAATACCAAACGTGAAACAGATACCAGCGTAAACAGAAATCCCTCCAACCAGAGGAATAAGTCCCTGATGACGTTTACGAAAATTAGGCTTATCCACCAACCCTATTCTTTTGGCCACCTTACGCGCGATGAACAAAAAACAGGTTGTGAATAAAAAAATACTGATTAGCTCAGTAACGGCGGTGAGTAGATTCACAATGGATTGCTCTCAACAAAAGTTAGTCCCGGAAGTATAACCATGAAGCCCCTGCCTCAGAAGTAATAAAGAAGGCTTCTTACAACTCCCTTTGTATATTTTTCAATCAATTATTTCGTTAACTGCACAAACAGTCTTATTGTCGCACTGACTGGTCTGAAATGGGAGTCTGCATTAATAGCGTATAAGCCATAAAAGAAAAACGCCACGTAAAAACGTGGCGCTTGCTGGCTTTATTTGCGTTACGAGCGTTTCATCATATCGAAGAAATCGTCGTTAGTTTTGGTCATCGCCAGTTTGTTAATGAGGAACTCCATTGCGTCGATTTCACCCATTGGATGGATGATTTTGCGCAGGATCCACATTTTCTGCAGCTCTTCCTGGGTGGTGAGCAGCTCTTCTTTACGGGTACCGGAACGGTTATAGTCGATAGCCGGGAAGACGCGTTTCTCAGCAATTTTACGAGAGAGGTGCAGTTCCATGTTACCTGTACCTTTAAACTCTTCGTAAATAACTTCGTCCATTTTGGAACCCGTATCGATCAGCGCCGTAGCGATGATGGTCAGGCTGCCGCCCTCTTCCACGTTACGTGCCGCACCGAAGAAGCGTTTTGGACGATGCAGGGCGTTAGCGTCCACACCCCCCGTCAGCACTTTACCGGAAGCCGGAACGACGGTGTTGTAGGCACGCGCCAGACGGGTGATGGAGTCGAGCAGGATGATCACGTCTTTCTTGTGTTCAACCAGGCGTTTCGCCTTCTCGATAACCATTTCCGCAACCTGAACGTGGCGAGATGCGGGTTCGTCAAAGGTAGAAGCAACCACTTCACCTTTAACCAGACGCTGCATCTCGGTCACTTCTTCCGGACGTTCGTCAATCAGCAGTACCATCAGTACGCAGTCTGGGTGGTTATAAGCGATGCTCTGCGCGATATTCTGCAGCAGCATGGTTTTACCCGCTTTTGGCGGTGCGACGATCAGACCACGCTGGCCACGACCGATTGGCGATGCCAGATCCAGGACGCGAGCGGTTAAATCTTCAGTTGAGCCGTTACCACGCTCCATGCGCAGGCGAGAGTTCGCGTGCAGCGGCGTTAAGTTCTCAAACAGGATCTTATTACGGGAGTTTTCCGGTTTGTCGAAGTTAACTTCATTCACTTTCAACAGCGCAAAGTAGCGTTCACCCTCTTTTGGAGGACGAATCTTACCTGAAATGGTGTCACCAGTGCGGAGGTTGAAACGGCGGATTTGGCTAGGGGATACGTAGATGTCGTCAGGGCCGGCGAGGTAGGAGCTGTCTGCAGAGCGGAGGAAACCAAATCCGTCTTGCAATATCTCCAGCACACCGTCGCCAAAGATATCTTCGCCACTCTTAGCGTGCTGCTTCAGGATGGCGAAAATGATGTCCTGCTTGCGCATACGAGCCTGGTTTTCCAGCCCCATATTTTCGCCGAGAGTGATCAGCTCAGAAACCGGCGTATTCTTTAATTCGGTAAGATTCATAATGGTGTGGGTTCTTAAACTCGGGGTGATACTCGAACTTAATGTTGTGAATGGTATGGCAGGGTCATCCATGCCTGTTTAGCGGCCATCAACTCATGTCTGTTCGCTGTCTGGTCACAGGGAAAAAACGCAGAACTGAAACGACAAGACGGATTGAGTGACAAGCCCGGAATTTAGCAACTTCACGCACTGTTTGTGTCAACAACGGGAAGTATCGGGTAAAACAAGATTCAAACAACAAGATATGTTTAAAACGAAGTCATAGCTAACTTAGCACGACTTCAGCCGGGCGTCCAGAGTTCCACATAATTTAGGCGCTCTGGACGCGCAGCAAAGAAACCTTACGCCAGGTTAGCGTCGAGGAACTCTTTCAGTTGACCTTTGGACAGTGCGCCCACTTTGGTCGCTGCCACTTCGCCGTTTTTGAACAGCAGCAGGGTCGGAATGCCACGGATACCGTATTTTGGTGCGGTGCCCGGGTTCTGGTCGATGTTCAGCTTGGCAACGGTCAGTTTGCCCTGATATTCGTCAGCGATCTCATCCAGAATCGGGGCGATCATTTTGCAAGGACCACACCATTCAGCCCAGAAATCGACGAGTGTCAGCCCGTCAGCCTTAAGTACGTCCGTGTCAAAACTGTCGTCAGTCAGGTGAATAATTTTATCGCTCATATATAACTCCACAGGAATAAGCCTGGTGCGTTGGTTTCGCCCTCATCAACGACGTGTTGATGTCGCATTAACCAACTAAAGGTTGACTTTATTTCACCGGATACGCTTTCGTAAAGCAATAGTAAGCTGATATTCTACCACACTATGAGCAAAACACATTTAACAGAACAGAAGTTTTCCGACTTCGCCCTGCACCCAAAAGTGATCGAAGCCCTTGAAAATAAAGGGTTTCATAACTGCACGCCCATTCAGGCTCTCGCCCTGCCGCTGACGCTGGCGGGACGTGACGTAGCAGGGCAGGCGCAAACCGGTACTGGCAAAACGATGGCGTTTTTAACGTCAACGTTTCATTATTTACTTTCTCATCCAGCGATTGCAGACCGCAAAGTTAACCAGCCGCGCGCGCTAATTATGGCCCCGACGCGAGAACTGGCGGTACAGATCCACGCAGACGCTGAACCCCTGATGCAGGCTACGGGCCTGAAAATCGGCCTGGCTTATGGCGGCGATGGTTACGATAAGCAGCTGAAAGTGCTGGAAAGCGGTGTGGATATCCTGATCGGTACCACCGGCCGTCTTATCGACTACGCAAAACAGAACCACATTAACCTTGGTGCCATCCAGGTTGTGGTGCTGGATGAAGCTGATCGTATGTACGATCTGGGCTTCATTAAAGATATCCGCTGGCTGTTCCGCCGCATGCCACCCGCGAATCAGCGCCTCAACATGCTGTTCTCTGCGACCCTGTCGTATCGCGTACGCGAACTGGCATTCGAGCAGATGAACAACGCCGAATATGTGGAAGTGGAACCCGAGCAGAAAACCGGCCACCGCATCAAAGAAGAACTCTTCTATCCTTCCAATGAAGAGAAAATGCGTCTTCTGCAAACGCTGATCGAAGAAGAGTGGCCAGACCGCGCCATTATCTTCGCGAACACCAAGCACCGCTGTGAAGATATCTGGGGCCATCTGGCTGCAGACGGTCACCGTGTTGGCCTGCTGACGGGCGATGTTGCGCAGAAAAAACGCCTGCGTATTCTTGAAGAATTCACCCGTGGCGATCTCGATATTCTGGTCGCCACCGACGTCGCAGCGCGCGGCCTGCACATTCCAGCCGTTACGCACGTCTTTAACTATGACCTGCCGGATGACTGCGAAGACTATGTACACCGTATCGGTCGTACCGGTCGTGCGGGTGCAAGCGGCCACTCTATCAGCCTCGCGTGTGAAGAGTATGCGCTGAACCTGCCGGCGATTGAGACGTACATCGGCCATTCTATTCCGGTGAGTAAGTACAACCCGGATGCGCTATTAAGCGAACTGCCGCCGGCTAAGCGCCTTACCCGCGCCCGCTCCGGCAATGGCCCGCGTCGATCTGGCGCGCCGCGTAATCGTCGTCGCTCAGGTTAAAAAATTATGCTCAGCTCCACCTCGCTTTATGCGGCAATTGATCTCGGTTCGAATAGTTTTCATATGCTGGTTGTGCGCGAGGTGGCGGGAAGCATACAAACGCTGACGCGCATTAAGCGCAAGGTCCGCCTCGCGGCGGGCCTGAGCAGCGATAATCACCTCTCTCCTGAAGCCATGGAACGTGGCTGGCAGTGCCTGCGACTCTTTGCAGAGCGTCTGCAGGATATCCCGCATTCCCAAATCACCGTCGTCGCCACAGCGACACTCCGCCTGGCGGTTAACGCCGTGGATTTTATTGCCAAAGCGCAGGAAATTCTCGGTTGTCCGGTGCAGGTTATCAGCGGTGAAGAAGAAGCGCGCCTGATTTATCAGGGCGTTGCGCACACCACAGGGGGCGACGATCGTCGTCTGGTTGTGGATATCGGGGGCGCCAGTACCGAACTCGTGACCGGCACCGGTGCGCAGGCAACGTCGCTATTCAGCCTGTCGATGGGTTGCGTAACCTGGCTTGAGCGCTACTTTACTGACCGCAATCTGGGTCAGGAAAACTTCGACGAGGCGGAAACTGCCGCACGCGAGGTGTTACGCCCGGTGATGGACGAACTGCGCTACCACGGCTGGAAAGTCTGCGTGGGGGCCTCCGGTACCGTGCAGGCATTGCAGGAAATTATGATGGCGCAAGGCATGGATGAGCGGATCACGCTTGCCAAGCTTCAGCAGCTTAAACAGCGGGCCATTCAGTGCGGGCGTCTTGAAGAGCTGGAAATTGAAGGCCTGACGCTTGAACGCGCGCTGGTATTCCCGAGCGGGCTCGCGATCCTGATCGCCATCTTCACCGAACTGAACATCAAATGTATGACGCTGGCGGGTGGCGCGCTGCGTGAAGGTCTGGTCTACGGGATGTTGCACCTGTCGGTCGATCAGGACATTCGCAGCCGTACCCTGCGAAACGTGCAGCGTCGTTTCCTGGTTGATATCGATCAGGCAGGCCGCGTGGCACAGCTGGCGTCACGCTTCGCCAATCATGTGGCTAACACCTGGGATCTGGACCCTTTGAGTCGCGATCTGCTGCTAAGTGCCTGTGCACTGCATGAAATCGGGCTGAGCATTGATTTTAAACAGGCCCCGGCTCATGCCGCTTATCTGGTGCGTAACCTCGATTTACCCGGCTATACCCCTGCGCAGAAAAAGTTGCTGGCAACGCTGCTGCTGAACCAGACCAATGCCGTTGACCTCTCCTCTTTGCATCAGCAAAACGCCGTGCCGCCGCGCGTAGCCGAGCATATGTGCCGCCTGCTGCGTCTGGCTATTTTGTTTGCCAGCCGCCGCCGCGATGATTTGCTGCCGGCACTCAATCTGGTGGCGGATGACGAAAAACTTTCGCTGACGTTGCCGGAAAACTGGCTGGATAATCATCCGCTTGGGGCGGAGATGGTCGAGCAGGAGTGTCAGTGGCAAAGCTACGTACACTGGGTGCTTGAGGTGAAATAACAGGGCGGACATGCCCGGTAGCGCTACGCTTGCCGGGAGTGTAACAACCTACCCCTTCTCTTTGGCTTTCGCCAGCATGGCGCGGATGTTAGCGACGTTCGCCTGCCCCTTATGCATCCGCTCTTCAGCCGTAATCACTTTACGCTCCTGCTCCCAGATGAGGTCGTCCTGCGGAAGTTCCAGCAGGAAACGGCTCGGCTCCGGGCGCACCAGTTCGCCATATTGTCTACGCTCTTTGCACAGCGTGAAGGTCAGCTCTTTCTGAGCGCGCGTGATGCCTACATAGGCCAGACGGCGCTCCTCATCGACGTTATCTTCATCAATGCTGCTCTGGTGCGGCAGTAACCCCTCTTCCATGCCAACCAGATAGACATACGGGAATTCCAGACCTTTTGATGCATGCAGCGTCATCAGCTGAACCTGATCGGCCTCTTCTTCGCTCTCGCCGCGCTCCATCATATCGCGCAGGGTAAAGCGGGTAACCACCTGCGTCAGGGTCATCGGTTCATCAATCTCCGAGCCTTCCAGCATTTCAGTCATCCAGCTGAACAGCTGGTTAACGTTTTTCATGCGCATCTCGGCCGCTTTCGGACTGGCGGAGGTTTCATACAGCCAGGACTCGTAGTCGATACCGTGGATAAGGTCGCGCACGGCGGCGATAGGTTCGCGCTCTGCCAGCCGCTGCACTTCACCAAGCCAGTGGGTAAAGCGGGTTAATGAATCGTAGCCGCGTCCGGTGAGTGTCTGACTCAGCCCCATATCGAAGCTGGCAGTAAACAGACTCTTATTACGCGTCATCGCCCACTCGCCAAGCTTTTGTAGCGTCGCCGGGCCAATTTCCCGTTTCGGGGTATTCACGATACGCAGAAACGCGCTGTCATCATCCGGGTTAGTGAGCACACGCAGGTAGGCCAGAAGATCTTTGATTTCGGGCCGCGAGAAGAAGGAGGTTCCGCCCGAAATTTTGTACGGGATGCGGTTTTGCATCAGCATCTTTTCAAAGACGCGTGACTGGTGGTTGCCGCGATAGAGGATCGCGTAATCTTTGTATTCGGTTTTATTGACGAAGTGGTGGGCGATAAGTTCGCCTGTGACCCGCTCCGCTTCGTGCTCTTCATTGTTGGCACTGAGCACTTTAAGCTCTGTACCGTAACCCAGTTCGGAGAACAGGCGTTTTTCGAACACGTGCGGGTTGTTGGCGATCAGGATGTTCGCGGCTTTAAGGATACGCCCGGAGGAACGGTAGTTCTGCTCCAGTTTGATCACCTGCAGCGCCGGGAAATCTTTACTCAGCAGGACCAGGTTTTGCGGACGCGCACCGCGCCAGGAGTAAATGGACTGATCGTCATCTCCGACCACCGTGAAACGCGCGCGCTGTCCCACCAGCAGCTTCACCAGTTCATACTGGCTGGTATTGGTGTCCTGATACTCATCCACCAGCAGGTAGCGGATTTTATTCTGCCAGCGCTCACGCACCTCTTCATTACGCTGCAGCAGTAGCGTGGGAAGCAGGATCAGGTCGTCGAAATCCAGCACGTTACAGGCTTTCATATGCGCATCGTACAGACCGTAGCAGTGGGCGAAGATCCGATCCCGCTCGCCTTTGGCGATCGCCGCGGCCTGGGCCGGGGTCATCAGATCGTTTTTCCAGTTGGAGATCGTTGAGATCAGCTGCTGCAGCAGAACCTTATCATCTTCGATCAGCCCCTCGGTGAGCTCCTTGAGCAGGGCCACCTGGTCGGTATCGTCGAACAGTGAGAAGTTGGATTTCATCCCCAACGCGGCGTATTCACGTTTGATGATATCCAGCCCCAGCGTATGGAAGGTGGAAATCATCAGACCGCGCGCCTCTTTACGCCCCAGCGTCTGGCCGACACGCTCTTTCATCTCGCGCGCTGCTTTGTTGGTGAACGTCACCGCCGCGATGTGGCGAGCCTGATACCCGCAGCCGCGGATCAGGTGGGCAATCTTATTGGTGATGACGCGCGTTTTGCCGGATCCCGCGCCCGCCAGCACCAGACAGGGTCCAGTGACAAATTCGACGGCTTGTTGTTGTCCGGGGTTTAAACGCATAAATGATCACTCAATGAAAGTCAGGAGGGGAGAATAACAGCGTGGTAGTATAGCGAGCCTAATCCATACCACTCAAGGCACGATCATGGCAAAAACCGCGGCAGCACTGCATATCCTTGTAAAAGAAGAAAAACTGGCTCTGGATCTTCTCGAGCAGATCAAAAACGGCGCCGACTTCGGCAAGCTGGCGAAGAAACACTCTATTTGTCCGTCAGGTAAACGCGGCGGTGATTTAGGTGAATTCCGTCAGGGTCAAATGGTTCCGGCGTTCGATAAAGTGGTCTTTTCCTGCCCGGTGCTGGAACCCACAGGCCCACTGCACACGCAGTTTGGCTACCATGTTATTAAGGTTCTGTACCGCAAATAACAGCAAGGCCTTCTCTCAGAGAAGGCCTTGTACGTTTAGTCAGGTCAGGGCATCAGCCCGCCCGGGTATTAACCTGCTACCGCGATACGTTTCATATCGGTCATGTAGCCACGCAGTTTCTGGCCCACTTTCTCGATTTCATGGCCGCGAATGGCTTCGTTTACATCACGCAGCTGCGCGTTATCCACTGCACCTTCCGCAATCGCTTTGCCCAGGTCGCCCGGCTGCAGAGTCGTCATGAACTCTTTCAGCAGCGGTACGCAAGCGTAAGAGAACAGGTAGTTACCGTACTCGGCGGTATCAGAGATAACCACGTTCATTTCGTACAGACGCTTACGGGCGATGGTGTTCGCAATCAGCGGCAGCTCGTGCAGTGATTCATAGTAGGCAGACTCTTCGATGATGCCGGAATCCACCATGGTTTCGAACGCCAGCTCAACGCCAGCTTTCACCATCGCAATCATCAGAACGCCTTTATCGAAGTACTCCTGCTCGCCGATTTTACCTTCAAACTGTGGGGCGGTTTCAAAAGCGGTTTTACCGGTCTCTTCACGCCAGGTCAGCAGTTTCTTATCGTCGTTAGCCCAGTCCGCCATCATGCCGGAAGAGAACTCGCCGGAGATAATGTCGTCCATATGTTTCTGGAACAGCGGTGCCATGATCGTTTTCAGCTGTTCAGACAGCGCGTAAGCACGCAGTTTCGCCGGGTTGGACAGACGGTCCATCATCAGCGTGATACCGCCCTGCTTCAGCGCTTCGGTGATCGTTTCCCAGCCGAACTGAATCAGTTTTTCTGCGTATGCCGGGTCTGTCCCCTCTTCCACCAGCTTGTCGAAGCACAGCAGAGAGCCCGCCTGCAGCATACCGCACAGGATGGTTTGCTCACCCATCAGGTCAGATTTTACTTCCGCGACGAAAGACGATTCCAGAACGCCCGCACGGTGGCCACCCGTTGCTGCAGCCCATGCTTTGGCGATCGCCATACCTTCACCTTTCGGATCGTTTTCCGGGTGAACGGCGATAAGCGTTGGCACGCCGAAGCCACGTTTGTACTCTTCACGTACTTCTGTACCCGGGCACTTCGGTGCCACCATCACAACGGTGATGTCTTTACGGATCTGCTCGCCCACTTCAACGATGTTAAAGCCGTGGGAGTAACCCAACGCCGCACCGTCTTTCATCAGCGGCTGCACGGAACGCACAACGTCAGAGTGCTGTTTGTCTGGCGTCAGGTTAACCACCAGGTCTGCCTGGGGGATCAGCTCTTCGTAGGTACCAACTTTAAAACCGTTTTCGGTCGCTTTGCGCCAGGACGCACGCTTCTCAGCAATCGCTTCTTTACGCAGGGCGTAGGAGATATCCAGACCGGAGTCACGCATGTTCAGGCCCTGGTTCAGACCCTGGGCGCCGCAGCCGACGATGACCACTTTTTTACCCTGAAGGTAGCTCGCGCCATCGGCAAATTCGTCGCGCGCCATAAAGCGGCATTTGCCCAGCTGCGCCAGCTGCTGGCGCAAATTCAGTGTATTAAAGTAGTTAGCCATAATGGACTCCGTGATGTTGTGTTGTTGTGCTTATTGTTCGGTTCGCTTTTGCGAGAATGAACTTACTATATGACAGGAAATTTATTGCGGAAATTGATATATTCACAACGTCACGTTGCAATATTTGCAATGTAAAAAGGGGGAGTGAAATCAGTGGATTTACGCGATCTGAAAATGTTCCTGCATCTGGCGGAAAGCCGTCACTTTGGGCGCAGCGCCCGGGCGATGCACGTCAGTCCCTCCACGCTTTCGCGCCAGATCCAGCGCCTTGAGGAAGACCTCGGTCAGCCCCTGTTTGTACGCGACAACCGCACCGTCACCCTGACGGAAGCCGGTGAGGAGTTACGGGTATTTGCCCAACAAACGCTGCTGCAGTATCAACAGCTGCGACACACCATTGACCAGAAAGGGCCATCGCTGTCCGGCGAGCTGCATATTTTCTGCTCCGTGACCGCGGCCTATAGCCATCTGCCGCCGATTCTTGACCGCTTTCGCGCAGAACAACCGTCGGTGGAAATTAAACTCACCACCGGTGATGCCGCCGATGCAATGGAAAAAGTGGTGACAGGCGAGGCGGATCTTGCCATTGCCGGGAAACCCGAAACCCTGCCGGGCGCTGTCGCGTTCTCAATGCTAGAGAACCTGGCGGTCGTGTTGATTGCCCCCGCGTTACCCTGCCCGGTGCGTAATCAGGTGTCGGTGGAAAAACCGGACTGGTCCACGGTGCCTTTTATCATGGCCGATCAGGGGCCGGTGCGCCGACGTATTGAGCTCTGGTTTCGTCGCCAGAAGATCAGCAACCCGTCGATTTACGCGACGGTTGGCGGGCATGAGGCGATGGTGTCAATGGTGGCGCTGGGCTGCGGCGTAGCACTGCTGCCGGAAGTGGTCCTGGAGAACAGCCCGGAACCGGTGCGTAATCGCGTGATGATTCTGGAGCGCAGCGACGAAAAAACGCCGTTTGAGCTTGGCGTGTGCGCACAAAAAAAGCGGCTGCAGGAGCCGCTTATTGATGCCTTCTGGCAGATACTGCCTAACCACTAGCCCGCCAGGAAGAACCTGAACGCCGGGTTATGGGTTTCATCGTGACACTCATAGCCCAGCTCGTTCAGCCGCGTTTCGAAATCAGGCTCGTGCTCGCCCAGTTCGAAGGCGGCCAGCACGCGTCCATAATCGGTACCGTGGCTGCGGTAGTGGAACAGAGAGATGTTCCAGTGCGTGCCCAGCGTATGCAGGAACTTGAGCAACGCGCCCGGTGACTCCGGGAACTCGAAGCTGTAGAGACGTTCCTGCAGCGGCTTCGATGGACGCCCGCCCACCATGTATCGCACGTGCAGCTTCGCCATCTCATCGTCGGAGAGATCCACGACGCTGTAGCCACCTTCGTGGAGCAGGTGGAGGATCTCTTTACGCTCTTCCAGACCACGGCTTAACCGTACGCCGACAAAAATGCAGGCATCTCGGGCGTCGGCAAAACGGTAGTTAAACTCCGTGACTGAACGGCCGCCCAGCAGCTGACAAAACTTCAGGAAGCTGCCCTTCTCTTCCGCGATGGTAACCGCCAGCAGCGCTTCGCGTTGCTCACCCAGCTCGCAGCGTTCGGAAACATAGCGCAGACCGTGGAAGTTCACGTTGGCACCAGAAAGGACATGTGCCAGACGCTCGCCGCGGATGTTGTGCTGCGCGATGTATTTCTTCATCCCCGCCAGCGCCAGCGCGCCGGAAGGTTCCGCTACCGCACGCACATCTTCGAACAGATCTTTCATTGCGGCGCAGATGGCGTCGCTGTCGACGGTGATAATATCGTCAAGATACTCCTGGCAAAGACGGAAGGTTTCATCGCCAATGCGTTTAACCGCCACGCCTTCAGCAAACAGCCCGACGCGTGGTAAGTCCACCGGATGACCGGCATCCAGCGCCGCTTTCAGACAGGCCGAGTCTTCCGCCTCAACGGCAATCACTTTGATTTGCGGCATCAGCTGTTTGATCAGCACCGCTACGCCCGCCGCGAGGCCGCCACCGCCAACCGGCACGAAGACGCGGTCGAGATGCGCATCCTGCTGCAGCAGCTCAAGCGCCAGCGTCCCCTGTCCGGCAATGACCATCGGATGATCGAACGGCGGCACCCAGGTAAACCCCTGTTGCTGCGCCAGCTCTATCGCTTTGGCTTTGGCTTCGTCAAAGTTTGCGCCGTGGAGCAACACTTCACCGCCGAAACCGCGTACGGCATCCACTTTGATATCGGCAGTAGCAACCGGCATAACAATCAGCGCTTTCAGCCCCAGGCGCGCTGAGGAGAACGCGACGCCCTGCGCGTGGTTGCCCGCAGAGGCGGTAATTACCCCCCGCGCTTTTTGCTCGTCGGTCAACCCGGCCATCATCGCGTAGGCGCCACGCAGCTTGAAGCTGTGTACCGGCTGGCGGTCTTCGCGTTTCACCAGAATCACGTTGTCGAGGCGCGAGGAGAGTTTCTCCATTTTCTGCAGCGGCGTAACCTGCACGGCTTCATAGACCGGTGCACGTAGCACCGCCCTGAGGTATTCCGCCCCCTCAGGGGCGGCGGATAACGGTTGCGACTCGGCCATCATTAGCCCCCAAGTTTCGATTTGTCGCGCACCGCGCCTTTATCTGCACTGGTGGCAAGGCTCGCATAGGCTCGCAGGGCGAAGGAGACGTCGCGCTGGCGATCTTTTGGCGTCCAGGCTTTGTCACCGCGAGCTTCCTGGGCTTCACGACGCGCCGCAATGTCCTGGTCGCTCAGTTTCAACTGAATACCGCGATTCGGGATATCAATTTCGATCAGATCGCCATCTTCAATAATCGCGATGTTGCCGCCGCTTGCCGCTTCCGGTGACACGTGGCCAATAGAGAGACCAGACGTACCGCCAGAAAAACGTCCGTCGGTGATCAGCGCACAGGCTTTACCGAGGCCCATGGATTTCAGGAAGGTGGTGGGATAGAGCATCTCCTGCATACCCGGCCCGCCTTTCGGCCCTTCGTAGCGAATGACAACCACGTCGCCTTCCACCACTTTGCCACCGAGAATAGCCTCTACCGCGTCGTCCTGGCTTTCGTATACTTTTGCCGGGCCGGTGAATTTGAGAATGCTGTCATCCACGCCTGCGGTTTTTACAATACAGCCGTTTTCTGCAAAGTTACCGTAGAGCACGGCCAGACCGCCGTCCTTGCTGTAGGCATGTTCCAGTGAGCGAATACAGCCTTCTGCACGATCGTCATCCAGCGTGTCCCAGCGGCAATCCTGTGAGAAGGCCTGGGTGGTACGAATACCTGCCGGGCCGGCGCGGAACATCTTTTTCACCGCATCGTCTTTCGTGAGCATGACGTCGTATTTGTCCAGCGACTCCGGCAGCGTCAGGCCGAGCACGTTTTTGACGTTGCGGTTCAGCAGCCCGGCGCGATCCAGTTCACCGAGAATACCCAGTACGCCACCCGCACGGTGGACATCTTCCATGTGGTATTTCTGGGTACTCGGCGCAACTTTACAGAGCTGCGGTACTTTGCGGGACAGCTTGTCGATATCGCTCATGGTGAAGTCGATTTCAGCTTCCTGCGCGGCGGCCAGCAAGTGGAGAACGGTGTTAGTGGAACCGCCCATGGCGATATCCAGCGTCATGGCATTTTCAAACGCGGCTTTGCTGGCGATATTACGCGGCAGCGCGCTTTCATCATCTTGCTCGTAGTAGCGTTTGGTCAGCTCAACGATGCGTTTACCGGCATTGAGGAACAGCTGTTTACGGTCGGCGTGGGTCGCCAGCAGCGAGCCGTTGCCCGGCTGAGACAGACCCAGCGCTTCGGTCAGACAGTTCATGGAGTTCGCGGTGAACATACCTGAGCAGGAGCCACAGGTTGGACACGCAGAACGTTCAACCTGATCGCTTTGCTCATCAGAAACTTTTGGATCCGCGCCCTGAATCATCGCATCGACCAGGTCGAGCTTGATGATTTTATCGGAAAGCTTGGTTTTACCCGCTTCCATTGGACCGCCGGAGACGAAGATCACCGGAATGTTCAGACGCAGGGAAGCCATCAGCATCCCCGGGGTAATTTTGTCGCAGTTGGAGATACAAACCATGGCATCCGCGCAGTGGGCGTTCACCATATACTCCACCGAGTCGGCGATCAGCTCACGCGACGGCAGTGAATAGAGCATACCCCCGTGACCCATCGCGATACCGTCATCCACCGCAATGGTGTTGAACTCTTTCGCCACACCGCCGGAGGCTTCGATTTGCTCGGCAACGAGTTTGCCGAGATCGCGCAGGTGCACGTGGCCCGGCACAAACTGGGTGAAGGAGTTCACCACGGCGATAATAGGCTTACCGAAATCGGCGTCGGTCATCCCGGTGGCGCGCCACAGTGCGCGGGCACCTGCCATATTACGGCCATGAGTGGTGGTGGCGGAACGATACTTAGGCATGCTTTATTTACTCCCGTCTGACTATTGAATGGGACGGTGCGTGCCGTCCCATATTTATGCTTATTGATTAACCTGATCCAGCCAGCCGTATTTATCTTCCGTTTCACCGGTGAAGAGGCCAAAGAAGGCTTGCTGAATACGTTTGGTGACCGGACCACAGCGGCCAGCACCAACCTGAATACCGTCTACGCTACGAACCGGCGTAATTTCCGCCGCGGTACCGGACATGAACACTTCATCGGCCAGGTACAGGGATTCGCGGGACAGGACCTGCTCACGGACTTCGATACCCAACTCTTTTGCCAGCTTGATGATGGCGTCACGGGTAATGCCCGGCAGAGCGGAAGAGGTAAATGGCGGCGTAAACAGAATGCCGTCTTTCACTTCGAACAGGTTTTCACCTGCACCTTCAGAGATATAGCCATTCACGTCCAGCGCGATACCTTCCTGATAACCGTGACGGCGCGCTTCGCTACCGACCAGCAGTGAGGAGAGGTAGTTACCGCCCGCTTTTGCCGCCGTCGGGATCGTGTTTGGTGCCACGCGGTTCCAGGAAGAAACCATTGCGTCGATCCCCTGCTCCAGAGCTTCAGCCCCCAGATAAGCACCCCACGGGAACGCAGCAATGATCACATCGGTGGTATAACCGGCTGGCGGGTTCACGCCCATGCCCACATCACCTACAAACACCAGCGGACGAATATAGGCACTGGTGAGGTTGTTCTTACGAATCACGTCGCGGCAGGCTTCCATCAGCTCATCCACGCTCTGAGAAACCGGGAAACGATAAATTTTGGCTGAGTCATGCAGACGCTGCATGTGTTCGCGATGACGGAACACCACTGGCCCTTTGTGTGAGTCGTAGCAACGGATGCCTTCGAAGACAGAGGTACCGTAATGCAGCGCGTGGGACATAACGTGGACTTTCGCGTCCTCCCAGCGAACCATCTCACCATTGAACCAAATGTAATCAGCTTTTTTTGTCGTCATTTTCTCTTCCTGTCGCGCTTAAGCACGGATCTGTTGTGATGTGGTTGTGCTCTGGCAGATGGCAACATGTGCAACGTCTACCAGTTTTGTTAACTGACTAAACAGTAAGTCGACCGACCGCGGGCTGGCAACGGTTAATTCGATACTGATATTTTGAGCATCAGTGGCCGTCTCCATATTCATAGAGCAAATCTGAAAGCCACGGTGACGTACTACACGCAAAACGCGTTCTAATGTCTCTGGATTGAAGCGAGCCTGCACGGCGACCTGATGTTGCATCATGATAATTTCTCCAGCATTTGTGAGTTACTGGCACCTGGCGGTACCAACGGCCAGACATTCTCAAGCTCGTCGATTGAGACATGAAGCAGGTACGGCCCTTCGCTTGACAGCATGGTGTCGAGTGCCGCTTCAACCTGGTCTTTACGGGTGATGTGCTGGCCAGGGATACCAAAGGCGCTGGCCAGCATGAGGAAATCAGGGTTATCCGTCAGGGTAGTCTCACTGTAGCGTTCCTGGAAAAACAGCTGTTGCCACTGACGAACCATTCCTAAACGCTGGTTATCGAGCAAGACGATTTTCAACGGTAACTGCTTGCGCTTAACGGTGCCCAGCTCCTGAACGTTCATCATGAAAGAGCCGTCACCGGAGATACAGATAACCGTATCGTTTGGGCGGGCAACCTGCGCCCCTACCGCGGCAGGGAGACCGAAGCCCATCGTCCCTAAGCCGCTGGAGGTAATGAAGTTTTCCGGGCGCGTGTAAGTCATGTGCTGCGCTGACCACATCTGGTGTTGGCCTACATCCGTCGTGACCACACAGTCTGCCGGTTTACGGTCGGACAATTGCTTTAACAGCAGTGGCGCATAGATGGCGTCACCAGGATGGTCGTAACGCCAGGTATGTTCAACGCGCATATCGGCAGTGTGCTGACGCCATGCGTCGATTTTCAGAGGCTGCTGTAAAGCCGGTAATAACGCGTTGAGATTGCCCTGCAGGGCCACATGCGCCTGACGCAGTTTGTTCATCTCCGCCGGGTCGATATCCATGTGGATCACGTTAGCATTCGGGGCGAAGGTATTCAGCTTGCCGGTGACACGATCATCAAAACGGGCACCTACGGCGATCAGCAAGTCACACGCCTGCACGGCCAGGTTCGCCGCTTTGGTACCGTGCATCCCCAGCATGCCCAGATAGTAAGGATAGTCAGCATCTACCGCGCCAAGACCTTTCAACGTACAGGTGGCGGGCATTTGCGTAACCGCGATGAATTCGCGCAGGGCGGGAACGGCCTGTGCCATACCAACCCCACCCCCTACGTACAACATCGGTTGTTTAGCGTGGGCAATCATCTGCCGCGCCTCTTCCACCGCGGCGTGCGGGAATGCATCGTCGCTTTCAACGGTGGAGAAGTGCGGTTCCAGATCGCCCAGAGCAACCTGGATATCTTTCGGGATATCAACCAGAACCGGTCCAGGGCGACCAGAGTTTGCCACCTCAAACGCCTCTGCCATCACACGCGGCAGCTCTTCCAGAGACTGAACGAGGAAGCTGTGTTTGGTGCAGGCCAGTGACAAGCCGAGCACGTCCACTTCCTGGAAGGCATCAGTACCAATGAGGGGCGAGGCCACCTGACCGGTGATGGCGACAACGGGAACGGAATCAAGCAGTGCATCCGCCAGGCCGGTGATCAGGTTTGTGGCGCCCGGCCCTGAGGTTGCCATGCAGACACCGGTTTTACCGGTGGCACGTGCATAGCCAATGGCGGCCATCGCTGCGCCCTGCTCGTGTCGGCACAAGAGGTGTTCCACGCCGCCGTCATACAATGCATCGTAAATCGGCATTATTGCGCCCCCCGGATAACCGAAGACAGTGTCGACTCCCTGTGCGCGCAACGCATGTACTACCCACTGTGCACCATTCATAGTTAGTTCCCCGTCATAAATCGGGAGAAACAGAATTTTGTGCTATTAGTCATTCTCTGCTCCTCATGTAAGTTTTTTAGTCATAAAAAAACCCCCGGACCTTTCGGTGCGGGGGTCTTAGTTCGTTAAGGCTTGATTTCTAAGCCTTTCCTCGTCCAAGTGCAGCCCCGCACGGTGGGATAATAATCACCACCACGCTAATCACGACCAGGCTAATCACTCGTAGAAGGGCTGTCATTTTCAGTTCTTTTTGCATCTTGTTCGAAGGAATACCTAAAGAGGTATCACAGTTTTTAAATCAAACACAAGATTTATTTATGGCTGCTTTCGTTAGCCTGCGAATCATATTTTATGAACGCATTGTTTTATATAAAGAAATTAGATAGTGAATATTTTTCATTTTTTCAGCACGGACAGAGCGGTATGTCGCCTGTACATTTTTTTGCGAGCAGGGTTCCGCAGAAAAGAAAAGGTTACATCTTGACGTTAAAAACTCGGAAGAGGATGCGTAAATCCGCTAAATGCTGCTAAACATGCATATCGGTCACAGGCATAGTCATCTCCTGAGGAGGTGCTTATGTCACTGTCAGTTGTTTATACCCGAGCGGCCATTGGCGTAAAAGCACCGCTTATTTCGGTAGAAGTTCATCTCAGCAACGGGCTGCCCGGGCTGACGCTGGTTGGATTGCCGGAGACCACGGTAAAGGAAGCCAGAGATCGGGTGCGCAGTGCGATTATTAATAGCGGTTATACCTTTCCGGCAAAGAAAATCACCATCAACCTTGCGCCTGCAGACTTGCCTAAAGAGGGAGGGCGATATGATTTACCTATCGCTATAGCGCTCCTCGCCGCCTCTGAGCAGCTTAACAGCAGCAGACTAGGCGCATATGAGTTCATCGGTGAACTGGCGCTCACAGGCGCGCTGAGGGGCGTTCCTGGTGCCATCTCGGGTGCGCTGGAGGCCATTCGCGCAGGTCGACAAATCATTGTTGCCAATGAAAATGGTGCAGAAGTGAGCCTGATAGCCGAGAGAGGATGTCTGCTAGCCGGGCATTTACAGGAAGTGTGCGCGTATCTTGAGGGGCAACATGTGCTGTCAGAGCCGGAAGAATCAGGCGATCCCCTGGCAGAAAGCCCGGACGATCTGAGCGATATTTACGGTCAGGAGCAGGGGAAGCGGGCGCTGGAGATCACCGCTGCTGGCGGACATAACCTGTTGCTGATTGGCCCACCGGGTACAGGAAAAACGATGCTGGCGAGCAGGTTGAATGGTTTACTGCCTCCACTTAATAACCATGAAGCGCTGGAAAGCGCGGCGATATTTAGTCTGGTGAGTTCAGTGTCATTGCAAAAACAGTGGCGACGTCGCCCGTTTCGCTCTCCACACCACAGTGCCTCACTGGCGGCCATGGTCGGCGGTGGCACCATACCAGGGCCGGGAGAGATCTCTCTGGCGCACAACGGCATCCTGTTTCTGGATGAACTGCCTGAATTTGAACGCCGCGTTCTGGATGCGCTGAGGGAGCCCATCGAATCGGGTGAGATCCACATCTCCCGTACACGCGCCAAAATAAGCTATCCCGCGCGGTTCCAGCTGGTAGCGGCAATGAACCCCAGCCCATCGGGCCATTATCAGGGAAACCACAATCGCTCCACGCCTGAACAGACGCTGCGCTACCTGGGGAAGTTATCTGGTCCTTTCCTGGATCGTTTCGATTTGTCGCTGGAAATCCCCTTGCCTCCTCCCGGCCTGCTCAACCAGAGCAGCGCCAGAGGAGAGAGTACGGTGGAGGTTCGCGAGCGGGTTATCGCCGCGCAGGCCCGGCAGTATATGCGTCAACATAAGCTGAATGCCCGTCTGGATAACGCTGAGATTCGGCAGTTTTGTCCTCTTAAGACTGAAGATTCATGCTGGCTGGAGGATACGTTGACGCGCTTTGGACTTTCCATTCGCGCATGGCAGCGTCTTATAAAAGTCGCCCGCACCATCGCCGATGTGGAAAAGTGCCCTGACATTGAGAGGCGGCATCTGCAGGAAGCGTTAAGTTATCGTGCGATCGATCGCTTGCTCCTGCACCTGCAAAAGTTACTGGCATAAAAAAAGGGGCCACAGCCCCTTTTCTTGTTAGTCGTCAGACTCAGTGTAGTCTTCAGCACCTTCCATCTGCGGCTTACCGCCAGACAGCGTATGGAAACGCTTTGGACGCTTAATGCGTGCCATATACTTGATCCATACACGTTCTGCTTCAGACTGTGGCTCACGCTCGCCACGGCAGACTGCGACAAACTGTTTTTCGTCTTCAGTTGCAGGCTCACGTTTACCCAGATCCAGCTCGTTAAAGGCATAACCATGACGCTCAAGCATCTGCGCCTCTTTGATGGTGAAATCGCCGTGACGAGAGAACCCGCGTGGATAATTTTTATTGTCGAAAAAACGATTAGTCGTCGTAAAGCTTTCCGCCATCCTACACGCTCCTAATTCTTTGGCCGAGCTATTTATGGCGCGGAGTATTAGTTACGCTTGACAGAGTGTAAAACAAAACATTTAAATCATAACGACAAATTATTTTGCGGAGAAAGATGTGGATACGGAATTGCTAAAAACTTTCCTGGAAGTGAGCAGAACGCGCCACTTTGGGCGAGCAGCGGAAGCCCTTTACCTGACGCAGTCAGCGGTCAGTTTTCGTATTCGACAGCTGGAAAATCAACTGGGTGTGAACCTTTTTACCCGCCATCGCAACAACATACGCCTCACGCCAGCCGGTGAAAAACTGCTGCCGTATGCAGAGACCCTGATGAACACCTGGCAGGCGGCACGTAAAGAGGTTGCGCACACCTCGAGGCATAACGAGTTCTCCATTGGGGCCAGCGCATCGTTGTGGGAATGTATGCTCAGTCAGTGGCTTACCCGGCTCTACCCTTCCCACAACCATTTGCAATTTGAAGCGCGGATTGCGCAACGTCAGTCGCTCGTTAAGCAACTGCACGAACGCCAGCTGGATCTTCTGATCACGACCGAAGCCCCCAAAATGGACGAATTTAGCAGCCAGATTGTTGGCCAGTTTGGCCTTGCGCTTTATGCCTCCGAGCCTTCAATGATGAAAGCCGACCTGACCTATCTGCGTCTGGAGTGGGGGCCGGATTTCCAGCAACACGAGGCGGGATTGATTGCTCCGGATGATGTGCCACAGTTAACAACCAGCTCTGCGGAGATCGCCTGTCAGCAGCTCTCCTTGCTGAAGGGGTGCACCTGGTTACCTGTTCGCTGGGCAGACACGAAACCCGGGTTGCATACCGTTGTGGACTCCACCACGCTTTCCAGACCGCTGTATGCCATCTGGCTCCAGAACAGCGATAAGCAATCGCAGATAAAAGATCTTCTGAAAATCAACATCATGGATTGATGCATGCGCCAGCAGAAATGCTGGCTGCAACGTCTGAAAAGGGGACTCGGCGTCTTTCAGGCAAAAAAAAATCCTTTGCCGAAGCAAAGGATTATATATGGCAGGGGCGGAGAGACTCGAACTCGCGACACCCGGTTTTGGAGACCGGTGCTCTACCAACTGAGCTACGCCCCTAAAGTCTTTTGCCATTAAGCCTGCCGGGTAGGCAGGCTTAATGTCTTAATAAGTGGCGGAACGGACGGGACTCGAACCCGCGACCCCCTGCGTGACAGGCAGGTATTCTAACCGACTGAACTACCGCTCCACCGAAGACT
>NZ_RBXU01000002.1:0-104670 GCF_003635055.1 Enterobacter sp. WPR_3_1 | reverse complement strand
TGGTAGTGTGGGGTCTCCCCATGTGAGAGTAGGGAACTGCCAGGCATCAATTAAAAGAACCCCGTACCGTATGGTGCGGGGTTTTTTGCTTTGGGTTTTTCCCGCCACCAGAGAGAGCATCAGACAGCACACCAATTCAAAATAAACGCGGCGATCTCCTCAACGTTATTCAAATTCAGTACCGGTACCTCCAGATCCAGGGCTACGTCACTGGCGACTGCAATTACATGCTCATCGAGCGTCAGCTCGTGAACATCATGCCCGGCATGGCTTCTGAACAGCAGGATCTTTGCCACCGCGTCATGCTTAAACCCCTCAACCAGCACCAGATCCAGAGTAGAGTGATCCATCCGGCTAACCAGATACATGAGATCCAGCGGCGCTTCATCCGGTGTTTCAGTCATCAATGCCCAGCGCTGATCACTCGCCACCATCGTTTGGGCTGCTCCCGCCTTACGCAGCTCATAGCTGTCTTTTCCCGGCTTATCGACATCCATATTGTGATGCGTATGCTTAATTAATCCGGGGCGAACACCTTTAGCGCAAAGCGCAGGGATCAGTTTTTTCAGCAGCGTCGTTTTCCCGGTACCACTCCAGGCTGAAATGGCCAAAACAGGTATCATTTTTTCTCCTGCATCATCTGCAAATCTTCTGTGGTATTGACGTTCATAAACGCCGATTTCAGATCGCTAAAATCGACGGGATGGCCGCCTGACTGGCGCATAAAAGCCATCACCCTGCGCTCTCCTGCCGTCAGGTACTCCTGTAACGCCGGAACTAACGAACGGTGGATCAACGCAACAGCAGGGTGGTCACGCTCACCGTCATGGGCCCAGACAACGGGTGCGCTACCACGAAGCCGCACCATGCGTTCGACAAGACAAGACGGAATAAACGGGGTATCACACGGACAGAAGATAAACCACTCCCCGTGCGACTGCTGCATAACCGAAAGCATACCGGCCAGCGGCCCGGGGTAATTCTCCTGCGTATCCTCGTAAACGGGATACCCGCTACGCTGATAAACATCTCTATGCCTGTTAGCGCTGATGGCCATTGTCATGACCTGGTCCGCAAGCGTATCAGCGACATGCTGCCAGAGTGGCTTACCGTTAAGGAGCTGAAGACCTTTATCTTTCCCCCCCATTCGGGTTGCCTTGCCACCCGCCAGAACAACGCCGATTATTTGCTGGCCATGATTCATGAATATCGCCTCTTTTATTGTGGGATTGACCCTGCTAACGTGTCACTCTCAATGAAAGGAGCACCACCATGAAATGTAAACGTCTGAATGAAGTCATTGAACTCCTCCAGCCGGCCTGGCAAAAAGAGCCAGAGCTTAATCTGATGCAATTTTTACAGAAACTGGCGAAAGAGTCAGGTTTTGACGGCGAACTGACAGACCTTTCTGACGATATCCTGATCTACCATCTCAAAATGCGCGACTCTGCCAAAGACGCTGTTATTCCTGGTATTCAGAAAGATTATGAGGAAGATTTTAAAACCGCGTTGCTGCGCGCACGTGGCGTAATTAAAGAGTAAAAGCTTGTAAGCGGCGGCACCGAAATCGCCACAAGATGATATCCTGAATCATTCGTATAATTTCCGGATGATCGGATGAACGACCAGGCTTTTACTTTCCAGACATTACACCCGGATACCATTATGGATGCGCTGTTTGAACAGGGTATTCGGGTGGATTCCGGGTTAACTCCCTTAAATAGCTACGAAAACCGCGTCTATCAGTTTCAGGACGAGGATCGTCAGCGCTTCGTCGTAAAGTTCTATCGCCCTCAACGTTGGTCCGCAGAACAAATTCAGGAAGAGCACCAGTTTGCTCACGATCTGCTGGATGATGATGTTCCCGTTGCCGCGCCGCTTAAATTTAATAACCAAACGCTGCTCACCCACGAAGGGTTTTACTATGCCGTATTCCCAAGCCTGGGGGGCCGCCAGTTTGAAGCGGATAATATCGATCAGATGGAGTGGGTTGCCCGATATCTGGGACGCATTCACCAGACGGGACGCAAAGAAGACTTTATTGCCCGTCCGACAATCGGTATTCAGGAATACCTGCTTGAACCTCGTCAGGTATTTGAAACCTCGGCGCTAATCCCCAAAGCGCTTAAGGATAATTTCCTCAACGCGACCGATAAACTTATTGATGCGGTGAAAACTTGCTGGCGCGATGATATTTCCGTTCTGCGTCTGCACGGCGATTGTCACGCTGGTAATATTCTCTGGCGTGATGGCCCGCTGTTCGTCGATCTCGATGATGCACGTATGGGGCCTGCGGTTCAGGACCTGTGGATGCTGCTCAATGGCGATAAAGCTGAGCAACGGATGCAGCTTGAAACGATTATTGAGGCCTATGAAGAGTTTAGCCCTTTTAATTCAGACGAAATTGTCCTGATTG
Organism: Enterobacter sp. WPR_3_1; assembly: GCF_003635055.1. Lineage (NCBI taxonomy): Bacteria > Pseudomonadati > Pseudomonadota > Gammaproteobacteria > Enterobacterales > Enterobacteriaceae > Enterobacter > Enterobacter sp. WPR_3_1. Next base: position 102,254 of record NZ_RBXU01000002.1, on the reverse strand, counting down.
AACCTTTACGCGCGATGCGTTTTGTTTATTATCTCGCATGGTTAATCAGGCGTTGGGACGATCCTGCATTTCCCCGTAATTTCCCGTGGCTTACCGGAGAGGATTACTGGCGCAGCCAGATATCCACATTTACTGAGCAGGTTAAGGTTCTTAAGGAGCCCCCTCTGCAATTAACGCCGATGTATTAATTGGACACACCCAGGAGAGAGTTAATCATGAAAAAAATTTGGCTGGCGCTGGCAGGTATGATTCTGGCATTTAGCGCTTCTGCTGCGCAGTTTACCGACGGCAAACAGTATACGACGCTGGAAAAACCAGTCGCTGGCGAGCCACAGGTTCTGGAGTTCTTCTCGTTCTATTGCCCACATTGCTATCAGTTCGAGCAGGTGCTGCATGTTTCCGATAACGTGAAGAAAAAGCTGCCAGAAGGCACCAAAATGACCAAGTATCACGTTGAGTTCCTGGGCCCATTGGGTAAAGACCTGACTCAGGCATGGGCGGTAGCTATCGCGCTGGGCGTGGAAGATAAGATCACTGCACCAATGTTTGAAGCAGTCCAGAAAACCCAGACAGTTCAGACGACTGCAGATATCCGTAAAGTCTTCGTGGATGCCGGTGTGAAAGGTGAAGAATACGACGCGGCATGGAACAGCTTTGTGGTGAAATCTCTGGTAGCCCAGCAGGAAAAAGCCGCCGCAGACCTTCAGCTGCAGGGCGTTCCGGCGATGTATGTTAACGGCAAATATCAGCTGAACACGCAGGGCATGGACACCAGCAGCATGGATATCTTCGTACAGCAGTACGCGGATACCGTGAAATATCTGGTCGAGAAGAAGTAAGATCAATAAAGAAAAAAACGCCGGTCACTGACCGGCGTTTTTGTATGAAGATTTAATCTTTTCTATCTGTTCATCTTTCTCATTCCAGAGCGTATTCAGCCAACGCTGGAAAAGACGTTTGAAATTCTTATCGTTAACGTAATCCCCGTGCAACCCGTCATCAACCGGCACCAGCTCGATGCGTACAACGATCCGCGTCAGCTTGCCGCTGAGCATATCGAAGAACGGTGTCCTGTCGTTTTCCGGATAGCAGAGCGTGACGTTGAGTAATTTATCGAACTGCGCGCCCAACACGTTAAGCGCCATCGCAATGCCCGCAGCCTTGGGCGGCAGCAGGTGCTGATAAGGAGAGCGAGTTTGTTGACGCTTCTCTTCCGTAAAGCGCGAGCCTTCCACGAAGTTCACAATGGTTGTCGGATGCGCGCGAAATTTTTCGCAGGAACGGCGCGTGGTTTCCACATCTTTACCACGACGCTCCGGATGACGAAGCAAATAGCTGCGCGAATAGCGTTTCATAAACGGCATATCGAGCGCCCAGCAGGCCAGACCGATAAAAGGCACCCAGGCGAGCTGCTGTTTCAGAAAGTATTTGTTCATCGGGATATGTTTGCGGAAAAGCACGCATAACACCACGATGTCTGCCCAGCTGTGGTGGTTGCAGATAAGCAGGTACCAGTTCTTTTTGTTGAGGCCTTCAAGCCCTTCCACATCCCACTTCAGGTGTGGGTTCAGGTACAACAGGAACGCCAGTCCTTCACACCAGCAGTACATCATGAAATTACAAAATGCGGATACGGCTCGCCATACCACGGGCACGGGCAGCAGCAACTTAATGATGCCGGCAACAATGATCGGCACAGAACAGGCGACAGTCACCAGAATAGTTAAAATGATGCTTAAAGGTAATGTTATTGCTGCGAGCAATCTCGACATGATGAGCTTTTTCAGATGGTTAGCTGTAAGTGAGCGGCCGGCTATCCGGTGCAGGGCGCTGATTTTATCAGAAATCAGACAAAATAAGGGTGCTTTCATGCCAGGCGTTGCGGGATAACGCCTGGGAGCAGAAGATTTCGCTATAACGGCATGCGGCCCTGGGCTTATATCCACATAGACTAAATTGTCATCAATTGGCCATAAAGATCAAATGAAACATAATAACTCTATGATATATAGAATCTATTTATTATGAGGTATGTACTTTTAGCGTCTGTTATTCCTGTGACGTAAAAGTATGCACAAACTTATCCACAGATTTATTTTTGCGAGCGATCCTCACGATCGCAAAATCTTTTCCTGTATCTGGCGCTAATAACTGATGTTTTCATCCTTCTGTGGCATCCTTTACGCATAAATTGATTAAAGGCACGGACATTATGGTTCAGATCCCAGAAAACCCTCTTATTCTCGTCGACGGCTCTTCTTACCTGTATCGGGCGTACCATGCGTTTCCTCCTCTGACCAATAGCGCAGGGGAACCTACCGGCGCAATGTACGGCGTGCTAAACATGCTGCGCAGCCTGATCCTTCAGTACCAGCCAACCCATGCGGCAGTGGTGTTTGATGCGAAAGGTAAAACCTTCCGCGACGAGCTTTTTGAGCATTACAAATCTCACCGTCCGCCAATGCCTGACGATCTGCGTGCGCAGATTGAACCGCTGCACGCGATGGTAAAAGCGATGGGCTTGCCGCTGCTGGCCGTCTCTGGGGTCGAAGCCGATGACGTAATAGGTACGCTGGCACGTGAAGCAGAAAAAATGGGTCGTCCGGTACTGATCAGTACGGGGGATAAAGATATGGCGCAGCTGGTAACGCCAGGTATCACCCTGATTAACACCATGACCAACACCATCCTGGGGCCTGAAGAGGTGGTCACAAAATATGGCGTGCCGCCAGAGCTGATTATCGACTTCCTCGCGCTGATGGGCGACTCCTCGGATAACATCCCAGGTGTACCTGGCGTGGGTGAAAAGACCGCACAGGCGCTGCTTCAGGGATTGGGCGGGCTGGATACGCTGTACGCGGAGCCGGACAAAATCGCCGGGCTCTCCTTCCGTGGTGCAAAAACCATGGCCGGAAAGCTGGAAGAGAACAAAGAGGTGGCTTATCTCTCCTATAAGCTGGCAACCATTAAAACCGATGTTGAACTGGAACTGGGTTGTGAGCAGCTGGAAGTGCAGCAGCCTTCCGCAGACGAACTGCTAAGCCTGTTTAAGAAATACGAATTCAAGCGCTGGACCACGGACGTGGAAGCCGGTAAATGGCTGCAGGCAAAAGGGGCCAAACCGGCTGCTAAGCCAAAGGAGACGATTGTCGTTGATGCCGAAGAGCTGGCAGAAGAAGAGGCCATCGCGCTCTCTTTCGACAATTACGAAACCCTCCTTGAAGAGTCACAGCTGGTGGCGTGGATTGAGAAACTCAAAAAAGCGCCGTTCTTTGCCTTCGATACGGAAACCGACAGCCTCGATAACATCTCCGCCAATATGGTCGGCCTGTCATTTGCGACGGAGCCGGGAATGGCGGCCTATGTGCCCGTTGCACATGATTACCTCGATGCGCCTGATCAGATCCCGCGTGAGCGTGTGCTGGAGCTGCTGAAGCCGATTCTGGAAGATGACAAGGCGCTTAAGGTCGGGCAAAACCTCAAATATGATCGCGGCATTCTGCAAAACTATGGCATTGAGCTGCGCGGCATTGCGTTCGATACCATGCTGGAATCTTACATTCTCGACAGCGTGGCGGGTCGTCACGATATGGACTCCTTATCCGACCGTTGGCTCAAGCATAAGACCATTACCTTTGAAGAGATTGCCGGAAAAGGTAAAAACCAGCTCACCTTCAATCAGATTGCCCTGGAAGAAGCGGGTCGCTACGCGGCCGAAGACGCCGATGTCACGCTGCAACTGCACCTGAAGATGTGGCCAAAACTGCAGAAGCACGAAGGTCCGCTGAACGTGTTCCAGCACATTGAGATGCCACTGGTACCTGTGCTCTCGCGCATTGAGCGCAACGGCGTAAAAATTGATCCGACGGTGCTGCATAATCACTCTGGAGAACTGGCGCAGCGGTTGACCGAGCTTGAGCAGAAGGCGCATGAGCTTGCCGGCGAACCGTTTAACCTTTCTTCTCCGAAACAGCTTCAGACCATCCTGTTTGAAAAGCAGGGAATTAAGCCGCTGAAGAAAACCCCTGGCGGCGCGCCATCAACGTCTGAAGAAGTGCTTGAGGAACTGGCGCTGGATTACCCGCTGCCAAAAGTGATTCTCCAGTACCGTGGTCTGGCGAAGCTGAAGTCTACCTATACCGATAAACTGCCGTTGATGATCAACCCTAAAACGGGCCGCGTGCATACCTCGTATCATCAGGCTGTGGCGGCGACCGGTCGTCTCTCCTCGACCGATCCAAACCTGCAGAACATCCCGGTACGCAATGAAGAAGGCCGTCGTATCCGTCAGGCGTTTATCGCGCCAGACGACTACCTGATCGTCTCGGCCGACTACTCGCAAATTGAGCTGCGTATTATGGCACACCTGTCACGCGACAAGGGGCTGCTGACGGCCTTTGCGGAAGGAAAGGATATCCACCGTGCAACGGCGGCTGAAGTCTTTGGGCTGCCGCTGGACAGCGTGACTCACGAGCAACGTCGCAGTGCGAAGGCGATCAACTTCGGTCTGATCTACGGCATGAGCGCCTTTGGCCTTTCGCGCCAGCTCAACATTCCGCGTAAAGAGTCGCAGAAGTATATGGATCTCTACTTCGAGCGTTATCCGGGCGTGCTGGAATATATGGAACGCACCCGTGCGCAGGCGAAGGAGAAAGGCTACGTCGAAACCCTGGATGGCCGTCGCCTTTATCTGCCGGACATCAAATCCAGCAACGCCGCGCGTCGTGCCGGTGCAGAACGTGCTGCCATCAACGCCCCGATGCAGGGGACGGCGGCAGACATTATTAAGCGCGCGATGATTGCGGTTGATGCCTGGCTGGAAAAAGAGAAGCCACGCGTGAAGATGATCATGCAGGTACACGATGAACTGGTATTCGAAGTCCACAAAGATGATCTGGACACCGTGTCGAAGAAGATCCACGAACTGATGGAAAGCAGCATGACGCTTGACGTGCCGTTGCTGGTGGAAGTGGGCAGCGGTGAAAACTGGGATCAAGCTCACTAAGGGTTCTGCCAATAACGCGATTTTTATGTAAGTTAGCAACATAACAAAGTGCGTTTTGTGACGATCATTAGAATTCCCTATGTAAAGAATGAAAAAAAACTACAAAAAGTGCTTTTTCTACAGCAAAAAAAGGGGTAGAGTTATTCGCGTAGGGTACAGAGGTAAGATGTTCTATCTTTCAGACCTTTTACTTCACGTAATCGGATTTGGCTGAATATTTTAGCCGCCCCAGTCAGTAATGACTGGGGCGTTTTTTATTGCGGCAAAGAAAAATCCAGGCAAAAAAAAGCGCGGACATCGCCGCGCTCGGTATTACTCTTCTTCCGCTTCCGTCGCGGGTTCCAGCTCGTTGAACCAGCTATCGAGCTTCTGACGCAGCTTGTCGACACCCTGCTTTTTCAGCGAGGAGAACGGCTCTACCTGTACGTCGCCGTTAAAAGCCAGCACCGCTTCGCGAACCATATTCACCTGCGCTTTACGCGCGCCGCTCGCCAGTTTATCCGCTTTAGTCAGCAGTACCAGCACGGCTATCTCACTTGAGACAGCCCAGTCGATCATCTGCTGATCGAGATCTTTCAGGGGATGGCGGATATCCATCAGCACCACCAGACCTTTCAGGCACTGGCGTTTTTCCAGGTATTCACCCAGCGCGCGCTGCCATTTGATCTTCATCTCTTCCGGTACTTGCGCGTAACCATATCCCGGTAAGTCGACCAGGCGTTTGCCTTCTGCCACTTCAAACAGGTTAATCAGCTGAGTACGGCCAGGTGTTTTTGAGGTACGCGCCAGGCTCTTCTGATTGGTCAGCGTATTCAGGGCGCTGGATTTCCCCGCGTTAGAGCGGCCAGCAAAAGCTACTTCAATGCCAGTATCAGAAGGAAGGTGGCGGATATCGGGCGCACTGGTGACAAAATGCGTCTGTTGGTAGTTCCAGGTAGTCACGTGGTCGTCTCCAAAATCGTAATCTGAGGGGGATTATACCTGAATGCCGGCAAAAGACTTTTTTGATTGCACAGTGCCTGTAGGTTAAAACCCTGGCGGTTGTGAGAGATTGGCTATGAATACTATGGGAGATTTCAGAGAATTCGCAGGCGTTAAAAAAGCCAAATTGTTTTAAATCATAAGCTTATTCTCGGGTAATTATCTGAAAATCCGTTTTTGTGCCGTTTCGTTGCTTGTCAGTTTAACTGAACAGGGTAAAGTGTGCGTCAGGGCGAGGAAGCCAACAGGAAACAGACTTAAGGATTAGGGTCAGGAGCGCCAGGAGGCGAAGACGCAGGATTGTCAGGATGACCAACGCCTGGAGGCGTTTTAACAGGAAACGGAACCGTATCATGGACGGTATTAGCCAAGGGATAAACAGGGTTTGTTGTTGGCAAACACGGAATGTCTGACCCGTTAAGGGTTGTGAGTCAGGAAAAAAGGCGACAGATTGCTCTGTCGCCTTTTTTCTTTGCTTGCTTTCTGCTAGATTTCGCCGCAATTCTATACTGAAGAAAACGACTTAAAGATAAAACATCATGAAAAAACCGACCTCCGCTGCGGGCGCTAAACGCCCTGCAAAAGCACACCGCAAAACGCGCGAAGAACTGAACCAGGAATCGCGCGATCGCAAACGCGATAAAAAACATCGCGGTCATGCTGCGGGTAGCCGTGCAAACGGTGGTGATGCTTCTGGCGCTTCTGCGAAAAACAATCAGCAGAAAGACCCACGTATTGGCAGTAAAACACCTGTTCCACTGGGCGTGACAGACACCCCGGTCACTAAGCAGCACAAACCAAAGAGCGAGAAACCTATGCTTTCACCGCAGGCTGAGCTGGATTTGCTGGAGAACGATGAGCGCCTGGACGCGCTGCTGGAACGTCTTGAAGAGGGTGAAACCCTGACCGCCGAAGAGCAGTCATGGGTTGATGCCAAACTGGACCGCATTGATGAGCTGATGCAGAAGCTGGGTCTGTCTTACGACGATGACGAAGACGAAGAAGAAGACGAAAAGCAGGAAGATATGATGCGTCTTCTGAAGGGTGGAAACTAACATTTGCATCCGGCAGGGACGATAGTCCTGCTAATAACCCTTCCGGTTATATGTTATCTGGTGTGGTTATTCGTTAAACTACGGCGGTTGTCGCGGCGACAGAAGTGGCTGCGCACCCGAGTGATGGCCCGCGATGGGGCCAGAACGGGCCGCCGTATGCGAACGCGACACCAACGGAAGGAGTGAGCATGTCTGTACCAACTATCGACTGGGATTTGGCCCTAATCCAGAAATATAACTATTCCGGGCCGCGTTATACGTCATACCCCACCGCGCTGGAGTTCTCCGATAGTTTCGGCGAAGCGGCGTTTCAGCAGGCTGTCGCACGCTACCCTGAGCGTCCGCTGTCGCTCTATGTCCATATTCCGTTCTGCCACAAGCTCTGCTACTTCTGCGGCTGCAATAAAATCGTTACCCGTCAGCAACATAAAGCCGATCAGTATCTGGATGCGCTGGAGCAGGAAATTCTGCACCGTGCCCCACTGTTTGCCGGCCGTCACGTCAGCCAGCTTCACTGGGGTGGGGGGACGCCAACGTATCTGAATAAAGCGCAGATCAGCCGTTTAATGACGCTCCTGCGCAATAACTTCCGTTTTAACGACGATGCTGAAATCTCAATCGAGGTCGATCCGCGCGAAATTGAGCTGGATGTACTGGATCACTTACGCGCTGAAGGTTTCAATCGCCTGAGCATGGGCGTGCAGGACTTCAACAAAGAGGTGCAGCGGCTGGTGAACCGTGAGCAGGATGAAGAGTTTATCTTTGCCTTACTCAACCACGCCCGCGATATCGGCTTTACGTCGACCAATATCGACCTGATTTACGGCCTGCCTAAGCAAACGCCGGAGAGCTTCGCCTTCACGCTGAAACGCGTGGCCGAACTCAACCCGGACCGCCTGAGCGTCTTTAACTATGCGCATCTGCCGACGCTGTTTGCCGCTCAGCGCAAAATCAAAGATGCCGACCTGCCTTCTGCCCAACAGAAGCTGGATATTCTGCAGGAAACCATCGCCTCGCTGACCGAAGCCGGTTATCAGTTCATCGGCATGGATCACTTTGCTCGTCCGGATGACGAGCTGGCTATTGCCCAGCGCGAAGGCGTACTGCACCGAAATTTCCAGGGCTACACCACCCAGGGCGACACCGATTTGCTGGGGATGGGCGTCTCCGCCATCAGCATGATCGGGGACTGCTACGCGCAGAACCAGAAAGAGCTGAAGCTTTACTACCAGCAGGTAGATGACGCGGGCAACGCGCTGTGGCGCGGTATCGCGTTAACGCGCGATGACTGCATCCGTCGTGATGTGATTAAGGCGCTCATCTGTAACTTCCGTCTTGATTTCAGCGACGTGGAAGCGCAGTGGGATCTGCATTTCAGCGATTACTTTGCTGATGACCTGAAGCTGTTAGCGCCTCTGGCAAAAGATGGGCTGGTGGATGTTTCAGAACGTGCAATTGACGTGACACCCAAAGGGCGCCTGTTGATTCGTAACATCTGCATGTGCTTCGACGCCTATCTGCGTCAGAAAGCGCGTCTGCAGCAGTTCTCACGCGTCATTTAAGACGTGCCAACATATTTGGCCGGGTAAGGCGAAGCCGCTACCCGGCTTTTTTGTTAGCGACTCTCTAGCTAAACAGCCCAACCAGCGCCGCGCACAGCACAGCAGCAACGGCTGTTTGTGGCGTGTGGCTTTCAGCTGCTCCACTTGAGAGCATATTCACTAATGTTTCCAGCATGATGATCACCCTCACTTTCCGGGCACGATCATACAAAAATCATTGATACAGTAAAGCGCAAAATAGCAGCAATTTGCGCTCAATTAATAACCTTTACACAAGGGTAAAGATCACTCCATGCCAAGCTCTTTCAGCTTACGCGTCAGGGTATTACGTCCCCATCCCAGCAGGCGTGCCGCTTCCTGCTTATGGCCCTGTGTATGGCGGAGTGCGGTGGTCAACAGCGTGCGCTCCATCTCGGGCTGGGCTTCAGACAGCAAGTTTTGATGACCGGAACGCAGCGCGCGATCGGCCCACTGTGCCAGCAGCGTCGCCCAGCTGTCCGGCAATGCATGTCCGGTGCTGCTTTCTGGCGCAGTCGCTTCAAACAGTTCAGCCGGTAAATCCTGAATCAGGACTTCCTGTCCGGCGGCCATTACGGTCAACCAGCGACAGGTGTTTTCCAGCTGACGCACGTTGCCCGGCCACGCCAGGCGGGTGAGGGCGGCATCGGTTTCCGGGTGCAACTGCTTGGCTTCCACGCCCAGCTCACGGGCAGCGACCTGCAGAAAATGACGCGCCAGGCGGGGAATATCTTCACGGCGTTCACGTAGCGGTGGCAAATGAACGCGGATCACGTTCAGGCGATGGAATAAATCCTCACGGAATTTACCTTCCTGGACGCGCTGCTCCAGATTCTGGTGCGTCGCGGCAATAATGCGTACATCGACCTTCACCGGCGCATAGCCACCTACGCGATAAAACTGTCCGTCGGCCAACACGCGCAGCAGACGGGTCTGGACATCCAGCGGCATATCGCCGATTTCATCCAGAAAGAGTGTTCCACCATCAGCCTGCTCGAAGCGACCCTGGCGAATGGTATTCGCGCCGGTAAAAGCCCCTTTCTCATGGCCAAACAGTTCGGATTCAATTAAATCCTTTGGGATGGCGGCCATATTCAGGGCGATAAACGGTGCTTTTGCCCGCGGGCTGTGGCGATGTAAGGCATGCGCTACCAGCTCTTTACCGGTTCCCGATTCGCCATTAATCAGTACGCTGATGGACGAGCGTGACAGACGGCCAATGATACGAAACACATCCTGCATGGCTGGCGCTTCGCCAATGATGTCCGTCGTGGGCCCGAAGTCAGGCGTGTGACGAGGCTGCTGCTGCTCCTGGTAGTGGCTGATCGCGCGCTCAACCAGGGCGACCGCTTCGTCGATATCAAACGGTTTGGGCAGGTAATCGAACGCCCCTTGCTGATAGGCGCTCACCGCGGCGTCCAGGTCGGAATGCGCCGTCATTATGATGACCGGAAGCATAGGATGGCGTTGTTTGATCTGCTTTAAAAGCGCCAGCCCGTCCATTCCCGGCATGCGAATATCCGAAAGCAGCACATCCGGCGTTTTGGTGGTGAGTGCGTCGAGCACTTCGCTGCCGCTCTCAAACGTCGTGCAGCTTAATCCTGCCCCTGTGAGCGCGCGTTCAAGCACCCAACGGATGGAGCTATCGTCATCGACTACCCAGACTATCCCTCGTTGCATAAACGTCACCTTTATTTTTTAATCGGCAGGAAAACCGAAAACTCGGTATGTCCCGGCCAACTGGTAAATTCAATTTTTCCAGAGTGTTGATCGATCAAACTACGGGCAATGGATAACCCCAGGCCGGTACCGCCTTCGCGACCGCTGACCATCGGGTAGAACAGGGTGTCCTGAAGATGCGACGGAATACCCGGCCCGTTGTCCTCAACGTCGATGCGGGCAGCCAGACGATAGCGCACGCCGTGCAGTGTGAGCTGGAACGCGGTGCGGGTGCGCAAAATAATTTCGCCCCCTTCCGGCCCCAGCGCCTGCAGGGCATTACGCACAATATTCAGCAAGACCTGCTCAATCTGGTCCGGATCGTGCGCCAGTTCCGGCAGGCTTGGGTCGTAATCACGGACCAGCGTGACGTTCTCCGGCAGCTCCATCGAGACGAGTTTCACAACCCGCTCAGCCACTTTATGAATACTTTCTGAGACATGCATGCCGGGCTGTTGCGGCCCGAGCAGACGGTCAACCAGGTTACGCAGGCGGTCTGCCTGCTCAATGATGACGTTGGTGTACTCCGCCAGCGCAGGGTCGGGCAGCGCTTTGGTCAGGAGTTGTGCCGCACCGCGTAAGCCACCCAGCGGGTTCTTGATTTCATGCGCCAGGCCTCGCACCAGGTCACGGGCGGCAATTTGCTGGGCATGCTGAAGTTGCTCCTGGCTCAGGCGGCGCTGATTATCCATCGGCGCCATTTCAAGCAGGATCAGTCCTTCAGGAAGCCGTTGTGCGGTAAGCGATAAAATATGTGAGCGCCCGTCGATCACCAGCGTGACTTCGTTATCGGTAAAGCCCTGACCGGCCTGCAGACTTTCCTGCATCAGGCCAATATTCAGCGAGAAATAGCTCAATAATTCCGGAAGCGGGGTGCCAAACAGTTTGCGTGAGCTCTGGGCGAGCAGCTGCTGCGCCGCCGGGTTGGCGTAATGTACGGCCAGCTCGTCGTCGACCAGCAAAATACTGTTAATCAAAGAATTGAGGATCTGCCCAGCATCGGGCAGCGTGCCAGTTGCCATTCAGCAGTCTCCTGGAGTTGGTTGCACTAATTTAGTGCAGTATAGCTTTTTCGTCGTAAAAAGCGCGTGAGATCAGTTTGTTGGTGGAGAAAAAAGCCCATCCGGAGATGGGCTGAAAGTTTCCACGGCAACAAATAAAAGCTTGTGAGATCGCGCGTAAAAGGGCGCGCGAAACTCATTGAAACTTAAACGCTGTAGTACAGTTCGAACTCAACCGGGTGTGGCGTCATACGCACACGGTCGTTCTCTTCAGTACGCAGGGCGATGTAAGCATCGATAGCGTCGTCAGTGAACACGCCACCCGCAGTCAGGAACTCGCGGTCTGCGTCCAGCGCCTGCAGGGCTTCTTCCAGAGAGCCTGCAACCTGTGGGATCTCTTTCGCTTCTTCTGGCGGCAGGTCGTACAGGTTTTTGTCCATGGCTTCGCCTGGGTGGATCTTGTTCTTGATACCGTCCAGACCCGCCATCAGCAGTGCTGCGAAGCACAGGTATGGGTTAGCAGCTGGATCCGGGAAGCGAACTTCGATACGACGCGCTTTAGGAGACGCTACCACCGGGATACGGATAGAAGCAGAACGGTTACGCGCAGAGTACGCCAGCATTACCGGTGCTTCGTAGCCTGGGACCAGACGCTTGTAGGAGTTAGTGGTTGGGTTCGCCAGGGCGTTGATCGCTTTAGCGTGTTTGATTACGCCGCCAATGTAATACAGAGCCTGCTCAGACAGACCGGCATATTTGTCGCCAGAGAACAGGTTGGTTCCGTTCTTGGACAGAGACATGTGGCAGTGCATACCGGAACCGTTATCGCCAAACATTGGTTTTGGCATGAAGGTCGCGGTTTTACCGAAACGGTGCGCAACGTTGTGCACAACGTATTTGTAGATCTGAATTTCGTCTGCTTTTTTGGTCATGGTGTTGAAGCGGGTTGCCACTTCGTTCTGACCCGCAGTCGCCACTTCGTGGTGGTGAGCTTCAACCACCAGGCCCATCTCTTCCATCACCAGACACATGGTGGAACGGATGTCCTGAGCGGAGTCGACCGGAGGAACCGGGAAGTAACCGCCTTTAACGCCAGGACGGTGACCTTTGTTACCACCTTCGTATTTGGTGGAGGAGTTCCATGCACCTTCGATATCGTCGATGGCAACGTGGGAGCCAGAAATAGAGGCACCGAAACGGATGTCATCAAACAGGAAGAATTCTGGCTCTGGCCCGAACAGTACGGTGTCTGCGATACCGGTTGAACGCAGGTACTCTTCAGCGCGTTTCGCGATGGAGCGTGGGTCGCGGTCGTAGCCCTGCAGTGTGCCTGGCTCGAGGATGTCGCAACGGATGATCAGGGTTGGTTCTTCGAAGAACGGATCAATGACCGCAGTGGAAGCGTCAGGCATCAGAACCATGTCAGATTCGTTGATACCTTTCCAGCCGCCAATGGAGGAGCCGTCAAACATTTTGCCTTCTTCAAAGAATTCGGCGTTTACCTGATGAGCAGGAATAGTGACGTGCTGTTCTTTACCTTTGGTATCGGTGAAGCGCAGATCAACAAACTTCACTTCATGTTCGTTCAGCATCGTCAAAACGTGTTCAGCGGACATACTTAACTCTCCAGATTGGTCATTGTCGTCGTGGTAACGAGGTCTTCAATTTCTGTCTTGGGCTGGCTGTGTGCCATTTTTTTGCCGTATTTTTATAAAGCGAAATCTGTGCCAACTTTTAAAACACCCCAAAAAGGCGTTATCATGCGCACCATAGTGCAAAAGTGCTGCACCACAATGGTTATGTTGCACCAGTATAGTGCTTCAGTGTGAACACTGAGCACCATATTGGTGCAATTTTCGTTAAAGTGCCCTTTTTACGCTCCGTGAAAGCGATCACAAAGCATCTCTGCAATACTTGTTTGCGGGGGATGTTTGTGATCCTGTTTTGTAGTGCGATTAATCCGTGTACAATAACGCGCTATTTCTAATGCCTGAGGCAAAGTTGTGATCGAAAATTTGCGTAACATCGCCATCATCGCGCACGTCGACCATGGTAAAACCACCCTGGTTGATAAGCTGCTGCAGCAGTCCGGTACGTTTGATGCTCGTGCCGAAACTCAAGAGCGTGTGATGGACTCCAACGATTTGGAGAAAGAGCGTGGGATTACTATCCTCGCGAAAAACACCGCTATCAAATGGAATGACTACCGTATCAACATCGTTGATACCCCAGGGCACGCCGACTTCGGTGGTGAAGTTGAGCGCGTGATGTCCATGGTGGATTCCGTGCTGCTGGTGGTTGACGCATTTGACGGCCCAATGCCGCAAACGCGCTTCGTGACCAAAAAAGCATTTGCCCATGGCCTGAAACCTATTGTTGTTATCAACAAGGTTGACCGTCCGGGCGCGCGTCCTGACTGGGTTGTTGATCAGGTGTTCGACCTGTTCGTTAACCTCGACGCGACCGACGAGCAGCTGGACTTCCCTATCATTTACGCTTCGGCGCTGAATGGTATCGCGGGTCTGGATCACGAAAATATGGCGGAAGACATGACTCCGCTGTATCAGGCGATTGTCGATCACGTACCGGCTCCGGATGTTGATCTTGATGGTCCGCTGCAGATGCAGATCTCCCAGCTGGACTACAACAACTACGTTGGCGTTATCGGTATCGGCCGCATCAAACGCGGTAAAGTGAAGCCGAACCAGCAGGTTACTATCATCGATAGCGAAGGCAAAACCCGTAACGGTAAAGTGGGCAAAGTGCTGACTCACCTGGGTCTGGAGCGTATCGACAGCGAACTGGCTGAAGCGGGCGACATCATCGCGATTACCGGTCTGGGCGAGCTGAACATCTCTGACACCATCTGCGACCCGCAGAATGTGGAAGCGCTGCCAGCCCTGTCCGTTGATGAACCAACGGTAACCATGTTCTTCAACGTCAACACCTCTCCGTTCTGTGGCAAAGAAGGTAAATTCGTTACCTCTCGTCAGATCCTTGACCGCCTGAACAAAGAGCTGGTGCACAACGTTGCGCTGCGCGTTGAAGAAACTCAGGATGCTGACGCATTCCGCGTTTCTGGTCGTGGTGAGCTGCACCTGTCTGTTCTGATCGAAAACATGCGTCGTGAAGGTTTCGAAATGGCGGTTTCCCGTCCGAAAGTTATCTTCCGCGAAATCGACGGCCGTAAACAAGAGCCGTTCGAGAACGTAACGCTGGACGTTGAAGAGCAGCATCAGGGTTCTGTTATGCAGGCTCTGGGTGAGCGTAAAGGCGACCTGAAAAACATGAATCCAGATGGCAAAGGCCGCGTACGTCTCGACTACGTGATCCCAAGCCGTGGTCTGATCGGTTTCCGTTCAGAGTTCATGACCATGACGTCCGGTACCGGTCTGCTGTACTCCACCTTCAGCCACTACGACGACGTGCGTCCGGGTGAAGTTGGCCAGCGTAACAACGGCGTTCTGATCTCCAACGGTCAGGGTAAAGCGGTTGCGTTTGCGCTGTTCGGTCTGCAGGATCGCGGTAAGCTGTTCCTGGGTCACGGTGCTGAAGTTTATGAAGGCCAGATCATCGGTATTCACAGTCGTTCTAACGACCTGACTGTAAACTGCCTGACCGGTAAGAAACTGACCAACATGCGTGCGTCCGGTACTGACGAAGCAACGGTTCTGGTTCCACCGATCAAGATGACCCTGGAGCAAGCTCTGGAGTTCATCGATGACGACGAACTGGTAGAAGTGACCCCACTGTCTATCCGTATCCGTAAACGTCACCTGACCGAGAACGATCGTAAACGTGCAATGCGCGGTGCGAAAGAAGAGTAATACGGTCAATCCGTAGGCCGGGTAAGCGCATGCGCCACCCGGCACGTAAAAAGCCGCTGAGCGATCAGCGGCTTTTTTTATTATCAGAACGAATACCTTAACCCCAGGCGGATACGGTACTGCTCGCGGTTGTAATCATTCCATCTGTCCAGCCACTGAAGCTCAAGATAGGGCAGCCAGTTTTTATCGATTTTATAGCTAAATTTGTGGGTGATTTCCCAGTGATGGTCTTTGCCATTTTTGCTGTGGTAATCGTTCACGCGCTGGAAAAAATGCGGTTCAAAGGTATAGAAAAACGCATCCGTGACCTTGAAATTCCAGTAGTTAGCGAATTCGTGAGTGTCGTTTTTATCCATCTGGCCGTTGTAGTCCGGCGTATCGTAATTGTTGTGGTTATAGCGATAACGGAAGGTCAGGTTAAACCAGTCGAGAAATTTATAATTGGTATCCAGATAGATAGCGCCTCCGGACCCGGCGCTGCTGTCATTCAGTAAACCGCCAGGCTGAAAGGTGAGTTTATCGGTCGGTTTAAAAAGCGGATACCACCCTTCAATTTCGTTATAGCTGTGCTTAAGCTCGTCCCATTTGCCCACGTTATAGGCGTTAGTGAACATCAGCCCCGCGCCGTTATCGAAGTTATAGCCGGCACGCAGGATCACTTCGTGCAGTTCAGAGGCCGTATTATAGGCTTCGCGCGTTTCGACATAGGCACCGGCAACTGCCGAGCAGGACACAGACGACACAACCAGTGCAGTAACGATTCTTTTCATAATCAGTCCATGTATGAGGTACAGAAAGGCCCCCCTCCTGTTACACAGGAAGGGAATCAGGGCCGGATTTATTGTTATAAAGTGACTGCTGACGCTTTATTGTTGGTGGTTAACTCAGGGGGTTTTGCGGGTTGTTTTTTCCGTTTTCCAATCTCCTCAATAATAAAGGCGAAGCGTGCTTCGTTGAGTTTATAAAAGAGTGCCATGGTTATCGCGGCAACGATCGCCAGGCCGCACGGCCAGAGAAAAATTAGCTGACGGAGCCCCAGTAGCGTGCCCGCACTCTGCACGGCGTGTGGAATGTAGCCAATCTGCGTCAACATAATGCCCGGCAGGAAACCGGCGAGGGCGGCGGAGATTTTGCGCGAGAAGGTATAACCGGTATAAACCGACCCTTCGGCGCGAATGCCTGTTTTCCACTCGCCATAATCCACGGTATCGGGCACCAGCGCCCAGTTGAGGCTGTTTACGAATGCCGTACCGAAAAAGGCCATGCAGGAAAAGAGCACAAAGAGCAGGGAGCTGGTTCCCCAGAGGAAGTTCATTACGTCGCCCACGGCCCACAGCGTCAGCCCGCCAAGGTAGACCGGCTTCTTGCCGAAGCGCTTAACCGCACCCGGCACCAGAAACACGCCAACCAGAATGCAGCCCATACTGAAAAAACCCATCCACGACAGCAGATGCAGATCGTTTAGCACGTACTGGGTGTAGTAGACCTGAATCGCCAGTTTGATATTAAACGCGGCGAGGGTGCAGAGATTGGCGATACACAACACCAGCAACGGCGGGTTGCGGAAAATGGCACAGAAGGATTTCAGGATGCCAGGCTTATGATGATCGGGCATGACCTCCACATAGCGCTCTTTCACACCGCTGTAGCACCACCACATGCAGAACAGACCGCCGGTGACGAACACCAGTGCGGCCACCAGATAGCCGAGACAGGGCTGGCTAACAAACAGCGCCTGGATTGGCATAAACCCCACGGTGCAGAGCAACAACCCAACCGTTGCGCCACCCTGACGCCAGGCCGCAAGCTGCGCCCGCTCGTTCGGATTTTTAGTGATGGCGGGAACCATCGCGCCATAAGAGCAGTTCATCAGGCTATAACAGAGGCCAAACATCATGAAGAGCAGGGTGGCAATAGCGGTTTTCACCGTCAGGCTAAAATCGGTGGCCACAAACTGCGCCGTGGCCACCAGGGCAACCGGCACCGAGGCATAAAGAATAAACGGCCTGAATTTGCCTCTGGCACCGATGTTACGCCGCGAATCCAGCAACACCCCGGTCAGCATATCGGTGAATGCGGTAAAGAACTTCGCTACCAGGAAAATAATGCCGCCATAAAAAGCGGGCATGCCCAGTTCATCAGTATAAAACTTCAGCAGATACAGCGTGCCAATACAGAGCATCAGGTTAGAGCCAAAATCGCCCATCCCGTAGGCGCACTTTTCGCGCAGGCTCAGCTTCAGGGTTAACGGATCACTCTTGTGTGTCATGGTCGATCCTCACAGCGCCCCGCAGGGCGCTCTCTCAAGTCAGTTATGCTGTACGTTTGCGCAGTTCAATTTCTTCCACGATGCGCACATACATCTTCTCGTTGAGGTTGTAGAAACAGCCCATCGCCACGATGGTGATGACGGCCAGCAGACTGGGGTAGATAAATATCAGCTGCCGCAGCCCTTCAACCGTTCCGGCGGATTGCACCACGTTTGGCACATAGCCGATTTGCGTGAGCATGATGCCGGGGAAGAAGCCGGCCAGCGCCTGTGAGACCTTCCGGAAGAAGGTAAAGCCGGTATAGACCGTCCCTTCGGATCGTACGCCGGTGCGCCATTCGCCGTACTCCACGGTATCGGACACCAGCGCCCAGTTGAGGCTGTTCACGAAGGCTGAGCCGAAGAAGGCCAGACAGGAGAACGCCACAAAGCTCACCGAACCACCGCCAAAGAAGTAGTTGAGCAGGTCGCCTGCCACCCAAATCAGCAGCCCGCTGATATAGACCTTTTTCTTGCCGAAGCGACGCACCGCGCCGGGCATCATAAAGACGCCGATAAAAATGCAGCCCATGCTGAAAAAGCCCATGTAGGACAACAGAATAGGGTCGTTCAGCACGTACTGCGTGTAGTAAACCTGAATGGCGAGCTTGACGTTAAAGGCCCCCAGCGTGCACAGGTTGGCGATGCAGAGAATAAACAGCGGTCGGTTACCGGCGATGGCGCGAAACGACTGCAGCAGGCCGGGCTTCTGGGCTGGATTGGCGGGCTGCATTTCAACGTAACGCTCGGTCACGCCCTTATAGCACCACCACATAAAGAACAGCCCGAACAGCGAGAAGAGGGTCGCGGCAAAGATATACCCAAGCTGGTCATTGCCTTCAATCAGGTTCATTACCGGCACAAACCCGACGGTACAGAGCAGCAGGCCAAGCGTGGCGCCACCCTGACGCCAGGCGGCCAGCGAAGCGCGCTCGTCCGGGTTTTTGGTAATGGCCGGCACCATCGCACCGTAGGAGCAGTTCATCATGCTGAAGAACAGGCCGTAAAGCATGAACAGCACGGTCGCCATCACTGTTTTGCCGGTGATTTCAAACGGCGTGCCGACAAAGTTTGCGATGGCCAGTAACGTCACCGGGAACGCCGCATACAGCACGAACGGGCGGAATTTGCCCTTAGGACCGATCTTGCGTCGGGAATCGAGCATGATACCCGTGCCCATATCGGTGAAGGCGGTGAAGAACTTGGCAATCAGGAAGATGATCCCGCCGTAGGTACCAGGCAGGCCAAGAACGTCGGTGTAGAACTTCAGCAGATACAACGTGCCGATATCCAGAAGGATGTTAGAGCCGAGATCGCCCATCCCGTAGGCGAGTTTCTCTTTAAACGGCAGGCGTAGCGTTGCCGGATCGGAAGCGTGTTGACGCATTATTGTTCTCCATCTGCCCGCAGGTTTCCCCGCGGGCGAGCCTTATCAGATATGACGTAAGGTGCTAAAAAGCTCTGCCCATTCGCTTTGCTGGCGATAAAACACCGGCGGTTTGCCGAGCGGAGCGTCAACGGTGATGTCACCGCCCTCATGCGTTTCACCCGTCCAGGCATTCACCCAGGTGTCCTCAGGCAAATAGAGCGTCCAGTCACGACGGCCTTCTTCATGGACCGGTGCCACCAGCAGATCGCGGCCAAACAGATACTGGTATTTCAGCGTGTAGCTGCGCGCATCGTTTTCGTAATGCAGGAACAGCGGGCGCATCACCGGCAGGCCGCTTTTCGCGTTCTGCGCAACGGCGGCTTTTATGTAGGGCTTCAGGGTAGTGAAGACGGTCGTCATACGCGCAAAGTGGGCGATGGTTTCGCCGTCGCCATCAAACTGCCAGTTATCGCCAGGGCGGTTGCCCTCGTGGGTACGCATCATCGGTGTGAAGGCGCTGAAGTCGCACCAGCGCAGCAGCAGCTCTTTGCTGCGTTTCATCTCAAACAGCGTGGTATAACCGCCGATGTCGCTGTGATGCAGCCCGTGCCCGGTCATTGCCAGTGAGAGTGCCGCAGGAACCACTGATGCCAGACCGTCGTCCAGGCTCCAGTCGACGTTCTGATCGCCGGCCCACATCATCACCGAGTGTTTCTGGCTGCCGGTATAACCCGCGCGCATAAAGAACAGGATCTCGCCGAGCTTGCCGGTCTCTTCCAGCGCCTCGTAGTTACATTTCGCCCATAGCGCAGGCCAGGCGTTATGCATGATTTCCGCGCTCACGCCGTTGTGCAGGAAGGTATCAGTCGGCAAATATTCACCAAAATCAGCCATCCAGCCGCCACAGCCCAGCGCTATCAGGTTCTTTTTGATGACCTCTTTGTACCAGTCGTAGGCTTCCGGATTCGTCAGGTCGATAACGGCCGCATAGAACTCGCCGAACTCGACGTGATAGTCCTGACCGTCGGCGTTTTTGGTCAGATAGCCGCGTTTCGCCGCCTCTTCACAGAGGTCTCTGTCGCTGGCCACGTAAGGGTTGATATAGGAGAGGAACTGCACGCCCTCCTGCTTCCACTGCGGGATACGTGTATCCAGCTGCGGATACAGATCGCTGTTCCACTTCCAGTTCCACATCACGCGTTTGCCAAAGGAGGTCATCCGGATGCCGGACCAGTCCTGCGCCCAGATACCGTTCACCTTCACACCGCCGTTGCGCATGGTGTCGAGCTTTTGCTGGCACACGTCGGTGCCGCCCTGAACGCCCAGCGTTACCCCGTCGTAAACCCAGTCCGGCAGTTCGGGCTGGCGGCCCAGTAACCCGGTCAGTTTTTCCAGCAGATCGACATACGTTTGGGCACATTCGAAGCGCAGCGTGGCGTTATCTTCCCAGAAGGCCAGCTCATGGAACGCCGGCGCGCTGAAGTCGAAATTCATATAACAGCTGTTATCCACGTGGCAGTAGTACTTCTGGGTACTCACAAAGGTGGGTTGCGGGAAGAAGGTCCAGTAGTAATCGCCGCCCGCGTTCTCTTTGCAGTCTGCCTGCCAGGTGACGTAGGTCTGCTTATTACGGCCCACGCCCTGCTCGCTGGTCCACAACGGGAACGGCTTGCCGCGCAGGTCGAAGTAGGAGAACTGCTCTCCGCAACCATAGATATGATCCTCGGGCTGGGCCGCCAGCCGCAGCCAGATGCGGTTATGGCTGGAGGCATCATTTTTGAGTTTCAGCTCCAGGCGTCCTTCGGCATCCACACCCACCAGTAGCGTGGCGCTGACGGCGTCACCCCGGGTAAAGCGAATCGCCCAGCCCGCATTTTGCGGCGCGACGGTGGCCTCGGTCAGGGCAATTTTTTCGTTGAGTTTGTCTTTGATGCTGAAGTTGCCGCGAAACATCTCGATATCGGCTTCACCTGCGCCGATCCACAGGCACGGGGTGTCGGCGGTGTGGGACAGAATCAGACGATCCTGCCAGCTCAGGGTGAAACCATGTTCACTGCTTTTAAGAATAATATTGTGTAGGGTACGCATAAGATCTCCGTTTTTATTATTTGGCCTGGCTATCCAGTAATCCGGCGGCAACGGCCGGGGCTAACCCTGGCGCCAGCGGTAAGCGAGGGATCACCAGGCAATGCAGCAGATGATAAATATCCTGCTTGCCGTCCCAGACTTTGGTGGTCACTTCGTTATGGATATCCAGCTCCTGCCACCATGAACCGTTCTCGTAGTCGATCAGGTATTTGATGCAGTAATCCCACCATTTCTGATACCAGGCTTCGTACTGCGCCTCGCCGGTGACGGTATAGAGCGCATAGGCCGTTCCCATCGCTTCGACAATCGGCCAGCGCACGCGCTCGCGAACGATGGGCTTACCATCCCAGCCAACGGAATAGACAAAACCGTCGGCACCATCGGGTGCCCAGGCGTCGCGGATTGTGGCGTTGAACAAGCCTTTTGCATCTTCCAGCAGCCATGCGGGTGGTGTTTCAAAACGCGCTTCCAGCGCAGCGCGCAGGTGCAGCATCAGGCGGCTCCACTCGATCCAGTGGCCTGGCGTACCGCCGTAGGCGCGAAAACGGTGAGCGGGGTTATCAATGTTGTAATCGCGGATGGGGTTCCATTGCGTATCGAAATGCTCATTAACCCGGTACTCGCCCTTGCGTGCCACGTCGTGAATGATCACCGAAGCAATGCGCAGGGCGCGGTCGAGCCATTTACGGTCATGCGTCACGTCATACACAATCAGGAAGGCTTCGACAGCGTGCATATTGGCGTTGCCACCACGGTACTCTTCGGTTTTGCTGAAGGCCTCATCCCAGGATTCCAGGCACATCTGTTCCTGTTCGCTCCAGAAATAACGCTCAATCACCTCGATGGCATCGTCCAGTAACTTGCGAGCCTGCGGATGGCCGGTGGTGACGGCGCTGGCCGCGCCCAGCAAAACAAAGAAGTGCTGATAGCCCTGCTTGGAGGCATCCATAACGCCTTCATCGTTAATACAGGCGTACCAGCCGCCATATTGCGGGTCACGCAGCGGGCCATTCAGGGCGTTGATGCCATGCTCCACCAGGGCATATGCGCCGGGACGCCCCATGTTTGCCGCCACGGCATAAACGTGCAGCATACGGGCGGTGATCCACAGATGTGTGCCCATATCGCTGCGCACCTGACCGTTATTGCCCAGCCAGCCAAAGCCGGTCGGCACGGCGGCGTTTTTACCGAAATCGAGAATGCGGTCAGTCTCTTGTTCAAGCCAGCGGTTATGGCTCAGGGTGTTAAACCATTTCATGTTCGGGTCCTTTCTTAACGGCGAGCCATCATTTCGTCGACGATCTCACCCAAACGCTGCAGTTTCGGCACAGAAATATCACGGAGCATCAGTTCCGTGTCCGGCAGGCCAATCACTGATGACCAGACGGCGCGGCCGGCTAAAAAGCCGGATGCGCCTGCCTGCATGGCAACGCTCACCGCCCTTGGGAACAACTTATCGTCCACGCCGGATGAGAGGATCACCCACGGCATGGCGATGTTCTCGTTCAGTTTTTGCGAGGCAGTCAGCAATTCCTGCTGAGAGCCTTTGCCGAACAGGGGCATCTCCACTTTGTAGAGATCAGCTCCGCTGTCTCCCAGCTCTTTTGCCGCGTCGATAATGGCCTGTTCACGATTAAACGTCGCGCCGCGACGCGGCGGGCGGACTACCGGCTCAATAATGCTGAGCAGTCCATTGTCATGGCACAGCTGATTGAACGCTTTCACCATCTCCAGACGCTGCTGCGGATCTTCGTCGCTACGCCACAGCACCAGTAGCTTCAGCGCTTTACCGCCATCGCGCCTGACCGCCTGGGCATCAACGTTTTTATCGATGACGACGCTATCAACGGGGATCCCGTTTCCCGGAATAAATTCGTCTGCTGCCACAATCATCGCGCAGCTTTTGGCAACGGCCTGTTGCTCAACGATCTGCTGGTAGCAAAACTGCTGATCGACAAGAATGGCGGAGGCATACGGCGACAGAATCTTGGCCGCGTTGACCTTAAAGTCGGTGAGATGCCGATCGGTGACCGGCACCGGTGCGCCAGCCGCAGCAAACATCAGGCGCATTGCTTCGCGCTGGTCAACGGCCAGCATCGCAAAACCGCCGGAAGGTCGGGTGATATCTTTCAGGGTGTACATCGTCATTCCTCAGTCCTTTCGTATCAGTGTGTTTTTTTCAGCCCGGCGGATGCGCGAACCTGTTCAAGAATGGCTGTCCAGTCTTCGCGCCCGCGTCCGGCGGCCCGCGCCTGGTTGTAGACTTCACGGGAGGCTGCGCCCAGCGGCATCGGGACGTGGAGCTGGTTTGCCACGTCCAGCGCGATCCCCAGATCTTTATGCGCGAGGTCGATCATAAAGGCCGGTGTAAGATCGCCTTTGAGCACCTTGTTAGGCCATGAGGTGGTGAAGTGGCCTTTGCCTGCTGGCGTACCGCTCATAACGCTGAGCGCCACATCGAAAGAGAGGCCGAGGGCTTCACACAGCACGGCGGCTTCAGCGGACAGCGCGTTCAGGGCAATGCTCATGTAGTTGTTAATAAGCTTCACGCGGATGCCCATGCCTGGCCCACCTGCGTTTATCAGTTCATTGCCCATCGCCATCAACACCGGCGTGGCTCGTTCAACCTGCTGCGCGCTGCCGCCAGCCAGAAGGAGTAATGTTCCGGCGACGGCATGGTCCGATGTGCGTCCGACAGGCACATCCATCATGCTGAAACCACGTTCAGCCATGTCGCGGATCAGGGCATCGGTCTGTAGTGGGTGAATGGTGGACATATCAATGACCAGCGCTTCGCGGGATAAGCCTTCGCAGACGCCCTGCTCACCAAACAATACTGTGCGAACCAGGTCTCCGTTTGGCAGCATGGTGATGACAAATTCGGCCTCCTTTACTGCCTGTGCAGGCGTGGCTGCAGCCAGGGCTCCACGCGCCACCAGGGCCTGTATCGCCTGCGGGTTTACATCAAAAACGTGAAGCTGGTGGCCCTGTTTAAGCAGATTCGTTGCCATGGGCGCACCCATCTGTCCTAACCCGATAAAGGCAATTGCTGACATGCTTCTCTCCTGTCACATCGTGTCAATTATTGAGCGTTTGTGTTGTCTGTTTTTGATCGTATTTGTAATTTATAGTCAAAAAATTGACAGGGGTCACTTTTTAAACATTTCGTGAAATTAAAATGAGAGCATCAGAAAACGCAGAAGGAATCACCATGACTCGCATCGTTTGTGTCGGCATTACCGTGCTGGATCGCATCTGGTATCTCGATGATTTACCGAAAGAAGGTGGCAAATATGTCGCAAAAGACTATACGGAGGTGGGCGGTGGTCCCGCGGCGACTGCGGCGGTGGCGGCAGCGAAACTGGGGGCTGAGGTGGACTTTATTGGCCGGGTGGGTGATGACGATACCGGCAGAAGACTGCTCGCGGAGCTGGAGTCCCTGGGGGTAAACACGCGCTATACGCGGATGGTGAAAGGAGCCCGTTCATCGCAATCGGCCGTGCTGGTTGATGGCCACGGGGAGCGTGTCATTGCTAACTACCCCAGCCCCGATCTCCCGACTACAGCGGCATGGTTGCAGGATATCGATTTTTCGCAATGGGATATCGTATTAGCCGACGTGCGCTGGCACGAAGGGGCTAAACAGGCGTTCACCCTTGCCCGCCAGCAGGGCGTCAGCACGCTGCTTGATGCCGATGTCACCCCGCAGGACATTGCTGAACTGGTCGCCTTAAGCGATCACGCGGCCTTCTCCGCGCCGGGTTTGCGGCGTTTAAGCCAGCTGGACGATACGGAAAACGCGCTGAGAAAAGCACAAACGCTCACAAATGGACATGTCTACGTCACGCAAGGGCGTGAAGGGTGTTACTGGCTGGAGCAGGGCGCGCTTCGTCATCAGCCGGGATTTGCGGTCGACGTGGTGGATACCACAGGTGCAGGGGATGTCTTTCACGGCGCGCTGGCGGTGAGTCTGGCGCAGCAGGGGGCGTCACCAGACGCGGTACGTTTCGCGAGCGCGGTTGCGGCACTGAAATGTACCCGGCCCGGCGGACGGGCGGGTATACCTGACTGTGATCAAACCCGCTCTTTTTTGTCACTTTTTGTATAAAATGCGGGGCGTGATGGTTTTCAGAGGACAGCCCATGAGCCTTACCGAACTGACCGGCAACCCGCGGCACGATCAACTGCTTACGTTGATTGCTGACCGCGGCTATATGAACATTGATGAACTGGCGCAACTGCTGGACGTCTCAACGCAAACCGTGCGCCGGGATATCCGCAAGCTGAGTGAGCAGGGGCTGATCACGCGTCATCATGGCGGCGCGGGCAGGGCATCCAGCGTGGTGAACACCGCATTTGAGCAACGTGAAGTCTCCTTGACCGAAGAGAAGCGGGCCATTGCCGAAGCGATTGCCGACTACATTCCCGATGGTTCAACCATCTTCATTACTATCGGGACGACGGTGGAGCACGTTGCCCGGGCGCTGCTCAACCATAATCATCTGCGCATCATCACCAACAGCCTGCGGGTGGCGCATATTCTGTATAAGAACCCGCGCTTTGAAGTGATGGTGCCTGGCGGTACGCTGCGTCCGCATAACGGAGGCATTATCGGGCCTGCAGCGACGGCGTTCGTGTCAGGCTTCCGTGCCGATTACCTGGTGACCAGCGTCGGAGCAATTGAACACGACGGCGCGATGATGGAGTTTGACGTTAATGAAGCCAGCGTGGTGAAAACCATGATGGCCCACGCTCGACATATTTTACTGGCGGCCGATCATACGAAATACCACGCCTCTGCTGCCGTTGAAATTGGTAACGTGTCGCAGGCAACCGCGCTCTTCACCGATGAGCTACCGGGATCTGCGCTGCACAATCATCTCAAATCCAGCAAGGTTGAAGTCGTTGAGGTAAATTCAGGCGACGAACAGCAGGCAGGCTAACCCTTCTTAATGGCCCGATATTCAGGCTCGGGCCTTTCCTTTCTGTAAGCTGAATCTGGCGCATAGCCAAACCTTATCTTTCCCGCTACAGTTACTTTTCCACGGCGAGCAGGAGATAAAAAATGCTTTATATCTTTGACTTAGGAAATGTAATCGTCGATATCGATTTTAATCGGGTGCTGGGCGCATGGAGCGACTTTAGCCGTGTCCCGCTGGCGACGTTAAAGCAGAGTTTCGCCATGGGCGAGACCTTCCATCAGCACGAGCGCGGCGAAATTAGCGATGAAGAATTTGCTGAACGTCTGTGTCATGAAATGGATGTGCCGTTAAGTTACGAGCAGTTTTCCCATGGCTGGCAGGCAGTGTTCGTCGCGATCCGCCCGGACGTGATCGCCATTATGCATAAACTCCGCGAGCAGGGGCATCGGGTTGTGGTGCTGTCGAATACTAACCGTCTGCATACCACGTTTTGGCCTGACGAGTATCCTGAGGTGCAGGCGGCGGCCGATAAAATCTACCTCTCCCAGGAGATGGGGATGCGTAAACCCGAAGCGCGTATCTATCAGGCGGTTCTGCAGGCGGAAGGATTCACCGCGGCCGATGCGGTCTTTTTCGACGACAATGCCGATAATATAGAGGGAGCTAACCAGTTGGGTATCACGTCAATTCTGGTGACCGGAAAGGAGACGATACCAAACTATTTTGCGAAGCAGTTATGCTAAAAACCGTTCATCAAAAAGCCACGCATCATACTCGTCCGCTCAGGGCGTGGCTGAAACTGCTCTGGCATCGCATTGATGAGGACAACATGACCACGCTGGCGGGTAACCTCGCCTACGTGTCATTGCTCTCGCTAGTGCCGCTAGTGGCCGTCATTTTTGCGCTATTTTCCGCTTTTCCAATGTTTGCAGATGTCAGCCTGCAGCTTCGCCACTTTGTCTTTGCGAATTTTATTCCCGCCACCGGGGATGTCATACAGAACTACATTGAACAGTTTGTCGCTAACTCCAGCAAAATGACGGCGGTCGGGGCGTGTGGCCTGATCGTCACGGCGCTGTTATTGATGTACGCCATAGATAACGCGCTGAATGCCATCTGGCGGAGTAAAAAGGCGCGGCCCAAGGTTTATTCCTTTGCGGTGTACTGGATGATCTTAACGCTGGGGCCCTTGCTGGCCGGTGCGAGTCTGGCTATCAGTTCGTATCTGCTTTCGCTGCGCTGGGCCAGCGATCTCAACGGCGTTAT
The DNA here is from genome assembly GCF_003635055.1 of Enterobacter sp. WPR_3_1. Taxonomy (NCBI): domain Bacteria; kingdom Pseudomonadati; phylum Pseudomonadota; class Gammaproteobacteria; order Enterobacterales; family Enterobacteriaceae; genus Enterobacter; species Enterobacter sp. WPR_3_1. The sequence continues at coordinate 75,133 of NZ_RBXU01000002.1, read as the reverse complement.
CGATAACCTGTTGCGTATCTTCCCGCTGATTTTATCGTGGCTCTCTTTCTGGCTGCTTTACAGCGTGGTACCGACCACGCGCGTGCCTAACCGCGATGCGGTCGTGGGCGCGCTGGTCGCGGCATTGCTCTTTGAACTGGGCAAAAAAGGGTTTGCCCTTTACATCACCATGTTCCCGTCTTATCAGCTGATTTACGGCGTGCTGGCGGTGATCCCCATTTTATTTGTCTGGGTCTACTGGACCTGGTGTATCGTCTTGCTTGGTGCCGAAATAACTGTCACTCTCGGCGTATACCGCGAACTTAAAAAAGCAGCAGAAGCTGAAAAACAACAAGAAGCAGACCAACCATGATTGCATTGATACAGCGCGTAACCCGTGCCAGCGTCACCGTGGAGGGAGAGGTGACGGGTGAAATTGGCCCAGGACTTTTAGTGTTGTTAGGTGTCGAAAAGGATGATGACGAACAGAAAGCCAACCGCTTGTGCGAGCGCGTGCTGGGCTACCGCATTTTCAGCGATGCGGAAGGTAAGATGAACCTGAACGTTCAGCAGGCGGGTGGCAGCGTGCTGGTGGTCTCCCAGTTTACGCTGGCGGCCGATACCGAGCGCGGCATGCGCCCGGGTTTCTCTAAAGGTGCCGCACCGGATCGTGCAGAAGCCCTTTACGAGTACTTTGTGGCGCGTTGTCGTCAACAGGACATGAATACGCAAACCGGACGATTCGCTGCAGATATGCAGGTATCGCTGGTGAACGATGGCCCCGTCACATTCTGGCTCCAGGTATGAGCCAACTGGCGGCGTGGCCGCGGGTAACAAGAGAGAGTACAGCTATGTATCACCTTCGAGTACCGCAAACGGAAGAAGAGTTAGAAGCCTATTACCAGTTCCGCTGGGAAATGTTACGCAAGCCATTACATCAGCCAAAAGGGTCTGAGCGCGACGCCTGGGATGCGATGGCCCATCACCAGATGGTGATGGACGAAGAGGGTAACCTCGTCGCCGTTGGGCGTTTGTACATTAATGCCGATAACGAAGCTTCAATCCGCTTTATGGCGGTTCATCCTTCCGTGCAGGATAAAGGCCTCGGCACCTTGATGGCGATGACCCTCGAGTCCGTTGCCCGTCAGGAAGGGGTTAAGCGCGTCACCTGTAGCGCCCGCGAAGACGCCGTCGAATTCTTCGCCAAACTCGGTTTTGTTAACCAGGGGGAAATCACCGCCCCGCAAACCACGCCGATTCGTCACTTTTTGATGATCAAACCCATCGCTACGCTGGATGATATTCTCCATCGCGCCGACTGGTGTGGGCAGCTCCAGCAGGCCTGGTATCAGCACATTCCCCTGAGTGAAAAAATGGGCGTGCGTATTCAGCAGTACACCGGGCAAAAATTCATTACCACCATGCCGGAAATCGGCAATCAGAACCCCCATCACACCCTGTTTGCCGGCAGCCTGTTTTCGCTCGCCACGCTGACCGGCTGGGGGCTTATCTGGCTGATGCTCCGCGAACGCCATCTTGGCGGCACCATTATTCTGGCCGATGCCCATATTCGTTACAGCGCGCCGATCAGTGGTAAGCCGAGCGCCGTTGCCGATCTTGGCGCACTTGGGGGCGATCTCGACCGCCTGGCGCGCGGGCGTAAAGCGCGCGTACAGATGCGCGTTGAGCTGTTCGGCGATGAAACGCCGGGTGCTGTCTTTGAAGGTACCTACATCGTTCTTCCTGCGAAGCCGTTTGGCGCGTTTGAAGAGGGTGGAAACGAAGAAGAGTAGACTCCGTCGTCCCGGCATGATTGCCGGGCTAATTCCCCGCGCCGATCCGTCTGGCAATATCCCTCAGAAGATCGCGCGCAGACGGGCTGACCCCACCAAGCTGGAAAAATCCATGGATAACCCCCAGCCACCGCTGAGCCGTACACGTGACGCCTTGCTCAGTCAGGCGCTGATATAGTGCCTCACCTTCGTCGCAAAGCGGATCAAACTCGGCAGTAATGATGTGCACGGGAGGCAGGCCGCTAAAATCCTTTCGCCAGAGCGGGCTCGCTTCAGGATGCTGGCGTTCCGTGTTGGCCAGATAGAGCTCATATCCGCTCAGCAGCGTATCGCGGGTGATGACGTAATCCGCGCCGTTACGGGTATAACTTTCAAAAGAGGCCGTGGCATCCAGCATTGGGTAGATAAGAATGAGCTGCGCCGGCTGCCAGAGTCCGGAAGACGTGAGCCGCAGGGCAGTCACCAGTGCCAGATGACCTCCCGCGCTGTCCCCGCACAGGGTGATACGGTTTTTATCCACGCCAAATATATCCGCGTATTGCCAGATCAGATGTGCGCATCTTTCTGCATCATCATGAGCGGCAGGGTAGGTATGTTCAGGAGCAAGTCTGTACTGGATCGCAATGACGCGGCAGTTGCCATAAAACGCTAACTGGCGCAGTTGATTATCGTGAGTATCGAAGCCGCCGCTGATAAAGCATCCCCCGTGGTAGTAGATAACGGTCGGCAGCTTTTCACCAGCATCTGGCGGAGAGAAGACGCGATATGTGATGCCTTCGAGGTTCAGCGTTTCTACGTCAACGCGCGTTTCTGTCTCACCGGCAAGCGCCGTGCTGGCAATATAGCCTGCTCTCCGGTCATCAATACTTTGGCTACGCGCAGAAGGGCGTCCTGCTGCGATGAACGCCTGAACCAGCGTATCAATCCCTTTTTCGAGTGCCATGTGGGTCCCTTTAATCTGTATGAATATACAGTGTTATAACTCAGTTTGTTGTCGAGTGAAACAGGGAAAATGAGGCTGAAAACGATTCTGGAAAGCGGCTCGCAAAAGTAAACATGGATATTAAATTTGGCTTTAGTCCTGAATAACGCACGTGTAGTTTGCCTGCACAGTGATGCTGGAAGATATGCGAGAGGAAGGCGAGGATGTTTCAGTCAACCAGATACAGGCCGGGCAAACCAACGTTGCCCGGCACTGTGAGTGGGGATTACTCCCCTTCACCCGGGAACAGGAACGGGTTAATAGAGCTGCGGGCAAAGCCCTCTTGCTCCATTTTGGCGTCCAGAATCAGCGAGGCGAGATCGTCGGCGACGGCTTCGACTTTCGGGTCTTTTTCCTGATAAAGGATCTTCAGGTAGGTACCGCAGTCGCCGCAGCTTTCAGCTTTGACCGCCGCGTCTTCATTTTCCAGCGACCAGTAGTTGAGATCGCGCGTCTGCTCGCAGTTGCTGCATTTAATGCGCACCACGTGCCACTCGGTTTCACACAGGTTGCAGTGCAGATAACGCAGCCCCTGAGTGGTACCGATCTGCACCATGCTGGACACCGGCATTGAGCCGCATACCGGGCAGAATTGACGCGCTTCACCGTATTCGGCACGGGCTTTACCCGGGATCAGGCTGGCCATTTGCGCCCAGTAAAGCGACAACGCTGCCCAGATGAACGGCGCTTTGTCGCTGCTGACCAGGGAGAAATCGGACGCAAACAGCGCGCTCGCCATCTCTTCCAGCTCCTGATCGGAGGCTTTTTCCAGATTCTCAATGACCGCCAGCGCGGTACCGCTCATCTCGGGTTTCAGCTCGGCAATCAGGGAGTGCAGCAGCGTATGCCAGTGCTTATCGCGCGGCAGAACGTGGATATCCAGCGGAGGCTTACCCTGCTCGCTGGCCTCTTTGATGCGCGCGGTCAGGTCAATTTGCAGCGGGTGGTCGTACAGCACCACTTCCTGCGCATGGGCAACCAGCGCGGCAAAACGCAGAAAATCGCCCAGTGGGTTGTTCTCTGCCAGCTCGCGCAGACGCTCTGCGCGGCGGTTATAGAGGTTCTTGAGTCTGGGGAATAACAACGGCGGAATATAATCCGCCGTGCGTTTCTCGCTCGAACCCAGCTCATCTTGCGGGATTATGCGAATACTCATTCAGATGACTTTTCCTGTTTCTGGCGGACCTCTCGGTACCAGCGCGGGTGATGTTTCTTCGCCCACGTACTGGTTACCCAGCCTTCCACCATCGCGGTAATGGTGCCTTTCACCCAAAGGGCGGCGTAAATATGCACCATGATAACCACAATTAACGCCACTGCGGCAAATGAATGCAGCATCAGCGCGAATCGGATCACCGGGATTGAGAAAGCAGGCGCAAAATACGGACGCCAGATGATCACGCCGCTCACCAGCAACAGGACCAGGAAGATAATCGCCGCCCAGAATACGCACTTCTGGCCGAAGTTATAACGCCCGGTATCACCCACTTCCTCGTTGACGACGATCTTACGAATATTCTTCGCCCAAAAGATATCATCCCGATTGATTAGGTTATGGTGCCAGTATCGGAAAAACATGATGATGAACGACGCGAACATGATGACGCCAACAAACGGGTGCAGTATACGCGCCAGCTGTGGTGTCCCCATGATCTGCATCAGCCAGTTGAAGGAGGGGAAGAAGAACCCCAGCCCGCTTATCGCCGCCAGCATGAAGCAGAAGGCGGTGACCCAGTGGTTGATGCGTTCCGGCGCGGTATAGCGCACGATGGTGTCACGTTTTTTCATTTGCGCACCTCGTCTTTCTCTTCATGCAGGTTGTCGTCTTCCTCTTCCGCGCGGTTCGGACCGACACCGACATAGTGGAAGATGCTCGCTGCGAAGGTGGCAGCAAAACCCACCGCTGCCAGCGGTTTCCAGATGCCTTTCCAGAACTTCACGGTCGCGCTGATTTCCGGGTTCTCCGGCAGGCCGTGATACAGATTCGGCTTGTCTGCGTGGTGCAGCACATACATCACGTGCGTGCCGCCCACGCCGGCCGGATCGTACAGGCCTGCGTTGTCGTAGCCACGGGTTTTCAGTTCGCCCACGCGTTCAGCCGCCAGCGTTTTCATATCCTCTTTGGAACCAAAGTGGATAGCGCCCGTCGGACAGGTTTTCACGCACGCAGGCTCCTGGCCGACGTTTACGCGGTCTACGCACAGCGTGCATTTGTAGACGCGGTTGTCTTCCGGGTTCATGCGAGGGACATCGAACGGGCAGCCCGCTATGCAGTAGCCGCAGCCAATGCACTGCTCGGACTGGAAGTCGACGATACCGTTAGCATACTGAATGATAGCCCCTTCTGACGGACATGCCTTCAGGCAGCCCGGATCCGCACAGTGCATACAGCCGTCTTTGCGGATAAGCCATTCCAGTTTGTCGTTCTGTTCCACTTCCGAGAAACGCATCACCGTCCAGGACTTGGCGGTCAGGTCAGCCGGGTTGTCGTACACCCCGACGTTGTGACCCACTTCATCACGGAGGTCGTTCCACTCAGAACAGGCCACCTGGCAGGCTTTACAGCCGATACAGGTGGTCACGTCGATAAGCTTCGCCACTTCCTGCTGGTGGTCCCGCGCCTGAGGCGCGGGCGTGAAACCGTTAGTCGCGGAACGACGGATAATGTCTTGAGATTGATAAGCCATAAGTCGTCTCCGTTACACCTTTTCCACGTTCACGAGGAAGGCCTTAAACTCCGGCGTCTGCGTGTTCGCATCACCGACGAACGGCGTCAGGGTGTTCGCAATGAACCCTTTCTTCGCCACGCCCTCATAACCCCAGTGAATCGGAATCCCGATGGTATCCACCTGCTGACCGTGAACGTTCAGCGTGCGAATACGCTTGGTCACCACCGCCTTGGCCTTGATGTAGCCACGGTTAGAAGAGACCTTCACGGTATCGCCATGGGCAATGCCGAGCTTGTTCGCCAGCTTCTCGCCGATCTCCACAAACTGTTCCGGCTGCGCGATAGCGTTAAGCAGCGCGTGCTTGGTCCAGTAGTGGAAGTGTTCGGTCAGACGGTAAGTGGTGCCCACATACGGGAACTTGTCTTTTTTACCCAGCGCGTCGAAATCGCCCTTAAAGATGCGGGCTGCCGGGTTAGAGACCACGTTCGGGTGCAGCGGGTTGGTGCCCAGCGGCGTCTCAAACGGCTCGTAGTGTTCCGGGAATGGCCCTTCCGCCATCTTATCGATAGCAAACAGGCGTCCCATCCCTTCAGGCTGCATGATAAACGGCCCGACATCGCTGCCTGGAGGGGCAGTACTGTAGTCCGGAATATCCACACCGCCCCATTTCGCGCCGTCCCATTTCAGCAACTGACGCTTCGGATCCCACGGATTACCCTGCGGGTCAGCGGAAGCACGGTTGTAGAGAATGCGGCGGTTCAGCGGCCATGCCCAGGCCCAGCCCAGCGTATTGCCGAGGCCTGACGGGTCAGCATTATCGCGGTTGGCCATCTGGTTACCTTTCGGCGTCCAGCTACCGGCAAAGATCCAGCAGCCACTGGCGGTCGTGCCGTCATCACGCAGGTGCGCGAAGGTACTGAGCTGATCGCCTTTCTTCGCCAGCACCGTCCCGGTGGCCGGGTCGATAACATCTGCCAGCGCTTTACCGTTGCTCTCCATCGCCACTTCTTCCGGCGCTGGGTTTTCCGGCGTCGAGTAGTTCCAGGTCATGTTCAGCACCGGTTCCGGGTTCGCACCACCTTCTGCCGCATACATCTTACGCAGGCGTAAGAAGATACCGGCCAGGATCTCGCCGTCGTTCATGGCGATGCCCGGGGCGTCCGCACCTTTCCAGTGCCACTGCAGCCAGCGGCCGGAGTTCACGATGGAACCGTTCTCTTCCGCGAAGCAGGTAGAAGGCAGACGGAACACTTCAGTCTGAATCTTCGATGGGTCAACGTCATTCGACTCACCGTGGTTCTGCCAGAAGGTCGACGTCTCGGTGTTGAGTGGGTCAATCGTCACCAGGAACTTCAGTTTCGACAGCGATTCAACCACCTTGTTCTTGTTCGGGAATGAGGCGACCGGGTTAAAGCCCTGGCACAGATAGCCATTCACCTTGCCCTGATGCATCATCTCAAAGTACTGCAGAACGTCGTAACCTTTGTCCCACTTCGGCAGCCAGTCAAAGCCCCAGCTGTTTTCCGCTGTCGCTTTGTCACCGAAGAAGGCTTTCATCATCGAGACGAAGAACTTCGGATAGTTGCCCCAGTAGTTCACCTGACCTTCGAGCAGTGGTTTAGGCGTGCTGGCTGTGAGGTAGGTTTGCAGGTCGGTCTGTTTTTCGCTTGGCAGGTTCATGTAACCTGGCAGGCTTTGAGACAGCAGACCAAGGTCGGTCAGACCCTGAATGTTGGAGTGACCACGCAGGGCGTTCACGCCGCCGCCAGCCATCCCCATGTTGCCGAGCAGCAGCTGAACCATCGCCATGGTACGGATGTTCTGCGCGCCGACAGAGTGTTGGGTCCAGCCGAGCGCGTAGAGGAACGACGCCGTTTTGTCTTTCGCGCTGGTTTCGGCGATAAGCTCGCACACCTTCAGGAAGTCTTCCTTCGGCGTACCACAGATGTTTTCGACAACGTCCGGCGTGTAGCGGGAAACGTGCTCTTTCAGCAGGTTCCACACGCAGCGCGGATGCTGCAGCGTCGTATCACGCTTCGCAAAGCCTTTCTCGTCCAGCTCATAGTTCCAGCTGGTCTTGTCGTATTTGCGTTTTTCGGCGTCATAACCGCTGAACAGTCCATCTTCGAAGTGGTAATCCTCACGCACGATCAGGCTGGCGTTGGTATAGGCTTCGGTGTATTCGCGGTTATATTTTTCGTTGGTCATCAGGTACAGCAATACGCCTGACAGGAAAGTGATGTCAGTACCTGAACGAATAGGGGTGTAGAAATCCGCCACTGACGCAGTACGCGTAAAGCGGGGATCGATCACAATCAGTTTCGCACCGTTGTGGATTTTGGCTTCCATCGCCCAGCGGAACCCGACAGGGTGCGCTTCAGCGGCGTTACCGCCCATCACCACAATAAGGTTGGCGTTCTTGATGTCGACCCAGTGGTTGGTCATCGCACCGCGACCAAATGTTGGAGCAAGACTTGCTACCGTTGGTCCGTGTCAGACACGCGCCTGGTTGTCGACCGCGAGCATACCGAGTGCACGCGTAAATTTCTGGGTTAAATAGCCGGTTTCGTTACTGGAAGCAGACGCACACAGCATCCCGGTGGAGAGCCAGCGGTTGACGGTGACGCCTTCAGCGTTCTTCGCAATAAAGTTGGCATCGCGGTCTTCTTTAATCAGTTTAGCGATGCGGTCAAATGCGTCTTCCCAGCTGATTTGCTGCCATTTATCGGAACCTGGCGCACGATATTCAGGGAATTTCAGGCGGCTTTCGGAGTGGATAAAGTCAACCAGGCCGGCACCTTTCGGGCACAGCGCACCGCGGTTGACCGGATGGTCCGGGTCACCTTCGATATGGAAGATAGACGCTTTGGCGTTTTTAGCACCGTCGCCGAGGCTATACATCAACAGCCCGCAACCGACAGAGCAGTACGTACAGGTATTACGGGTTTCACGGGTGCGCAGCAGTTTATATTGCCGCGTCTCCGCCAGCGCTACACCGGGTGCAAAACCCAGTGCCGCCGCCGTGGTGCCTGCCATACCGCCAGCGCAGATCTTAAAGAACTGCCTTCTGCTGACCTGCATGGGTCACTCCTTGTTTCGACATTGCTTACATATGTAGTTTTGACTTCGCGGTTGAACGGTGACCGCAAAGGAGAAAAATTTGCGTTAATCCCTCAGTTCTACGAGGGATATCATCAGAATACCACAATGTCGGTACGCCTGTTCCAATGGCGTTAATACAAAGTGAACGTATTATCACTGTGTTGATTATAAAGTGTGACGCGAGTCACATTATTGCCCCGGCATGTTAAAGGGCTGTATCACCGCCTCGGTTGCGCCTCTCCCAAATGAGTAGGTAAACTTGATGAGGATGGGTGCTGAAAAGTTGATCCATACTATGCGTATGGCCTGCGGTTTGTGATGCAATAGCAGGCTCACCTCCGTGGTTGTTCAGGAATACCGCTGTGTCTAAACAAAACCGTGTTACCCACCCGTCGCCACTGCCTGCCGGTATCGTGGAACTGTCGGTACACAGACCGCCCCACATTACCCACACCACGCCTGATTTTCTGGCGGAGGAAGTGCCCGTTGCTCTGGTTTACAACGGTATTTCCCATGTGGTGATGATGGCCTCGCCCAAAGATCTGGAGCTGTTTGCGATTGGTTTTTCCCTCTCGGAAGGCATCATTGAGCACCCGCAAGAAATTTACGGCATGGATGTGGTGAAGGCCTGCAACGGCCTTGAAGTGCAAATCGAACTCTCAAGCCGCCGGTTTATGGGGCTCAAAGAGCGGCGACGCGCGCTGGCCGGGCGTACCGGATGCGGGGTTTGCGGGGTAGAGCAGCTCAATGATATCGGTAAGCCTGTCGCACCTCTGCCGTTTACCCAGACCTTCAATCTGGCCCATCTCGACCATGCCCTTGAACATCTGAATGACGTGCAACCTGTCGGCCAGCTGAGCGGATGCACGCATGCGGCGGCATGGGTTCTGCCATCGGGCGATATTGCCGGGGGGCATGAGGATGTCGGCCGCCATGTGGCGCTGGATAAACTGATGGGCCGCCGGGCGCGCGAAAGCGAACTCTGGCAGCAGGGAGCGGCACTGGTCTCCAGCCGCGCCAGCTACGAGATGGTGCAAAAGTCGGCGATGTGCGGCGTTGAAATCCTTTTTGCCGTATCGGCCGCGACCACGCTGGCAGTGGAAGTGGCGGAGCGCTGTAATCTGACGCTGGTGGGGTTCTGTAAGCCGGGAAGGGCGACGATTTATACCCATCCGCAGCGATTAATAGTTAATCAGTAAATTTGAAAAAGAATAGCAAATCCTTCCGCTTTTAGTTGTTCATGATGAGGTCTACTATTTACCTCATCAAGGCACGGTGCCTTAAACAAACAACTAATTGAAAGGGTTTATATCATGAAAAGCATCAAAACTTTTGTCGCAGTAATCGCTCTGGCTACATCTTTCGGTTCTTTCGCTGCACAGACTGTGACCGCAACCGCCTCTACCATTGATGGCGCAGAAGCCAAAATTGCTGCACAGGCTCAGGAAGCGGGCGCGTCATCTTATAAAATTACCCAGGCGTTTACGGGTAACCGCGTACACATGACTGCTGAACTGAACAAATAAGCTGCCACACCGTCGAAAGAGCGCCCCCGGGGCGCTTTTTTTATTGGATACCCGCCAGGCGCAGCATTGCAGTCACGACCGCTGCCGCCACGATCACCACAATTAACGGCATTTTTCGCCATGCCAGAAACACTGCAAACGCCACGCCCAGTACGCGCGCCATACCGGCAAAATGCTCACCTTCATAGAAAGTGGTCGCCAGCGCGACGGAAAACAGCAAAACCGTTGCCGCATCTGAAAGCAGAGCCTGAGAGCGGTCTGACAGCGCCAGTCGGTTGCCGAGTTTTGCCCCGCCGAGACGCATTAAATAGGTTCCCACAGAAAGAAGGGCGATACCGAGAATAAAGACCGTCATATTCCCCATTATTTTTTCCTCGCAGCAAGACCCAGTAAAGAGAGCAGAACCGGTAAACCCACCGGGGCAAACGGCACGGCGGCCAGTGACAATGCAGCACCGCTACAGGCGCGGATCAGGGTGGTGCGATTTTTAAAAGCCGGCACCACTAACGCCAGTAAAATCGCCGGGAATACCGCATCCAGCCCGATGGTTTCAAGGTCCGGCAACAGTTTGCCAACCATGGTGCCCAGCAATGTACCCAGCGGCCAGACGATCGCCACGCCTAAACCGCATAACCAGTATGCCGCCTTACGCTGTTCGGGCGTCTTTTGCGACAACCCGAACACCACGCTTTCGTCGTTCATAATGTGGCAACCCAGAAAACTCAGGCCACGTTTACCCACCAGTTCACGCACCGTCACCCCAAACGGTACATGGCGTGCATTAACCAGTAATCCGGCAGCCGCCGCCGCCAGAGGGTTACCGCCGCTTGCCACAATGCCGATAAACATAAATTCAGAGGCACCCGCCAGCACGGTAATGGAGAGTAAAAACGGGACCCAGACCGGGAAACCGTAGGCCATTGCCAGCGAGCCATAGGACATCCCGACGACGCCTACCGCGAGACACACCAGGATGATTGCTTTTATCGTGTCGCCTTTCAGGGTTGAGAGATGATGCTTCATACAATTTTAGCCATATCGAACGTATTTCCATTATAATGAACGCATCAGAACCGTTTTTCAAGACGAACGATTCGTTCGATTTATAGAACAAAGGGGCCGTTTTTATGACGCAGCCAATCAGCGTGATCGCTAAAAGTCTGGTGCGAGAACGCCTGCGAACCGGACTTTCACTGGCGGAAATCGCGCGCCGTGCCGGGATCGCTAAATCCACGCTGTCGCAGCTGGAGTCCGGCAACGGGAATCCCAGCCTGGAGACGCTCTGGTCACTCTGTGTGGCGCTGGACATTCCTTTTGCCCGTTTGCTCGAACCGCAGCAGCCGACCACTCAGGTGATCCGCCGTGGAGAAGGAACGAAGGTGGTTGCCGGACAGGCCAACTATGAAGCCATTTTGCTGGCGGCGTGCCCGCCGGGCGCGCGTCGTGACATCTACCTGTTACTCACCCAGCCGGGTGCCGACCGCATTTCTCAGCCACATCCGGCAGGCTCAGTGGAGCATATTATTGTGACGCAGGGTAGAGCGCTGGTTGGTCTGATCGACGCGGCGGAAGAGCTTGGCCCGGGGGATTACATTTGCTATCCCGCTGACCAGCCGCATATCTTTAAGGCCCTGGAGCCGGATACGCACGCGCTTCTGGTGGCTGAACAAAATTAACGCAGATACGGAAAATCATGTCGCTTAAAGCCATTGCCAAAGAACTGGGGCTGTCTGTTACCACCGTCAGCCGCGCCCTTAACGGGTATGACGATGTCTCCCGCGAGACGCGCGCCCGCGTCGAAGCGGAGGCTCAGCGCCGTGGCTACCGGCCAAACACCTTTGCGCGTCGCCTGAAGATGGGCAAAATCGACGCCGTGGGTCTGGTTTTTCCGGTGCATCCTGTTCCGCTCAATAACAGCGTCTTTATGGACATGGTCGGCGAAATTAGCCACGAACTGGCGCGACATGAAATCGATCTCCTGCTGATTGCCGATGACGATCTGGCGGACAAGCACAGCTATATGCGTATGGTGCAAAGTCGTCGCGTGGATGCGCTGATTGTGGCGCACACGCTGGATCATGACCCGCGGCTGGAACAGCTTCAGGCCGCCGGTTTTCCCTTTCTCGCGCTCGGGCGCAGCCAGCTGCCGCAGCCCTATGCGTGGTTTGATTTCGACAACTATGCCGGCACGTATAATGCCACCCGCTGGCTGATTGAAAAGGGACATCGCCGTATCGCCTTGTTGGGCGAAAGCAACAATCAGGCCTTCATCACCCAGCGCCGCCAGGGTTTTCTGGATGCGCTACGCGAAGCCGGGTTATCCAGCGAATGGCTGCGCGCCATGCCGCCTTCGCGCCGCGTGGGTTACGCCACGACGAATGAACTTCTCTCCTTGCCGCAGCCCCCCACGGCCATCATTACCGACTGCAACACTCACGGCGACGGCGCGGCCATGGCGCTGGCGCAGCGGGGTCTTCTCTGCGGTGAAAACGCCGTTTCGCTGGTGGTTTACGACGGCTTACCGCAGGACAGCATTGTCGATGTTGATGTGGCGGCGGTTATTCAGTCCACCCGCCAGGGTGTCGGGAAACAGATCGCTGACATGGTGCGTCAGTTGATTAACGGCGACGATATCGCTCAGCTTCAGGTGCTCTGGCAGCCAGAGTTCTTCCCGGGCCAGACGGCCTAAACACAGCAAAATTCCAAAGCCGATCACAGATCCGAAACGTTTTGGTTTGTATCCGAAACGTTTCGGATCAACACTCAGATCATCCCGATGACAGGAGAGGTCTGATGCACGATTCCATTTTTCGACTCGAAAGTAAGGCGGTTGACCTGGTGATAACCACGCACCCGTTCGCCGAAATTCTCTACTGGGGGCCGCACCTTCACCACTTTTCACCGCAAGATGTGGTAAGTCTGTCTCGTCCTGTGGCGAACGGCAGGCTCGACGTTGACGCCCCGGTGACGCTGATGGCGGAGCTGGGACACGGTCTGTTTGGTTCGCCCGGTATCGAAGGACACCGCCAGGGGCTGGACGGGTCGCCTGTCTTTAAAACCACCCATGTGCAGCACCAGGGGCAAACCCTGACGTTAACGGCGGAAGATGAACATGCCGGGTTGCGTCTGACCAGCGAGCTGGCACTGGATGCAAGCGGGGTACTGGTGGTGCGTCACGGTTTAACTAACCTGCGGGCGCAGGCGTGGCAGGTTGATCGTTTTGCCGTGACGCTACCGGTCGCTGAACGCGCGCAGGACGTGATGGCGTTCCACGGACGCTGGATCCGTGAGTTCCAGCCGCATCGCGTGAAGCTTGAACACGACAGCGTTGTGATTGAAAACCGCCGCGGCAGGACCTCTCACGAACACTTCCCGGCGCTGATCGCCGGTACGTCCTCATTTAACGAAATGCACGGCGACGTCTGGGGCGTGCATCTGGGCTGGAGCGGCAACCACCGCCTGCGTGCGGAAGTCAAAACCGACGGACGCCGCTATCTGCAGGCCGAAGCCCTCTACCTGCCGGGAGAAATGGCGATTGAAGAGGGGGAAACGCTCTGGACACCACGCCTGTATGCGAGCTACTCCGCACGGGGTCTGAACGGCATGAGCCAGTCGTTCCACCGGTATCTGCGCGACAACGTTATCCGCTTCCCTGAAAACAAACCGCGCCCGGTACATCTCAATACCTGGGAGGGGATCTACTTCAGCCATGACCCGGCGTACATCATGCGCATGGCCGATGAGGCTGCGGCGCTGGGCGTGGAGCGTTTTATCATCGACGACGGCTGGTTCAAGGGCCGTAACGATGACCACGCGGCGCTGGGTGACTGGTACCTGGACGAGAAAAAATACCCGGACGGGCTGACGCCGGTGATTAACCATGTGAAAAAGCGCGGCATGGAATTTGGTATCTGGATTGAGCCGGAGATGATTAACCCGGACTCGGATCTGTATCGTGCCCATCCCGACTGGGTGCTGGCGCTGCCGGGCTACACCCAGGCAACGGGCCGTCATCAACTGGTGCTCAACCTGAATATTCCGCAGGCTTTTGATTATCTGGTCGAGCGCATGAGCTGGCTGCTGGGCGAACATGCCATCGACTACGTTAAGTGGGATATGAACCGCGAACTGGTACAGCCCGGGCACCACGGCAAAGCCGCTGCGGATGCGCAGACGCGGCAGTTTTATCGTCTGTTAGACGTGCTGGGCGAGCGTTTCCCGCACATTGAATTTGAGTCCTGCTCCTCGGGCGGCGGGCGAATCGACTATGAAGTCCTGACCCGCAGTCACCGCTTCTGGGCCTCTGACAACAACGACGCGCTGGAGCGCAATACCATCCAGCGTGGCATGAGCTACTTCTTCCCGCCGGAAGTGATGGGCGCGCATATCGGTCATCATAAATGTCACGCCACCTTCCGCCAGCACAGCATAGCTTTCCGCGGCCTGACGGCACTGTTTGGCCACATGGGACTGGAGCTTGATCCGCTCACCGTCGATGCTCAGGAGCGTGAAGGCTATCGCCATTACACCGCGCTGCACAAGCAGTGGCGGGAAGTCATCCATCACGGTACCCAGTGGCGCGTGGATATGCCGGATGCCAGCACGCTGGCGCAGGGTATAGTGAGCGAAGACAAAACGCAGGGGTTGTTTATGGTCAGCCAACTGGCCATGCCGGATTACACGCTCATGATGCCGCTGCGCATGCCGGGGCTCGACGCGCAGGCGCAGTACCGCATCACGCTGCTCGACCACCCCAACATTCGACTCACCGGTGAGGGCGGGCACACCATGCGCAAGCTACCGGCGTGGATGGAAACGTCCCAGACGGCCAGCGGTGAGTGGCTGATGCAGGCGGGGATCGCACTGCCGATTCTGGACCCGGAAACCGCCATTCTGATTGGCGTTGAACGCGTGTAAGGGTGATGGGCCGGGAGACTGGCCCTCCGTTGAGGATAAAAATAATGAACACAACAACCTGTACCCACAAAGACAACCCTAACTTCTGGATCTTCGGGCTGTTCTTCTTTCTTTACTTCTTCATTATGGCCACCTGCTTTCCGTTTCTGCCGATCTGGCTGTCGGATGTCATCGGCCTGAACAAAACCCATACCGGGATCGTATTCTCCTGTATCTCGCTTTCGGCCATCGCCTTCCAGCCCGTACTTGGGGTCATTTCGGATAAGCTGGGGCTGAAAAAACACCTGCTGTGGATTATCACGGTGCTGCTGTTTCTGTTCGCGCCGTTCTTCCTGTATGTCTTTGCGCCACTGCTGAAAAGCAGTATCTGGCTGGGGGCATTGAGCGGCGGTCTGTATATCGGTTTTGTCTTCTCCGCAGGTTCAGGCGCGATTGAGGCCTACATCGAACGCGTGAGCCGTAACAGCGTGTTTGAATACGGCAAGGCGCGCATGTTCGGCTGTCTCGGCTGGGGGCTGTGCGCTTCAACGGGCGGTATTCTGTTTGGCATCGACCCGTCGTATGTCTTCTGGATGGGATCAGCGGCTGCGCTGCTGCTGATGCTGTTGCTGGTGGTTGCGAAACCGAAGCCAAACCAGACTGCGCAGGTGATGAATGCGCTGGGGGCCAACCAGCCGCAGATCACCGCCAGGACGGTCTTTAACCTGTTCCGTCAGCGCAGAATGTGGATGTTCATTCTGTACGTCATCGGTGTGGCCTGCGTGTATGACGTTTTTGACCAGCAGTTTGCCACCTTCTTTAAAACCTTCTTCGCAACGCCGCAGGAGGGAACGCGAGCCTTTGGTTTTGCCACTACGGCGGGGGAAATTTGCAACGCGATCATCATGTTCTGCTCGCCGTGGATCATCAACCGTATCGGCGCGAAGAATACGCTGCTGATTGCCGGGCTGATTATGGCGACGCGCATTATCGGCTCGTCGTTCGCCACCACCGCGGTGGAGGTCATTGCCCTGAAGATGCTGCACGCGCTGGAGGTTCCGTTCCTGCTGGTGGGGGCGTTCAAATACATCACCGGCGTGTTCGATACCCGTCTGTCGGCCACTATCTATCTGATTGGCTTCCAGTTTTCCAAACAGTCGGCGGCGATTTTCCTCTCTGCTTTCGCCGGGAATATGTATGACCGGATCGGTTTCCAGGAGACCTACCTGATGCTGGGCTGTTTTGTACTGGCAATTACGGTGATCTCGGCCTTTACGCTGAGCAGTAAGCAGGAGATTGCGGCGCGGCGCGCTGCGGTGGAGGCAAACTAACGCAGGACGCTGCCGCGGATGCGGCAGCGTTAACGCTTAGGGCAGGTAAAACACCGCTTTTAGTTCGGCACTCACCGGGCTGTTGTCGGGGTTCGAGGGCATTACCTCACCCATGTATTTCCACCAGCGCTGACAAACGTCGGTCTTTGCCACCGCGTTCCAGCGCGCTTCCGATTCAATTTCAACGCTCGCAAACAGCAGGTTACGCGCCTCATCGAGATAGATAGCGTAGTGGTGCGCACCGTGGTCTTTTAATACCGCCTCCAGCTCTGGCCAGATGGGGTTATGGCGACGCGCGTACTCGTCGTGCGCGTCAGGGTTCACCTGCATCACAAATGCTTTGCGGATCATCATGCCTCCAGCCGCTTTCGCGGGCCGCTATGGGTACAAATCCAGTGCCGACTGCATCGGCGTGACGCCAAAGCGTTTACCGAGTGCAATCAGCTCTTCCCGGGTGATGGTCTGCTTCATGCCGCCCATCGACAGGACCTTCACCAGCACCTCGGCGGACTTCTCGGCGGTATCAATCAGACCAAACGTTTCGTCGAGCGTCGGCCCGCTGCCGAATACCCCGTGGAACGGCCACAGCACCAGGGAGTGGGACTGCATTTCGATGGCGGTGGCCTGGCCGATTTCGTCGGTACCCGGCACCATCCACGGCAGAATGCCGACCCCGTCGGGGAAAACCACCAGACATTCGGTGCTGCCTTCCCACAGCTTCCGCGTGAGGTAGTCGCTACTGTTTTCCAGCACGTAGGTCAGGGCGATCAGGTTGGTGGCGTGACAGTGCATGATCACCCGGTCTTTGCCGTGGGTTGCCTTGATACGCTCACAGTGAGAGAGGAAGTGCGCCGGGAGTTCAGACGTGGGCACTGCATCGTCCGTCAGCCCCCAGAGGATGTGATAGCCTGCGCCGTCGCTGTCCACTCTCACCACCCCGAGGTTGGCCTGCGGGTCGAGCTGCACGTTACGGAAGAATTTACCGGAACCGGTGACGATAAACGGCGTACTGGCGAGCTGCGGCATTGGCTGGCTCAGGGCGATATAGCGCGGCCTCTGATGGAACTCGGCGGCGAACGGTTCAATGTCGGCATCATCCAGGCGCAGCGTCAGGTTACCGCCATTGCGCTCGTCCCAGCCTTTCAGCCAGGCGTCGGAGGTGGCTTTAATCATGCCCTGGACGAACCAGGCGTTAGTGATGGTCTGCATAGTGTTTCATTTCCCGTGATCGCGGTGAGCGTTTCCCTCACCCCGGCCCTCTCCCACAGGGAGAGGGGGTAAAAGTGGCCTCTTCCACAGGAAGAGGGTGAGGGCATATTTATCCGCGCTGACTCAGCACGTCTTTCTCATACATCCGCACGTTATCCAGCCACTGACTGCCCGCTGGGGTGTCGTTACGCTGGCAGTACATCTCCCACACCGCCTGCCATGGCAGGGTTTTCTGCTCTTCCAGCAGCACCAGGCGCGCGGTGTAATCGCCGTTCTCTTCCAGCTGTTTCAGGGCGCTGGTGGGCTCCAGCAGCGCACGCAGCAGGGCTTTTTTCATGTTGCGGGTGCCAATCACCCAGGCCGCGATGCGGTTGATGGAGGCGTCAAAGAAGTCGAGGCCAATGTGCACGCGGTCAAACAGATCGTGGCGAATGATTTCGCTGGCGATGGCCTGGGTTTCGTCATCCAGCAGCACCACGTGATCGCTGTCCCAGCGTACGGGACGGCTCACGTGCAGCAGCAGGCGGGGTACGTAGAGCATGGCGGCGGAGATTTTGTCGGAGATCACCTCCGTCGGGTGGAAATGGCCGGCATCCAGGCACAGCGCGGTCTGGCGGCTGGTGGCGTACCCCATGTAAAACTCGTTCGACCCCACGGTGTAGCTTTCCGCACCAATACCGAACAGCTTGCTCTCTACGGCGTCGATGTGGTGCGCCGGGTTCAGTTTTTCGCTGATGGCTTCATCCAGCGCCGCCAGCAGGCGCTGACGCGGGGCCAGACGGTCAACGGTGATGTCTTTCATGCCGTCCGGGATCCAGATGTTCATCACCGACGGCGTGCCGAGCTGCTCGCCAAAGTACGCGGAGACGCGGCGGCTGGCTTTTACGTGTTCAATCCAGAACTGGCGGATGTCGTCGTTCGCGTGGGCAAGGGTAAAACCGTCGGCGCTCAGCGGGTGTGAGAAGCAGGATGGGTTGAAATCCAGGCCCAGCTGGTTGGCTTTCGCCCACGCCACCCAGTTTTTAAAGTGCGCAGGTTTGATCTCGTTACGCGCGACCGGCGTGTCAGATTCCAGATAGATAGCATGCAGGTTCAGCCGCTTAGGCCCCGGGATCAGGCTCAGCGCCAGCTCCAGGTCGGCGCGCAGCTCGGTGGCGTTACGCGCTTTGCCCGGATAGTTGCCGGTGGCCTGAATGCCCCCCGTCAGCGAGCCGCCCGGGTTCTCGAAACCGGCAACGTCGTCGCCCTGCCAGCAGTGCATGGAGACCGGCAGACGATCGAGCTGGCGCAGCGCCTCATCGACATCCACGCCGACGGCGGCGTAACGCTGTTTAGCCAGGTCCCAGGCTTGTTCAAGTTGAGTGGTCATGCGCAAAGCTCCTTAGTCAGTCGGTTTTGCTGAAACTGCGCCCGATAGCGGGCAATTTCATGGCAGGGATTGGGGATGAACGTGGTCAGCGTGGCGTTCGCCGAGACCACCGTGCGGAAATCGTCCACGCTGGCAAGTTCGTCCAGGGTCATGAGCTGAATGCCAATATTGCCGAGCGTCGACGCTTCAATCGGGCCCGCCACCACGGTGATCCCGCAGGCATCGGCGCAGAGCTGGTTCAGAAGCTGGTTCTGGCAGCCGCCGCCGACAATATGCAGCTGAGTGAACGGCCGGCCACGAAGGTCGGCCAGCTCGCTCAGGATCTCGGCATACAGCAGGGCGAGGCTGTCGAAAATACAGCGTGCCAGTTCTGCCGGTTTCGTTGGCACGGGCTGTCCGGCGTCGACGCAGGCGGCCTGGATTTCGGCGCTCATGTTCGCCGGGTTGATAAAGCGGTCATCATTGGGATTGATCAGGAAACTGCAGGCTTTCAGTCGTTCGGTATCGGCAATAAGCGCGGGCAGGTCGGTAATGTTTTGCTCTTTAAGCACGCGCTGGAGCAGCCACAGACCCATGATGTTCTTCAGCACGCGGTAGCGCCCCTCGGCACCGCCTTCGTTGGTGATGTTCGCGGCCAGCGCGGCATCGCTGGTGTAGGGAGTTTTGCTCTCAAAGCCCATCAGCGACCAGGTCCCGGAAGAGAGGTAGGCGGCGTCGTTACCGGCAAGCGGAGACGCAATGACGGCGCTGGCGGTATCGTGACTCGCAACCGCCACCACCGGGATCGCATTACCCTGCGGGCACATCCATTGCCCGATCACATTGCCAGGATGCGTCGGCGTACCGAACCAGGAGGGGGAAGCCCCGGTCCAGGCCAGCAGGTGTTCATCCCAGTTATCGGAGTTGATGTTCACCAGTTGCGTGGTGGTGGCGTTGGTGTATTCCCAGTTCATGTTGCCGGTCAGGCGGTAGCTGAAGTAGTCCGGGATCAGCAGTGCATGCGCCACGCGGGGAACCAGCGCCGGCTGCTGTTCGACCAGCGCGCGCAGTTGATAGAGCGTATTGAATGGCAGAAACTGAATGCCGCTGCGGCCATAAATATTCTCCTTGCCAAGCCCGGCAATCGCACGCGCCATCAGGCCGTCGGTGCGGCTGTCGCGATAGGCTATCGGCAAACCGACGCGTTCACCGTTGCTGTCCAGCAGTACGTAATCGACGCCCCAGGTATCGATGCCGATACTGTCGATACGGATCCCCGCATCGCAGACCTTCTGCAGTCCGGTGCGGATCGCTGCCTCAAGGCTGTCGATATCCCACACCTCACAGCCGTCCTGCTTTTGCAGGCAGTTAACAAAGCGGTGCATCTCGCGAAGCGAAAGCGTCTGCCGCTTGCCGTCATAAGTGGCCAGCATTACACGGCCGCTGGATGCGCCTAGATCGACAGCCACGCAATGGCGAAAAGTCATGGTTGTATCCTTCTTAAAGTCATTAGCGGTGAGTGTAAAAAAAGGAACCCATCACCACCTTCTCGCCAGTGACAGCGGTTTTCCGGGGCTGGCAAGAAAGCAAAGATGAACGTGAGGGAGTTCACAGTTTCCAGGCGTGACGGGGTTTGCAGGCAGTGTGACGCTTACCGCATTTCCTGATCTTTCAGCCTGTTTCTTGAAAAACGGACAGTTTTTGCGAGGTTTACGGTCGAAAATTTAAGGTGAGGGGACGGGGCCTTAATTACTATTTTGAGAACATTTCTCATTGGTGGGGGCCGTTATGACCGTACTGCACAGCGCGGATTTTTTTCCTTCGGGTGGGTCGTCTGTCGCGATTGAACCGCGACTCCCTCAGGTGGCGTTCCCTGAGCATCATCATGATTTTCACGAAATTGTGATTGTTGAACACGGAACGGGGATCCATGTGTTTAACGGCCAGCCGTATACCATCAGTGGTGGGACGGTCTGCTTTGTGCGCGATCATGACCGGCACTTATATGAACATACCGACAACCTGTGCCTGACTAACGTGCTCTACCGTTCGCCCGATGCGTTCCAGTTCCTGTCCGGGCTGAACCATCTCCTGCCGCAGGAGAAGGACGGCATCTATCCTTCGCACTGGCGGGTGAATCAGTCCACGCTGCAGCAGGTGCGTCAGCTGGTGAGCCAGATGGAACAGCGCGACGAGGGACAGGAGACCCACGTCATCGCCACGCGTGAGCTGCTGTTTATGCAGCTGCTGGTGCTGCTGCGTCGCAGTAGCATGGTGGCCGGGCTGGGGAATAACGATGCGCGTTTGACTCAACTGATGGCCTGGCTGGAGGACCATTTCGCCGAGGATGTCTGCTGGGAAACGCTGGCGGATGATTTTTCGCTGTCGCTCCGGACCTTGCATCGTCAGCTGAAGCAGCAAACCGGGCTGACGCCCCAGCGCTATCTGAACCGTCTGCGCCTGATTAAAGCGCGCCATCTGCTGCGTCATACCGATGAGAGCGTCACGGATATCGCCTATCGTTGCGGTTTCGGCGACAGTAACCACTTTTCGACCCTGTTTCGCCGGGAATTTAGCTGGTCACCGCGCGATATTCGCCAGGGAAAGGACGCGTCACTGCAGTAACGCGAGGGTTGTCACCGTTTCCCGTGGGCAAAAACGCTAATAATGTCAGGTTATTTGCTGTCGAGGTGGTGTCGTGGTTGCTCAGCTAATGCTTCGCAAAGTGGATTTTTTTGCCTCCGCCGGCCAGGCCGTCGCGGTGGCGGATCGCTATCCGCAAAACGTCTTTGCCGAGCACACCCATGAGTTCTGCGAGCTGGTGCTGGTGTGGCGGGGCAATGGCTTGCATATCCTCAACGACCGGCCCTACCGCATTACGCGTGGGGATCTGTTTTACATCCGTGCTGAAGACAAACACGCCTACGCTTCGGTAAACGACCTGGTCCTGCAGAACGTGATTTACTGCCCCGACAGGCTGAAACTCAACGTCGACTGGGCGGCTTACATTCCGGGTTTTAATGATACGAAGTGCGCGGCGCACTGGCGACTGAGCAGTAACGGCATGACGCAGGTGCGACAGGTGATTTCTCAGCTGGAGCAGGAGAGCCAGAAAAGCGATCCTGAGGCTCACCAGATGGCTGAACTGCTTTTCGCCCAGCTGGTCATGACGTTGACGCGCCATCGCTACGCCATTGATAACCCGTCGGCTACCGCGCAGGAAGCCCTGCTCGATAAGCTCATTACCACCCTGGCGGGCAGCCTTAACAAAAGCTTTGTGCTGGAGAAATTCTGCGAGCAGGCGCAGTGCAGCGAGCGCGCGTTGCGCCAGCAATTCCGCACCCAGACCGGGATGACGGTGAACCACTATCTGCGCCAGCTGCGCATCTGCCATGCCCAGTACCTGCTTCAGCATACGGAACTGATGGTCAGCGATGTGGCGATGCGCTGCGGCTTTGAGGACAGTAACTATTTTTCGGTGGTCTTTAACCGCGAGGTGGGGATGACGCCGGTTCAGTGGCGTCATCGCAGTCGTAACGCGGCGTAATCAGTTCGCCATGCCGAGGCCCACAATGTTGGCCGCAATAATGATCACCACGCAGCCCAGACTCAGCACGCCCACCGGGCGACGGCCGGCGTTGTTCCACTCTTTCAGAAGCAGACCCACCAGCCCACCGCACAGCACGTAGAAGCTCATGTGCAGCATCCAGCTCATATAGTCATACTGCGCCGGAATACTGGCGTGACCCCACGCGTAGAAGAAGAACTGGAGATACCACATCAGCCCGCCGAGCGCCGAGAGCAGCACGTTCCCGATAATCATCTGTTTAGCCAGCGAGAAGTCGGCTTTCAGTGACAAGGTCTTCACGTTTGCCAGACGGAAAAAACAGAAACCGAGGTTAACCACCGCTCCGCCACCCATGATCACCACATAGCTTGGCAGTGCCACGTACAGCGGGTCGACGCCCAGTGCGGCAGCGGCTTCATGCATCGGTTTGGCGGCGTTCATCGCGAATGACATGCCTGCGGAGAAGATCCCGCACATCACCGCCAGCAGCAGGCCTTTCTTCAGGTTGAACTCTTCGGCTCTGATGCCCATTTTGCGCTCTTTCAGCTGCCCTGCGCGGGTGACAATGCCCACGCCAATGACGGCCACCAGCACGCCCAGCAGCGTCATCTGGCCGCCTTTGGTGTTGATCAGCACGTCAACGTTGCCGTTGAGGATCGGCGTCATCAGAGTGCCAACAATCAGCGTAATACCAATCGCAATGCCAATGCCCATCGACATGCCGAGGTAGCGCATGGTGAGGCCATAGTTAATGTTACCGACGCCCCACATGGCGCCAAAGAGAAAGACCGGCAGCAGGGTGGAGGCGTTAAAGGAGGAGAAGTAGCCCCAGAAATCCGGGAGCAGCATGGCGCTGATGGTCCAGGGAAGAATTATCCACGAGACCACACCGCCGACGGACCACATGGTTTCCCATGACCACTGTTTGACCTGTTTAAACGGGGCATAGAAACAGGCTGCACTGGCCGCGCCTATCAGATGCCAGAAAATACCCATCGTAATCGCATGATTCATGTTTACATCCTCATCGTTTTTATATGCCGGTGGCTTCCCACCGACTCGATGAGTGTAAAAATTAAGCAGTCGGGTAACCTTCGGAAGGTTGCCGCACTTTGGTTTTGAATGGCAATCAACGCGTTAACCGGGTGAGCAGACTCACAATTTCAGCAATAACCGAAAACCGAATAACCTTATAAAAACTACGGCATTGATAATCATTTTCAATATCATTTAATTAACTATAATGAACCAACTGCTTACGCGGCATTAACAGCTGTGCCGCCCGACAATAATGGAGAGGATTATGAGTTATACACTGCCATCCCTGCCGTATGCCTACGACGCACTGGAACCGCATTTCGACAAGCAGACGATGGAAATCCATCACACTAAACACCACCAGACCTATGTGAACAACGCGAACGCCGCGCTGGAAAGCCTGCCAGAGTTCGCTAGCCTGCCTGTTGAAGAGCTGATCACCAAACTGGACCAGCTGCCAGCTGACAAGAAAACCGTTCTGCGTAACAACGCAGGTGGTCACGCTAACCACAGCCTGTTCTGGAAAGGCCTGAAAACCGGTACCACCCTGCAGGGCGACCTGAAAGCGGCTATCGAGCGCGATTTCGGTTCTGTAGACAACTTCAAAGCGGAATTCGAAAAAGCCGCTGCGACCCGTTTCGGCTCTGGCTGGGCGTGGCTGGTTCTGAAAGGTGACAAACTGGCGGTTGTTTCAACGGCTAACCAGGACTCCCCGCTGATGGGTGAAGCAATCTCTGGCGCATCCGGTTTCCCTATCCTGGGTCTGGACGTGTGGGAACACGCTTACTACCTGAAATTCCAGAACCGTCGCCCGGACTACATCAAAGCCTTCTGGGACGTGGTGAACTGGGACGAAGCAGCAGCGCGTTTCGCCGCGAAAAAATAAGGTTGCATTGACGCCTGTGAGAAGCGAGTCTGATGACTCGCTTTTTTTGTATCTGCAGAAAGGAGCAGCGATGCATTTTCCGGTGAATGTCTTTACAGGCAAGGTAAGGGAGTACGACGGCAGCCGCCCGAGCGCCATCGCGAAAGTTCAGGTCGACGGCGAGTTGACGTTAACCGACCTCGGGCTGGTGGGCGATGAGCAGGCCGAAAAGAAAATCCATGGCGGGCCTGACCGCGCGCTGTGCCACTATCCGCGGGAACACTATCAGCACTGGATAACCGAGTTTCCCGAACAGGCGGATATGTTTGTCGCGCCAGCGTTTGGTGAGAATCTCTCAACGGAAGGGCTGACCGAGAAAAACGTCTTTATCGGCGATATCTACCGCTGGGGCGATGCCCTGATTCAGGTGACGCAGCCGCGCTCGCCGTGCTTCAAACTAAACTATCATTTCGGCATCAGCGACATGTCTGCCCGGCTGCAGAGCGCGGGTAAAACGGGCTGGTTATATCGGGTGGTGCTGGCAGGTCAGGTATCGGCAGATGCGCCGCTGGTGCTGGCATCGCGCCTGAGTGATGTCTCGGTATATGACGCCTGCGCGATCGCCTGGCATATGCCGTTTGATGACGACCAGTACCATCGGCTTTTGTCCGCTGCAGGGCTGTCCACGAGCTGGACCCGAACGATGCAGAAACGCCGTTTAAGTAGCAAGATCGAAGATAATTCGCGGAGATTGTGGGGGAAATAGTTTCCCCGCAGGAGAGGCAAGCCGGGTCAGCGATACCGCCGCCCGGCTAAACGGCTACGAACGTTTATACAACGGCAGCCACAGCGTTAACCGCAACCCACCCAGCGGGCTGTCGTCGGCCTTCACCCAGCCGCGATGCTGCTGCATGGCGGTTTCAACAATCGCCAGACCCAACCCTGTGCCGCCAGATTCACGGTCACGCGCCTCGTCGGTACGGTAGAACGGACGGAAAATCTGTTCGCGGTCTTCCGGGCTTACCCCAGGACCATCGTCATCAACGATGATGGTGATCCCGTCTTTATCCACCGAGAAGGCTACCTCAATCTTCGTGTGCGAATAGCGCAGGGCGTTACGCACGATGTTCTCCAGCGCGCTTTCCAGCGTGTTGGGGTTACCGTACAGCGGCCATGGCCCCGGCGGGAAGTTGACGGTAAAGGATTTCCCCATCTGCTCCGCTTCGAACGCCGCGTTATCCAGCACTTCATGCCACAGGTGGTTGGCTTTCACAGTTTCGCTCACCAGCGCATTTTTCTGCTGATTGCGCGACATGACCAGCAGGTCGTTAATCATGCTGTCCAGACGATGCGCTTCCGTTTCAATAC
Organism: Enterobacter sp. WPR_3_1; assembly: GCF_003635055.1. Classification (NCBI taxonomy): domain Bacteria; kingdom Pseudomonadati; phylum Pseudomonadota; class Gammaproteobacteria; order Enterobacterales; family Enterobacteriaceae; genus Enterobacter; species Enterobacter sp. WPR_3_1. Next base: position 49,459 of record NZ_RBXU01000002.1, on the reverse strand, counting down.
GTTCCAGCTCTTTGCTCTCACCGCTGCGGCGACGCAGCAGCGCGGTGCCGAGCTGTAAGCGCGTGAGCGGCGTGCGCAGCTCGTGCGAGATATCCGACAGCAGGCGTTGCTGTGCCGTCATCATGCGGTCGAGGGCGCTCACCATCTGGTTAAAACTGGTCCCGGCGGCAAGGAACTCCTGTGGACCGGCTTCCAGTTCAGGGTGTTGTCGCAGGTTACCCTGCGCCACTTCGTCCGCCGCGTTTTTCAGCTTACGCGCCGGTTTCGCCAGACTCCACGCCAGCCACAGCAGCAGCGGTGAGCTAACCAGCATGGTGACAATCAGCAGCAGAAGCGGACGGTCAAACAGCAGGTTGATGAAATCGGACTGGGAGTTGCTCGCCGGGCGGATCAGGTAAAGCTGGTAATTATCCTCGCCATCTCTGACGGAGAAGGGGCCCACCATCTCAACCCGACCGTATTTTTTCTTCTGAGGATGGTCGGCGTTATCCGCCTGACCAATGAAGTTACGGATGATCTGCATTTCATTGCGATCGGCGCCAATCACGCGCCCTTCGCTGGTCACCAGCAACAGGCGCTGTCCTGGCGGTGCCCATTTGTCGATAGCGCGAAACAGCCTGCGCCACCACATTAAATCGTTCGGCGGGTCGTTTGCCAGCTCGGCTTCCACGTGCTGCTCGATCATCACGCCCTGACGTTGCTCGCTGTCGAGAAGCTCCGTCATCTGGCGTGAGTCGAGTTTTGGCAACATCAAAACGAGCATTAAAACCAGTGCCAGCGTCAGCCAGAAAATGGCGAAGATGCGGGCTGTTAAGCTTCCTATCATGAAGCGGAAACCATCAGATAACCGCGACCACGCAGGGTTTTAAACCACGGGTGCCCGTCCTTGCGTTCCGGCAGCTTGCGGCGCAGGTTCGAGATATGCATATCGATGGCGCGATCAAACGGAGTGAGGCGTTTGCCAAGCACTTCCTGGCTCAAATGTTCACGCGATACCACCTGGCCGAGGTGCTGGGCCAGCAGGTACAGCAGGGTGAACTCGGTGCCAGTCAGTTCCAGCGTTTCACCGTCAAAACTCGCTTCCTGACGGCCCGGATTCAGGCTCAGGGAGTCGACTTCCAGCGTCGGTGAACTGTTGTCGCTGTTCTGCTGCTGTTCGCTCCAGTGAGAACGACGCAGGATAGCGCGAATACGGGCAACCAGTTCACGGTCGTTAAACGGCTTTGGTAAATAGTCATCCGCGCCCAGCTCAAGGCCAAGTACACGGTCAAGTTCGCTGCCGCGAGCGGTCAGCATAATTACGGGCGTCTGGTGTGTCTGGCGAAGCTCTTTCAACGTATCAATGCCGTTTTTCTTCGGCATCATAACGTCGAGCAAAAGTAAATCGATGCTGTCGTCAAGGAGACTCAGCGCCTGCTCGCCATCATGGGCAACCAGAACGTTGAAACCTTCCATGTCGAGCAACTCCTTTAAAAGGGATGTGAGCTCTCGGTCATCATCAACTAACAGGATTTTATTCATTGTTTAAATACCTCCGAGGCAGAAATTACGACATCAAGGCTATCTAATCCATGACTTTACGTTGTTTTACACCCCCTGACGCATGTTTGCAGCCTGAATCGTAGACTGTCTCTCGTTGAATCGCGACACGAAAGATTTTGGGAGCAAGTGATGCGCAAAGTTACCGCTGCCGTCATGGCCTCAACGCTGGCGTTCAGTACATTAAGCCAGGCCGCTGTAGCTATCCCCGGCGATAACGGGCCCTCAACGGAGGGGGCAACGCAGCACAGCAGCCAAAGCCATATGTTTGATGGCATAAGTTTAACCGAACATCAGCGTCAACAGATGCGAGATCTGATGCAGAGGGCACGACACGACCAGCCCCCTGTTAATGTTAGCGAAATGGAGACAATGCACCGCCTTGTCACCGCAGAAAAATTTGACGAAAGCGCTGTACGCGCTCAGGCCGAAAAAATGGCACAGGAGCAGGTTGCCCGCCAGGTAGAGATGGCGAAGGTCCGCAACCAGATGTTCCACCTGCTAACGCCCGAGCAGCAAGCGGTTTTGAACACAAGACATCAGCAGCGAATGGACCAGTTGCGTGAGGTTGCACGGATGCAGCGAAGCTCAGAAACAACGTTTTTCAGTAGCAATAGCAGTACCCGTAGTAACCAGTAAACCCTGTTTTCCTTGCCATAGACACCATCCCTGTCTTCCCCCACATGATGTGGGGGTTTTTTTTGCCCTTCATTCTGCTTTGTTAACCGTTTATTCATCCTTTGACTCCCCATGCTTCCGTTATACTAGCGGCATGACATGACAGGAGCGTTTATGAATCAATCCTATGGAAGACTGGTAAGTCGGGCAGCGATTGCAGCGACCATCGTGGCTTCAAGCCTGTTAGTGATTAAAATTTTTGCGTGGTGGTATACCGGCTCAGTCAGTATTCTCGCGGCGCTGGTGGACTCGTTGATGGATATTGCCGCCTCGCTGACTAACCTGCTGGTTGTGCGCTACTCGCTGCAACCGGCAGATGAAGAACACACGTTTGGGCACGGGAAAGCCGAGTCGCTGGCCGCGCTGGCGCAAAGCATGTTTATTTCCGGCTCCGCGCTGTTTCTGTTTTTAACCGGTATTCAGCATCTCGTCTCGCCGTCACCGATGAACGATCCCGGCGTGGGCGTGGTCGTGACGATTGTGGCACTTATATGCACACTTGTTCTGGTAACGTTCCAGCGCTGGGTTGTTCGCAAAACGCAAAGCCAGGCTGTACGGGCGGATATGCTTCATTATCAATCTGATGTTATGATGAATGGCGCTATTCTTATTGCGCTCGGTCTGGCCTGGTATGGCTGGCATCGGGCCGATGCGTTGTTTGCGTTAGGGATTGGCATCTATATTTTATATAGCGCCTTACGGATGGGGTATGAAGCGGTGCAATCGCTTCTGGACCGCGCCCTCCCGGACTCAGAACGTAATGAAATTTTTTCTATCGTGACCTCCTGGCCTGGTGTCAGAGGTGCACACGATCTTCGAACGCGGCAGTCAGGGCCGACCCGCTTTATTCAGATTCATATTGAAATGGAAGACAACCTGCCACTGGTTCAGGCTCACGTTATTGCTGAGCAGGTCGAGCAGGCGATTTTGCAGCGTTTTCCTGGTTCAGACGTCATTATTCACCAGGATCCCTGCTCGGTTGTACCCGGAGATGTTGAGCTTTCGTAATTGGTTGTAAAAAAGTGAGCCAGGCCAGCATTTTGTGTATAAATTACCGCCATTTGGTCTGACCTGAATCAATTCAGCTGGAAGTGATTGATATACTATTTGCAGTATTCGTTGGTCGATAAATTCTTCCGGCAACAGATTTCAATTTTGCATTCCTAAGTTCAGAGGTAGTCATGATTAAGAAAATCGGTGTGTTGACAAGCGGCGGTGATGCGCCGGGCATGAACGCGGCAATTCGTGGGGTTGTCCGTTCAGCGCTGACGGAAGGCCTGGAAGTTTTTGGTATCTATGATGGTTATCTGGGCCTGTATGAAGATCGCATGGTTCAGCTCGACCGTTACAGCGTGTCCGACATGATCAACCGTGGCGGTACCTTCCTCGGTTCTGCGCGCTTCCCGGAATTCCGTGATGAACACGTCCGTGAAGTGGCTATTGAGAACATGAAAAAACGTGGCCTCGACGCACTGGTTGTTATTGGTGGTGACGGCTCGTACATGGGTGCAAAACGTCTGACTGAAATGGGCTTCCCGTGCATCGGGCTGCCGGGTACGATCGACAACGACATCAAAGGCACTGACTACACCATCGGCTATTTCACCGCACTGGGCACCGTTGTTGAAGCGATTGACCGCCTGCGCGACACCTCTTCTTCCCACCAGCGTATCTCCATCGTGGAAGTGATGGGCCGTTACTGTGGTGACCTGACGCTGGCTGCGGCCATCGCCGGCGGTTGTGAGTTCGTGGTGGTTCCGGAAGTGGAATTCAGCCGTGAAGATCTGGTGGCTGAAATCAAAGCGGGTATCGCAAAAGGCAAGAAACACGCCATCGTAGCCATCACCGAGCATATCTGTGACGTTGACGAGCTGGCGAAGTACATCGAAACCGAAACCAAACGTGAAACGCGCGCTACCGTTCTGGGCCACATCCAGCGCGGGGGGTCCCCGGGTCCATACGACCGCATCCTGGCATCACGTATGGGTGCATACGCCATTGAACTGCTGCTGCAGGGTCATGGCGGTCGTTGCGTGGGTATTCAGAACGAAAAACTGGTTCACCATGACATCATCGACGCCATTGAAAACATGAAGCGTCCGTTCAAGGGTGACTGGCTGGACTGCGCAAAAAAACTGTACTGAGCGGTGACTTTCCCCCGGTCGCGCTGAGTTAACCGGGTCCGCAGTCCACGCGCATAAAGACCGGGTAAGGCGATATCGCCGCCCGGTTTTTTTATGCCTGCTCGTTTTTTATTCCTCTACGTTATAGCCAATCTTTTTTTATTCTTTAATCATTGGTTAGCTTTCTGGCACGCTGCAAGCATCAAAACACTACACAAGAGATCCGGGCGATGAATAAATGGGGCGTGGGGTTAACATTATTGCTGGCATCGACCAGCGTTCTGGCTAAGGACATCCAGTTACTGAACGTGTCATACGACCCGACGCGTGAGCTGTACGAGCAGTACAACAAAGCCTTCGCGGCACACTGGAAACAGGAAACCGGCGACAACGTGGTGGTGCGTCAGTCTCATGGTGGCTCCGGTAAGCAGGCGACTTCAGTCATCAACGGGATTGAAGCCGACGTGGTTACCCTAGCGCTGGCCTATGACGTCGACGCCATCGCCGAGCGTGGGCGTATCGATAAAAACTGGATCAAACGCCTGCCGGACAACTCTGCGCCTTACACCTCGACCATTGTTTTCCTGGTGCGTAAGGGCAACCCAAAACAAATTCATGACTGGAACGATTTGGTTAAGCCAGGCGTTTCCATTATCACCCCGAACCCGAAAAGCTCGGGTGGCGCACGCTGGAACTACCTGGCGGCCTGGGGCTACGCGCTGCATCACAACAACGGTGACCAGGCGAAAGCCCAGGCGTTCGTGAAAGCGCTGTATAAAAACGTTGAAGTGCTGGACTCGGGCGCACGTGGTGCCACGAACACCTTCGTTGAGCGTGGGATTGGCGACGTGCTGATCGCATGGGAAAACGAAGCCCTGCTCGCCACCCACGAACTGGGTAAAGACAAGTTCGAGATCGTTACGCCAGGCGAATCTATCCTCGCCGAACCTACCGTTTCTGTGGTTGATAAAGTGGTTGAGAAGAAAGAGACCAAAACGGTGGCGGAAGCGTACCTGAAGTATCTCTACTCGCCAGAAGGCCAGGAAATTGCGGCGAAAAACTACTATCGTCCACGCGATCCGGCAGTGGCGAAGAAATATGAAAGCGTCTTCCCGAAACTGAAGCTTTTCACCATTGATGAAGAGTTCGGCGGCTGGGCGAAAGCGCAGAAAGAGCACTTCTCTAACGGCGGAACTTTCGATCAGATCAGCAAGCGCTAAACGTTAGCAGGACAGACACGGTGACCCGGCGCGAGAAATCCGCCGGGTTTTTTATTTGGTCATCATTTTGCGTTACTCTTTCGCCACTATCGAAAACAGGGAACGCATTGTGAAAAAAATACTATTACTGATTCTGGTTGTCATCATTCTTGCCGCGGGTGGCTGGTACTGGATGAAAGCGGGTAATCCGAATGCGTTGCGTCATATCGTTCTCGACCAGTGTCTGCCGAATCAACTCCAGCACCGTAACCCGGCCCCGTGCGCGCAGGTGAAGCCTGATGCGGGTTATGTGGTGTTTAAAGACCGCAACGGGCCGCTGCAGTATCTCCTGATGCCGACTTACCGTATCAAAGGAACCGAAAGCCCGCTGTTGACCGAGCCGAATACGCCCAACTTCTTCTGGCTGGCCTGGCAGTCACGCAACTTTATGAGCATGAAGCGCGGGGCCGAGGTGCCGGACAGCGCAATTTCGCTCACCATTAACTCCCCGACAGGCCGTACGCAGAACCATTTTCATATCCATATCTCCTGCCTGCACCCGGACGTGCGCGAGAAGCTTAATGCCGCGCAGGGGCAAATCAGTACCCAGTGGTTACCGTTCCCGGGCGGGCTGGAAGGGCATGAGTACCTCGCCCGTCGCGTGACGGAAAATGAGCTGGTACAGCGCAGTCCGTTTATGATGCTGGCTGAAGAGCTGCCGGAAGCGCGTGACCATATGGGGCGCTTCGCGCTGGCCATGGCGCAGCAGTCGGATGGATCGTTTGTCTTACTGGCGACCGAACGTAACTTGCTGACCCTGAATCGCGCGTCGGCTGAGGAATTGCAGGATCATCAATGCGATATCCTGAAGTGATATCACCATAAATAGCGTTTACTCGTTCTGCCTGTCGCCGTAGACTTGCTGAAAAAAACGACAGGAGACAGGAATGTCGCTCTGGTTAACGCATCCTCTGTTTGTGCCCTCATTGATAGTCGGCGTCACCATCGTGCTGTGGGCGACGTCGCTATTGCCGGAATTTATCACCGCACTGCTGTTTTTCACGGCGGCGATGACCGCCAGAATCGCCCCGGCGGAGGTGATTTTTGGTGGTTTTGCCTCGTCTGCATTCTGGTTAGTGTTTAGCGGCTTCGTGCTGGGGGTGGCAATCCGTAAAACCGGTCTGGCGGACAGGGCCGCACGGGCACTGTCGGCAAAACTCACGGATTCGTGGGTATTGATGGTGGCAAGCGTGGTGGGGCTGAGCTACGCGCTGGCGTTTGTGATGCCGTCGAATATGGGCCGTATCGCGCTGCTGATGCCGATTGTCGCCGCCATGGCCAAAAGGGCCGCCATCCCCGACGGTTCCCGCGCGTGGTATGGCCTGGCGCTGGCCGTCGGGTTCGGAACCTTCCAGCTCTCGGCGACCATCCTGCCTGCCAACGTGCCGAATCTGGTGATGAGCGGCGCCGCGGAGGGCTCGTACGGGATCCATCTGAACTATGTCCCGTATCTGCTGCTGCATACACCCGTCCTCGGGATCCTGAAAGGGGGCATTCTGATCGGCCTGATCTGCTGGTTGTTCCCCGGCAGCCCGAAACCGGCAACCGATCTTACGCCGTCTGAACCGATGGGGCGGGATGAAAAACGTCTCGCCTGGCTGCTGGCGGTGGTGCTGGGGATGTGGGTGACAGAGAGCTGGCATGGCATTGGACCGGCGTGGACGGGCCTTGCGGCGTCGGTCATCGTCATGCTGCCACGCGTTGGGTTTATCACCGGTGAAGAGTTTTCTGCGGGAGTGAACATGCGCACCTGCATTTACGTGGCGGGGATTCTCGGGCTGGCGATTGTAGTGACCCAAACGGGTATCGGTTCCGCGGTGGGGGAGGCGTTATTGCGGATTATGCCGCTTGATGCCAGCAGACCGTTCACCAGCTTCCTGGCGCTTACCGGTATTACCACGGCGCTCAACTTCATTATGACCGCGAACGGTGTACCGGCGTTGTACACCACGCTGGCACAGAGTTTTTCGGACGCCACCGGTTTCCCGCTGTTGTCGGTGATCATGATTCAGGTACTGGGGTATTCCACGCCGCTGCTGCCGTATCAGGCGTCGCCGATTGTGGTGGCAATGGGTTTAGGGAAGGTGCCTGCAAAGGCGGGGATATTGCTCTGTCTGGCGCTGGCGATTGCAACGTATCTGGTGCTGCTGCCGCTGGATTATCTGTGGTTTAGCGTGCTGGGGAAAGTGTAATTTCCCTCCCCGGTGGGGGAGGGAAGTCGGTTTTTACGCCTGTTTAGCCGCTTCTGCTGCTTTAACGATCACCGCGAAAGCGTCAGCTTTCAGGGATGCACCGCCAACCAGCGCGCCATCGATGTCTGGCTGGGTGAACAGCTCAGCAGCGTTGGATGCGTTAACGGAACCGCCGTACTGAATAATTACCTGCTCAGCCACTTTCGCGTCCGCTTTAGCAATGTAGTCACGGATAAATTTGTGAACCGCCTGTGCCTGCGCAGGGGTCGCTGATTTGCCGGTACCGATCGCCCAGACGGGTTCGTACGCGATAACCGCGCCTTCGAATGCTGCAGCACCCTGCGTTTTCAGCACGGCGTCGATCTGACGAGCACACACTTCTTCCGTTTTGCCTGCTTCGTTTTCGGCTTCGGTTTCACCGATGCACAGAACCGGGATCAGACCCTGCTCTTTCAGCACCGCGAATTTCTTCGCGATAAATTCGTCGGATTCTTTGTGGTAAGTGCGACGCTCAGAGTGGCCGATGATGATGTATTTCGCGCCGATATCTTTCAGCATTTCAGCAGAGGTTTCACCGGTGAATGCGCCTGACAGGTTAACGTCAACGTTCTGTGCGCCCAGAATGATGTGGCTGCCGTCAGCGGCATGTTTAGCCAGATCCAGGTACATATCCGGCGGAGCGATAGCAACCGCGCAGCCCGTCACGCCCGCCAGCTCTTTACGCAGGTTCGCAACCAGTTCGTTTACCATGTGGCGGCTGCCGTTCAGTTTCCAGTTACCCATCACTAAAGGATGTCGCATTTCAATTCTCCACGCTAAATTAGCGAATTAAGGAATATGGCCGCCCTGTCGGGCAGCATGGTCTGTGAATCAGTATAGAGATTTTCCCTCGAAAGGCTTTGCTTTTTGTCATTAATTCGCCCCGCCGAGTGTGTCTGATAGTGCCAGCTTAATCGGTTCAACAGCGAAGGTCAGTCCTTTTTCGCCGTTATCTGCCACCACATAGCGTATGGCCCCTTCGGTATCGGCGTAGTAACGCTTATTTTTACCGGCAGTGAGGAGTTTTTGCAGCTTTTGCTGGCTTTGCTTTTTGGTCAGCGCGGGCGTAAAAGCCTGCAGTATCGCGCTCATGTACTCGAGCGCTTTTGCCTTAGCGGCTTTCTGCTCTGGCCCCTGAATCGGCAGCCAGGTTATCTGCATGCTTTTGATTTTTAGCGTGCCGCGCTCCAGCGCAGTGGAGGCATATAAATTCTCGTTAATCTTGCTCGCAGCCCGGGTCAGGGTTGGCGTATCCCGGGAGCTGTCAATGGCGCGGAATTCATCCAGCGGTAGCGTGGGGTTGGTTTTATTGAAGGTTTCACGAAACTGGCTGATTGACTGATCGAACGAGGGCGCACCTGCCAGCAGATAGGGGGCTGTCGTCGGGGCAGTGGTTTCGGCGGCGTGCAGGGGGACACCCGCGATGATCATCGCTAAACACAGGAAAAGAGAACGTGCCGAACTTTTCATCAACATTGCCCCTGGCCGTAAGTGTTCATGATTAAATCGATATCTGGTCGGCTTGTCAAAAGGTCACAACTCCAGGGTAAAATGCGCGCTATATGATAATAAGGAACCTTACATGACCATACAGCAGTGGTTGTTTTCATTCAAAGGGCGTATTGGACGCCGTGACTTCTGGATCTGGATGGCGACGTGGATCGTTGCCATGCTGCTTCTGTTTTTCGTGGCCTTCAACGCATGGCTCAGCACACAAACGGCGGCGTTTGCGCTGGTCTGTTTACTGTGGCCAACCGCGGCCGTGGTGGTGAAACGTCTGCACGATCGCGGCCGTTCCGGCGCGTGGGCTTTTCTGATTATTCTGGCGTGGATGCTGGTGGCCGGGAACTGGTCGATACTTCCGTCCATCCTTCCCTGGGTGGTGGGCAGACTGCTACCAACCATTATTTTTGTCATGATGGTGGTCGATCTGGGCGCGTTTATCGGCACCCAGAGCGAAAACAAATACGGCAAAGACACCCTTGAGGTGAAATACCGCTGATCACCAGTAGTGTTCGGCAGTCATATGGCCCGGCCGGCGGCGAAGATGTTTCGTCATCTGCCGGGTATCCTTCAGAAGCTGCTGCGTGTCGCGAACCATCTGCGGGTTGCCACACAGCATGACGTGGCTGGTTTCAGCGCTCATCGGCAAGCCAATTGCGTCTTCCAGTGCACCACTCTCAATCAATGCCGGCACGCGGCCCGTCAGTGAACCTGCTGCGGTTTCGCGGCTGACCACGGTCTGAATTTTCAGTTTCCCGCCGTACTGCTTTTCCAGCGCCTGCATCTGCGGAAGATAGCTCAAGTCTGCGGCATAGCGCGCGGCGTGAACCAGCACGATGTTTTTAAAGCGCTCAAGGTCTTTGCCGTACTGCAAAATAGAGAGATAGGGGCCAATGGCCGTGCCGGTTGCCAGCATCCAGAGGGTGTCGCAGTCCGGGATTTCGTCCAGTACGAAGAAACCGGCCGCTTCACTGACAATTTGCACATCGTCACCGGGCTTAAGCGCGGCAAGGCGTGGGCTGAGTTTGCCGTCCGGGACGGTGACCAGATAGAACTCGAGATCCGGGTTATCGGGGGCATTAACGTAGGAATAGGCGCGCTGCACGCGCTCGCCGTCAACATCCAGCCCCAGCTTCGCAAATTGCCCGGCCGTAAACGGATGGACGGGAGCATGCAGGGTGAGACTAAATAGCGCATCGGTCCAGAACTGTATCTTTGTGACTTTACCTGTTACCCAGTCCGCCATGATCTTCTCCTGTGCTTTTTCTCTGTTCTATCTTCCGGACTTGTGGTGAAGATTTCCAGCCCATTTGGGCCGGAAAGCTCTATCGATCAAACGGTTTTACAGAATGTGCGCCTGTACGTCAGGGTCTTTACGATCCAGATAGTGAACAGACTGAATGCGGCGAATGGTGCGCGATTTACCGCGGATCAGCAGGGTTTCGGTGGTGGCCATATTGCCCTTACGGGTGATGCCATCCAGCAGGTCACCTTTGGTGATGCCGGTTGCGGAGAAGACAACGTTGTCGCTGCGCGCCATGTCATCCAGCGCAAGCACCTTGTTGGCTTCAATACCCATCGCTTCGCAGCGTGCCAGCTCTTCTTCCCCAATACGGCGATTCTCTTCGCTGTCGCCTTTGACTTCATGACGGGGCAACAGACGGGCCTGCATGTCGCCATCCAGAGCGCGGATCACCGCGGCGGAGACCACACCTTCCGGCGCGCCGCCAATGCCGTAAAGCACATCCACTTCGCTGTCTGGCATGCAGGTCAGGATAGACGCTGCCACGTCGCCATCCGGGATGGCAAAGACGCGAACACCGAGCTGTTGCATCTGGGCAATGGTGGCATCGTGGCGCGGTTTCGCCAGAATGGTCACGGTGAGCGCGCTAAGCGGTTTTTCCAGCGCCCTGGCAACGTTACGCAGATTCTCTTCCAGCGGCAGGCTCAGGTCGATAGCCCCTTTGGCACCGGGGCCGACAATCAGCTTTTCCATGTACATATCCGGTGCGTTGAGGAAACAGCCTTTGTCCCCTACCGCCAGCACGGCCAGCGCGTTGGCCTGGCCCATTGCCGTCATGCGGGTACCCTCAATCGGGTCGACGGCGATATCCACGGCATCACCTTTGCCGGTGCCCACTTTCTCACCGATATAGAGCATTGGCGCTTCGTCGATCTCGCCTTCGCCAATGACGATGGTGCCATCGATATTGACCTGGTTAAGCACAATGCGCATGGCATGGACAGCCGCACCGTCTGCGGTATTTTTGTCGCCACGGCCGAGCCATTTATAGCCCGCCAGTGCGGCAGCTTCGGTAACGCGGGAAAACTCGATAGCCAGTTCACGTTTCATGAGGTACTCGTGCAATCAAAAGGAATTGCACGAAGTTTATCACAGAGTGGGGGCGGGTGCGGTCGGTCCCCTCTCCCCGGCGGGGAGAGGGGACGGGAGAAATTACTGCTCGTGCTCTTCCCACGCCAGGGCGCGTTTCACCGCTTTCTTCCAGCCGCTGTAGCGGTAGTTACGCTCAGTGGTTTCGATGCCAGGGCGGAATTCGCGTTCGATAACCGCTTTTTCCTGCAGTTCATCCAGATTCTGCCAGAAGCCGACAGCCAGACCTGCAAGATACGCCGCACCCAGCGCGGTGACTTCACGAACTTCCGGGCGCTCTACGCGGGTGCCCAGAATGTCGGACTGGAACTGCATCAGGAAGTTGTTGGCAACGGCGCCGCCGTCCACGCGCAGGGCGTGCAGACGGATGCCGGAGTCAGCCTGCATCGCTTCCAGTACGTCGCGCGTCTGATAAGCGATGGATTCCAGCGTAGCGCGGATAATGTGGTTCGAGTTTACCCCACGGGTCAGGCCGAAAATCGCGCCGCGTGCATACGGGTCCCAGTAGGGTGCGCCCAGACCGGTAAAGGCCGGAACCACATACACACCGTTGGTGTCCTTCACTTTGGTTGCGAAATACTCGGAGTCAAACGCATCGCTGATGAGTTTCATCTCGTCACGCAGCCACTGAATAGACGCACCTGCCATGAACACCGCACCTTCCAGCGCATAGTTCACTTCACCGCGTGGGCCGCAGGCGATGGTGGTCAGCAAGCCGTTTTCTGATTTCACCGCTTTCTCACCGGTGTTCATCAGCATAAAGCAGCCGGTACCGTAGGTGTTTTTCGCCATCCCTTCCTTAACGCACAGCTGGCCAAACAGCGCCGCCTGCTGGTCACCGGCAATACCGGCAATTGGAATACGCGTGCCGCCTTTGCCGCCGATATTGGTCTGACCGTAAACTTCAGAAGATTTACGGACTTCTGGCAACATCGCGCGCGGGATATCCAGCGCGTCCAGCATCTTGTCATCCCACTCCAGGGTATTGATGTTGAACAGCATGGTGCGCGAGGCGTTGGTGTAATCAGTGACGTGGACACGCCCCTGGGTCATCTTCCAGATAAGCCAGGTGTCGACGGTACCGAACAGCAGCTCACCGCGTTTTGCACGTTCACGTGAACCCTCAACGTGGTCGAGGATCCATTTCACTTTGGTACCGGAGAAATACGGGTCAACGACCAGACCGGTTGCGCTACGCACATAGTCTTCCATACCGTCGCGCTTCAGCTGTTCGCAGATTTCTGACGTACGGCGGCACTGCCAGACGATGGCATTGTAAATGGGCTTACCGGTTTCGCGCTCCCAGACGATAGTGGTTTCACGCTGGTTGGTAATACCGATAGCGGCAATCTCGTCGGAACTGATATCGGCTTTCGCCAGCACTTCTACCAGCGTGGAGCTTTGTGAAGCCCAGATCTCCATAGGATCGTGTTCAACCCAGCCTGGACGAGGATAGATTTGCTCAAATTCGCGCTGTGACACGCTGACGATATTCGCGTCATGATCCATTACGACAGCGCGGGAGCTGGTAGTGCCCTGGTCGAGCGCAACGATATATTTTTTTTCGGTCATGGTATGTGTCCCGTAGTCAGATTACAGCGAAGCTTTTTGTTGTGCGGTAGAAGTCGTTTCCTTCTCCTCTTCCACACAGGTGTCGCACGGTAAATGGCGACCAATTAATTTGCGGTAGCTAAATGCACCCAGCGCAGCCCCGACAACCGGTGCAAACAGCGGTACCAGGAAGTAAGGGATATCTTTACCGCCGGTGAAGGCCACGTCGCCCCATCCTGCGATAAAGGCAAAAGCTTTAGGTCCGATATCACGCGCCGGGTTCATCGCAAACCCAGTCAGCGGGCCCATGGATGCGCCGATCACCGCAATCAGCAGGCCAATCAGCAGCGGTGCCAGCGGGCCGCGCGGAATGCCGTTTCCGTCGTCGGTCAGCGCCAGGATAACGCCCATCAGAATAGCGGTAATCACCATTTCAACTGCGAACGCCTGCACAAAATTGATATGCGGGTTGGGATAGGTTGAGAAAATGCCTGCCAGATCCAGACTTTCGACACTGCCACGCACCATATGATGTGTCTGTTCGAAGTCGATGAAAAGATTGTAATAAAGCCCGTAAACTAACGCCGCTGCGCAAAACGCGCCGGCAAACTGAGAAAGGATGAAGGGAACAACTTTGCGTCCGTCGAAGCACGCGAACAGCCACAGCGCGATGGTCACCGCCGGGTTAAGATGTGCGCCGGAAACCCCTGCGGTCAGGTAGATGGCCATCGCCACGCCCAGACCCCAGATAATACTGATTTCCCACTGACCGAAACTGGCACCCGCCACTTTCAGTGCAGCAACACAGCCCACTCCGAAGAATATCAACAACCCGGTACCAAGGAACTCGGCAATGCACTGGCCTTTTAAGGTTGATGTCTGACTCATAATCGGAATCCTGAAGAAATTGATGTTTATTGTTAGCATGACCGCCCGTGACAGCCACGATGCCCTGTAGACATAGTGTTAATTTATCGTTAACGAGCAAAAACGAGAAATATCGAAATCAAAATGTGTGGTCTGCGTCAATAAAATGAGCGTTTTCGCGCCATAAAGCGCATTTTTACACCAATAGCAAAATGTGAGCTGAATCATTTCATTAACGAATCAGTTAACAATTTAGGGGTATATGCCGCGAACGCACCAGGACGAGGCCGAAAAGTGTTGCAAACCACGATCTGCGCGGTCTGCCGCTGGACAGGGGCGACGGGGCTTCATACAATCGGCATATCTGTTGTGCGCGTTTACGTTAAAGCGTCGCCTTGCAATTCAGGAGAGGTAGGATCATGTCTTTAGAAGTGTTTGAGAAACTGGAATCGAAAGTACAGCAGGCGATTGACACCATCACGCTGCTGCAGATGGAAATTGAAGAGCTGAAAGAGAAGAACAACAGCCTGGCGCAGGAAGTTCAGAACGCCCAGCACAGCCGTGAAGAACTGGAGCGCGAAAACAACCAGCTGCGTGAACAGCAGAATGGCTGGCAGGATCGTCTGCAGGCGCTGCTGGGGCGTATGGAAGAAGTGTAATTTCTTTCGGGAAATGCAGAACAGGCCGGGTAAGGCGTCGCCGCCACCCGGCTTTTTTTATTACTCGATATCCAGCGGATCTTCGGAAAGGATAATCCCGGTGTTATCGGCATAGAGATGGTCACCGGAGAAGAAGGTCACGCCGCCGAAATTGACGCGCACGTCGCTTTCGCCGATACCTTCACCCGCAGCACCCACCGGAATGGCCGCGATAGCCTGAATGCCAATGTCCAGGTCTTCGAGATCGTCCACCTGGCGCACTGAGCCATACACCACGATGCCTTCCCACTCGTTCTGTACGGCAAGACGGGCGAGCTCAGCATCAATGAGGGCACGACGTACGGAGCCCCCGCCATCAACCAGCAAAACGCGGCCACGGCCGTTCTGTTCGAGCAGATCATAGAGCAACCCGTTATCCTCGAAACATTTCACCGTGACGATTTGTCCGCCAAACGACGACCGCCCACCAAAGTTGGAGAACAGCGGTTCAACGACGTTGACATCTTCCTGGTAGATGTCACAAAGCTCGGAGGTATCGTATTTCATAGGTTTAACGCTCAGTTGCTGCGAATGTGTTCAGTATATCGTGCTAAATGCGTTGTTGGCAAAATCATCAATTGTTAATTGATATTTGTCAGTTAACCCAGCGTCTGACTTAAGACAATCCCGATGACGAACAACAGGTTAGTCAGCAGTGCCCCTTTTACCGTACGCTCCAGCATTGGCGGCATGGCCGCAGGACTGAGTTCACGCATGACGAATCGCGCCTGCTTAATCAGCAGCGGTGCGGCGAGTACAAACAGCCAGCCCCATATGCTGTGCAGCGAGATAACGTTAAACAGCGCCAGGCACAGCAGAGCGCCCAGCAGCAGACACGCATGATAACGGCGTGCATTAACGGGCCCCAGACGCACGGCCAGCGTGTTTTTGCCGTTCTCACGGTCGCTGTCGATATCGCGCAGGTTGTTGATGTTAAGCACCGCCGTCGCCAGCATGCCGCAGGCGGTTGCCGGCAGGAACAGGGCCGGGATCAGGGTATGTGCCTGTAAGTATCCGCTCCCCATCACGCTCAGCCAGCCGAAGAACACCAGCACGGAGATATCACCCAGCCCAATATACCCGTAAGGGCGGGTACCGACGGTATAGGTAATGGCGGCAATAATGGCGAGCAGACCCAGTACCAGGAAACCAATGAAATCGCTGGGGGTTTTAGACGCGACCGTTACCAGCGCCAGGCCGGAAAGACAAATCAGCGCCACGGTGATGATCAGCGCGCGCTTCATCTGCGCCTGGGTAATGACCCCTTTCTGCATACCGCGCAGTGGCCCGATACGGTCGGGTTTGTCGCTGCCTTTAACCGCATCGCCATAGTCGTTGGCGAGATTGGAGAGAATTTGCAGCAGACCGGCGGTAATCAGTGCCAGTCCGGCAACCAGCGGATCGAAATAGCCTTGCCACCAGGCAAGCGCCGTACCGACGATAATGGCGGCAAAGGCCAGAGGAAGAGTTTTAGGGCGCAGACTTTCGAGCCACGCCTGAGTACGGCTGATGTCAGTCATAGTAATTTAGCCAATAAAAATGGGGGCATTAGCCCCCATTAAACGTGATGAGAATGCAGTAACCGCGATTATAGGATAAAACGGCTCAGATCTTCATCTGCCACTAACGCATCCAGGTGTTTACCCACATATTCTGCGTCAATGGTAATGCTTTGACCGTTCAGGTCGCTCGCATCATAAGAGATATCTTCCATCAGGCGCTCCAGCACGGTGTGCAGACGACGAGCACCGATGTTCTCGGTGGTTTCGTTGACCTGCCAGGCGGCCTGGGCGATGCGTTTGATACCGTCTTCAGTGAACTCGATGTTCACACCTTCGGTTGCCATCAGCGCTTTGTACTGTACGGTCACAGAGGCATTTGGCTCGGTCAGGATGCGTTCGAAATCTTCAGTGGTCAGCGCCTGCAGCTCCACGCGAATCGGCAGACGACCCTGCAGCTCTGGGATCAGGTCAGACGGTTTCGCCACCTGGAATGCGCCAGAGGCGATAAACAGGATGTGGTCCGTTTTGACCATACCGTGTTTGGTGGAGACGGTGCAGCCTTCAACCAGCGGCAGCAGGTCGCGCTGAACGCCTTCACGGGAGACATCCGGGCCTGAGGATTCGCCACGCTTACAGATTTTGTCGATTTCGTCGATAAACACGATACCGTGCTGCTCAACCGCGTCGATAGCATCCTGCTTCAGCTCTTCCGGGTTCACCAGTTTCGCCGCTTCTTCTTCGATCAGCAGCTTCATCGCGTCTTTGATTTTCAGCTTACGCGCTTTCTGCTTCTGGCCGCCCAGGTTCTGGAACATGGACTGCAGCTGGCTGGTCATCTCTTCCATGCCAGGCGGTGCCATGATTTCCACACCCATAGGGGCAGCAGCAAGATCGATCTCAATCTCTTTGTCGTCCAGCTCGCCTTCACGCAGTTTTTTGCGGAACGCCTGACGCGCCGCTGACGGCTCAGCCTGCTGTTCAGCCTGGCCCCAGTTGTTTTTCGCCGGTGGGATCAGGACGTCAAGAATGCGCTCTTCCGCCATCTCTTCGGCACGGTAGCGGTTTTTCTCAATCGCCTGGACGCGCACCATTTTGATCGCCGAGTCGGTCAGATCGCGAATGATGGAGTCCACTTCTTTACCCACATAGCCCACTTCGGTGAACTTGGTGGCTTCGACTTTGATGAACGGGGCGTTAGCCAGTTTCGCCAGACGACGGGCGATTTCGGTTTTACCGACACCGGTCGGGCCGATCATCAGAATGTTTTTTGGCGTCACTTCATGGCGCAGCTCTTCTTCGAGCTGCATGCGGCGCCAGCGGTTACGCAGGGCAATAGCCACGGAACGCTTGGCGTTGTCCTGGCCGATAATATGTTTGTCCAGTTCGCTGACAATTTCGCGTGGGGTCATTTCAGACATGGGAGATCCTTACGCTTTAGACGGTAATTCTTCGATGGTGTGGTTGTGGTTGGTATAGATGCAGATATCACCTGCAATATCCAACGCCTTCACCGCGATATCGCGCGCGTTCATGTCGGTATTTTCCAACAGCGCACGGGCTGCAGCCTGGGCGTACGGGCCACCAGAGCCAATAGCAATCAGATCGTTTTCAGGCTGAATGACGTCACCGTTACCGGTGATGATAAGCGAAGCGGTTTCATCGGCCACCGCCAGCAGCGCTTCA
This sequence comes from Enterobacter sp. WPR_3_1, assembly GCF_003635055.1. Taxonomy (NCBI): domain Bacteria; kingdom Pseudomonadati; phylum Pseudomonadota; class Gammaproteobacteria; order Enterobacterales; family Enterobacteriaceae; genus Enterobacter; species Enterobacter sp. WPR_3_1. Next base: position 31,433 of record NZ_RBXU01000002.1, on the reverse strand, counting down.
AGTTTGCGCAGCATGCGATCGGTACGCCAGTCTTTCGCCAGCTCAACGGCGGCTTTCACCAGGTGACCCTGGTGCATTTCCAGTTTGCGTTCAAACAGTTCGAACAGCGTGAAGGCGTCAGCCGTGCCGCCTGCAAAACCGGCGATCACTTTGTCGTTGTATAAACGACGAACTTTCTTCACGTTGCCTTTCATTACGGTATTACCCAGCGTGGCCTGGCCATCACCGGCGATTACCACGTGGCCGTTACGGCGTACACTTACTATTGTTGTCACGAGCAGACCCCCTGGTTACAGAATCGGGAAACAGAAGCCCTGAGCCTGTGCTCAGGGCTGAATAGAATGATAGATGGGGGGGAATTTGGGGGTTTCAACCCCCGGTAGCGAGTCGAATGCAGTTTGTGTGTCCCGCCACTTTCAAACGGGAAATGGTTCCGTCAGCATTTTCTTTGCCTTTGACCGGGCCAATCACCACGCGATTCCAGCCGTTATTGGTGGTAATGCGTGAATCAAATCCTTCAAAAGCCAGCTGTGCGCGCACCGTTTCCGCCTGCTCAGCACCTTTGAATGAACCACATTGGACCATCCAGCGGCGTTCGTCTTTTTTCTCAGCAGTCTGCTTCGGCGCATCGGTCTCTTTAGTTACCGGTGCGGCCTGCTGCGTTTTCGGCTGCTGCGCAGTGGTATGCGCCGGCGTCTGCAGCAGATCCTGGTACGGCTGAGCCGCCTGTTTCTGCGGCTGGGCCTTCGGCGGTTGCTGCACTGGCTGGGACTGCGCCGTTCGCGTTTGCTGCTGATACGGCTGTTCCGTCACCCGCGGCTGCGTTTTAGGCTGCTGCACTGGCTGGGTTTGCGCCCACTGCTGTTGTTGCTGTTGTTGCTGCTGTTGCTGTTGGAGCTGCTGCTGCGCCTGACGACGCTGCAGCGTTTGCTGGCGCTGTTCCGGCGTCTGCTCGTTCCACGGCACTTCGTTCAGCTGCGTAGGCTGCTGGCGCATATCGGCCTGCATTTGTGCCAGCAACTGACGCTGTTCATCCGTCAACTGGCTGGCATTTTGCACTTCACCACCCGCTGAAGGTTCGGTCGGCGCACGTACGCCAGGCTGACGGCTTTCCAGCTCTTTGATATAGCGCCAGCGCTCTTCAGGCTTCGGCGGGAGGCCGTTTCCGGCAACCTTGCTGGCCTGAAGCGCCTCGGACTCTTCTTTTTTATGGTGCGTGATAAAGTACAGACCACCAATAAAGGCCACGACTACAGCCGCAGCAATAGCGACCATCGCTGGCGAGACAGCAGGCAGGTTACGTTGCTTTTTCCTTGAGCTACTCTTTTTGCGTCGCGAAGGTGCCGGCTGGCCGCGACGTACATAATCTCGTTGTGCCACTATCGTTTCGCTGTATTTATTCGTTCGTCAGCCCGCCATGTTACTTAAGCGGCGGGGCTTTGACCAGATAAGGGTGTCTGAAAGACATTTACTTTAAGTCAATGCCTGGGTAGAACCGCGCACAATCAATTCACAGTCCAGCAACCGCGAGCCGCTGTTAACTGTTTGACCATGCAGCTGATCCAGCAGAAGAAGCATCGCTTCACGCCCAATATCATAGCGCGGCTGCGCCACGGTCGAGAGTGGAGGATCGCAAAATTCTGACAGCGAAATATTATCGAATCCGATGATCGACAAATCTTTCGGTATGCGCAGGCCGCGGCGCTTCGCATACGATAATGCCCCCAGTGCCATCACATCGCTGTGACAGAACACCGCGGTCGGCGGCTCGGGCAGATCCAGCAGCTTCTCCAGCGCCTGTCCACCGGCTTCAAAGGTGAAATCCCCGCGAGCAATGTAGTGCGGGTCGACGGTGACGCCGGTACGGCGCAGCGCCTGAACGTAGCCCTGCAGGCGGTAGTGGCACAATGGCATCTCTTCCGGCCCGGCAATGCAGCCAATACGCTTGTGCCCCAGCTCCTGAAGATAGTTGACGGCGTTGAACGCGGCGGTCAGGTTATCAATATGTACCGTCGGCAGCTCCAGCTCGGGTGCAAACTCGTTGGCCATCACCATCGGCGGTAAATTGCGCTGCTCTTCAATGCTGGCATCAAACGGCAGGCGAGACCCAAGCAGCAACATGCCGTCGATCTGCTTGGTGATAATGAGGTCGATAAAGGTTTTTTCCTGCTGGTTCTGGTGAGCACAGTCGCCAATCAGCACCAGATAACCTTGCTCTGCCGCCGTCACTTCGATACCGCGAATAATCTCGCTGAAGAAGGGATCGCAGATGTCCGGCACAATCACCAGGATGGTGCGCGACTCATTGCGTTTAACGTTTCGTCCCATCGCCTGCGGGAAATAGCCCACTTCCAGCGCAGCCTGCTCTACCCGGTTACGGGTCGCCTGGGAGACTTTATCCGGGTTCATTAATGCGCGGGACACGGTTGCCGTAGAGACTTGTGCTTTCTGGGCAACGTCTTTCATGGTCGCCGTGGCAACCTCTTTCCTGGACTTCAACGTCTTCTCCTCGCCTGAACACCGAACTTCTGACGCCACCATTTTTACAGATAGTTAATGGAATCGGTTACAGAATTTTCATAAAAAGTGTGAGGAGCGTTAAATTTTTCGATCCGTCTTCAGCCTTCGATAGGATCAACGTCCAGTACCCACTTCACTTTGCGCGCTTCCGGTAGGGTATTGATCAGCACCAGCGCGCCGCTGACGATATGTTGCAGGCGGATGCGCGAAGGGTGCTGGAGCAAAATCTGCCAGCGGAAACGTCCACCACGCTTTGGTGCCAGCGCCGGCACCGGCCCCAGTATCCACAGCGGGTTATCCACCAGCGGACTGGCCTGCAGGAGGTTTCTCAGCTGCTGCAGGAAAAGCGGTGCCTGCTGGTTGTTGTGATCTTCTGCGCGAATGATGACGTGGCTGGTCCACGGCGGAAGCTGCATCGTCTGGCGTTCTGCCAGCGCCTGCTCCGCAAACGCGTCATAGCCTTTATGCAGCAGGGTTTGCAGTAACGGATGTTCAGGATGGTGGGTCTGTAAAACCACCTCACCCTGTTTGCCTGCGCGACCGGCACGTCCGGCAACCTGGGTATAAAGCTGGGCAAAACGTTCTGCTGAGCGAAAATCGGCCGAAAACAGCGCGCCGTCTACGTCCAGCAGGGCGACCAGCGTTACGTCCGGGAAGTGGTGCCCTTTGGCCAGCATCTGCGTGCCAATCAGAATGCGTGCGCCACCGCGATGCACTTCCGCCAGCTGCTGTTCCAGCGCCCCTTTGCGGCTGGTAGTGTCACGGTCGATGCGGGAAAGAGGAACGTCAGGGAAGAAAGGCTTAAGGGCCTCTTCTAGTTGCTCCGTCCCCAGGCCGACCGGCACGATATGCGTTGAGCCACATGACGGACACTGGCGTGGTACCGGCCGCTGGCTGTCGCAGTGGTGGCAGCGCAAATGGCGCTGGGCCTGATGGAACGTGTAGTAGTGGTCGCAGCGCGGGCATTCGGCAATCCAGCCGCAGTCGTGACACAGCAGCGCCGGGGCAAACCCGCGGCGGTTAAGGAACAAAATGACCTGATTACCGGCCTGCAAATGCTGGCGCATCCGGGTGATAAGCGCAGGCGCTAACCCCGCCTGCACCTGCTGGCCTTTTAGATCCAGCACATGCTGAATAGCAGGGCGCGCGTTCCCTGCGCGCCGCGTCAGGCGCAGCATGTGGTATTTACGCTGGCGAACGTTATGCAGCGTTTCGAGGGCGGGCGTCGCGGAGCCAAGAATAATCGGGATTTGCTCGCTGTGGGCGCGATAAACGGCCAGATCGCGGGCGTGATAGCGCCAGCCTTCCTGTTGCTTATAGGAGCTGTCATGCTCTTCATCGATGACGATAACGCCGAGGTTTTTAAACGGCGTAAACAGTGAGGAACGGGTGCCAATCACAATCGCCGCTTCGCCGTTTTTGGCTTTCAGCCAGGCGCTGAGGCGCTCGCTGTCGTTCAGGCCCGAGTGTAACACTTCAACCGGCGCATTAAACCGCTCGCGAAAACGGGCGATGGTTTGTGGTGTAAGGCCGATTTCCGGAACCATCACCAGCGCCTGTTTACCCTGCGCAAGCACGTTTTCCAGTACGCTGAGATACACTTCTGTTTTGCCGGAGCCGGTGACCCCTGCCAGTAGCCAGGCGGAGAAATGATCGGAGGCGCTGTGAATGGCTCCTACGGCGGTGGCCTGCTCGGTGTTGAGTCGCAGACGATCCCCTGAAACGGAGAAACTGTCCCGCCAGTCATAAAGGGCAGGCGCCTCGCTTGCCAGTTCGCTCAGCCCTTTTTTGCGCAGGGCCTGTAGCGCCGTTTCACTCACCTCAAGCTCGTCAACCTGATGTCGCCAGATTTTCCCCTGACGCAAAGCCGCCAGCGCCTGCTGCTGTTTCTGCGAGCGTTTCAGGCTATTGATATCGACCGCCTGACCCTCTTCAGTGGCAAACCAGTACCACAGGGGAGCGTGGCTGGCACTTTTACCCTGACGAAGCATAACAGGCAGGGCGTGGAACAGGACATCGCCGATGGGGTGATGGTAGTAATCTGCCGCCCACAGCAGGAGCCGCCAGATGCTGGTGGAGAACACGGGCTCGCTGTCCAGTACCTCCGCGACGGCTTTCAGCTCATTGAGCGGCAATTCGCTCTTATCGCTCACCGACACCACAATCCCAATACGCTGCTGTTTGCCAAATGGCACGGTCACGCGACAGCCCGCTTTGGCGCTCATGCTGTCAGGCAGCAGATAGTCAAAGGTGCGGGGAAGCGGAACGGGCAGGGCAACGTGAGCGACGGGCATCGAATCTTCCTGACTTGAAAAGTGGCGCGTTAGTATACACATTAGTGAAAGCGGCGTGCGGATCAGTTTGCATACGTTGGTCAAATTCTGTATGATTCGCCGCCTTTGGTGTACTTTACGCCAAAGAACTTACATTCAACATCGCGTGGTGTCTGGCGTTAGGGCTGGAAGAGCGACGCGGCCTTAACTGAGGTTCTCCCATGAAAAAAGATATTCACCCGAAATACGAAATGATTACTGCAAACTGTTCTTGCGGTAACTCTATCCAGATCCGCTCTACCGTGGGTCACGATCTGAACCTGGACGTGTGCGGCAAATGCCACCCGTTCTACACTGGTAAGCAGCGTGATGTTGCAACCGGTGGCCGTGTTGACCGCTTCAACAAGCGTTTCAGCATCCCGGGCGCTAAGTAAGTTTCCCGAAAAAAAGGCACCGCAAGGTGCCTTTTTTGTATCCGCTTCTCAGTATTCCCACGTATCCGGGTCGATACCCAGTTCACGCATGATCACCTTCGCCTCTTCAGGAATTTCATCACTACGCTCTTTGCGCAGATCTTCATCGTTTGGCAACGGTTGACCGGTAAACGCATGCAGAAACGCTTCGCACAGCAGTTCGCTGTTGGTCGCGTGGCGCAGGTTGTTCACCTGACGACGCGTACGTTCATCGGTGAGGATCTTCAACACCTTCAGAGGAATGGAAACCGTAATTTTCTTTACTTGCTCACTCTTCTTACCGTGCTCAGCGTATGGGCTGATATATTCGCCGCTCCATTCAGCCATGAGATACCTTTAATCCTCTCAGTCATTAATCTAAAGGTGCAAAACCCGTCATCGCCAGTTTTGACCGTAATCCAGCGTAGTTTACCGTATAGACGATACCGTGGCACGGATATTGCCGCTGCAGCGTGCACTAAAGCATATAATTTTAACGGCTATTTGCGCATTGCTCAATCTATACGCAAAGAAGTTTAGATGTCCAGATGTATTGACGTCCATACTTTCAGTGTTTACTCTGGTGCCTGACTTTTCACCTCTTTTAGCCAGGAAGCCTTCACCATGACGCGTAAACAGGCCACCATCGCAGTGCGTAGCGGATTAAATGATGACGAGCAGTACGGCTGTGTTGTCCCGCCAATTCATCTTTCCAGTACTTACAATTTTACCGGTTTTAATGAACCCCGTGCGCATGACTACTCCCGTCGCGGCAACCCGACGCGTGACGTGACCCAGCGCACGCTGGCGGAGCTGGAAGGCGGTGCAGGCGCCGTGTTAACCAACACCGGGATGTCTGCGATTCACCTGGTGACGACGGTATTTCTGAAGCCGGGTGACCTGCTGGTGGCACCGCACGACTGTTACGGTGGTAGCTATCGTCTGTTTGACAGCCTCGCAAAACGTGGGTGCTACCGCGTGCTGTTTGTCGATCAAAACGACGAACAGGCGCTGAAACAGGCGCTGGCAGAGAAACCGAAGCTGGTGCTGGTGGAAAGTCCAAGCAATCCATTGTTGCGCGTCGTCGATATTGCGAAAATTTGTCAGCGCGCAAGGGATGCGGGAGCGATAAGTGTAGTGGATAATACCTTCCTCAGTCCGGCCCTTCAGAACCCGCTTGCGCTGGGTGCCGATCTGGTATTGCATTCATGCACAAAATATCTGAACGGTCATTCTGATGTGGTAGCGGGCGTGGTGATTGCAAAAGATCCCGACGTTGTCACCGAACTGGCATGGTGGGCCAATAACATTGGCGTCACTGCGAGCGCTTTCGACAGCTACCTGTTGTTGCGCGGTATCCGCACGCTGTCGCCGCGCATGGAAGTGGCGCAGCGCAATGCTCAGGCGATTGTCGATTTCCTGAAGACCCAGCCGCTGGTGAAAAAGCTCTATCACCCGTCGCTGCCGGAAAACCAGGGGCACGAGATTGCCGCGCGTCAACAAAAGGGATTTGGCGCGATGTTAAGTTTTGAACTGGACGGTGACGAGCAAACGCTGCGTCGCTTCCTGAGCGGGCTGTCATTGTTTACGCTGGCGGAATCATTAGGTGGGGTTGAAAGCTTGATCTCCCACGCCGCGACCATGACGCACGCAGGTATGGCACCAGAAGCACGTGCCGCCGCCGGTATTTCTGAGACGCTGCTGCGTATCTCGACCGGTATTGAAGATTCTGAAGATTTAATTGCCGATCTGGAAAATGGCTTCCGGGTCGCAGCCAAGGGGTAATCATGAGTGTGATAGCGCAGGCAGGGGCGAAGGGTCGTCAACTGCACAAGTTTGGTGGTAGTAGTCTTGCTGATGTGAAGTGTTACCTGCGTGTCGCAGGGATCATGACAGAGTATTCGCAGCCGGGGGACATGATGGTTGTCTCCGCGGCTGGCAGCACCACCAACCAGTTGATTAGCTGGCTCAAACTGAGTCAGACCGATCGCCTCTCTGCGCATCAGGTGCAACAGTCCTTACGTCGTTACCAGAGTGAGCTGATTGCCGGCTTACTGCCTGCGGACGTCGCGGACGGATTGATTAGCGCCTTTACGCATGACCTTGAGCGTCTGGCTGCCCTGCTGGACAGCGGTATTACCGACGCGGTGTATGCCGAGGTGGTCGGCCACGGTGAAGTGTGGTCTGCGCGCCTGATGGCGGCCGTGCTGCAACACCTGGGCGTGGATGCAGCCTGGCTTGACGCGCGTGACTTCCTGCGCGCCGAACGCGCCGCTCAGCCGCAGGTGGATGAAGGCTTGTCATATCCGCTGCTGCAACAGCTGCTGGTTCAGCATCCGGGCAAACGTATTGTGGTGACCGGCTTTATCAGCCGCAGCAGTGCCGGTGAAACCGTGCTGCTGGGACGTAACGGCTCTGACTACTCAGCGACGCAAATTGGTGCGCTGGCAGGCGTTTCCCGCGTCACCATCTGGAGCGACGTGGCCGGTGTCTACAGTGCTGACCCGCGTAAAGTGAAAGATGCCTGCCTGCTGCCGCTGCTGCGTCTGGACGAGGCCAGCGAGCTGGCCCGCCTGGCGGCACCGGTTCTGCATGCGCGTACGCTACAGCCGGTTTCGGGGAGCGACATCGACCTGCAGCTGCGCTGTAGTTACACCCCGGATCAAGGCTCTACCCGTATCGAACGCGTCCTGGCGTCCGGTACGGGGGCGCGAATTGTGACCAGCCATGACGACATCTGCCTGATTGAGTTCCAGGTCCCGGCGGGCCAGGATTTCAAACTGGCACACAAAGACATCGACCTGATCCTTAAACGCGCCCAGGTGCGTCCGCTCGCCGTTGGCGTGCATAACGACCGCCAGCTGCTGCAGTTCTGCTACACCGCCGAAGTGGCGGACAGCGCCCTGAAAATTCTTGATGAAGCGGGCCTGCCGGGCGAGCTTCGCCTGCGTCAGGGTCTGGCGCTGGTGGCGATGGTGGGGGCGGGCGTTACCCGCAACCCGCTGCACTGCCACCGTTTCTGGCAGCAGCTGAAAGGCCAGCCGGTTGAATTCACCTGGCAGTCGGAAGAGGGCATCAGCCTGGTGGCCGTACTGCGTAAAGGACCCACCGAGAGTCTGATTCAGGGGCTGCATACCTCTCTGTTCCGTGCGGAGAAACGCATTGGACTGGTGCTGTTTGGCAAAGGAAACATCGGCTCACGCTGGCTGGAGCTGTTCGCGCGCGAGCAGGTGACTCTCTCAGCGCGTACCGGGTTTGAATTTATTCTCGCGGGCGTGGTGGACAGCCGCCGCAGCCTGTTGAACTACGAAGGGCTGGACGCCAGCCGGGCGCTGGCCTTCTTTAACGATGAAGCGGTTGAACAGGACGAAGAGTCGCTGTTCCTCTGGATGCGCGCGCACCCGTATGACGATCTGGTGGTGCTGGACGTGACCGCCAGTGAACAGCTTGCCGATCAGTATCTTGATTTCGCCAGCCACGGTTTCCATGTTATTAGCGCCAATAAGCTGGCGGGGGCGAGCAGCACGGACAAGTACCGTCAAATCCACGACGCGTTTGAAAAGACAGGCCGTCACTGGCTGTATAACGCCACGGTGGGCGCTGGCTTGCCGGTTAACCATACCGTGCGTGATTTGATTGAAAGCGGCGACAGCATTCTGGCGCTGAGTGGCATCTTCTCCGGCACGCTCTCCTGGCTGTTCCTGCAGTTTGATGGCACCGTGCCGTTCACTGACCTGGTGGATCAGGCATGGCAGCAGGGCTTAACGGAACCTGACCCACGCGTTGACCTCTCCGGTAAAGACGTTATGCGTAAGCTGGTGATCCTGGCGCGCGAAGCCGGTTATGACATCGAACCTGATGCCGTGCGCGTTGAGTCGCTGGTGCCTGCTGGCTGTGAGAACGACTCTGTCGACCACTTCTTCGAGAACGGCGAAGAGCTGAACGAGCAGATGGTGCAACGTCTGGAAGCGGCAAACGAGATGGGCCTGGTGCTGCGCTACGTGGCGCGTTTCGAAGCGAACGGAAAAGCACGTGTGGGTGTCGAGGCGGTTCGTCCTGAACATCCGCTGGCGGCACTGCTGCCGTGCGATAATGTTTTCGCCATTGAAAGCCGCTGGTACCGTGATAACCCACTGGTGATCCGTGGCCCGGGTGCGGGGCGCGATGTGACCGCCGGGGCCATCCAGTCCGACATCAACCGTCTGGCTAAACTGCTGTAATCTTTCTTGTTCCCTCTCCCGGTGGGAGAGGGACAGAGTGAGGGCATCAGACCGCACTCACCCGCCATCATGAACTCCCTTCATCTTCCCTGAGCATTCCTCACCATTCCTGGCGATTATTTCTGTTGACGTCCCTCCGCTTTTCCGTCATTTTTACATCTGGACGTCTAAACGTATAGAAGTTCGAAACACAACACACAATGACACGCGATTGATGAGGTAAGGTATGAGCTTTTTTCACGCCAACCAGCGGGAAGCCCTGAATCAGAGCCTGGCCGAAGTAAATGGTCAGATTAACGTCTCTTTTGAATTTTTCCCGCCGCGCACCAGTGAAATGGAGCAAACCCTCTGGAGCTCTATCGATCGCCTGAGCAGCCTGAAACCGAAGTTTGTCTCCGTCACCTACGGTGCCAACTCCGGTGAGCGTGACCGTACGCACAGCATCATTAAAGGCATTAAGGACCGTACGGGTCTGGAAGCGGCTCCGCACCTGACCTGTATCGACGCGACGCGCGATGAGCTGCGTGCCATTGCCCAGGACTACTGGAACAACGGTATTCGCCATATCGTCGCCCTGCGCGGTGACCTGCCGCCGGGGAGCGGTAAACCGGACATGTACGCCACCGATCTGGTCGCGCTGCTGAAAGAGGTCGCAGACTTCGACATTTCCGTTGCTGCTTATCCTGAAGTTCACCCGGAAGCGAAAAGCGCCCAGGCGGATCTGCTTAACCTGAAGCGTAAAGTGGACGCCGGTGCGAATCGCGCCATTACCCAGTTCTTCTTTGATGTGGAAAGCTACCTGCGCTTTCGTGACCGCTGTGTGTCCGCGGGCATCGACGTCGAAATTATCCCGGGAATTTTGCCGGTCTCTAACTTCAAACAGGCGAAGAAATTTGCCGATATGACCAATGTGCGCATTCCGCACTGGATGTCTAAAATGTACGAAGGGCTGGACGATGACCCGGAAACACGCAAGCTGGTGGGCGCAAACATCGCGATGGACATGGTGAAGATCTTGAGTCGTGAAGGAGTGAAGGATTTCCACTTCTATACGCTCAACCGCGCGGAAATGAGTTACGCCATTTGCCATACGCTGGGTGTACGGCCTGGCGCATAACAAATAGAAGCCCTCTTCGGAGGGTTTTTTGATTTATAAGGGTTTTATTTCCCCGCCATATCAGCAATGCTGCCTTTGACGTACAGAACGCACATACTTTCAATGGGAAATTAAACGGAATTAACTATCGAATCTGTGGGTTATCTCAACTATACCTTATCAACAAGGGCGTATATCGTAACGGTAACACTGTAAAAGGGAGCATAGCGATGAGCACGTCAGACGACAGCAATAATGCGGCATCAATCGGCAAGTGCCCGTTCCATCAGGGCAGCGTCGATCACAGCGCGGGGGCAGGCACAGGCAGCCGCGACTGGTGGCCAAAACAACTCCGCGTCGATCTTCTTAATCAACATTCCAACCGTTCTAACCCTCTGGGTGAAGACTTTGACTACCGCAAAGAATTCAGCAAACTTGATTACTCAGCGCTCAAGGGCGATCTCAAAGCACTTCTGACCGACTCTCAGCCGTGGTGGCCAGCCGACTGGGGCAGCTATGCGGGCCTGTTTATCCGTATGGCCTGGCACGGCGCAGGTACCTATCGCTCCGTTGACGGTCGCGGTGGCGCAGGGCGCGGTCAACAGCGCTTTGCCCCCCTGAACTCCTGGCCAGATAACGTTAGTCTGGATAAAGCGCGCCGTCTCCTGTGGCCTATCAAGCAAAAATACGGTCAAAAAATTTCCTGGGCTGACCTCTTCATCCTTGCCGGTAACGTGGCGCTGGAGAACTCTGGCTTCCGTACCTTCGGTTTTGGGGCCGGGCGTGAAGATGTCTGGGAACCGGATATGGACGTAAACTGGGGTGATGAAAAAGCCTGGCTCACCCACCGTGACCCGGAAGCACTGGCGAAGCGCCCACTGGCAGCCACCGAAATGGGGCTGATTTACGTTAACCCGGAAGGGCCAAACGCCAGCGGTGAACCATTGTCAGCGGCCGCGGCGATCCGTGCCACCTTTGGCAACATGGGGATGAACGACGAAGAGACCGTTGCGTTGATTGCAGGCGGTCATACCCTCGGTAAAACCCACGGTGCAGGTGAAGCGACCCATGTCGGTGCCGACCCGGAAGCCGCGCCAATTGAAGCGCAGGGTCTGGGCTGGACCAGTACGCACGGTACCGGCGTTGGCGCAGATGCGATCACCTCCGGGCTGGAAGTCATCTGGTCACAAACGCCGACCCAGTGGAGTAACTACTTCTTCGAGAACCTGTTCAAATACGAGTGGGTGCAGACCCGCAGCCCGGCGGGTGCGATTCAGTTCGAAGCGGTGGATGCACCAGACATTATGCCTGATCCGTTCGACCCGTCGAAAAAGCGCAAACCGACGATGCTGGTCACCGATCTGACGCTGCGTTTTGACCCCGAGTTCGAGAAAATCTCCCGCCGCTTCCTGAACGATCCGCAGGCCTTTAACGAAGCCTTTGCGCGCGCGTGGTTCAAGCTGACCCACCGTGATATGGGGCCAAAAGCGCGTTACATTGGTCCGGAAGTGCCGAAAGAAGATCTCATCTGGCAGGATCCATTGCCGCAGGCGGTGTTCAATCCGACCAAAGAGGACATCGAGAGTCTGAAGGCGGAAATCATTGCCTCGGGTCTGTCCGTGAGCGACCTGGTTTCCGTTGCCTGGGCGTCTGCATCGACCTTCCGCGGTGGCGATAAGCGTGGCGGCGCCAACGGTGCGCGTCTGGCACTGGCACCCCAGCGCGACTGGGAAGTTAACGCCGCAGCGGTTCGCGCGTTACCCGCCCTGGAAGCTATTCAGCGTACCACCAACAAAGCGTCACTGGCCGATATCATCGTGCTGGCAGGTGTGGTGGGTGTTGAACAGGCGGCGAAAGAGGCCGGCGTTTACGTCAATGTACCGTTCACGCCGGGCCGCGTTGATGCGCGCCAGGATCAGACGGATATCGAGATGTTTAACCTGCTCGAACCGATTGCCGATGGCTTCCGTAACTACCGTGCACAGGTTGATGCCTCCACTACCGAGTCTCTGTTGATTGATAAGGCCCAGCAACTGACGCTCACTGCACCAGAACTGACGGTGCTGATTGGCGGTCTGCGCGTACTGGGGGCGAACTTCGATGGCAGTCAGAACGGCGTGTTCACCCATCGTGAAGGCGTGCTGAGTAACGATTTCTTCGTGAACCTGCTGGACATGAATACCCAGTGGAAAGCGACCGATGAATCAAACGAGCTGTTTGCCGGCAGCGATCGCGCCAGCGGTGAAGTGAAATACACCGCCACGCGTGCCGATCTGGTATTCGGTTCGAACGCCGTGCTGCGCGCGCTGGCCGAGGTTTACGCCAGCAGCGATGCCCATGAGAAATTCGTCCGCGACTTTGTTGCCGCTTGGGCGAAGGTGATGGATTTGGATCGGTTTGATCTGCAGTAAATACAATCCCCGCTTCGGCGGGGGTTTTTTTACCATCCGGCAATACCAGTTACGCCCACTCCCGCAGGAACCGTTGCCCGTACTGATCGGCCACCAGCAGCGCCGCGTAAACCTGATCCGGTGACACCCCGCCTGGCATGTTGTGAATGGTTTCACCCTCTGCGCAGGCTGCCTCGGCAATCAGCCGCATTTTAAGCGGAATATCCTCTTTAATGTTCAGTTGTGCCAGCGTGATGGGCAAACCTACGCTGTGACATAGCGCCGCGACGGTTTCAATTTCCTCTACCGGGGCATTTTCCAGCACCAGTTGCGTCAGCGTCCCAAACGCCACTTTTTCACCGTGATAGAACGAATGTGCCTCCGGCACGGCGGTCATTCCGTTGTGAATGGCGTGCGCGGCCGCCAGTCCACCGCTTTCAAATCCAACGCCGCTCAGATAGGTATTGGCTTCAATGATGCGCTCCAGCGCCGGTGTGACCACGTGCTGCCCGGCCGCGAGCATCGCTTTCTCACCCTCTTCAATTAACGTGTTGTAGCACAGCTCGGCGAGGGCTAGCGCAGCCTGGGTACATTTTCCGCCCGCCATGGTGATCGCGCCACTACGGGAACAGGCGCGCGCTTCAAACCAGGTGGCAAGGGCATCGCCTATCCCGGCGGCCAGCAGACGCGGCGGAGCGCCAGCCACCACCCGGGTGTCGACAATCACCATGTTCGGGTTATGCGGCAGCATCAGGTAGCGATCGAATTCACCGCTGTCGGTATAAATGACGGAAAGGGCGCTGCACGGGGCGTCGGTGGAGGCGATAGTCGGGGCGATGGCAACGGGCACGTCCATAAAATGCGCCAGCGCTTTGGCGGTATCCAGCGTTTTCCCGCCGCCGATACCGAGCACCGCCATACAGTCGGCGCCGTCGGCCCGTTTTTTCAGGCGATCGATTTCGTTTTGCGAACATTCGCCCCCGAAGGGCGCGATTTCAGCATGAATTTCCGCTTTTTTAAAACTCTCAAGTAAGGTCTCTTGTGCAAAACCCAGCACAAACTTATCGCCCACAACCAGCCAGCGTGTTGCCAGTGGTTTCAGATAGTCGCCGAGACGGGTGAGAACTTCAGCGCCCTGAATATATTTCCCCGGCGATTGAATGATACGGTCCATAACAGATCTCCCTTAGAGGTTGAGGTTACCAAACGCGTTTTTCCAGTCGTGCTCAAACTTCTCTATGGCTGACTCTACCGCCGGGGTGCCGAGCATTTGTTGCGCTACATCTAAAGGAAGCGTGATTGCTTCACATCCGGCGAGCAGGCAGTCCAGCGCCTGACGTGGTGTTTTGAAGCTGGCGGCCAGCACGCTGCTTTCTGGGGCGTGGCGTTCGAGCAGGGATTGCAGCTCCTGTACCATACGAATGCCGTCCCCGCCCTGAGCGTCGACGCGGTTAACATACGGTGCGACATATTTCGCTCCCGCCAGCGCGGCCAGTAAACCCTGGGCGGCGCTGTAAACGGCCGTGCCCAACGTGGTTATGCCCTCTTTTTTCAGCATTTTTATCGCTGTAAGGCCCTGCGCGGTCACCGGGATTTTCACCACGATGTCAGGAATGGCGTTACTCAGGCGTTTGGCTTCTGCCACCATCCCTTCGGCTTCACGGCTCATAGTCTGGGCAAACAGCGTACCCTGTGGCCCGATGGCGTTTTGCAGACGCGGCAGTACGTTCCAGAGGGTTTCGCCGCTGGCGGCTACAATGCTCGGGTTGGTGGTGACGCCGGCAATCGGAAAAATGCGCGCCAGGCGCTCAACCTCTGCCACGTTGGCGGTATCCAGATACAGTTCCATTATTTTTCCTTAAGTCAGAAAGGTTAACCTAAGGATAAGGTGGGGCTGCTGGCCGGGGATACAGGTCAATTTTGCCAAATACTGGACAAATGTAATGTGCTTAGTGAAGTGAGAGGGCGATCACAATGCTAGTTTTTGGCAGTCAGCTGGCTGTGATACTGGCGGCGGTACTCGGAAGGGGAGCGTTCGGTATGTTTACGAAAGAGGCGGCAGAAGTAGTTGCTGTCTGTAAAGCCGCAGCGGGCGGCAATGTCTTTGATTTTTAGATCATAACCCTTGAGCAACTGGCGCGCGTGTTCCAGACGCGTTTGGGTCAGGTATTCATTGAACCCCACGTTCCCGGTCTTCTGAAACAGATGTGAAAGGTAGTTGGGTGAAATATAAAACGCCCGCGCCACGGAATCGCGGGTCAGCGGTGAGGCGTGATGTTCATCGAGATAGCGCCGGATGGCTTCAAACAAAGCACGACTGCGGCTGTCAGTATGAATGTCGCTGCCAAGAAGATCGCGACAGTGGCTGAGCATACTCAGTACCACCAGTCTGGCCGTTTCCTGTTCATCAGGCTGCATCTGCAGCTCGGCCAGCGTTTGCAGGAGAAACGCTCCGGTTCGGGGGCCGCGCCGGGCAACCTGCTGGTGCTGTATAAGCACGTTATCCCGATAAAGACGAAGCGACAGCTGCTGTTTACCGAAGCTGATGCTGAGCGCGTGACCGGTATGAAGTAACCCCTCCGCAGAGGAAGAAAACCACGCTTCGCAGGCATTATCGAGGTTAATGACCAGGCAAGGCGTTGTGCGGGAGTGTGGGTCGGGCGGGGCGACAAACCGTACGTCACGTAGCGCGACGGTGCCATTAATGAGGTCGGTCAGAAGGGTGCTGATGTCGTGGTGCATGGCGTGAATACCGGATATCGCCCGGCAGCGTTAGCGCTGCCGGGCCTGTATGAAGCCAATGGATTAGCCTGTGTTACGCATACCTGCCGCAACGCCTGCAATCGTCACCATCAACGCCTGTTCGACGCGTGGATCCGGCTCTTTACCTTCTTCTTCCGCCAGACGTGAACGGTGCAGCAGCTCCGCCTGCAGGACGTTCAGGGGGTCGGTGTAGATATTACGCAGCTGGATGGACTCGGCAATCCACGGCAGATCCGCCATCAGATGCGAGTCGTTAGCAATGTCCAGCACCACTTTGATGTCGCCTTCCAGCAGTTCGCGCAGCTCTTTACCCAGCGTCCACAGCTCAGGCTTCACCAGACGCTGATCGTAGTATTCCGCCAGCCACAGGTCTGCTTTCGAGAAGACCATCTCCAGCATACCCAGGCGGGTGGAGAAGAATGGCCAGTCGCGGCACATGGTTTCCAGTTCGTTCTGTTTGCCATCTTCCACCACTTTCTGCAGCGCCGCGCCTGCGCCCAGCCAGGCGGGCAGCATCAGACGGTTCTGGGTCCAGGCGAAGATCCACGGGATGGCACGCAGAGACTCTACACCACCGGTCGGGCGGCGTTTAGCCGGACGTGAACCCAGCGGCAGTTTACCCAGCTCCTGCTCAGGGGTAGCTGAACGGAAGTAAGGCACAAAATCTTTGTTTTCACGCACGTAACCGCGGTACAGATCGCAGGAGATATCTGACAGCTCGTCCATGATATGGCACCAGGACTCTTTCGGCTCTGGCGGTGGCAGCAGGTTCGCTTCCAGAATCGCACTGGTGTAGAGCGACAGGCTGCTGATGGTCACTTCCGGCAGGCCATACTTAAAGCGGATCATCTCGCCCTGTTCGGTCACGCGCAGGCCGCCTTTCAGGCTTCCCGGCGGTTGTGACAGCAGTGCCGCATGCGCTGGCGCACCACCACGGCCAATCGAGCCACCGCGTCCGTGGAACAGCGTCAGTTCGATGCCCGCTTTTTCACAGGTTTTGATCAACGCGTCCTGTGCCTGATATTGCGCCCAGGATGCCGCCATGACGCCCGCGTCTTTTGCGGAGTCGGAATAGCCAATCATCACCATCTGTTTGCCCTGAATAAAGCCGCGGTACCAGTCGATGTTCAGCAGCTGCGTCATGACGTCGTTGGCGTTGTTCAGGTCATCAAGGGTTTCAAACAGCGGTGCAACCGGAAGGGCATAGTCGATACCGGCTTCTTTGAGCAGAAGGTGAACGCCCAGCACGTCAGACGGCGTTTTCGCCATGGAGATCACATAGGCAGCCACCGATCCTTTTGGCGCATCAACGATCGCTTTACAGGTGTTGAGCACCTCGCGGGTTTCATTGCTTGGCTCCCAGTTACGTGGCAGCAGGGGACGCTTGGAGTTCAGTTCGCGGATCAGGAAGGCTTGTTTGTCCGCTTCGGACCAGCTTTCATAGTCGCCGATGCCGAGATAGCGGGTCAGTTCGCCCAGCGCTTCGGTATGACGGGTGCTTTCCTGACGGACGTCAATACGCACCAGCGGCACGCCGAAACACTTCACGCGACGCAGGGTGTCGAGCAATTCGCCATTCGCGATGATGCCCATTCCGCAGGCCTGCAGTGATTTATAGCAGGCATACAGCGGCTCCCAGAGCTGCTCGTTCTGGCTCAGCAGGCCTTCCGGCTTCGGCAGGCGCTGGCCTTTCAGACGCGCTTCCAGCCAGGCCTGCGTCGCCATCAGTTGGCCACGCAGTTTTTTCATCAGGAAACGATACGGCTCGCTGGCACCTTCTTCGCCGGCCAGCGCGCGCAGTTCCGGCGTGGCCTCTACCATCGACAGCTCGGAGATCAATACCTGAATATCTTTCAGGAACAGGTCGGTTGCTTTCCAGCGGCTCAACAGAAGCACGTGGCGGGTAATTTCCGCGGTGACGTTCGGGTTGCCGTCACGGTCGCCGCCCATCCAGGAGGTGAAGCGCACCGGCACAAAATCGACCGGCAGGCGGTAATCCAGATTCGCTTCCAGCTGCTCGTTCAGCTCACGCAGGTAGTTCGGCACCCCTTCCCACAGGCTATTTTCCACCACCGCAAAGCCCCATTTGGCTTCGTCGACCGGGCTTGGACGATGCTTACGAATTTCATCGGTGTGCCAGGACTGGGCAATCAGCTGGCGCAGACGGCGCATCAGCTGGTTGCGTTCGTAGTCAGCAATGTCTTTGTTATCCAGCTGCTTGAGGCAGTTGTTCACTTCCACCATTTTGTGGATCAGGGTGCGACGAGTGATTTCGGTTGGGTGAGCGGTCAGAACCAGCTCCAGCGAAAGGGACTCCACCGCTTTTTTGATGATGTCTTCGTTGAGGTCTGGCTGGTCTTTCAGTTTACGAAGCGTACGGGCAATGACTTCCGGGTTGCTGGCAGCTTCGCCATTCGGCGAAATGCTGTGGTATTGCTCAGCGGTGTTTGCCAGGTTCAGAAACTGGCTGAAGGCGCGGGCAACGGGCAGCAGCTCATCGTTAGAAAGGTTCTGCAAGGTGGTGAGCAGCTCCTGACGACTGGCCTCGTTACCTGCACGGGAAGATTTTGACAGCTTGCGGATGGTTTCAACGCGGTCGAGGATGTTTTCCCCCAACGCATCTTTGATGGTATCTCCAAGCACTTTGCCGAGCATACTGACATTACTACGCAACGCGGAATATTGTTCGTTCATAAAAACCCAGTCACCCCATCATTTTTGTTTATGCCCAATCGAAAATCTTTTGGACAATATTTTGTCATCTCCCTTTATAAAGCCACGTAAAACCCCCGTCGTCAATTGCTGCGAAAACGGTTCAGCAAACGAATAAATGTGGGTAATTTACGAAATTTAATTCGCTTTGCGTCAGATAAGAGATGCTTATGGGAATGTGACGAAGATCGCGGGATTTGTTGCCCTTACCCTGACCCTCTCCCACCGGGAGAGGGAACCCTCAGGGGCATTTTAATGCCAGCAGAAGTGATGCACGACCTGGGTAATCAGTTCACGGGTCGGTTTGATAAAGCGCGTTTCCAGATATTCATCCGGCTGGTGGGCCTGGTTGATGGAACCCGGGCCAAGCACCAGCGTAGGACACAGGGTCTGAATAAACGGTGCTTCGGTGCAATAGTTCACCACGTCGGTTTTCTCACCGAGCAGCTTTTCCACGACTTCAACCAGTTGATGATCCGGTGGACATTCGTAGCCAGGGATCGGCGGATGAAGCTCGGAGACCGTCAGGCGGCCCGGCCAGCGCTCGCTGACCGGCGCCAGCGCTTCGGTCAACAGGCCGTCGAGATCGCTCAGCGTCATGCCCGGCAGCGGACGGATATCCATATGCAGTTCGCAGCAGGCGCAGATACGGTTGGATGCATCACCACCGTGCAGGCTGCCGAGGTTCAGCGTCGGATAAGGCACGGTGAATGCGTCGTAGTGATAACGCTCTTTCAGCGAGTCGCGCAACTGCATGATGCGGCCGATGGCGTCGTGCATCAGTTCGATGGCGTTGACGCCGCGCGCCGGATCGCTGGAGTGGCCTGACTGGCCCAGCACGCGCACCGCCGTGGAGATATGGCCTTTGTGGGCACGGATTGGCTGCAGTGACGTTGGTTCACCAATAATGGCGCAATCCGGGCGAATTGAGGTGTTTTCAGAGAAGTAGCGCGCCCCGGCCATGCTGGTCTCTTCATCGGCAGTGGCCAGAATGTAGAGCGGTTTCTTCAGCGTTGTCACGTCCACGTCACGCAGCGCATCGAGGATAAAAGCAAAAAAGCCTTTCATGTCGGCGGTGCCCAGACCGTAAAGCTTGTTGTCATGCTCGGTCAGGGTGAACGGATCGCGCGTCCAGCGACCATCGTCAAAGGGAACGGTATCGGTATGACCGGCCAGCAGCAGGCCGCCGGCACCCTGTCCGGTACTGGCGAGCAGGTTAAATTTATGGCGTGTTCCGGGAACGGGCTGAACCTCAACGTTAAACCCAATATCGCTAAACCAACCTGCCAGCAGATTGATTAAAGACTCATTGCTCTGATCCAGCGCTTCTTCGGTCGCACTGATGGAGGGTGTGGCAATCAGGGCGCGGTAAATCTCGATAAATGGCGGTAAGTTCATTTTCATTGTTGACACACCTTAGGTCGTGATAGTATCAATATTCATGCAATAAATGTGAATAAAAATACATTAACGTTGAGCATAAAGGAACCCGATGTTGAATACGCTGATTGTAGGCGCTAGCGGTTATGCGGGCGCAGAGCTTGTAAGCTACGTGAATCGCCATCCTCATATGACCATAACCGCTTTGACCGTGTCAGCGCAAAGCAATGATGCAGGAAAGTTAATTTCCGATTTGCATCCGCAACTTAAAGGCATTGTTGATCTGCCGCTGCAGCCAATGTCTGACATCCGCGCGTTCACCGACGGCGTCGACGTGGTGTTTTTAGCTACCGCGCACGAAGTCAGCCACGACCTGGTTCCGCAATGTCTGGCGGCCGGCTGTGTGGTGTTCGACCTCTCCGGCACCTTCCGTGTGAATGACGGCGCGTTCTACGAAAAATATTACGGTTTCACCCATCAACACCCTGAGCTGCTGGAAAAAGCGGTATACGGCCTGGCGGAGTGGAGCACAGATAAACTGAAGGAAGCGGATCTGGTTGCCGTGCCGGGCTGTTATCCGACGGCGGCACAGCTTTCTCTGAAGCCGCTGATCGACGCAGACCTGCTGGATCTGAACCAGTGGCCGGTGATCAACGCCACCAGTGGTGTCAGCGGCGCGGGGCGTAAAGCCGCTATCGCTAACAGCTTCTGCGAAGTGAGCCTTCAGCCGTATGGCGTGTTCAATCACCGCCATCACCCTGAAATCACGACGCATCTGGGTGCGGATGTCATCTTCACGCCGCATCTGGGCAGCTTCCCGCGAGGGATCCTCGAAACCATCACCTGCCGCCTGAAACCCGGCGTGACCCACGAACAGGTGAGCAAAGCCTTTACGCAGGCCTATGCGGACAAACCGCTGGTGCGTCTGTACGACAAAGGCGTGCCGGCGCTGAAAAACGTGGTTGGCCTGCCATTCTGCGACATCGGCTTTGCCGTGCAGGGTGAGCACCTGATTGTGGTGGCTGCGGAAGATAACTTACTTAAAGGCGCTGCCGCACAGGCAATGCAGTGTGCAAATATTCGTTTCGGTTTCCCGGAAACCCAGGCTCTTATTTAAGGTGTGATGATGAACCCATTAATTATCAAACTCGGTGGTGTACTGCTGGACAGCGAAGAAGCGCTGGAGCGTCTTTTTACCGCGCTGGTGAACTATCGCGAATCACACCAACGTCCGCTGGTGATTGTGCACGGCGGCGGCTGCGTGGTTGATGAGCTGATGAAAGGGCTCAACCTGCCGGTGAAAAAGAAAAATGGCCTGCGCGTCACGCCTGCTGACCAGATTGACATTATTACCGGTGCCCTGGCGGGGACGGCGAACAAAACGCTACTGGCGTGGGCGAAGAAACACCATATCGCCTCTGTCGGCCTGTGTCTGGGCGATGGTGACAGCGTAAAAGTGACCCAGCTCGACGAAGAGCTCGGACACGTTGGACTGGCACAGCCTGGTTCGCCTAAGCTGATTAACATGCTGCTGGAAGGAGGATTCCTGCCGGTGGTGAGCTCTATCGGGGTGACCGAAGAGGGCGAACTGATGAACGTCAATGCAGACCAGGCGGCAACGGCTCTGGCGGCTACGCTGGGCGCGGACCTGATTCTGCTCTCTGACGTAAGCGGTATTCTCGACGGCAAAGGTCAGCGTATTGCGGAAATGACCGCAGCGAAAGCCGAACAGCTTATCGAGCAGGGCATTATTACCGACGGCATGATCGTCAAAGTCAATGCGGCGCTGGATGCCGCGCGTACGCTCGGACGTCCGGTGGACATCGCCTCCTGGCGCCATGCGGAGCAACTCCCGGCGTTGTTTAACGGCACGCCGATTGGCACGCGTATTCTGGCGTAAGCAATTTACCGATTCTGCAGGCCCGGTCAGCGCAGCGCAGCCGGGCAATGAAATTCAAAGATATTAAGGAAGCATGTTATGGCACTTTGGGGTGGGCGTTTTACACAGGCAGCGGATCAGCGGTTCAAACAGTTCAACGACTCTTTGCGCTTCGACTACCGCCTGGCCGAGCAGGATATCGTCGGCTCTGTGGCCTGGTCCAAAGCGCTGGTCACCGTGGGCGTCCTGACCGCAGACGAACAGCTGCAGCTGGAAGAGGCGCTGAATAACCTGCTGGAAGAGGTGCGTCTGGACCCGCAGCAGATCCTCGCCAGCGATGCGGAAGATATTCACAGCTGGGTGGAAGGGAAACTCATCGATAAAGTCGGCCAGCTGGGTAAAAAACTGCATACCGGGCGTAGCCGTAACGACCAGGTCGCGACTGATCTGAAATTGTGGTGTAAAGATACCGTTGGTGAACTGCTGGCAGCCAACCGTCAGCTGCAGGGCGCGCTGGTGGAAACCGCGCAGAACAACCAGGACGCGGTGATGCCGGGTTATACCCACCTGCAGCGTGCGCAGCCGGTAACCTTTGCGCACTGGTGTCTGGCCTACGTTGAGATGCTGGCGCGTGATGAAAGCCGTCTGCAGGATACCCTGAAGCGTCTGGACGTGAGTCCACTGGGCAGCGGTGCGCTGGCAGGGACGGCCTATGAAATCGACCGTGACCAGCTGGCAGGCTGGCTGGGCTTTGCTTCAGCCACCCGTAACAGCCTGGACAGCGTCTCTGACCGTGATCACGTGCTGGAGCTGCTTTCCAATGCGTCTATCGGCATGGTGCATCTGTCGCGCTTTGCCGAAGACCTGATTTTCTTTAACTCCGGTGAAGCCGGGTTTGTTGAGCTGTCTGACCGCGTAACGTCAGGCTCCTCCCTGATGCCACAGAAGAAAAACCCGGATGCGCTGGAGCTTATCCGCGGTAAGTGTGGCCGTGTGCAGGGCGCGCTGACCGGCATGATGATGACCCTGAAAGGGCTGCCGCTGGCGTATAACAAAGATATGCAGGAAGACAAAGAGGGGCTGTTCGACGCGCTCGATACCTGGCTGGACTGCCTGCATATGGGCGCGCTGGTGCTGGATGGCATTCAGGTGAAACGCCCGCGTTGTCAGGAAGCGGCGCAGCAGGGCTATGCAAACTCGACCGAGCTTGCCGATTACCTGGTGGCGAAAGGCGTACCGTTCCGTGAAGCGCACCATATTGTCGGTGAAGCGGTGGTTGAAGCCATTCGTCAGGGTAAGGCACTGGAAGCGTTGCCGCTGACCGACCTGCAGAAATTCAGTGCGGTTATCGGTGATGATGTGTATCCGATTCTGGCGTTGCAGTCTTGTCTGGATAAGCGTGCAGCGAAAGGCGGCGTGTCACCGAAGCAGGTCGCGCAGGCGATTGCGGATGCGAAAAACCGGCTGGTTTGATGAGTGCGGGCTGGTGCCCTCACCCCGGCCCTCTCCCACGGGGAGAGGGAGTAAACACTAAAAATGGCAACTTCGGTTGCCATTTTGCTTTTATCCCCGGCCTTTTTTACGCAAAAAAAATGCGGACCACGGGGTCCGCAAAAGTTCACGTTGGCTTTAGTTGTTCGAGTTTTGAGAGAAACTCGCTGACGGTGCGGGGACGACGTCAAGGGTCAAACACGTGCCGCCTCGTCTATGTGGTGTATTATTCAACAGAATGCTTGATAGGGATAATCGTTCGTTGCTATGCTATCTATCGCCATGAACTATCGTGGCGACGGAGGATGAATAATGAATATTCGTGATCTTGAATACCTGGTAGCGTTAGCCGAGCACCGCCATTTTCGCCGCGCGGCAGATTCCTGCCACGTCAGCCAGCCTACCCTGAGCGGCCAGATCCGCAAGCTGGAAGACGAGCTGGGCGTGATGCTGCTGGAGCGCACCAGTCGTAAGGTACTGTTCACTCAGGCAGGTCTGCTGCTGGTGGATCAGGCGCGCACCGTGCTGCGCGAGGTCAAAGTGCTCAAGGAAATGGCAAGCCAGCAAGGGGAGGCGATGTCCGGCCCGTTGCATATTGGCCTGATCCCAACCGTTGGCCCGTACCTGTTGCCGCACATCATTCCAATGCTGCATCAGACGTTCCCGAAACTCGAAATGTATCTGCATGAAGCGCAAACCCATCAGCTGCTGGCGCAGTTAGACAGCGGCAAGCTCGACTGTGCCATTCTGGCGCTGGTCAAAGAGAGCGAAGCTTTTATCGAAGTGCCGCTGTTTGATGAGCCCATGATGCTGGCGATCTATGAAGATCACCCGTGGGCGAACCGCGATCGCGTGCCGATGGCCGATCTGGCCGGTGAAAAACTGCTGATGCTGGAAGATGGTCACTGCCTGCGCGATCAGGCGATGGGATTCTGCTTCGAAGCGGGTGCTGACGAGGATACCCATTTCCGCGCAACCAGCCTTGAAACGCTGCGTAATATGGTGGCGGCGGGCAGTGGGATCACATTGCTGCCGGCACTGGCCGTACCGCGCGAACGTAAACGTGACGGCGTGGTTTATCTGCCATGCATTAAACCAGAGCCACGTCGTACCATTGGTCTGGTTTATCGTCCGGGTTCACCGCTGCGCAGCCGCTATGAGCAGCTGGCAGAGGCCATCCGTGGTTCGATGGATGGCCATTTTGACAATGCGTTAAAACAGGCGGTTTAAGCCGTTCAGTGCCGCGACCCGATAGGCTTCCGCCATGGTCGGGTAGTTGAAGGTGGTGTTAACGAAGTACTCGATGGTGTTACCACCACCTTTTTGCTCCATGATCGCCTGGCCGATATGAATAATCTCCGCCGCGCGTTCACCGAAGCAGTGAATACCGAGGATCTCTTTCGTCTCGCGATGGAACAGGATCTTCAGCGTACCCACGCTCATTCCCACGATTTGCGCCCTCGCCAGATGTTTAAACTGTGCGCGACCCACCTCGTAAGGCACCTTCATTGACGTCAGCTGCTGCTCGGTTTTCCCGACGGAGCTGATTTCCGGGATGGTATAAATACCTGTCGGAATATCTTCGATCAGATGTGCCGTCGCTTCGCCTTTCACCAGCGCCTGCGCCGCGATGCGTCCCTGATCGTATGCTGCAGAAGCCAGGCTTGGATAACCGATAACATCACCGACAGCATACACATGCGGCAGGGCTGTCTGGTACATGCTGTTCACTTTCAGCTGACCGCGGCTGTCGGTTTCGAGCCCGATATTTTCCAGAGCCAGAGAATCGGTGTTACCGGTACGGCCGTTGGCGTACAGCAGGCAGTCTGCTTTCAGCTTCTTGCCCGATTTCAGATGCATGATCACACCGTCGTCGCAGCCTTCAATTTTCTCGTACTCTTCGTTGTGGCGAATCACCACGCCGCTGTTCCAGAAGTGGTAAGAGAGCGAGTCTGACATTTCCTGATCGAGGAAGGCCAGCAGGCGGTCGCGGGTGTTGATCAGATCAACTTTCACGTCCATACCCCGGAAGATCGACGCATATTCGCAGCCAATCACCCCTGCGCCATAGATAATCACATGACGGGGTTCGTGGTGCAGGCTCAGGATGGAGTCGCTGTCGTAAATGCGCGGGTGGGAGAAGTCCACGTCTGCCGGATGGTACGGGCGTGAACCACAGGCGATGACAAATTTTTCCGCCGTGATGGTTTCGACCGACCCGTCGTGGCATTCGAGTGCCAGAGTGTGTTCATCAACAAAGTGCGCATTGCCCTGCAAAATTTCACAGTGGTTACGCTCATAAAACCCCTGGCGCATCCGTGTCTGCTGGTTAATAACGGTATCCGCATGATTCAGGATGTCAGCAAAGGAGGAACGAAGAAGTCGGGAGTGGTCGCTGTAAAGAGGGTTCTGGTTAAATTCAATAATGCGGCTAACGGCATGGCGGAGGGCTTTGGAAGGGATGGTGCCCCAATGGGTGCAACCGCCGCCAACGTTATGGTAGCGCTCTATCACCGCTACTCTGGCTCCCTGTTTCACCAGTCCCATAGCAGCGCCTTCGCCGCCGGGGCCGGAACCTATCACAATTGCGTCGTAATCGTAGGAATGTGGCATGGTAAGGCTTACCTGTTCTTATACATAAAAGCAACAGAATCATAACATCATTGCCCGAGTAACCCAATTATCGTTGTGCTTTTTTCCGGCAGTGGAGCACAAACCGTACGTAAACAATCATTCACAAAGCCAGGCAAACAGATTAATTTTATTCTCTGGTATAGTGCCATCAGGCCTTTGGAAGGATTCAACTATCGTGATGGGCGTAAGAGCACAACAAAAAGAGAAAACCCGGCGTTCGCTGGTGGAAGCCGCATTCAGTCAACTGAGTGCCGAGCGTAGTTTTGCCAGTTTAAGCCTGCGTGAAGTTGCGCGCGAGGCCGGGATTGCGCCAACGTCCTTCTATCGTCATTTCCGTGATGTGGATGAACTGGGTCTGACCATGGTCGACGAGAGCGGGCTGATGCTGCGTCAGCTTATGCGCCAGGCGCGGCAGCGTATCGCTAAAGGGGGGAGCGTGATCCGCACCTCTGTGTCGACCTTTATGGAATTTATTGGCAATAACCCCAACGCGTTTCGCCTGCTGTTGCGGGAACGTTCCGGAACATCAGCCGCGTTCCGTGCCGCTGTGGCGCGTGAAATTCAGCATTTTATCGCGGAACTTGCCGACTATCTTGAACTCGAAAACCATATGCCGCGTGCGTTCACTGAAGCACAGGCTGAGGCGATGGTGACGATTGTTTTCAGCGCGGGTGCCGAAGCGCTGGATGTCAGCATCGAACAACGCAAGCAGCTCGAAGAGCGACTGGTATTACAGCTCAGGATGATCTCCAAAGGCGCGTACTACTGGTATCGCCGTGAACAAGAGAAACTGGCACATCAAACCGAAGAGTGAAGGTGAGTAATGAAACAGTCAGGTCAGGATAAGGGTACGCTGTTGCTGGCATTGATCGCTGGCTTATCAATTAATGGCACGTTTGCGGCTGTGTTCAGCTCGATCGTTCCATTTTCTATTTTCCCGCTCATTGCGCTGGTGCTGACGGTGTATTGTCTGCATCAGCGTTACCTGAACCGCACCATGCCGGTCGGGTTGCCTGGGCTGGCCGCGGCCTGCTTTATTCTTGGCGTGTTGCTGTATAGCACCGTGGTGCGTGCAGAGTATCCGGATATCGGTTCTAACTTCCTGCCGGCGGTACTTTCCGTGGTACTGGTGTTCTGGATTGGCTCGCGCATGCGTAGCCGCAAGCACGAGCTGCCGGAGTAAGAGAGTGGGGTTGCAGGCAGGTTGACCTGCCTGCCATCACGTTACTTCGCGGTAAGAAGTACGCCGCACTCCATATGGTGCGTATACGGGAACTGATCGAAGAGAGCCAGACGTTCAATATTGTGCGTCTGGCTTAATGTTTCGAGATTCTTGCACAGCGTTTCCGGGTTACAGGAAATGTACAAAATACGCGGGTACGCCTGCACCATCTTCTCGGTTTCGCTGTCCAGGCCACTGCGCGGCGGATCGACAAAAATCGTCTCACACTGGTAACTCTTCAGATCGATCCCCTCCAGGCGATTAAACTGACGTACACCATTCATGGCCTGCGTGAACTCTTCTGCAGACATACGAATGATCTGCACATTGTCGATGTGATTGGCGGCAATGTTGTACTGTGCAGCGGCAACGGACGGCTTGGCAATCTCCGTCGCCAGGACGCGCTCAAAGTTACGCGCCAGCGCCAGGGAGAAGTTGCCGTTCCCGCAGTACAGCTCTAGCAGATCGCCCTTTGACCCTTCGGTCGCCTTCAGCGCCCAGTCCAGCATCTGTACGTTCATTGCTGCGTTTGGCTGGGTAAAGCTGTTCTCAACCTGGCGGTACACCATCTCTTTTCCCGCTACCGACAGACGTTCGTCGATGAAATCCTGATCCAGCATGATTTTGGTTTTTGTTGCACGACCAATCAGGTGAACATTGATGTTCTGCGCGCGCAGGGCATCGCGCAGCGCTTCTGCCTGCTCGCGCCATTCATCATTCAGCGCTTTGTGATACAGCAGAGAGACGATCGCCTGGTTGCTTTGTGTGGTCAGATAATCAATCTGGAACAGCTTGTGACGCAGCACAGGGTTGTTGCGTACGCCGTCGATCATCAGCGTCATGAGCTGGTTGATGAGTTCACTCGCCGCCGGGAAGCTGTCGACCCGAATGCGGGACTTCGTCTGCTGATCGAAAATGATGTGGTACAGGTCGTCACCGTCGTGCCAGATGCGGAACTCCGCACGCATGCGGTAGTGGCTAACGGGCGAGCGGAACACCTCAGGAACGGGCGCGTTGAAAGGCGTCATCATACTTTGCAGGCGGACAACTTTCTCTGCCAGCTGTGCGTCGTACTGTTCTGTTGGGAGGTGTTCGGGGGTCATGATGCGTCCTGAGTGATAAAGAATTACGCGGGGATTGTAGGGATTGTGCAGTGGATGTCCAGATTTAATGGCCAATAGCTATCTGGACATCTATACGTGTCTAATTGTAGCATTCTGTTTCCGGTCTCCTGAGAGTGAAAAGGGAATCCAGTGAAAATCTGGAGCTGACGCGCAGCGGTAAAGACTGGCGGGATGAGAATTGTAGACACTGTGAAAATGGGAAGTCTTCATCCGCAAAACGCCACCTAGCCCGAAGACCTGCCGGGATCACGTCGCATTTGGTTTCGTCATCGCGTGCTATAGATGAAGCCTGCGGCATCCTTCTTATATTGTGGATGCTTTAACAATGATTAAAAAAGTATCGCTGTTGACGGCGTTGTCCGTCACGGCATTTTCGGGCTGGGCGCAGGATAGCGCCGACTCGTTGGTGGTGACAGCAAACCGTTTTGAGCAACCTGTTAATACCGTTCTTGCACCAACGTCTGTGGTGACGCGCGAGGATATTGATCGCTGGCAGGCAAACACCGTCATTGACGTTATGCGTCGCTTGCCTGGCGTGGATACCGCCCAAAACGGCGGAATGGGGCAACTTTCCTCTCTTTTTATTCGGGGGACTAATTCCAGCCATGTTCTTATTCTTGTCGACGGGATCCGTCTTAACCAGGCTGGGGTAACGGGGTCGTCCGATCTCAGCCAGTTCCCGATCGCCCTGGTACAGCGCATTGAATATATTCGCGGGCCACGCTCTGCAGTCTATGGTTCTGATGCGATTGGTGGCGTAGTGAACATTATTACTACCCGCGCAAAGGACGGCACGACGTTGAATGCGGGCGTAGGCTCGCATGGCTACCAAAATTACGGCGGCAGCACCCAGCAAACCCTGGGTGACAGCACGCGCGTGACGCTGGCGGGTGATTATACCTATACCAAAGGCTTTGACGTGGTCGCGGATGGCAACAACGGTGGTCTGGCCCAGACCGATCGTGACGGCTTTATGAATAAAACCCTCTACGGTGCGCTGGAGCATGCTTTCTCTGATCAGTGGAGCGGGTTCGTTCGCGGCTATGGCTACAGCAACCGTACCGCCTATGACGGCTATTACAGTTCATTTACGCCTGATGTTTTGGTTGATACTCGCCAGCTCTATAGCCAGACCTGGGACGCTGGGCTGCGCTTTAATAATGACATTTTCCATTCACAACTTCTCACCAGCTACAGCCACAGCAAAGATTATAACTACGACCCGCATCTGGGACGTTATGATTCCAATGCCACGCTGGATGAGATCAAACAGTACAACGTGCAGTGGACTAACTCCGTTGAGGTGGGCCATGGCAATATTGGCGCAGGTGTCGACTGGCAGAAGCAGAGCACCGAACCAGGAACAAGCTATGTCACAAACGGCTATGACCTGCGTAACACCGGCGTCTACCTGACTGCGCTGCAGCAGTTTGGCGACTTTACCCTGGAAGGGGCAGCGCGTAGCGACAATAACTCTCAGTTTGGTCGACATGGCACCTGGCAGAGCAGTGCGGGCTGGGAGTTCATTGAAGGTTATCGATTCATTGCCTCGTATGGCACTGCCTATAAAGCACCCAACCTCGGGCAGTTGTATGGTTTCTATGGCAACGACCATCTTGATCCTGAGGAGAGTAAACAGTGGGAAGGCGCGTTCGAAGGCCTGACGGCTGGCGTAAACTGGCGCGTATCGGCCTATCGCAATGACGTTGATAACCTGATCGACTTTAATAACAACCTTCAGGAATACTACAACGTAGGCAAGGCGCGTATTAAAGGGGTTGAAGCCACAGCGTCCTTTGATACAGGTCCACTGACTCATACGGTCGGTTACGATTACGTGGATGCACGCAATGCGGCAACAAACCAGCTATTGGATCGCCGGGCTAAGCAGCAGGTGAAGTATCAGCTTGATACGCAGGTCTATGAATTCGACTGGAGCCTGACTTACCACTACCTGGGAACACGTTACGACACTGACTTTGGTACCTACCCGTCTGAAAAGGTGAAAATGGGCGGCGTAAGCCTGTGGGATGTCGCAGTTTCATATCCTGTCACCTCTCACCTTACAGTTCGTGGTAAAATAGCCAACCTGTTCGATAAAGATTACGAGACAGTTTATGGCTACCAAACTGCAGGACGGGAATACACCTTGTCTGGCAGCTACACCTTCTAATCCGTGTCCCACCGTGCTGGTATTTGATTCCGGCGTCGGTGGGCTTTCGGTCTATGATGAGATCCGACATCTTCTGCCGGATCTCCATTACATTTACGCCTTTGATAACGTCGCGTTCCCGTATGGGGAAAAGAGTGAAGACTTTATTGTTGAGCGTGTGGTTGAAATCGTCACCGCGGTACAAAAGCGTTATCCCCTCTCGCTGGCGGTCATCGCCTGTAACACGGCCAGTACAGTATCGCTTCCTGCATTGCGCGAAAAATTCCAGTTCCCGGTTGTGGGCGTTGTTCCTGCAATAAAGCCTGCCGCACGTCTGACGGCAAATGGCATTGTTGGTTTACTGGCAACGCGAGGCACGGTGAAGCGACCTTATACGCGCGAGTTAATCGACCGCTTTGCCAACGAATGCCAGATTGCGATGCTCGGTTCGGCGGAACTGGTCGAGATCGCCGAAGCGAAGCTGCACGGAAAGGCAGTGCCGCTCGAAGAGTTGCGCCGTATTCTCCGCCCGTGGCTGCGGATGCCGGAGCCACCGGACACCGTTGTGCTGGGGTGTACCCATTTCCCTCTATTACAGGAAGAGTTATTAGAAGTTCTGCCTGAGGGCACGCGGCTGGTGGATTCGGGGGCGGCTATAGCCCGACGTACGGCCTGGTTGCTGGAACATGAAGCCCCGGATGCAAAATCTGCCGATGCAAACATCGCTTTTTGTATGGCCATCACCAACGAGACCGAGCAACTTTTGCCCGTTTTACGCCGTTATGGCTTTGAAACGCTCGAAAAACTGGCGCTGTAGCACGATTTTGAGCAAAAAAGAGACGGTTGAACGTTTTTTTTAAAAGAGGGGTTGTCAACGTCTGAGAACTCCCTATAATGCGCCTCCACTGACACGGAACAACGGCTTACAAGCCGCCGGGTTAGCGGGGTTCAGAGATGAACACCAACAGAGAAAAGCAAAAATAAATGCTTGACTCTGAATGAGGAAAACGTAATATACGTGACCTCGCGGCGGTGAGCTGTAAGCCGCGTCGCAACTGCTCTTTAACAATTTATCAGACAATCTGTGTGGGCACTCAAAGTGACATGGATTCTTAATGTCTTCGG
>NZ_RBXU01000001.1:0-105652 GCF_003635055.1 Enterobacter sp. WPR_3_1 | reverse complement strand
CGATGGTAGTGTGGGGTCTCCCCATGCGAGAGTAGGGAACTGCCAGGCATCAATTAAAAGAACCCCGTACCGTATGGTGCGGGGTTTTTTGCTTTTTGGGCTTCTTACTTCCTCCTTGAAACTTTCTCACCTTCCGCTTGCAGACTCGACATTCAGCCTGTTTCTGGGTATCGTTAGCTGTCTGGATGTCTAAACGTTTATACGTATGCTGTGAGGATATGAGGTTATGCCGATTCGGGTGCAGGACGAGCTACCAGCCGTCAATTTCTTACGTGATGAAAACGTCTTTGTGATGACGACTTCACGCGCTACAGGTCAGGAAATTCGCCCACTGAAGGTGCTTATTCTCAATCTGATGCCGAAAAAGATCGAAACAGAGAACCAGTTCCTGCGTTTGCTTTCGAACTCGCCGCTGCAGGTTGATATCCAGCTGCTGCGAATCGATGCCCGTGAGTCGCGAAATACGCCTTCTGAGCATCTGAATAATTTTTACTGTAACTTCGACGACATTCGCGACGAAAACTTCGACGGACTGATTGTGACCGGTGCACCGCTGGGCCTGGTCGAATTTAATGATGTTGCCTACTGGCCGCAGATCAAACAGGTACTGGAGTGGGCTAAAGATCACGTCACGTCCACGCTGTTTGTTTGTTGGGCGGTGCAAGCCGCCCTGAATATCCTCTATGGGATCCCCAAACAAACCCGCACTGAGAAGCTTTCAGGTGTTTACGAGCACCACCTTGTCCAACCTCACGCCCTGTTGACGCGCGGGTTCGATGACTCCTTCCTGGCCCCACACTCGCGCTACGCCGATTTCCCGGCGCAGCTGATTCGTGATTACACCGATCTCGATATCCTGGCCGAAACCGAAGACGGGGATGCTTACCTGTTTGCCAGTAAAGACAAGCGCATTGCCTTTGTTACCGGCCATCCTGAGTACGATCCGAACACCCTCGCGTCGGAGTATTTCCGTGACGTTGAAGCCGGTCTGAATCCGGACGTTCCGTACAACTATTTCCCCAAAAACGATCCACAGAACAAACCGAGAGCCACCTGGCGTAGCCACGGGAATTTGCTGTTTACGAACTGGCTCAACTATTACGTCTACCAGATCACACCATACGATCTGCGTCACATGAATCCAACGCTGGAGTAATCTTCTGTACTAAACGATCCTAAAGCGTTTCAGCTATTCACATCAGGCACCTTCGGGTGCCTTTTTCATTTCCGAAATATCACTCAACAAACAATAAAACTTTAATTTCATATTAATCAATGTGTTAAGTTCATTTAATAATTAAAATGGAAATTGTTTTTGATTTTGGAAAAAATATAGATAGTCTTAATTCTGCTGAGCGAAAACTACACAACGATCTTTCGTTCGCATCGGGGGCGTGATTTTGGATCTTTGATGAGGAGCAGAGTAATGACTCAACAGGCAACGACGGTCGATGAACTGGCCTTTACCCAGCCGCATGGCGAGCAAGAACAGCAAATTTTGACAGCAGACGCTGTCGAATTCCTGACCGAACTGGTGACCCGCTTTACGCCAACGCGCAATAAGCTGCTGGCGGCACGCATTCATCAGCAGCAGGAAATTGATGATGGCAAGTTGCCTGGGTTTATTTCGGAAACCGCTTCCATTCGCCGTGGTGAGTGGAAAATCCGCGGCATTCCGGATGATTTACAGGATCGGCGCGTCGAAATCACCGGCCCGGTGGAGCGCAAAATGGTGATCAACGCCATGAACGCGAACGTAAAAGTCTTTATGGCAGATTTTGAGGACTCACTGGCGCCGGACTGGCATAAGGTTATCGACGGGCAAATCAATCTGCGCGATGCCGTGAATGGCACCATCAGCTATACCAACGAAGCCGGCAAAATCTATCAACTGAAACCCAATCCGGCGGTTCTGATCTGTCGCGTACGTGGACTGCATCTGCCTGAAAAGCATGTCACCTGGCGTGGCGAAGCCATTCCGGGCAGTCTGTTTGACTTTGCCCTCTATTTCTTCCACAACCACAAGAATCTGCTGGCAAAAGGCAGCGGTCCCTATTTCTATCTGCCGAAAACACAGGCCTGGCAGGAAGCGGCCTGGTGGAGTGAAGTGTTTAGCTTCACGGAAGATCGTTTCAACCTGCCGCGCGGCACCATTAAAGCCACCCTGCTGATTGAAACGCTGCCTGCCGTGTTCCAGATGAACGAAATTCTGCATGCGCTGCGCGACCATATTGTTGGGCTGAACTGTGGACGCTGGGATTACATCTTCAGCTACATCAAGACCCTGAAAAATCATCCCGATCGTGTACTACCGGATCGCCAGGTTGTCACCATGGATAAACCGTTCCTGAGTGCCTACTCACGCCTGTTGATTAAAACCTGCCACAAGCGCGGGGCCTTTGCGATGGGTGGAATGGCGGCATTTATCCCAAGCAAAGATGCTGAACGTAACAATCAGGTGCTCAACAAGGTGAAAGCCGATAAAGAGCTCGAAGCACGAAATGGCCATGACGGAACGTGGATCGCGCATCCGGGTCTGGCGGATACGGCAATGGACGTCTTCAACCGCGTACTCGGTGAGAACAAAAACCAGCTGTTTGTGACGCGTGATGAGGATGCCCCAACGGCTGAAGAACACCTGCTGGCACCGTGTGCGGGCGAGCGTACGGAAGAAGGCATGCGCGCCAATATCCGCGTAGCCGTCCAGTACATTGAAGCGTGGATCTCCGGTAACGGCTGCGTGCCGATCTACGGCCTGATGGAAGATGCCGCTACCGCCGAGATCTCTCGCACCTCAATCTGGCAGTGGATCCACCATCAAAAAACGCTCAGCAACGGCAAGCCGGTGACCAAATCACTGTTCCGTCAGATGCTGGCCGAAGAGATGCGGGTGATCCAGGACGAACTGGGTGAACACCGCTTCAGCAGCGGACGTTTTGATGACGCCGCACGCCTGATGGAGCAAATCACCACATCCGATGACTTAATCGACTTCCTGACCCTGCCGGGCTACCGCTTCCTGGCGTAATTCACCCCACAACAATATGGAGCATCTGCACATGAAAACCCGTACCCAACAAATCGAAGAATTGAAGAAAGAGTGGACCCAACCTCGCTGGGAAGGCATCCGCCGCCCGTATAGCGCGGAAGAGGTGGTGAAATTGCGTGGCTCGGTCAATCCGGAATGTACCCTGGCGCAGCGCGGCGCGGCGAAAATGTGGGAGCTGCTGCACGGCGGTGCCAAAAAAGGTTACATCAATAGCCTCGGCGCGCTGACTGGCGGCCAGGCCCTGCAGCAGGCGAAAGCCGGCATCGAAGCCATCTATCTTTCCGGCTGGCAGGTTGCGGCGGACGCCAACCTGGCCTCCAGCATGTATCCGGATCAGTCGCTCTATCCGGCAAACTCGGTACCAACCGTGGTGGATCGGATCAACAACACCTTCCGCCGTGCGGATCAGATCCAGTGGGCGGCAGGCATTGAGCCAAACGATCCGCGTTTTATTGACTATTTCCTGCCGATCGTCGCGGATGCGGAAGCGGGATTCGGCGGCGTGCTGAACGCCTTTGAGCTGATGAAATCGATGATTGAGGCCGGTGCAGCGGCCGTTCACTTCGAAGACCAGCTGGCGTCAGTGAAGAAATGCGGACACATGGGCGGGAAAGTCCTTGTCCCAACCCAGGAAGCGATTCAGAAGCTGGTTGCGGCGCGTCTGGCGGCTGACGTGCTCGGCGTACCCACGCTGGTGATTGCCCGTACCGATGCGGATGCGGCTGACCTGATCACCTCTGACTGCGATCCTTACGACAGCGAGTTCATTACCGGTGAACGCACCAGCGAAGGGTTCTATCGTACCCATGCTGGCATTGAACAGGCGATCAGCCGTGGGCTGGCATATGCACCGTATGCGGACCTGGTCTGGTGCGAAACCTCCACGCCGGACCTGGCGCTGGCAAAACGCTTTGCCGATGCTATCCACGCCAAATATCCGGGCAAACTGCTGGCCTATAACTGCTCGCCGTCCTTCAACTGGCAGAAGAAACTGGACGATAAAACCATCGCCAGCTTCCAGCAGCAGCTGTCCGACATGGGCTACAAATATCAGTTCATCACGCTGGCTGGCATTCACAGCATGTGGTTCAACATGTTCGACCTGGCGCATGCCTACGCGCAGGGTGAAGGCATGAAGCATTACGTTGAGAAGGTGCAGCAGCCGGAATTTGCTGCCGGTAAAGAGGGCTATACCTTCGTTTCGCATCAGCAGGAGGTCGGGACCGGTTACTTCGATAACGTGACCACTATCATCCAGGGGGGCACCTCCTCCGTCACCGCCTTAACGGGATCGACGGAAGAAGCCCAGTTCTGAGCCGTGTAACGCCCGGTGGCACGCTACCGGGCCTGTGAACATACTCCCTCTCCCGTCGGGAGGGGGCCGGGGTGAGGGAGCATGAACAATGTCGCGTGGTCTGGAATTACTGATTGCCCAAACTATTCTGCAGGGCTTCGATGCCCAGTACGGACGTTTCCTGGAAGTCACATCCGGCGCGCAGCAGCGTTTTGAGCACGCCGACTGGCATGCGGTTCAGCAGGCCATGAAGCAGCGAATCCACCTTTACGACCACCATGTGGGTCTGGTGGTGGAGCAGTTGCGCTGCATTACCGACGGCAAAATCCCTGACGCGGAGTTTTTACTGCGCGTGAAGGAGCATTACACCCATCTGTTACCTGATTACCCGCGCTTCGAGATTGCGGAGAGCTTTTTCAACTCCGTCTATTGCCGGTTATTTGACCACCGCTCATTATCTCCTGAGCGGTTATTTATCTTCAGCTCCCAGCCGGAGCGCCGCTTTCGCACTATTCCGCGTCCGCTGGCGAAGGATTTCTTTCCCGATCGTGGCTGGGAAAAACTCCTGCATCGCGTATTAACGGATTTGCCGCTGCGTTTGCCCTGGGAGAATAAAACCCGTGATATCGGCTATATCTCTGCGCATCTCAAGGAGACCTTCGGCGAAGAGGTGCTCGGGCAAAGCCATTTGCAGGTTGCCAATGAGCTTTTTTACCGTAATAAGGCTGCCTGGCTGGTCGGTAAACTGATGACACCGTCGGCCATTGTGCCGTTTCTGTTACCCATCCATCGTACCGATGACGGTGAACTGTTTGTTGATGCCTGCCTGACGACCAGCGCCGAGGCCAGCATTGTCTTTGGTTTCGCCCGCTCCTACTTTATGGTGTATGCCTCGCTGCCTGCTGCTCTGGTGGAGTGGTTGCGCGAGATCCTGCCGGGGAAAACCACCGCCGAGCTGTACATGGCCATTGGCTGTCAGAAACACGCCAAGACGGAAAGCTATCGGGAATATCTGCGCTATGTCACCACGGCAGATGAGCAATTTATCGAAGCCCCCGGTATTCGCGGCATGGTGATGCTGGTCTTTACCCTGCCGGGTTTTGATCGGGTGTTTAAGGTCATCAAAGATACGTTCGCGCCGCAGAAGGAGATGACCGCTGCTCACGTCCGCGCCTGCTACCAGCTGGTTAAAGAGCACGATCGCGTCGGGCGAATGGCGGACACCCAGGAGTTCGAGAACTTTGTGCTGGATAAGCAGCAGATCGATCCGGCATTAATGGCGTTATTACTGCAGGAAGCGCCGGCGAAAATCACCGACCTGGGTGACAAAATTGCCATCAGCCATCTCTATATCGAACGCCGCATGATCCCACTCAATATCTGGCTGGAGCAGTCCGAAGGTCAGGCACTGCGTGATGCCATTGAAGAATACGGCAACGCTATCCGTCAGCTTGCCGCCGCGAATATCTTCCCGGGTGACATGCTGTTTAAAAACTTCGGGGTCACCCGTCACGGGCGGGTGGTGTTCTACGATTACGATGAAATTTGCTATATGACTGAGGTGAATTTCCGCGATATACCGCAGCCCCGCTATCCGGAAGATGAACTGTCCGGCGAGCCGTGGTATAGCATCTCACCGGGAGATGTCTTTCCTGAGGAGTTTCGCCACTGGCTATGCGCTGACCCGCGCATCAGGCCACTGTTTGAAGAGATGCATGATGACCTGTTTCGTGCCAGCTACTGGCGGGGTCTGCAGACGCGCATCAAGAATGGGCATGTGGAAGATGTGTATGCCTATCGCCGCAAACAACGGTTTTGTATCCGGTATGCGGTGTAATGCCCCCTCTCCCGACGGGAGAGGGATTCAGGTGCACCCGATGTTATCGAATCCCGCCATACGCCAGCGTGACCTCTTTCGCCGCCTTAATTACCAGCGCACCTAACTCCGTGACGCGGTCATCGGTCATACGGGAAATCGGTCCGGAGATCGAAATGGCGGCAAACGGCTCGCGGTGCTCGTCAAAGATGCAGGCTGCAATACAGCGCAGGCCTAACGCATGCTCCTCGTCATCAAACGAATAGCCGCGCTTGCGGGTCAGGGCCAGATCTTCTTTCAGATGTACCGGTGAGACCAGCGTGGCGTGGGTGTAGGCGTGCAGCCCTTTCCGGTGCAGCAGCCCGGTGACCTGCTCTTCGCTGAGCTGCGACAGAAACGCTTTCCCCGCCCCGGAGGCATGCATCGGCAGCTTGCCGCCAATTGGTGCCGACATACGCATCAGCTGGGTGCACTGTACCTGGTCGATGATAATGGCCTGATGGTCGCTCTGGTCGAGCACGGCCAGGTTTACCGTCTCGCCGGAATCTTCCATCAGCTTACGCAGAATAGGGTGCACAATCGCCAGCAGGTTGCGGCTCTGCAGGAAGCTGCTGCCGACGATAAACGCATGTGCGCCCACCGCCCAGTGTCCCAGCTCGCCCACCTGGCGCACAAAGCCCAGCTGCTGCATCGTGGTCAACAGTCGATGGGTCGTTGAGTTTGGCAGGCCAGCCTGCTGTGCCAGCTCTGTCAGGGCCACGCTGCTGTGTGACTCGGCTATCCATTCCAGCAGCTTCAAACCGCGCGTGAGCGATTGAACCTGTCCGCCCTGAGAGGCGGCGGTGGTGGCAGCAGGTTTTCTGCCGCGTTTAGCGGGAACGGTTGTGACCATGACGAACTCCTTTTTCTGTATCGTGGAAATCATTTTCGTTTTATTTGGTGATTTTGCAACCGTTATCCTGACTGATCGGATGAGTGATAGTGAACATGTCTCATGTTACCGCTGTGTGACTTTTACACCCTGCGAGATTGTGCCAGTATGGACTGCTGGCCTTTTGGCCTGGTTGAGCGTTGTCGGGAGCAAGTGTGAGCAGCAAAGTAGAGCAACTGCGTGCGCAGTTAAATAAACGAATTCTGGTGCTGGACGGCGGCATGGGTACCATGATCCAGAGCTATCGTCTGAGTGAAGACGATTTCCGCGGCGAGCGTTTCGCCGACTGGCCATGCGACCTCAAAGGTAACAACGACCTTCTGGTGCTCAGCAAACCACAGGTCATTTCGGCGATCCACAACGCGTATTTCGAGGCGGGTGCGGATATCGTCGAAACCAACACCTTTAACTCGACAACCATCGCCATGGCGGATTACCAGATGGAATCCCTGTCGGCGGAGATAAACCTTGCCGCGGCAAAGCTGGCCCGCGCCTGCGCTGATGAATGGACAGCCCGTACGCCGGACAAACCGCGCTACGTGGCCGGGGTGCTTGGCCCGACCAACCGCACCGCGTCGATTTCACCCGATGTGAACGACCCGGCCTTTCGTAACATCAGCTTTGATCAGCTGGTGGCGGCGTATCGTGAATCGGCCAAAGCGCTGGTGGAAGGCGGTTCCGATCTGATCCTGATTGAAACGGTATTCGACACCCTCAATGCCAAAGCCGCGATTTACGCGGTGAAAGAGGAGTTCGAGGCGCTGGGCGTCGACCTGCCGATCATGATTTCCGGTACCATCACCGACGCCTCTGGTCGTACCCTCTCCGGCCAGACCACAGAAGCTTTTTACAACTCCCTCCGTCACGCTGAAGCGCTCTCTTTCGGCCTGAACTGCGCGCTGGGTCCTGATGAGCTGCGCCAGTATGTGCAGGAACTTTCGCGCATCGCTGAATGCTATGTCACCGCACACCCGAACGCCGGCCTGCCGAACGCCTTTGGTGAATACGATCTGGATGCAGACACCATGGCGGCGCAAATCCGCGAGTGGGCCGAATCCGGTTTTCTGAATATCGTCGGTGGTTGCTGCGGTACCACGCCAGAGCATATTGCCGCGATGAGCAATGCGGTGGCGGGTCTGCCGCCGCGTCAACTGCCTACGCTGCCGGTTGCCTGCCGTTTGGCCGGCCTTGAGCCGTTGACCATCGGTGACGACAGCCTGTTTGTGAACGTCGGGGAGCGTACCAACGTGACCGGTTCGGCGAAATTCAAACGGCTGATTAAAGAAGAGAAGTACAGTGAAGCGCTGGACGTGGCCCGCCAGCAGGTTGAGAGCGGCGCCCAGATCATCGACATCAATATGGATGAGGGAATGCTCGACGCCGAAGCGGCGATGGTGCGCTTCCTCAACCTGATTGCTGGTGAGCCGGACATTGCCCGGGTGCCGATCATGATTGACTCCTCTAAGTGGGAAGTCATCGAGAAAGGGCTGAAGTGTATTCAGGGTAAAGGCATTGTTAACTCCATCTCGATGAAAGAAGGCGTTGATACCTTTATCCACCACGCGAAGATGGTGCGCCGTTATGGTGCCGCCGTGGTGGTGATGGCCTTCGATGAAATGGGCCAGGCCGATACCCGTGCGCGCAAAATTGAGATTTGTCGCCGCGCATACAAAATTCTGACCGAAGAGGTGGGTTTCCCGCCGGAAGACATCATCTTCGATCCGAACATTTTCGCGGTTGCCACCGGTATTGAAGAGCACAATAACTACGCGCAGGACTTTATTGGCGCGTGTGAAGACATCAAACGCGAGCTGCCGCATGCGCTGATCTCCGGCGGCGTATCGAACGTGTCATTCTCCTTCCGCGGTAACGATCCGGTGCGTGAAGCTATCCACGCCGTGTTCCTCTATTACGCTATCCGTAACGGTATGGACATGGGGATCGTTAACGCCGGACAGCTGGCCATTTACGACGACCTGCCGGCGGAACTGCGCGACGCCGTAGAAGACGTGATCCTCAACCGGCGAGATGATGCCACCGAGCGCATGCTGGATCTGGCCGAGAAATACCGCGGCAGTAAATCCGATGCATCGGTAAACATTCAGCAGGCGGAGTGGCGTGCCTGGGACGTGAAAAAACGTCTGGAATACTCACTCGTAAAAGGAATTACCGAGTTTATTGAACAGGACACCGAAGAAGCACGTCAGCAATCGACGCGCCCGATTGAAGTGATCGAAGGGCCGTTGATGGACGGCATGAACGTGGTCGGCGATCTGTTTGGCGAAGGCAAAATGTTCCTGCCGCAGGTGGTGAAATCCGCACGCGTCATGAAGCAGGCGGTGGCCTATCTCGAACCCTTTATCGAAGCCAGCAAAGAGAAAGGCTCCAGCAACGGTAAAATGGTGATCGCCACCGTGAAGGGCGACGTGCATGACATCGGTAAGAACATTGTGGGCGTCGTACTGCAGTGTAATAACTACGAGATTATCGATCTTGGCGTGATGGTGCCGGCGGATAAAATCCTCAAAACCGCGCGCGAAGTGAATGCTGACCTGATTGGACTTTCCGGGCTGATTACCCCGTCGCTGGACGAGATGGTCAACGTGGCGAAAGAGATGGAGCGTCAGGGCTTTACCATTCCATTGCTGATTGGCGGGGCGACAACGTCCAAAGCGCACACGGCGGTGAAAATCGAGCAGAACTACAGTGGCCCGACGGTTTATGTGCAAAACGCCTCGCGTACCGTGGGCGTCGTGTCGGCATTGTTGTCTGCCACCCAGCGTGATGATTTTGTCGCGCGTACCCGCAAAGAGTACGAGACCGTGCGTATTCAGCATGGCCGTAAGAAACCGCGGACGCCGCCGGTGACACTCCAGGCCGCACGCGATAACGATCTGGCGTTTGACTGGGCCAGCTATACGCCCCCTGTGGCGCATCGTCTGGGCGTTCAGGACGTCACTGCCAGCATCGAGACGCTGCGTAACTACATCGACTGGACACCGTTCTTCATGACCTGGTCACTGGCGGGCAAATATCCCCGCATCCTTGAAGATGAGGTGGTCGGGGAAGAAGCCAAACGCCTGTTCAACGACGCCAACGAAATGCTTGACCAGTTGAGTGCGCATAAAAGCCTCAACCCGCGCGGCGTGGTGGGCCTGTTCCCGGCGAACCGTGTGGGCGACGACATCGAAATTTATCGCGACGAGACCCGCACGCACGTGCTGGCAGTAAGTCGCCATCTGCGCCAGCAAACCGAGAAAGTGGGCTTTGCTAACTACTGCCTGGCCGATTTCGTTGCACCGAAGCTTTCCGGGAAAGCGGATTATATCGGGGCGTTTGCCGTGACCGGGGGTCTTGAGGAAGATGCGCTGGCGGAGGCGTTCGACGCGCAGCACGATGATTACAATAAAATCATGGTGAAAGCGATTGCCGATCGTCTGGCGGAAGCCTTCGCTGAGTATCTCCACGAGCGCGTGCGCAAGGTACACTGGGGCTACGCGGCCAATGAGAACCTCAGCAACGAGGAGCTGATCCGCGAAAACTACCAGGGGATTCGTCCGGCTCCGGGCTATCCAGCCTGCCCGGAACACACCGAAAAGGGCACTATCTGGACATTGCTGGATGTAGAAGCCCATACCGGCATGAAGCTCACCGAGTCTTTCGCCATGTGGCCTGGGGCATCGGTGTCCGGCTGGTATTTCAGCCATCCCGACAGCAAATACTTCGCCGTCGCGCAGCTGCAGCGCGATCAGATTGAAGATTACGCCCTGCGCAAAGGCATGAGTGTCTCAGAGGTTGAACGCTGGCTGGCTCCCAATTTAGGCTACGACGCTGACTAACGTCACTTTTCCTTACAACAAA
The DNA here is from genome assembly GCF_003635055.1 of Enterobacter sp. WPR_3_1. Classification (NCBI taxonomy): domain Bacteria; kingdom Pseudomonadati; phylum Pseudomonadota; class Gammaproteobacteria; order Enterobacterales; family Enterobacteriaceae; genus Enterobacter; species Enterobacter sp. WPR_3_1. The sequence continues at coordinate 94,701 of NZ_RBXU01000001.1, read as the reverse complement.
CAGGGCGCTCATTGGGCGCCCTGTCTCTTTCTTACGTTTAAACCCTTATACTGAATCATAAAAACGTAGAACGATAAGGAGGAGAACCTTCCGTGCTGACCCTGTTACACTTGCTTTCCGCAATAGCACTGCTGGTATGGGGCACGCATATTGTCCGTACCGGCGTTATGCGCGTCTTTGGCGCGCGCTTACGCACCGTTCTCAGCAGCAGCGTTGAGAAGAAGCCGCTCGCCTTCTGCGCGGGCATCGGCGTGACGGCACTGGTGCAGAGCAGTAATGCGACGACCCTGCTCGTGACCTCGTTTGTGGCGCAGGATCTGGTGGCGCTGGCACCCGCGCTGGTCATTGTGCTGGGCGCTGACGTGGGTACCGCGCTGATGGCGCGTATCCTGACCTTCGATCTCTCCTGGCTGTCGCCGCTGCTGATTTTTATCGGTGTCATCTTCTTCCTTGGCCGTAAGCAGACGCGTGCCGGACAGCTTGGCCGCGTGGGGATTGGCCTTGGGTTGATCCTGCTGGCGCTGGAGCTGATTGTGCAGGCGGTGACCCCCATCACCGAGGCCAACGGCGTTCAGGTCATCTTTGCCTCGCTGACCGGGGACATCATGCTGGATGCGTTGATCGGCGCGGTATTTGCCATCGTCAGTTACTCCAGCCTGGCCGCTGTGCTGCTGACGGCGACGTTAACCGCCGCGGGGGCGATCTCTTTCCCGGTCGCGCTGTGTCTGGTGATCGGGGCCAACCTTGGATCTGGCCTGCTGGCGATGCTCAATAACAGCGCCGCAAACGCTGCTGCCCGGCGCGTGGCGCTTGGAAGCCTGCTGTTTAAGCTGGTGGGCAGCCTGATTATTCTGCCGTTTGTATATCCGCTGGCTAACCTGATGGACAATCTCCCGTTACCGAAGGCTGAGCTGGTTATCTATTTCCACGTGTTTTACAACCTGGTGCGTTGCCTGGCGATGGTGCCTTTTGCTGAACCCATGGCCCGCTTCTGCGAACGGCTTATCCGGGATGAACCGGAGCTGGATGCGCGTCTGAAACCTAAGCATCTGGACACCTCCGCGCTGGATACCCCGGCACTGGCGCTGGCTAATGCCGCGCGTGAGACGCTGCGCATGGGCGATGCCATGGAAACCATGCTTGAAGGGCTGCAAAAGGTCATGCACGGAGAGCCGCGAGAAGAGAAAGAGCTGCGCAGGCTGGCGGACGATATCAACGTGCTCTATACCGCCATCAAGCTCTACCTGGCGCGTATTCCGCAGGATGAACTGGCAGAGGAAGAGTCCCGCCGCTGGGCGGAAATCATCGAAATGTCGCTTAACCTCGAGCAGGCCTCGGATATCGTTGAGCGTATGGGAAGTGAAATTGCTGACAAATCCCTTGCCGCGCGCCGCGCCTTCTCGGTTGAAGGCCTGAAGGAGCTGGAGGCGCTGCACGAGCAGTTGCTGAGCAACCTGAAGCTGGCGATGCTGGTCTTCTTCTCCAGCGACGTACCGAGCGCACGCCGCTTGCGTCGTAACAAACATCGCTTCCGTATCCTCAACCGGCGCTACTCGCACGCCCACGTTGAACGACTGCACCAGCAGAACGTCCAGAGCATTGAAACCAGCTCCCTGCACCTGGGGTTGCTGGGGGACATGAAGCGTCTCAACTCGTTATTCTGCGCGGTCGCTTATAGCGTCATGGAGCAGCCGGATGAAGACGACGATCGAGATGAATATTAATCTCTGAAAGCGCCTTGATAAGGTGGTTAACCACAAAACCAGCAGGTTTACGCCGGGCATGATGCCCGGTAACCGTCGGCTAATCTTTTTACCAGCCCAAACCTAAGGTATATTTCGCCTTTACAGGAGAAACTATGCTGCCAACTCAATCAACACGATTAAACAAATACATTAGCGAGAGCGGGATCTGCTCACGTCGCGAGGCGGACCGTTACATTGAACAGGGTAACGTGTTCCTCAACGGCAAACGCGCCACCATCGGTGACCAGGTCGTCCCCGGTGACGTGGTCAAAGTGAATGGTCAGCTCATTGAACCGCGTGATGCGGAAGACCTGGTATTTATCGCGTTGAATAAGCCGGTTGGCATCGTCAGTACCACGGAAGACGGCGAGCGGGACAACATTGTTGATTTCGTTAACCACAGCAGCCGTATCTTCCCGATTGGCCGCCTTGATAAAGACTCACAGGGGCTGATTTTCCTGACCAACCACGGCGATCTGGTGAACAAAATTCTGCGTGCCGGTAACGACCACGAGAAAGAGTACATCGTCACGGTCAATAAGCCGATCACGGACGACTTTATCCGCGGTATGGGCGCAGGTGTGCCGATTCTGGGGACCGTCACGAAGAAGTGCAAGGTGAGGAAAGAGGCGCCGTTTGCTTTCCGCATTACCCTTGTGCAGGGCTTAAACCGTCAGATCCGCCGGATGTGCGAGCACTTCGGTTATGACGTGGTGAAGCTCGAACGTACGCGCATTATGAACGTGAGTCTGTCCGGTATTCCACTGGGCGAGTGGCGTGATTTAACGGATGACGAACTGATTGAGCTGTTCAGGCTCATCGAGAATTCATCGTCTGAAGCGAAGCCAAAAACGAAAGCCAAACCGAAAACCCAGGCCATTAAGCGCCCGGTGGTGAAAGCGCCGCCATCAGAAGAGAAAAGCCGCGGCAAGCCTGCGGGCAAACGCTTCGTCCAGCCGGGCCGTAAAAAGAAAGGGCGCTAATTAGCGCCTTCCACGGGGTGAGGTATTGGCTGACCAGGAAAAGGTCGCTTCTTTATCGGGTTTATAAGCCTGCTCTTTTTTCAGCTTGCGGGCTTGTTTCGCCTCAGTTTCACGCTGAGCCATCAATTTATCGATGTACTCTTTTTTAACCTGATTAGTTTCGGCGTTAGTCAGCGTGCGGCCATGGGCGATACGAGCGCGGTCGAGGAGCGTTTTCAGTTCGCGCTGCTCAGCTTCCGTCATGTCTTTCTGGGTCAAACGTGGTGTAGCCATTGCTGAAGCCTCCTGAAGGGGAGGCTCCAGTGTAAAGCAAGCGAAGGAAATTAACCCTGTTTCACTGCATCTTTTTTCGCGGGCTCATTAATGGGTTTGCCTGACCAGTAGCCTGCCAGCAGCGAGCCGGACAGATTATGCCAGACGGAGAACAGCGCACCCGGCAAGGCCGCTAGCGGCGAGAAGTAGATCTTGCCCAGAGCTGCGGCCAGCCCCGAGTTTTGCATCCCCACTTCGATTGCCAGCGTACGACAGGTAGATTCGTCGAAACCAAACAGCTTCCCGCCCCAGTAACCGCCCAAAAGACCAAGGGTGTTATGCAACACCACCGCGATGATCACCACAAAGCCCACTGAGGCAATGTGCGATGCAGAGCCGGCAACCACGGCGCTGATGATGGCCAGAATACAGACCATCGAGAAGGCAGGCAGGTACGGTTCAACGGCTTTGACCACGCGCGGGAACAGATGGTGAATCACCAGGCCCAGCGCAATCGGGATCACCACAATCTGCAGAATACTGAGCAGCATCCCCATGACGTCTACCTGAATCTGCGCATCCACATACAGACGCGTTAACAGCGGCGTGGCAATCACGCCCACCAGCGTTGAAACGGAAGAGATGGTCACCGAGAGCGCCACATCACCTTTTGCCAGGTAAATCATCACATTGGATGCCGTGCCGCTGGCCACGCTGCCGACCAGCACCATACCGGCGGATAAATCTGGCGGCATTTTAAAGGCCATGGCCAGCAGCCACGCCGCAAGCGGCATGACCAGATAGTGCAGGAAAATCCCTGCCGCTACGGGGGCCGGGCGCGACAGGACGCGTTTGAAGTCGTCAATTTTCAGGTGTACGCCCATGCCGAGCATAATCAGCATCAGCAGCGTCGTGACCCACGGGCCAATGCCCGTAAAGTGGGTGGGAGTGTAATACGCGAGTACGGAAAGCAGCAGTGCCCACAACGGGAACAGCCGGGTGATGGCGGATAACATAGATAGTCCTTGCAGTATTGTCGTGTTGTTTAGTTATAAAAAAGCCGGGTCTGTGCCCGGCTTATAGGTATTGTTTATCGTGCTAACGAATTTTATTCAAACAAATTCTGATGAAGTTTTTGCACGACCTGCTCGGCCTGATCGGCTGGCACCAGGAAGCAGAGGTTGTAGCTGGAGGCGCCGTAGCAAATCATACGAATGCTGAACGGGTCGAGTACGCCGAAGACCTCTTTGCCCACGCCGCAGGCACGCGACAGCTTGTTGCCGATGATGGCAACCAGCGCCAGATCTTCTTCCACTTCTACGCGGCACAACTCAGAGAGTTCGATCAGTAACGACTGCGTCAGCAGGGTGTCGCCGGTTGACGTGGAGCCAGTGGTGTCCAGCGTCAGCGCGATGCTCACTTCGGATGTGGTGATCAAATCCACGGAGATATTATGGCGCGCGAGGATGCCAAACACTTCCGCCAGGAAACCGCGAGAATGCAGCATATTGTGGCTGTGCAGCGTCACCAGCGTCTGGCGGCGGCGCAGGGCCAGCGCTCGGAACAATGGCGGGTTTTCGGTTTTCTTGCACACCAGCGTACCGCCTGCTTTGGGATCCTTACTGGAGCCAACGAAGACCGGGATATCGCTGCGCACGGCCGGCAACAGCGTCGCCGGGTGCAATACTTTCGCGCCGAAGGTGGCCATTTCTGCCGCCTCTTCAAACGCGATCACATCAATGCGTTTCGCCGCAGAGACCACGCGCGGGTCGGTGGTGTAAATACCCGGCACGTCAGTCCAGATATCCACACGGGTGGCATGCAGCGCTTCGCCGAGCAGGGCTGCCGTATAGTCACTGCCGCCGCGGCCAAGCGTTGTTGTACGGCCTTTGGCTTCGCTACCGATAAAGCCCTGAGTGATCACCATCCCTTCTGCCAGGCGCGGGGCCAGCTGCTGCTGGGTCAGCTCGGCCAGCATTTCAACATCCGGCTCGGCACGGCCAAAGCGATCGCTGGTGCGCATGACTTTACGCACGTCAAACCATTGGGCATGGACGTTACGCTCGCGGAGGATCTCCACGAACAGCAGCGTGGACATCAGCTCGCCGTGGCTGACCAGTTCATCGGTCAGCGCGGTGGAGGTCGCCAGAGAGGCGGCTTCAGCCAGGGTAGTGATATTTTCCAGCAGGCGTTCCACTTCCTCACGGATCACGTTCGGATTCTGCAGACGTTCAAGGATGTTGAACTGAATTTTGCGCAGTGCGTCCAGCTTAACGAAACGTTCGGTTGCTTCCAGTCCTTCAGACAGAGAAACCAGCAGGTTCGTCACGCCAGCAGAGGCGGAAAGCACCACCAGGCGGGTATTCGGATCGGCCAGCACCACATCGGCGCTGCGGTTCATGGCATCGTAATCGGCCACACTGGTGCCGCCAAATTTGGCGACCACAAAACTCGTCATAACAACCTCGTGTCAGGGAATGAATAAAGCGACCTTGGCACAAGAATGAAACGAGAACAGGTGCAGGCGCAAAATACGGCCCTATAAATAAAATGTGGGGGAGGTCCTGTCAATGCTGGGATTATGCGGATTTTTTATGGGGGGGTACCCCTCAGTAACAGGACTTATAACAGGGCCATATTTTATGCTCCTTTTTACCGCCTTTTGACCGACATTTCGCCGCCCCTGAAGGGCGTTTCAGCAGCTATACTTTTCGGGTCTTTTCACCTGTGTTTGATGCAGGCCAGGGCAATGGCATAAAAACCATCACAATTTTTATTTGCAGGCGCTACAATCGACCGCAGTCACAATTCTCAAATCAGAAGAGTATTGCTAATGAAAAACATCAACCCAACGCAGACCGCTGCCTGGCAGGCACTACAGAAACATTATGATGAAATGAAAGACGTCACCATCGCGGACCTGTTCGCGAAAGATGCCGATCGTTTCAATAAGTTCTCCGCAACCTTCGATGACCTGATGCTGGTGGATTTCTCCAAAAACCGCATTACCGAAGAAACGCTGGCGAAGCTGCAGGATCTGGCGAAAGAGACTGAGCTGGCCGACGCCATCAAATCCATGTTCTCCGGTGAGAAGATCAACCGCACCGAAGACCGTGCCGTGCTGCACGTGGCGCTGCGTAACCGTAGCAATACTCCGATTATCGTTGACGGCAAAGATGTGATGCCGGAAGTGAACGCGGTGCTGGAAAAGATGAAAGCTTTCTCTGAAGCGATCATCTCCGGAAGCTGGAAAGGCTACACCGGCAAACCGATTACGGATGTCGTTAACATCGGTATCGGCGGGTCTGACCTCGGCCCATTCATGGTCACCGAAGCGCTGCGCCCATACAAAAACCACCTCAACATGCACTTTGTTTCTAACGTCGATGGTACCCACATCGCCGAGGTGCTGAAGAACGTGAATCCGGAAACGACCCTGTTCCTGGTCGCGTCTAAAACCTTCACCACTCAGGAAACCATGACCAACGCCCACAGCGCGCGCGACTGGTTCCTGAAAACCGCAGGCGACAACAAGCACGTGGCGAAACACTTCGCCGCGCTGTCGACCAACGGGAAAGCCGTTAGCGAGTTCGGTATCGACACCGCGAACATGTTCGAGTTCTGGGACTGGGTGGGGGGGCGTTACTCTCTGTGGTCCGCTATCGGCCTGTCGATCATCCTCTCCGTCGGCTTCGACAACTTCGTTGAGCTGCTCTCCGGCGCGCATGCGATGGATAAACACTTCTCCACCACCGCACCTGAGAAAAATCTGCCTGTGCTGCTGGCGCTGATTGGTATCTGGTACAACAACTTCTTCGGGGCTGAAACCGAAGCGATTCTGCCATACGACCAGTACATGCACCGTTTTGCGGCCTACTTCCAGCAGGGCAACATGGAATCCAACGGTAAATACGTTGACCGTAACGGTAACGCCGTGGATTACCAGACTGGCCCAATCATCTGGGGCGAGCCAGGCACTAACGGCCAGCATGCGTTCTATCAGCTGATCCACCAGGGCACCAAAATGGTTCCGTGCGATTTCATCGCCCCGGCCATTACCCATAACCCGCTGTCAGACCACCATCCGAAGCTGCTGTCTAACTTCTTCGCACAGACTGAAGCGCTGGCGTTCGGTAAGTCTCGTGACGTGGTTGAGCAGGAATACCGCGACCAGGGTAAAGATCCGGCCACGCTGGACCACGTTGTGCCGTTCAAAGTGTTCGAAGGCAACCGTCCAACCAACTCCATCCTGCTGCGCGAAATTACGCCGTTCAGCCTGGGTGCGCTGATTGCCCTGTACGAGCATAAGATCTTCACTCAGGGCGCTATCCTGAACATCTTCACCTTTGACCAGTGGGGCGTTGAGCTGGGTAAACAGCTGGCAAACCGTATCCTGCCTGAACTGGGTGACGATAACGCGATTAACAGCCACGACAGCTCCACAAATGGTCTGATCAACCGTTATAAAGCATGGCGCGCGTAATTAAAGTGTCATGAAAAAGTGCCGGCGAAATGCCGGCATTTTTTTATCGGATAATTCCTGATGTCTGTTATTAAACTCAAATTCCGGCAGTGAGTTTAATCTGAAAATAGCCGTTAACCTGTTAATTGCTGCGGTTTATTTTAGGAAAATACGGATAATTACCGTCACGGGATCTAATTCTATTTCATTGATTTATATAAGTTATATTATTATCTAATCGTCCTTTTGTTTCCATTTTATCCAATTGTCCGAAAACCCTTCTTCTATTTACCCCTACGGCAAACCCTCACCTTTAGTTGTGTATACTCGAATCCGCCTGAAATTCTTTTTGGGCAAATCTCCATTCATTAAATGAAGGGAAATTCTTATGAAGAAAGTACTGTATGGCATTTTCGCCATATCTGCGCTTGCGGCGACATCTGTTAATGCGGCTCCGGTTCAGGTCGGAGAAGCGGCAGGTTCGGCTGCGACGTCTGCGTCTGCGGGGATTTCTACCGCGTCCAGCGCCAGCACCGTAAGTTCAGCCGTGGGTGTCGCCCTGGCGGCAACCGGTGGCGGTGATGGCTCCAATACCGGAACCACGACCACCACGACCACCAGCACCCAGTAATAACGGGTGTTTTAATCATAACCACACTTCGGTGTGGTTATTCTGGCTTTTCAGTAGCCTTCGGGACCTGTAGACCGGGTAAGCGCAGCATCACCCGGCAATAATGCGGAGAAGAGTCGTGAAGCGACCTGGGATCATCCTGATTTGTCTGCTTTTGCAGGCATGCTCGGCCACCACCAAAGGGCTGGGCCATTCACTGTGGGAAAGCATGTTCGGTACGCCGGGCGTGCATCTGACCGATGACGAACTTCAGAACATGCCCTATGCCAGTCAGTACATGCAGCTCAACGATGGCCCACAGCTGTTTGTGGTGCTCGCTTTCGATGAAAACGGGCAGCAGAAATGGGTGACGCAGGATCAGGCCACCATCGTAACGCAGCATAGCCGTATCGTGAAAACCCTGCTCGGGGGAGACAACCTGCTTGAAGTCAACAATCTCGCCGCCGATCCGCTGAACAAGCCGAACCAGATAACCGACGGGGCAAGCTGGACCCGCACGATGGGCTGGACCGAACACAAGCAGGTTCGCTATGCCACCGCCCGCTCCACCTTCCGCTGGGATGGCACGGACAGCGTCAACGTGGGCAGCGACGAAACCCGGGTTCGCGTGCTGGATGAAGAGGTCACTACCGATCAGGCAACCTGGCATAACCGCTTCTGGGTGGACGATGACGGCCAGATACGCCAGTCGTTACAGTATCTTGGTGCCGGATTCTTCCCGGTCAAAACCACGCTGATCAAGGCCGCGGAATCATGAAAACACTTATTCGCGTTGCGCTGATCGCAAGCTTTGCTACGCCGCTCGCATGGTCTGCCGGGACGGTGAAAGTCTATACGCAGGACAATACGAAGCCTAAAACATTGACCAACGCCGGACACTTAATCGATCTCGTCGGCCAGCCAAGGCTGGCGAACAGCTGGTGGCCGGGTGCGGTCATCAGTGAACGACAGGCGACGGTGGTGGCGGAGCAACAACATAACGCGCTGCTCGCCAGGCTAACAGGGCTGGCGGAGCAGGAAGAGGGTGACGACGCGGCGGCCATTAACAGCCTTCGCCAGCAGCTTAAGGCGCTGAAGGTCACCGGACGGTTGCCGGTCAATCTCGATCCGGACCACGTTCGCGTCGCGGAAACGGCTAACCCGTCACTGGAAGGCGAGTACACGCTCTGGCTACCTGTTCAGCCTTCTACCATTACCGTGTTCGGGCTTGTCAGCAGTCCGGGTGACAAGCCGTTTATGCCGGGTCGCGATGTGGCGAGCTATCTCGATGAACAACATCTGTTGAGCGGTGCTGATAAGAGCTACGCATGGGTGGTGTACCCGGACGGCCAAACGCAAAAAGCACCGGTAGCCTACTGGAATAAACGCCATATCGAACCGATGCCAGGCAGCGTCATTTTTGTCGGTTTTGCCGACCATTTCTGGACGAAGGCATATGACGGACTGAACGCCGATATCCTTCACTCCCTGAAACAGCGGATACCGGAATAATGAAAAGAACCTATCTCTATAGCATGCTGGCGTTGTGCGTGAGTGCCGCCTGCCATGCAGAAACGTATCCGGCACCCATTGGCCCGTCTCAGTCAGACTTCGGCGGCGTCGGTTTACTGCAAACGCCTACCGCGCGCATGGCGCGGGAAGGGGAAATCAGCCTCAACTACCGTGATAACGATCAGTACCGCTACTACTCCGCCGCTGTACAGCTGTTTCCGTGGCTCGAAACCACACTACGCTACACTGACGTGCGCACCAAACGGTACAGCAGCGTCGAGTCCTTCTCCGGCGATCAGACCTACAAAGATAAAGCGTTCGACGTGAAGCTGCGTCTGTGGGAAGAGAGTTACTGGATGCCGCAGGTCTCTGTTGGCGCGCGGGATATCGGCGGTACCGGTCTGTTTGATGCGGAATACGTGGTGGCCAGCAAAGCCTGGGGACCGTTTGATTTCTCACTCGGTCTCGGTTGGGGGTATCTGGGCACCAGCGGCAACGTGAAAAACCCGTTCTGCTCCTACAGCGACAAATATTGCTATCGCGATAACAGCTATCAGAAAGCGGGCTCCATCAACGGCGACCAGATGTTCCACGGCCCGGCCTCGCTGTTTGGTGGCGTAGAGTACCAGACGCCCTGGCAGCCGCTGCGCCTGAAGCTGGAATACGAAGGGAATGACTATTCACAGGATTTCGCCGGCAAGATTGAGCAGAAGAGCAAATTTAACGTCGGTGCCATTTACCGTGTGGCTGACTGGGCTGACGTTAACCTCAGCTATGAGCGTGGCAATACCGTGATGTTTGGCGTGACGCTGCGTACCAACTTTAACGATATGCGGCCACACTACAACGACAACGCGCGCCCTGCCTACCAGCCGGAGCCGCAGGATGCCATTCTGCAGCACTCCGTCGTGGCGAACCAGCTGACCCTGCTGAAATACAACGCCGGTCTGGCGGATCCGAAGATTCAGGTGAAAGGCGATACGCTGTACGTGACCGGCGAGCAGGTGAAATACCGCGACTCGCGGGAAGGGATCGAACGCGCCAACCGGATCATCATGAACGATCTGCCGGACGGGATCAGCACGATCCGCGTGACCGAAAACCGTCTGAACATGCCGCAGGTCACGACGGAAACGGATGTCGCCAGCCTTAAGCGCCATCTGGAAGGCGAACCGCTTGGGCATGAAACCGAGCTGGTGCAAAAACGCGTTGAGCCAGTGGTGCCAGACACCACCGAGCAGGGCTGGTATATCGATAAGTCGCGCTTTGATTTCCATATCGATCCGGTACTGAACCAGTCTGTTGGTGGGCCAGAAAACTTCTATATGTATCAGCTGGGCGTCATGGCGACGGCGGATCTGTGGGTCACCGACCACCTGCTGACCACCGGCAGCCTGTTCGGTAACCTTGCCAACAACTACGACAAGTTCAACTATACCAACCCGCCGAACGACTCGAAGCTGCCGCGCGTGCGTACTCGCGTACGTGAATATGTGCAGAACGACGCTTACGTAAACAACCTGCAGGCCAACTACTTCCAGTACTTTGGTAACGGTTTCTACGGCCAGGTTTACGGCGGTTATCTGGAAACGATGTTTGGCGGCGCGGGGGCTGAAGTGCTCTACCGTCCGGTAGACAGCAACTGGGCGTTTGGTCTTGATGCCAACTACGTGAAACAGCGTGACTGGCGCAGCGCGCAGGACATGATGAAGTTCACAGACTACAGCGTTAAAACCGGCCACCTGACGGCCTACTGGACGCCGTCGTTTGCCCCGGACGTACTGGTGAAAGCCAGCGTTGGCCAGTATCTGGCGGGGGATAAAGGCGGCACGCTGGATATCTCTAAACACTTCGACAGCGGTGTGGTGGTCGGTGGCTATGCCACGATCACTAACGTCTCGCCGGACGAGTACGGGGAAGGGGACTTCACCAAAGGCGTGTACGTTTCCATTCCGCTGGATCTGTTCTCGTCAGGCCCAACCCGCAGCCGTGCGGCAATTGGCTGGACGCCACTGACGCGTGACGGTGGTCAGCAGCTGGGACGTAAATTCCAGCTGTACGACATGACCAGCGATAAGAACATTAACTTCAGGTGATGCGTGAGTGCCCGGTAGCGTTACGCCTGCCGGGCACATTACAAACGCCGCAACAGCCTCGCCGGGTTGCCGGCGTAAACCCCTTTCTCGGTGATGGACTTTGTCACCACGCTTCCCGCCCCAATCACCGTCCCATCGCAAATTGAGACAGCCAGAATGGTTGCCCCGCTGCCGATTGAAACGTCGTTGCCCACGCGAATGTGTCCCCAGCTGCGCCGGTCGGCATTGGGTTTACCGTCGCGGAACATATCGTTGGCGAACATCACCCCATGGCCAATGAAACAGCGCTCGCCGATGGTGACGTACTCGCAGATGAAGGTATGGGACTGAATTTTGCTGTCAGCACCGATGTGCGAGTTAGCCTGGATTTCAACAAACGGGCCGATAAAGACGTTATCGCCCAGCGAACATTCATAAAGATTCGCGGGTTCGTAAATGACGACGTTTTCGCCGCAGACAACATGACGAATAGCCGTCTGGCGTTGCTCTGGCATACATCTCCTTAGACTGGCATCGACATAATATGGAGGGTGCTGGTTTGCGCCGCAGTGACGAAGAGGGTGTCTTTGACATGTTTCAGCCCCTGCGCTTCGTAAAACCGGCGTGCGCGAGGGTTCTTTTCGAGGACTTCCAGCCACAGCAGATTTTCCGAACAGGCTTTTGCCTGGCGAATCACTTCCGCAAGGAGTTGTTCGCCGTAGCGGTGTCCCGTGGCATCCGGCAATAAATAGAGTTTATGCAGGAGCGTACCCGACAGCCCCTCGGGCTCGATGGTCTGCTGGGTTGAGAATTTTGCGAATCCGACTGGCATTTGTGCGCTGGCAATGAGCCAGTAAGTGCCCGGCTGCATCAGGCTGTCTGCTATCGCCTGCGGCGCGTATTCCTGCTTAAGAAAGGCGGCAAGCTCTGTCTGGCTTTCCCATAGATGCCCAAAGTGATGCCGGTAGCTGGCATACCCCATTTCACTCAGCTGTTTTGCATCATCCAGGGTGGCGCGTTGAATGGTTAATTTCATCATCCCTTCGTCGAAATAAGCGTGTCACAATGCAACATGCCACAGCGCTGAACATAATATAAACAAAAAATATAGATCACCGTCACATTTTTGCGTTATACAGGAACCTCGCCCTGGAGAATGAGGTGCTCTATGACATCCCTGACTCGCCCGCGCGTTGAGTTTATCTCAACAATCCTCCAGACCGTGCTGAACCTCGGTCTGCTGAGCCTTGGCCTGATACTGGTCGTCTTTTTGGGAAAAGAGACGGTGCATCTGGCGGATGTGCTGTTCGCCCCTGAACAAACCAGCAAATATGAGCTGGTGGAAGGCCTGGTGGTCTACTTTCTCTACTTTGAGTTTATCGCGCTGATTGTGAAGTATTTCCAGTCGGGCTTTCACTTCCCGCTACGCTATTTTGTTTACATCGGGATCACCGCGATTGTGCGGCTGATCATCGTGGATCATACCTCCCCGCTCGACGTACTGATCTATTCGGCGGCGATCCTGCTGCTGGTGATCACGCTCTGGCTGTGCAATTCGAAACGGCTGAAACGGGAATAAAAAAATGGCGGCCCGGAGGCCGCCTAACAACAGTCACAAGTTGGGTCAATACAATACGTCTAAAGTTGAGGGTTGCAGTGGCATAACAAATGAAACTTAACCTTTCACACCGCCCGCCGTCAGGCCATTCACCAGCCAGCGCTGCGCCAGCAGGAACACGACGGTGATAGGGATGGCGGAGAGTACAGCCGCCGCAGCAAAGTCGCCCCACAAATAGTTCTGCGGATTGAGGTATTGCTGCATACCGACGGCCAGCGTATAGCTGTTTACATCACGCAGTAACAGGGAAGCGACCGGCACTTCGGTGATGGCTGCGATAAACGACAGGATAAAGACCACCGCCAGGATCGGCACCGACAGCGGCAGAAGCACCAGACGGAATGCCTGCCACGGGGTCGCGCCATCCAGCGCCGCCGCTTCTTCCAGCGAGCCGTCGATGGTTTCGAAATACCCTTTGATGGTCCACACATGCAGCGCGATACCGCCAAGATAGGCGAAGATGACGCCACCGTGGGTGTTCAGGCCGATAAACGGCACGTACTGGCCCAGTCGGTCAAACAAGGCATACAACGCCACCAGTGACAGTACTGCCGGGAACATCTGGAAAATCAGCATCCCTTTCAGCAGCGTGGCCTTACCCGGGAAACGCATACGGGCAAAGGCGTAAGCACAGGTCGTGGAGAGTGCGACAATACCAATCGCGGTAATCCCGGCAATTTTCACCGAGTTCCACAGCCATAACAGCACCGGGAACGGCGGTGGCGTGACGCGGCCATCCGCGTGTTCAACGCTGAAGCCCAGCGCTAACTTCCAGTGCTCCCAGGAGATTTCATCCGGGATCAGGCTCCCGGTCGCGAAGTTACCGGCACGCAGGGAGATGGCGATGACCATCAGCAGCGGGAACATGATTGCCGCGATAAAAAGCAGCAGCCCTAAATGCGTCGCGAAGAGGCGCAGTTTCTGAGATTTGGGTTGGACCATAGACATATTCAGTGCCCTCCTTAGTCGAATTTCATGCGTGTTGCTTTCAGGTTCACAATCGCCAGAGCGCCAACCAGCAGGAAGATCAGGGTGGCAATCGCTGCCGCCAGACCGAAGTCCTGACCGCCGCCGCCTTCGAAGGCGATACGGTAGGTGTAGCTGACGAGCAGGTCGGTATAGCCTGCCGGCGTGGTGGTGCCAAGACGGTCAGGCCCACCGTTGGTCAACAGCTGAATCAGCACGAAGTTGTTAAAGTTGAAGGCAAAGCTGGCAATCATCAGCGGCGTCAGCGGCTTAATGAGCAGCGGCAGCGTAATCTTAAAGAAATTCTGGAACGGACCCGCGCCATCCATTGCCGAGGCTTCGTACAAATCGTCCGGAATCGCCTTCAGCAGGCCCATGCACAGGATCATCATGTACGGATAACCGAGCCAGGTGTTCACGATGATAATCATCGAGCGGGCGGTGATGGGGTCGCTGAACCAGGCCGGTTTGATGCCGAACAGCGCGCTCAGCATCATGTTGATTTCACCGAAGCTCTGGTTAAACAGCCCTTTGAAAATCAGAATCGAGATAAACGACGGGACGGCATACGGCAGAATAAGCAGCACGCGGTAAATGGCTTTCCCTTTCAGAGATTCCCACTGCACCAGACACGCCAGCACCATGCCCACGGCAACGGTCAGGATCACCGTCAGTATGGAGAACACCACGGTCCAGACAAAGATGGCGAAGAACGGTTTCTGGATCCCTTCATCGGTGAAGACGCGGGTGAAGTTGTCCCAGCCTATCGTCACGGTGTAGCCCGGGCTGAGCTTGTCATCACCCCATTTGCCATCAGCCGTAATGGACTGGTAGAAACCAATGTCGTTGTTTGGACGGTACTTCACGCCGCTCTGGTTGTTGGTCAGCGTGCCGTCGTCCGCCAGCGTATAGAGCGGTTGTGTCCCGGAGAACTGGCGCAGTGAACTCATGGTCACTTTGCTTTCGTCCGGCAGTTGGGCGGTAAGCTGCGTCAGTGCCTGACGGTTCTGCGTAATGATGCGCAGGTTAGCGCGTTCGCCTTCCGGCAGGGCCGCAGCCTCTTTTAAGGCCAGCTTCTGCTCGCCGCCAAATTTGAAAGCGTCGGAGACATAATGTTTGCCGGTTTCTTCGTCAGTGAGTGCTAACTTCCACTCGCTGCCCGCAGGATACAGGCCGAAGTTAAAGGTTTTGCCCGCCTGATAAGAGCGGTCCATCAGCACCTGTTGGGCGCGTTCCTGCGCAAGCTGGTTGGTGCTGCTGTAGTTGGTGAACGCGATAGCAATGGTACAAATCAGCGGGAACAGGACAAACAGACCCATCCCGGCCACACCCGGGTAAACATATCGCCAGGCATAGGCTTTACGGTTGGCGAAAATATACAGGCCAGCAGAGCTTAAAATCAGCGTCATGATGGCGAACAGATATTCCCCTTGTACGTACATTAAAACAACAAGGTAACCCACCAGCAGACACAGCAGACCCATTACAGACCACTTCAGGGCAGAGCTTTGCCACCAGTGTTTCTTTTTAATGACATCCATGGGGTTCTTCCTCTACAACACATTTTGTTCTCCCTCTCTCCGCAGGGGAGAGAGGGGATAAAAGCCTTACTTCGTGATACGGCCCTGAGCATCTTTCAGCGCAGCATCAACCGTCTGACGACCGCTTGCTGCGTTGATGACGGCGGTACGGGTGGCGTACCAGAACGCTGCCATTTGTGGGATGTTCGGCATGATTTCGCCTTTCTGGGCGTTATCCATGGTTGCCGCGATACGTGGGTCTTTCGCCAGCTGATCCTGGAAGGATTTCAGCGCAACCGCGCCCAGCGGTTTGTCCTTGTTCACTTCATCCAGACCCTGATCGGTCAGCAGGTAGTTTTCCAGGAACTCTTTCGCCAGCTCTTTGTTCGGGCTGGCAGCGTTAATACCTGCGCTCAGCACGCCAACAAACGGTTTAGACGGCTTGCCTTTAAAGGTTGGCAGCAGGGTTACGCCGTAGTTGATTTTGCTCTTGTCGATGTTGGTCCAGGCCCACGGACCGTTGATGGTCATCGCGGTTTCGCCTTTGTTGAACGCCGCTTCTGCGATGGAGTAGTCGGTATCCGCGTTCATGTGTTTGTTCTTGATGAGGTCAACCAGGAAGGTCAGGCCTGCTTTCGCGCCAGCGTTGTCCACGCCCACGTCTTTCACGTCATATTTGCCGTTTTCAAATTTGAACGCGTAACCGCCGTCGGCAGCAATCAGCGGCCAGGTGAAGTACGGTTCCTGCAGGTTGAACATCAGCGCGCTCTTACCTTTCGCCTTCAGCTCTTTATCCAGTTTCGGGATCTCTTCCCAGGTTTTCGGTGGGTTGGGTACCAGGTCTTTGTTGTAAATCAGAGACAGCGCTTCTACCGCGATTGGGTAAGCGATGATCTTGCCGTTATAGCGAACGGCATCCCAGGTGAACGGGTACAGTTTGTCCTGGAAAGCTTTGTCTGGCGTCACTTCAGCCAGCAGACCCGACTGCGCGTAGCCACCGAAACGGTCATGTGCCCAGAAGATGATGTCCGGACCGTCACCCGTTGCAGCAACCTGCGGGAATTTCTCTTCCAGTTTGTCCGGGTGTTCAATGGTAACTTTGATACCGGTGTCTTTCTCGAATTTCTTGCCCACTTCGGCCAGGCCGTTATAGCCTTTATCGCCGTTAATCCAGATAACCAGCTTACCTTCTTCAATTTTGGCGAGAGCCGGTGCGGAAATCATCATTGCTGCAAGGGCGGACAATGCGAAAACGCGTGCGCCAGTCTTGATCTTCATATCTGCCATCCTTTTTTGGTGATGTGCTCGTGGATACACTGAGGTGGTTCAACGTGACTCAGTCTCCTTATTTGACATCCTCTTTCCATCCTCCCAACCCCTACGCCCCACCCCCCGTTTGTGTGATCTCCGTTACATAAATTTAAGTTATGAGTGCTGGCGCACATAAAAACACAGTGAATTTTGCAGGTGGCTTCACGAATTTCGCCTCAGCCCTCCAGCAGCGGTCGCAGAGCCTGCTCTCTCATCCTCCCGCCTCCTCCCCCATAAAAAAGCCGGGGGGTGGAGGATTCACGAAAGTAATGGATACCCCATAGTGAACTTATCTTGAATGTTTCTGTCGGTGACAGGTTGTAACGAAGGGAGAAGGGCATGGCGAGCGTACAGCTGCGTAATGTAACGAAAGCCTGGGGTGACGTTGTGGTGTCGAAAGACATCAATCTGGACATCCACGAAGGTGAATTCGTGGTATTTGTCGGCCCATCTGGCTGCGGTAAATCAACTCTGCTGCGTATGATTGCCGGTCTTGAAACCATCACCAGCGGCGATTTGCTGATTGGTGATACCCGAATGAATGACATTCCGCCTGCCGAACGTGGCGTCGGCATGGTTTTCCAGTCTTATGCACTCTATCCCCACCTTTCCGTAGCCGAGAACATGTCCTTCGGTCTGAAGCTGGCGGGCGCGAAAAAAGAGGTGATTAACCAGCGCGTCACGCAGGTGGCGGAAGTGTTACAGCTGGCACACCTGCTTGAGCGTAAACCAAAAGCCCTTTCTGGTGGTCAGCGTCAGCGTGTGGCAATTGGCCGTACGCTGGTCGCCGAACCGCGTGTGTTCCTGCTCGATGAACCGCTTTCTAACCTGGATGCCGCCCTGCGCGTCCAGATGCGTATCGAAATCTCCCGTCTGCACAAACGTCTTGGCCGCACGATGATTTACGTCACCCACGATCAGGTCGAAGCGATGACGCTGGCCGACAAAATTGTGGTGCTGGACGCCGGTCGCGTGGCGCAGGTGGGTAAACCGCTGGAGCTTTATCACTACCCGGCAGACCGCTTTGTTGCGGGCTTTATTGGCTCGCCAAAGATGAACTTCCTGCCCGTCAAAGTGACCGCGACAGCCATTGAACAGGTACAGGTGGAGCTGCCAAACCGTCAGCAAGTGTGGCTGCCGGTCGACAGCGCCAACGTACAGGTGGGGGCCAATATGTCCCTCGGTATTCGTCCTGAGCATTTACTGCCGAGCCACATCGCCGATGTGACGCTGGAAGGTGACGTTCAGGTCGTCGAACAACTTGGTCACGAAACACAGATTCATATCCAGATCCCCGCCATCCGTCAGAACCTGGTCTACCGCCAGAATGACGTGGTGTTGGTAGAAGAGGGTGCCACATTCGCTATCGGTTTGCCGCCAGAGCGTTGCCATCTGTTCCGTGAGGATGGCACCGCATGTCGTCGGTTGCACAAAGAGCCAGGCGTTTAAGCATTCCAATTACAAAGAAAAGCAATGATCTCAGGAGATAGAATGATGATTACTCTGCGCAAACTTCCTCTGGCAATCGCCGTGACGGCAGGCATTTTGTCTGCACACGCGGGTGCCGTGGACTTTAAAGGTTATGCTCGTTCTGGCATTGGCTGGACCGGGAGTGGCGGTGAACAACAATGTTTCCAGGCAACCGGTGCACAAAGTAAATACCGTCTCGGTAACGAATGTGAAACCTACGCCGAACTGAAACTGGGTCAGGAAGTGTGGAAAGAGGGCGATAAGAGCTTCTATTTCGACACTAACGTTGCGTATTCCGTTTCTCAGCAGAATGACTGGGAATCCACCAGCCCGGCCTTCCGTGAAGCAAACGTGCAGGGTAAAAACCTGATTGAATGGCTGCCAGGCTCCACCATCTGGGCCGGTAAGCGTTTCTATCAGCGTCATGACGTCCACATGATCGACTTCTACTACTGGGATATCTCTGGTCCTGGTGCGGGTATCGAAAACATCGATCTGGGCTTCGGTAAACTGTCTCTGGCCGCGACCCGTTCTTCTGAGTCCGGCGGTTCTGCAACCTTCGCCGATCGTGATGCAAACGGCGACCGTATTTATGACAACGTAGTACCAAACGATGTCTTCGACGTCCGTCTGGCCGGCCTGGAAACCAACCCGGGTGGTACACTGGAACTGGGTGTTGACTATGGTCACACCAACATTCCTGACGATTACTATCTGCAGCCTGGCGCCTCTAAAGATGGCTGGCTGTTCACCGCTGAACACACCCAGAGCATGTTGAAAGGCTTCAACAAGTTCGTGCTGCAGTACGGTACGGACTCCATGACCTCTAACGGCAAAGGTATTCCGCAGGGCGGTAGCATTGATAACGACGGTTCCATGTGGCGTGTGCTGGACCACGGTGCAATCACCCTGGCAGACCGTTGGGACCTGATGTACGTCGGTATGTACCAGAATATCGATCGTGACAACAACAATGGTACAGAGTGGTGGACTGTCGGCGTGCGTCCAATGTTCAAATGGACGCCAATCATGAGCACCCTGCTTGAAGTGGGCTACGACAACGTTAAGTCTCAGAAAACTGACGAGAAAAACAGCCAATACAAAATCACCCTGGCACAGCAATGGCAGGCAGGCGACAGCATCTGGTCTCGCCCGGCTATCCGTGTCTTCGCAACCTACGCGAAGTGGGATGAGAAATGGGGCTATGCGAACAACGACTCAGGCGCAGGTTACACCTCTGGCGTAGCGTATAGCGACACTTCCGCGAAAACCTTCAGCCGTGGCGACTCCGACGAGTGGACCTTCGGTGCCCAGATGGAAATCTGGTGGTAATTCGGTAGACCTGACGTAATGACCTAAAAAGAGGGGCGCAAGCCCCTCTATCCTTAGGGTGCTGCGCGCTATTGCCTGGCCACCGCAGTGCTCACGCTATCAGAGGTAATAACAATGAAAATGAAGAAAAGTCTCGTCGCGCTGTGCCTCTCTGCGGGGCTGCTGGCCTGTGTTCCGGCGATCACCTTCGCAGATGTCAATTTCGTGCCACAAAATACCAGCGCTGCGCCTGCCATCCCGGCGGCGGCGCTCCAGCAACTGACCTGGACGCCGGTTGACCAATCCAAAACCCAGTCAACCCAACTTTCTGCGGCAGGCCAACAGCTTAACGTGCCGGGAATTGCCGGTCCGGTTGCCGCTTTCAGCGTCCCGGCCAATATTGGTGAGCTGACCCTGACGCTGACCAGCGAAGTAAGCAAGCAGACCAGCGTATTTGCGCCTAACGTCCTGATTCTGGATCAAAACCTGACGCCATCTGCCTTCTTCCCGAGTGACTATTTTAGCTACCAGGAACCTGGTGTCATGAGTGCTGACCGCCTCGAAGGCAAAATGCGCCTGACGCCTGCTCTGGGACAGCAGAAGATTTATGTCCTGGTCTTCACCACGGACAAAGATTTGCAGCAGACCACTAAGCTCACCGACCCGGCAAAAGCCTATGCCAAAGGAACCGGTAACTCTGTTCCGGATATCCCGGATCCGTTAGCGCGTCATGTCACCGACGGGTTGCTGAAGCTGAAAGTCTCAACAAACAGTGCTTCCAGCGTACTGGTTGGCCCTCTGTTTGGTTCATCCGGTACAGGCCCGGTCACGGTGGGGAACACTGCTGCGCCTGTGTATGCCGCACCCGTTGCTACGGCGGCGGCTCCGGCTGCAACCGCAGCCCCAGCTCCGGCGAAGAAAGCCGAGCCGGTACTGAACGACACCGAAGAATACTTCAATAACGCCATTAAGCAGGCGGTGAAGCGCGGCGATGTCGACAAAGCGCTGAAACTGCTTGATGAAGCCGAACGTTTAGGTTCAACCACTGCCCGTTCCACCTTTATCAGCAGTGTAAAAGGCAAGGGGTAACCGTTTCCCCACAGTGCTGATTTGTTAGTAGTTTAGTGCGCCTGAGTGGGCGCACTTTTTTTGGTGTCACACGGGCTGTTGCGCTCTTGTTGCGATCGTGATCGTTAAATAACGTTTGGCCCCCCTCAATCCGCTTTTCTGCGATACAATGCCATTACGTTATGTATCGGAGAGTCTGGCATGTCACACCCCGCGCTAACGCAACTGCGTGCGCTGCGCTATTTCGACCAAATACCTGCGCTTGACCCGGAGCAACTGGACTGGCTGCTGCTGGAAGATTCCATGACTAAACGTTTCGAGCAGCAGGGCAAAACCGTTACGGTGACCCTGGTTCAGGAAGGGTTTGTCTCTTGCGCTGAGATCGCCTCTGAGCTGCCCCTGTTGCCGCAGGAAGAACGCTACTGGCTGCGCGAAATTTTACTCTGTGCAGACGGTGAGCCATGGCTTGCCGGACGAACGGTCGTTCCCGAGTCCACCCTTTCCGGGCCAGAGCTGGCGCTACAACGGCTGGGGAATACGCCGCTGGGGCGTTATCTTTTCACGTCGTCCGAGCTTACCCGGGATTTTATTGAGATTGGTCGCGATGCCGAACTGTGGGGGCGTCGTTCCCGCCTTCGCCTGAGCGGTAAGCCGTTAATACTGACGGAGCTTTTTTTACCGGCATCGCCGTTGTACTAAGAGGAAGAAAAAATGGAGTGGAGCCTGACGCAGAATAAGCTGTTGGCTTATCACCGCTTGATGCGTACAGATAAACCCATCGGCGCGCTGCTGTTGCTGTGGCCGACCCTTTGGGCGCTATGGGTAGCAACACCAGGGGTACCGCCGCTGTGGATCCTGGGGGTGTTCATTGCAGGCGTCTGGCTGATGCGTGCGGCGGGCTGCGTGGTCAATGACTATGCGGATCGTAAATTCGACGGGCACGTAAAACGTACGGCCCATCGTCCGTTGCCCAGCGGGCAAGTGACCGAGAAAGAGGCCCGTACGCTGTTTATCGTACTGGTGCTGCTCTCTTTCCTGCTGGTGTTGACCCTGAACACCATGACCATTCTGCTTTCAGTTGCGGCCCTGGCTCTGGCCTGGGTTTATCCGTTCATGAAGCGCTACACCCACCTGCCTCAGGTGGTGCTGGGCGCGGCGTTTGGCTGGTCGATCCCGATGGCGTTTGCGGCGGTGAGTGAGTCCGTCCCGTTAAGCTGCTGGCTGATGTTCCTGGCGAACATTCTCTGGGCCGTGGCATACGACACGCAATACGCGATGGTAGACCGCGACGATGACCTGAAGATTGGCATTAAATCGACGGCGATCCTCTTCGGACGTCATGACAAGCTGATCATCGGTATCCTGCAGGTTGCGGTGCTGGCGTTAATGGTGACGATGGGTTACCTGAACGGGCTCCACTGGGCGTTTTACTGGGCCGTGCTGGTGGCGGGAATGCTGTTTGTCTACCAGCAGAAGCTGATTGCGAAACGGGAGCGTGAAGCCTGCTTCAAGGCATTTATGAATAACAACTATGTCGGTCTGGTGCTGTTTTTAGGTCTGGCGATGAGCTACTTTTCGTAAAAAAACGGCAGCCAGAAGGCTGCCGTTTTTGTTTTCATCGCAGGTCATCAGACCGCTGCACGCTTCATTCGCCTTGCGTCGCACTTTCAATCGTTAAACGCACATCAGACGTGATCAGTTCGGCCAGCATCTGGTACACCTTCAGCGTCTCTTCCGGCTCGGCATCGCCCGTATCACTGATAAACCCTTCATCACGCAGCGTCAGCACCAGAGAGCTGAAGACCGCTTTGTCGAAGAATTCCGGGGCGTTAATCCCGTGCAGAACAGACAGGCGCTGTGCCAGCGTCCGGCTCTCTTTCTCGAGCGTACCGCGGTTAATGGACGGATTCGCGCTCAGCAACCAGAAGGTAATGGCGTAGCGCTGCAGCGTTTCACGCGCGCCCGCCGCCAGCAGTTGCAGGGTACGGGACCGTGACGGATTGATATGCAGTTCGTCATTCGTGACGGTAATCAGCCCCTGACGACGCAGCTCTTCGGTCAGTTTATCCAGCTCAGTTGCCAGTTCGTCCTTGTCCCAGCGCAGGAACAGCTCCGCTTTCAGCATTGGATAGAGCGTTTCAACATGACGCAACAGCTCCTGACGCGAGATGCGACGATGCTGAGTGATGATGGCCGCCATGAGCGAGGGCAGCATCAGCATATGCGCGATGTTGTTGCGATAGTAAGTCATCAGCACCGCCTGCTCGCGCGGGAGAATGATGATGTCGCCGATGGTGTCCTTTTCGACTTCAAACTTGTTCATCTGCAGGGCATGCTCGATAAGCTCGCTTGCCGTGCTTACCGGTACGGTCGAATCTACCGAGTACGGCACGTTGCGCATCATGTCGAGATAGCAATCCAACTGCTCCGTAAGCTGTTCACGGGTCAGTGAACGCTGACGAGAGGCCAGAAGCGCCGTACAGCACAGGTTCATGGCGTTTGCCGCACCGGCGTTGTTAATACGCACCATCAGTTCAGAGGCGATGCTGTTGACCGTAGGCGTCAGCCAGGCCGGGCGAATCGCTTCGATAGGATCGATAGACTCGCGCCACTCCGGAACATGGTTGTTCAGGTAGGTCATCAGCGGCATCGGCTCGCCAAAGTTGACGTAGCCCTGGCCAAGGTTGCGTAACTTGCTCAGGCCGCGCAGCATCTGCGGCAGGCTCTCTTTCTCTTTGGTCGCACCGCGCAGCTCTTTGGCGTAAGTGCCCACTTCCATCACGTGTTCGTAGCCAATGTAGATGGGTACCAGGGTGATCGGGCGGGTTCCCCCGCGCAGCATCGCCTGAATGGTCATCGACAGCGTGCCGGTTTTAGGATCGAGCAGACGACCGGTACGGGAGCGACCACCTTCCACGAAGTATTCAACGGAATAACCGCGGCTGAACAGCTCGCCAAGATATTCACGGAATACGGTGGAGTAGAGCTTGTTGCCCTTAAAGGTACGACGGATAAAGAACGCCCCCAGGCGGCGGAAAATCGGGCCGGCTGGCCAGAAGTTCAGGTTAATGCCGGCAGCGATGTGCGGCGGTACCAGACCCTGGTGATAGAGCACATAGGAGAGGAGCAGATAGTCCATGTGGCTGCGGTGGCAGGGGACATAGACAATCTCATGGCCATCATGGGCCAGCTGGCGTACGCGCTCGGCGTTATGAACGTTGATGCCCTGATAGAGGCGGTTCCACGTAAAGCCCAGAATACGATCGGAAAGACGAATCATCTCGTAAGAGAAGTTCGCGGCAATCTCTTCCATCAGTGCAATAGCGTTCTGCTGTGCTTTCTCATGGGAAATCTTTTTGCTGCGCGCTTCGTCTTCAACGGCCCTGGCAATCGCTTTGGAGGCCAGCAGCTTGTTGAACAGGTCCTGACGTGCAGGAAGACGCGGACCGACGGCAGCCAGACGCTGACGGGCGAAGTGCATACGCGCCACGCGCGCCAGTTTCTGCGCGATAATCTTGTCGGTGCCGTGTTCGTCCGCCATACGGCGCAGCGAAACGGACGGGGAGAAACGCACGAAGCTGTCACGTCCCAGCCAGGAGACCGCGAAGAATTTCTGAATGCCGTTAAGCATACGCAGCGGTGGGTTCTCTTCACCTTTCTCTCTGCCCGGGCGGCGACCAAACATCACCGATACCGGCACCATCTGCACATCCAGACCCGGATTGCTGCGGTGCAGGTCGAGATAGTCGTGGAAAAGCTTGATGGACTCTTCCTTTGGCGTGTAATAGGTAAACACGCGCGGCCCGCCGTGAATGAACACATAGCGCGGCAGCAGAGTGCCGTCGACTTCGAGGGGTTCAAGCGGGTCAGGTAAATCATGCGCCAGACACTGGGCGCGAAGCGTCAGTAGGTCTGCCTTCGAGTTATAAGGCAAAACGTACATAATTGGGCGTGACGTATCGAGCCCCAATTCCAGCGCGGGTTCCGCTGGGATAGACTTGCTTTTTACCAGGACGCTTAATGGTAAATTAAGTAATTTGTAGTAAATTCGTGGCCAGCCGGACATAAACGATGTAAAGCCTCTGGTTAATAATGCAATTGCGGCGCAAGGATAACAGAAAGCGCGCAAAATTTCTGTTGTTACCCGTCATACTTCAGGCAGCAGCGAAACACGCTGCGCCTACTGTTACTGACGCTATTTTAATTAAAAGGTTCTTTTAATGGCCAATAATACCACTGGGTTAACCCGAATCATCAAAGCCGCCGGCTATTCATGGAAAGGTTTCCGTGCCGCGTGGGTCAATGAAGCCGCGTTTCGCCAGGAGGGCGTCGCCGCTATCATCGCGGTGATTATCGCCTGTTTCCTTGATGTTGATGCGATTACCCGCGTTTTGTTGATCGGCTCCGTGCTGTTGGTGATGATAGTGGAAATTCTCAATAGCGCTATTGAGGCCGTGGTGGACCGTATCGGTTCTGATTTCCATGAGCTCTCCGGCCGGGCGAAAGACATGGGGTCTGCTGCCGTATTGCTGGCGATTATCACTGCGGTCATCACCTGGGTCACGCTGCTTTGGTCACATTTCCGATAAGCCTCGAGAAATAATTAAGTCCCTGGTTTTTTGTGCAGTTTTTGGTTCCAAAATCGCCTTTGACTGTATATACTCACAGCATAACTGTATATACACCCAGGGGGCGGAATGAAAGCGTTAACGACCAGGCAGCAAGAGGTGTTTGATCTCATCCGGGATCATATCGGCCAGACGGGTATGCCACCCACGCGTGCGGAGATCGCTCAGCGTCTGGGTTTCCGTTCTCCGAATGCTGCCGAAGAACACCTGAAAGCGCTGGCGCGTAAAGGCGTCATTGAGATTGTAT
This sequence comes from Enterobacter sp. WPR_3_1, assembly GCF_003635055.1. Lineage (NCBI taxonomy): Bacteria > Pseudomonadati > Pseudomonadota > Gammaproteobacteria > Enterobacterales > Enterobacteriaceae > Enterobacter > Enterobacter sp. WPR_3_1. The sequence goes on along the minus strand of NZ_RBXU01000001.1, from coordinate 68,923 downwards.
CGGGCGCTTCACGTGGCATCCGTCTGCTGGTGGAAGAAGAGACAGGCATTCCGCTGGTGGGCCGTGTCGCGGCAGGTGAACCTTTGCTGGCACAACAGCATATTGAAGGTCACTACCAGGTTGACCCGGGCATGTTTAAACCGAGCGCAGATTTCCTGCTGCGCGTCAGCGGCATGTCGATGAAAGATATCGGTATTCTGGACGGCGATCTGCTCGCAGTTCATAAAACCCAGGACGTGCGCAACGGGCAAGTTGTGGTCGCGCGTATTGACGATGAAGTTACCGTTAAGCGTCTGAAAAAGCAGGGTAACACCGTCCAGTTACTGCCTGAAAACAACGAGTTCTCCCCGATTGTGGTGGATCTCCGCGAACATAACTTCTCTATTGAAGGGCTGGCTGTTGGGGTTATCCGCAACGGTGAATGGCTGTAATCATGTCATAACAGGCTACGGACCTGCCGTAGCCTGATTCAATCTCCACTGCCGGTATTTTTCATGTCACTGCTGACGACATCAGATAAGGCATTGTGGCGTCTTGCACTGCCAATGATTTTTTCCAATATCACCGTCCCTCTGCTGGGACTGGTAGACACGGCTGTTATTGGTCATCTGGATTCCCCCGTTTATCTGGGCGGCGTCGCGATCGGCGCGACGGCAACCAGCTTCCTTTTTATGCTGCTGCTCTTTTTGCGCATGAGTACCACCGGGCTTACGGCTCAGGCGTATGGCGCAAAAGATCCGTTGCGTCTGGCGCGTGCGCTGGTACAACCCTTGATCCTTGCCCTGGGCGCGGGTGCGCTGATCGTGGTGTTGCGCACGCCACTGATTGATCTGGCGCTGCATGTCGTTGGCGGGAGCGAGGCGGTACTTGAGCAGGCGCGACGCTTCCTTGAAATTCGCTGGCTCAGCGCACCCGCATCACTGGCGAACCTGGTCCTGCTTGGCTGGTTACTCGGCGTGCAGTATGCCCGTGCGCCAGTCATTCTGCTGGTGGCAGGCAATCTTCTCAACATCGTGCTTGATGTCTGGCTGGTGATGGGTCTGCATATGAACGTGCAGGGCGCCGCGCTGGCGACGGCAATTGCAGAATACGGTACCTTTTTCATCGGCCTGTGGATGGTCTGGCGCGTGCTGGCCCTGCGCGGTATCTCGCTTGCGATGCTCAAAACCGCGTGGCGCGGTAATATCCGCACGCTGCTGGCGCTTAACCGCGACATTATGCTGCGCTCGTTACTGCTTCAGCTCTGCTTTGGCGCGCTGACGGTCTTCGGGGCGCGACTTGGGCCGGAGATCGTCGCGGTTAATGCGGTCCTGATGACGCTGCTGACCTTTACCGCGTATGCGCTGGATGGCTTTGCCTATGCCGTTGAAGCCCATTCCGGGCAAGCGTATGGCGCACGCGAAAGCGGTCAGCTCCGCGAGGTGTGGCGTGCCGCCTGTCGTCAGTCAGGCCTGGTGGCGCTGGCGTTTGCACTCATTTACGCCTGTCTGGGTGAACAGATCGTTGCTTTACTCACCTCCCTCCCATCGCTGCGCGAACTGGCGAGTCACTATCTCTTCTGGCAGGCAATCTTACCGGTGGTGGGCGTGTGGTGTTATCTGCTGGACGGCATGTTTATTGGCGCGACGCGAGGTGCGGAGATGCGCAATAGCATGGCGGTCGCTGCGGCGGGATTTGGTCTGACGTTGCTGACGCTGCCGTATCTGGGCAACCACGGTTTGTGGCTGGCTCTGGCGGTTTTCCTCGCGTTACGTGGTCTGTCGCTGGCCTTTATCTGGCATCGTCACTGGCGAAATAACACCTGGCTGCCTTCCCGCCACGATATATCGTGACGGTTAAAGATTCCGAATATAAAAACAACTGCCGGATCCTTAACTACAATAATAATCACGTCCAGCAGAAAAGAACGAAGCGGACGAAACTTACAGACGCTTAACACGAGGACACGATTATGAATAAAGACGAAATCGGCGGCAACTGGAAGCAGTTCAAAGGTAAAGCGAAAGAACAGTGGGGTAAGCTGACGGATGATGATATGACCATCATCGAAGGTAAACGCGATCAGCTGGTGGGTAAAATTCAGGAACGTTACGGCTACGAGAAAGATCGTGCTGAAAACGAAGTGAAAGACTGGGAAACCCGTAACGATTATCGCTGGTAATCCTTTACTCCCCCTGAGGGCGGCTTCGGGCCGCCTTTTCTTTTGCCGTTAACGCGGCTTTTTCTTCACCAGTACCGAATGGTCGTGCTGGCACTCATCCTGGTGACGACAGGCTTCTACCTCTACGCAGGCTGAGCACAGGCCGTGCGCTTCAATCACGTTATGACGCAACGCAAAGCCCATTTTGGCTGCCAGCGTATGCATAATATCTTCAACACCTTCCGCACCTTCTTCCTTCACGCTGCCGCAGCGATCGCAGATAAACATGGCCGACGTATGGGTTGGCTGATCGAACAGATGGCACAGCACATAGCTATTTGTCGATTCAACCTTATGCACAAAGCCCTGTTCCAGCAGGAAATCCAGCGCACGGTACACCGTTGGCGGTTTAGCCTGTGGCTCGCTTTCGCGCAGCAGATCAAGCAGATCGTACGCGCTGATCGCGCCCTGCTGCAGGCTCATCAAACGTAATACTTCAAGGCGCTGCGGAGTCAGGCGCACATTGCGTTGCACGCACAGCTTTTCTGCCTGCGCTAACAGCTCTTTTGTGGACTTATCCATTTAGCACCCCGGATGTTATAGGCTGGAAAACCCCCACTTTATCATGTTCTGCTAAAAACACCGAGATCCGCCAGGCTGTGCTATACCTGACGCAACGCAATCCGGGGAATAAACGATGAAAAGACCTGACTGTATTCGACACTGGCGCGACGTAGAAGGCGCAGATGACTCAACCTATCCCGACAGTAGTGAACGTTTTTCCATTGGCGCACCGCTGGCGCGTAAGCTCGGCCTTGGACGCATTGGTATACACCATGAGCGCTTACCGCCAGGCCGACGGACCTCTTATCCTCATGCTGAAAGCGACGAAGAAGAGTTTATCTACGTGCTTGAAGGCTACCCTGAAGCCTGGATTAACGGATATTTATGGAAACTTGAACCTGGCGACAGCGTGGGCTTTCCCGCCGGAACCGGGGTCTGTCATACCTTCATCAACAACACCGACGAGGAGGTACGGCTCCTGGTGGTGGGTGAGGCCAACAAGAAGCATAACCGTATCTATTACCCGCTTAATCCGGAGTACGCCGCCACGCGCGACGATCGCTGGGTAGACCACCCTCCTCAGTTTTTTGGACCGCACGATGGAAAACCTGGGAAAAAATAATTTCCTCTTCTATAAATATTGAGGGCCGTCACAAATAACTACAGGCCTGGCGGGAATTTAACTTAAGGAAATAGCGGGTCTTTTTGCACTTATTCACAGCAATAGTTCGTTCCTGTTTGGGAGATAACAGACAGGGGTTATTTAATAACAGACTATAAGACGAGCATACTGTGAAAAAACATTTTAAATTTTCGGTGGTTAGCATCGCTGTCTCCTTGTTTATGGCAAATCAGGCGGGAGCAGCCAATACCTGGACAGAATCACGTAGCGACGCCATGGGGGGCACGGGTGTCGCGGCCGGAAACTATGGCAGCGGGGCGTTAATCAACCCTGCGCTACTGGCGAAGGCGAAACCGGACGACGATGTGACGGTCATTTTACCGTCTGCTGGCGTGCAGGTGACTGATGAAGACAATCTTCAGGATGAGATTGATACCATCAATGATAAAATCAACCATTACAAAGACGTGGTTGATAACCTTACACCGATTGAGATCATTACCAACCCGTTAGGTTCCATCAACCAGTTCCAGGGCGCGGCGAAAGATCTCGCCGATGAGCTGGATTATCTTAAGGGCAAAACGGCACGCGCCACGGCGGGTGCGGGGATAGCCGTCAGTATTCCTAACGATGTCCTTTCCGTGGCCTTTATGGCTAAAGGCTATGCCCACGGACGCGTCAGTTCTTCTATTGATCAGCAAGATATTGATTACCTGCGCGGTATTCAACGCAGTGATGCGGTGGCTGCCGGCGTTGCACTGGACGCTGCGCTGAACGGCACCGATCAAATCACGAAAAACCTCAACTCAACGGCGTCTGGCCGGGCGGCAATTGTCTCCGACTATGGTATCGCGGTGGCGCGTCAGTTCGAGCTTGGCGGTGTTCCGGTGTCTGTTGGCGTGACTCCAAAACTGCAAAAGACCTGGGTCTATAACTACACCACCTCCATTTACGATTATGACAGCAACAAGTGGAACGACAGCCGCTACCGTACTGACGACACCGGTTTTAACGTTGATGCCGGTATCGCGGCCGATTTTGGTGAGCACTGGACGGTCGGCGTGAGCGGGCAAAACCTGATGTCACGCGATATCGACACCAAAGACATTCGTATCCGCAACGGGCGCACGGGTGAGGTGGTGAGCTATAAAGACACCTACCAGATCCGCCCTCTGGTTACCGCGGGTGCCGCCTGGCATAACGATCTGGTGACGTTAACCGCCGATGGCGATCTGACGGAAACCAAAGGCTTCAAAAGCGAAGACACTTCTCAGTATGTTGGCGTAGGCGCCGAAGTGACGCCGCTGAACTGGCTGGCGGTGCGTGCGGGTTTCCGTGCTGACATGAAAGGTAACGACAGCAATGTCTTTACTGGCGGTGTCGGTTTTGCACCGTTTAACACGGTCCATGTCGACCTGATGGGCCTGTACGGTGAAGACGAGACCTGGGGCGCAGGCGCCCAGCTGAGCATGACCTTCTAAAGTGCACCGGAGGCGCTGCGCCTCCGGCTTTTCTTTGTGCTATAGTAGCGCCCCCTTTTCACCAGATGCTTAAAACTTCGCCATGTCGTCAGAATTACAGACTGCTTTCCCTGCACACCGTTTCTCCATTGCGCCGATGCTCGACTGGACGGACAGACACTGTCGCTACTTCCTGCGTCAGCTCTCCCGCCATACGTTGCTGTACACCGAAATGGTGACCACCGGAGCAATTATTCACGGAAAGGGCGACTATCTGGCCTACAGCGAAGAAGAGCATCCGGTTGCGCTGCAGCTTGGCGGTAGCGATCCCGCTGCGCTGGCGCAGTGTGCGAAGCTTGCAGAAGCGCGCGGCTATGACGAGATTAACCTTAACGTTGGCTGTCCGTCCGATCGTGTGCAGAACGGCATGTTCGGCGCGTGTCTGATGGGTAATGCATCGCTGGTGGCAGACTGCATCAAGGCGATGCGCGATGTGGTTTCCATTCCGGTGACGGTCAAGACCCGTATCGGCATTGACGACCAGGACAGCTACGAATTTCTCTGCGATTTTATCAATACGGTCTCCGGGAAAGGCGAGTGCGAGATGTTTATCATCCATGCGCGTAAAGCCTGGCTCTCTGGACTTAGCCCGAAAGAGAACCGAGAAATCCCGCCGCTGGACTACCCGCGCGTGTACCAGCTAAAACGTGACTTCCCGCAGCTCACGATGTCGATCAACGGCGGCATTAAATCGCTGGAAGAGGCCAAAACACACCTGGAGCATATGGATGGCGTAATGGTCGGGCGCGAGGCGTATCAAAATCCAGGCATTCTGGCGACGGTCGACAGGGAAATCTTTGGCGTTGAAGGCGCAGATACCGACCCGGTGGCCGTGGTACGCGCCATGTATCCCTACATTGAGCGTGAGCTGAGTAACGGGACGTACCTTGGTCATATCACCCGTCATATGCTGGGCCTGTTCCAGGGGATCCCGGGAGCACGCCAGTGGCGTCGCTACCTTAGCGAGAACGCGCATAAAGCCGGTGCAGATATCGAGGTGCTGGAACACGCGCTACGTCTGGTCGCTGATAAACGATAATTTTCGCTAAAAGATCGTCAAATTCACCACGCCTCGCACACCCGTGCGGGGCGTTTTGCTTTAAGAACAGCGGGTTATGGTTGGCATGATTCTTGTAATGATCGCGGTATCATTCGGGAACGCGTGGGAGAGCACCATGTTAGAACTACTTTTTGTGATTGGCTTTTTTGTCATGCTGTTGATGACGGGGATTTCCCTGCTCGGGATTCTGGCGGCTATCGTCGTGGCGACGGTGGTCATGTTTATCGGGGGATTATTTGCCCTGACGCTGAAGCTCCTGCCGTGGCTGCTGCTGGCCATTGCCGTGGTGTGGATAATACGGGCGATTAAATCACCAAAACTGCCCACTTATCAGCGCAATAACCGTTTTCGTTACTAAGGTATTGAGGTGTTCGTCACATACCTGCAACTTTTCCGGCAGCATTGCTTAGAACAGAATAGGATTTACTTATCGAATCTGTCACTATGACTGCCGCTAAAGAATTCATCGAGCTGTACCCTACATACAGCCGAACTAAAAAAAGAAAGGGCTTCCTACGGGAAGCCCAATTTCTTTTTAGGGGTCAGGGAATTAACAGACTTGAACCCTGTGTCGCTCTGCTCTCCAGCACCTCATGTGCACGCCTGGCATCGGTTAGCGCGTATTTCTGCGCCTCCGCCACATCCACTTTAATCACGCCGCTGGCGATCAGCGAAAAGAGCTCGTTGCTGGCCTCGATCAGCTCTTCCCGGTTAGTGATATACCCCTGCAGGGAAGGGCGAGTCACATACAGCGACCCTTTCTGGTTGAGAATGCCAAGATTAATGCCGGTCACAGCGCCCGAGGCGTTGCCGAAGCTCACCATCAACCCGCGACGCTGCAGACAATCCAGCGACGCCTCCCAGGTATCTTTACCCACCGAGTCATAAACCACGCGCACCTTTTTGCCGTTGGTTATCTCTTTGAGGCGCTCAGCAATGCTCTCTTCACGGTAGTTAATCACCTGCCAGGCGCCGGCCTGAAGCGCGCGCTGGGCTTTTTGTGCACTGCCCACCGTGCCGATAAGTTTTGCACCGAGCGCTTTGGCCCACTGACAGGCGATCAGCCCCACGCCGCCCGCCGCGGCATGAAACAGGAACTGCTCGTCAGGTTTGATCTCATAGGTTTTGCGCAGCAGATAATAGACCGTGAGCCCTTTCAGGAATGAGGCGGCCGCTTGTTCAAACGAGATGGCATTTGGCAGAAGGGCGGCTTTATCGGCCGGCACGTTGTGCACGGAGCTGTAGGCACCCAGCGCGGATTGCGCGTACACCACGCGATCGCCCTCTTTAATATGCTTAACGGCGCTGCCCACTTTGAGCACGACGCCTGCCGCTTCCGTTCCCAGTCCGCTTGGCATGGAGGGAGGCGGATAGAGACCGCCGCGAATATAGGTGTCGATGTAGTTAATGCCGATGGCTTTGTTTTCAACCTGTACTTCGTTTTCACCAGGCGCTGCGGGGGTAAACTCCACCGCGTTTAACACTTCTGGCCCACCATGTTTCTGGAATTCAATGCGCGTTGCCATGCTCCCTCCGTCAGAAAAATATGGTAATCTTTCGACCCACTCTTTATCTCGGTAACTCCATTCACTATGGCAGGAAACAAACCCTTCAACAAACAGACTGAACCTCGCGAGCGTGATTTTCAGGTCGCAGGATTAAAAGTCCCGCCGCACTCGATTGAAGCGGAACAGTCGGTGTTGGGCGGTTTAATGCTGGATAACGAACGCTGGGACGACGTCGCCGAGCGCGTGGTGTCCGAGGATTTCTATACCCGTCCGCACCGTCATATCTTTACTGAAATGGCACGTCTGCAGGAGTCGGGCAGCCCGATTGACCTTATCACGCTCGCGGAATCGCTGGAGCGTCAGGGGCAACTGGACAGCGTGGGTGGGTTTGCTTACCTGGCGGAACTGTCAAAAAACACACCAAGTGCGGCGAACATCAGCGCTTACGCCGATATCGTGCGCGAACGTGCTGTTGTTCGTGAGATGATCTCGGTGGCGAATGAGATCGCCGAAGCCGGTTTTGATCCGCAGGGGCGTACCAGCGAAGACCTGCTTGATCTGGCCGAGTCCCGCGTCTTTAAAATCGCGGAAAGCCGGGCAAACAAAGACGAAGGCCCGAAAAATATCGCTGATGTGCTTGATGCCACCGTCGCGCGTATTGAGCAACTGTTCCAGCAGCCGCACGACGGTGTCACCGGCGTGAACACCGGCTATGACGATCTCAATAAGAAAACCGCGGGTTTACAGCCGTCGGATTTAATTATCGTCGCGGCGCGTCCCTCCATGGGTAAAACGACATTTGCGATGAACCTCGTCGAAAATGCGGCGATGTTGCAGGACAAGCCGGTTCTTATCTTCAGTCTTGAGATGCCATCAGAACAGATCATGATGCGTTCTCTGGCGTCGCTGTCGCGCGTGGATCAGACCCGTATCCGTACCGGCCAGCTCGACGATGAGGACTGGGCGCGTATCTCCGGCACCATGGGTATCCTGCTGGAAAAACGGAATATTTATATCGATGACTCCTCCGGCCTGACGCCGACGGAAGTGCGCTCCCGTGCGCGCCGTATCGCCCGTGAACATGGCGGCATTGGCCTTATCATGATTGACTACCTTCAGCTGATGCGCGTGCCGTCGCTGTCCGACAACCGTACGCTGGAAATCGCGGAGATTTCCCGCTCGCTCAAGGCGTTAGCCAAAGAGTTGCATGTGCCCGTGGTGGCGCTGTCACAGCTTAACCGCTCCCTGGAACAACGTGCTGATAAGCGCCCGGTCAACTCCGACCTGCGTGAATCGGGCTCCATCGAGCAGGATGCCGACTTAATCATGTTTATCTACCGTGATGAGGTTTATCACGAGAACAGCGACCTGAAAGGGATCGCCGAAATTATTATTGGTAAACAACGTAACGGCCCTATCGGTACGGTACGTCTGACCTTTAACGGACAGTGGTCGCGTTTCGACAACTACGCCGGTCCTCAATATGATGATGAGTAATTTCTAAGGAATTCAAATGCAAGCGGCAACTGTAGTCATTAACCGCCGCGCTCTGCGACACAACCTGCAACGTCTGCGTGAACTGGCTCCCGCCAGTAAACTCGTTGCAGTCGTGAAAGCGAACGCTTACGGACACGGTCTTATTGAGACCGCGCGAACGCTCCCCGATGCCGACGCCTTTGGCGTCGCCCGTCTTGAAGAAGCCATCCGCCTGCGCGCGGGTGGGATCACTCAACCGATTTTGCTGCTGGAAGGCTTTTTTGAAGCGGCAGATCTGCCGACCATTGCTGACCAGCATCTGCACACCGCGGTACATAACGAAGAACAACTCGCGGCGCTGGAAACCGCCGAGCTGAATGAGCCGGTCACCGTCTGGATGAAGCTCGATACCGGCATGCACCGTCTGGGCGTGCGCCCGGAAAAGGCGGACGCGTTTTATCAGCGTCTCTGTCAGTGCAAAAACGTCCGTCAGCCGGTGAATATCGTGAGCCACTTTGCCCGTGCCGATGAACCCGAGTGTGGCGCGACCGAGCAGCAGCTGGATATTTTTAATACTTTCTGCGAAGGCAAGCCAGGAATGCGCTCCATTGCCGCGTCTGGCGGTATTTTGCTGTGGCCGCAGTCGCACTTCGACTGGGCGCGTCCAGGCATTATTCTTTACGGCGTCTCCCCGCTGGAGAACAGACCCTGGGGGCCGGATTTTGGTTTCCAGCCGGTAATGTCCCTTGTGTCTAACCTGATTGCCGTGCGCGATCACAAAGCGGGTGAACCCGTGGGCTACGGCGGAACCTGGATCAGCGAGCGCGACACACGCCTTGGCGTGGTGGCGATGGGCTATGGCGACGGTTATCCCCGTGCGGCGCCGTCCGGCACGCCGGTACTGGTCAATGGCCGTGAAGCGAACATCGTGGGCCGCGTGGCGATGGACATGATCTGTATTGACCTCGGGCCAGATGCGCAGGATAAACCGGGTGATGACGTGGTGATGTGGGGTGAGGGTTTGCCTGTTGAACGCATCGCTGAAATCACAAAAGTGAGTGCTTACGAACTTATCACGCGCCTGACATCAAGGGTTGCGATGAAGTACATCGACTAACAGACCTTTCCAGGGAGGGGTAATGTCACCATCCGAAATGGCCGCTTGTCTGGCTTATGCCCTCTCGGTCTGGCTGGCTGCCAGAAACAGTATTCACACGTGGTGGATAGGCATCATCGGCAGTGGGCTTTATGGCTGGGTCTTTTATTCGGTTCAGCTTTACGCTGACGTTACCCTGCAGCTCTTTTTCATCATCACCAGCATCACCGGCTGGGTGCACTGGCTCAAAGGTCATCGCGGGGAGGTATTGCCCGTTCGGCGTACCCCGCCCAGACATTTCTTCATCCTGCTCGCCTGCGCCCTGCTGGTGGCCGCGGGTTATGGCCTGATCTTGCATCGCTACACTAACGCCTGGGCCCCCTGGGTGGACTCCGTTATTTTGACATTTAGCGTGCTTGCACAGTTTATGTTAATGGGGCGACGCCTGGAGAACTGGTACGTCTGGCTGGCTGTAAACACGCTGGCGGTCCCGTTATATGCGATGAGAGATCTGCATTTGACCGCGGGTTTATATCTGGTGTTTTGGTTTAATGCCTGGCACGGTTTATATCAGTGGCGTAAGGAGATTCGCGCCCAGTGAAGCCTTATCGCGACGGTCTTGTTGTGGGCAAATTCGCGCCATTACACGTGGGGCATGAAGCGCTGATAAATGCTGCGCTGGCCCAGTGTGAGACGGTCTATATCATCAGTTATTCGCGTCCGGAAATCCCGGGTTATGACCCCGACAAGCGCCTTCACTGGTTAAGCGCGCGCTTCCCGCAATGTCATCACCTTGTGCTGACGCCGGAGGTCATCGCGACCCATGCGCTTGAACCACTTCCGCATAATGATGCGGATGCCGATCTTCACCGGCATTACGTGGCAACGCTGTGTGAAAAAATACTTCACTGCCAGCCACAGGCCGTATTTACCGCCGAAGACTACGGCGACGGATTTGCGGCGGTGTTAAGCCAGCGTTTTGGCAAGCAGGTTACGCATGTCCGCCTCCAGCGTCCGAAGGGGCCTGATGCGCCCTCGGGAACCCTGATACGTTCTGACGTCCATCGCTACCGCACGATGATGTCCCCGGAGGTCTACCGTAGCTTTGTCTTTCGGATTTGTTTATTAGGGGGCGAATCGACAGGAAAAAGCACGCTTTCCCGCGCGCTGGCGACGACGCTCAACGCCCCGTTTGTCGCCGAGTTTGGCCGGGAATACTGGGAAGAGAAGAATGGCGTGCTGGGATGCGACGATCTGCTGCATATTGCCCGCGAGCAGGTGCGTCGTGAAGCGATGGCCAGCACGGCTCCCTTCCTGGTTTGCGATACCTCGCCCTTAACCACGCTGTTTTATATGCTCGACCAGTTTGGCAGCGCGCCACGCGAGCTAGAGGAATTAGCCGGGCGCGCATATTCTCTGGTGGTGCTCTGTGGCGATGAGTTTCCTTTTGTTCAGGATGGTACCCGTCAGGGGGCTGCATTCCGCCAGCGGCAACAGGCATGGTACATCCGCGCGTTAACAGACAGAAATATCCCCTATCTGCCTGTTTCTGGTTCGCTCGCTGAACGCATTGAACAGATTCGACGACATCTGCAGGAACGGATCTGATATCGCTCTCGATCTTCTGTCATATCCGGTTTATTGTTGAAATCCCTGCCTCATCGAATTCCGGAGAATCATCGCGTGTTTCAGAAAGTTGACGCCTATGCCGGCGACCCCATTCTCTCCTTAATGGAGCGTTTCAAAGAAGATCCTCGCAGCGACAAAGTCAACCTCAGTATTGGTTTGTATTACAACGAGGAGGGCATTATTCCTCAGCTGCAAGCCGTAGCAGAAGCGGAAGCGCGTCTTAACGCCGTCCCGCACGGAGCCTCGCTCTATCTGCCAATGGAAGGGTTAAACAGCTACCGCAACACCATTGCGCCGCTGCTGTTTGGTGCCGATCACGCCGTGCTGACACAAAAACGGGTGGCGACCATCCAGACGCTGGGTGGCTCGGGCGCATTAAAAGTTGGCGCTGACTTTCTGAAAAAATACTTCCCGGATTCTGGCGTGTGGGTCAGTGACCCGACGTGGGAAAACCACGTGGCGATTTTTGAGGGCGCGGGCTTTACGGTGCAGACCTATCCGTGGTTTGACAGCGAAACCAACGGCGTGCGCGTTGACGCGCTGCTGGAAAAACTGAATACGCTGCCGGAGCGCAGTATTGTTCTGCTGCATCCGTGCTGCCATAACCCGACCGGTGCAGACCTGACTAATACCCAGTGGGATGCGGTAATCGACGTGCTGAAGACGCGTAACCTGATCCCCTTCCTCGACATCGCCTATCAGGGCTTTGGCGCGGGCATGGAAGAAGATGCCTACGCTATCCGCGCCGTTGCCAGCGCCGGACTGCCTGCGCTGGTCAGCAACTCGTTCTCAAAAATCTTCTCCCTGTACGGTGAGCGCGTCGGCGGCCTGTCAGTGGTCTGTGAGGACCCTGAAGCGGCCGGGCGTGTGCTCGGACAGCTGAAGGCGACCGTGCGCCGCATTTACTCCAGCCCGCCAAACTTTGGTGCGCAGGTAGTCGCCACGGTGCTGGGTGACGATCGGCTGAAAGCGTCGTGGCTCGCCGAAGTAGAATCTATGCGCAAGCGCATCCTGACGATGCGTCAGGAGCTGGTAGACGTGCTGAAAGAGGCCGTCCCAGGGCATAATTTTGACTATCTGCTTAAGCAGCGTGGGATGTTCAGCTACACCGGCCTCAGCGCGGCTCAGGTCGATCGCCTGCGTGAAGAGTTCGGCGTCTACCTGATTTCCAGCGGCCGTATGTGCGTGGCGGGGCTTAATGCCAGCAACGTTCATCGTGTTGCGCAGGCGTTTGCTGCAGTAATGTAAGCACTCACTATCATCCCTCTCTCCCTGCGGGAGAGGGCCGAGTGAGAGCATCAGGACGCACAAAAATCTTGCCCGGTGGCGCTGCGTCTACCGGGCCTTCAGACCTCATCAGCGCTTTGTGATCTTCTTCTTTTTATTCAGCTTCATAAGTAAAAACTCCTTCCCTTCATCTCCCCCCGGGGTTATGGTCGGATAGTTTTTTGACCATTCACTCAAAATAAAACGATAACAAACTGAATATTCAGGGGAAAACATGCGCAAGATCACACTGGCGCTCAGCGCCGCCTGCTTATTGTTCTCGCTAAATAGTGCCGTCGTGGCGCGCGCTTCCGCACCGACGCCACTTTACACCGGCACAACAGCCGCCATGCTTGCCGAGCAAGCACCTGTTCACTGGGTATCCGTAGCCCAAATCGAAAATAGCCTGTTAGGGCGCCCGCCAATGGCTGTAGGCTTTGATATCGACGATACGGTCCTGTTTTCCAGCCCGGGATTCTGGCGGGGCAAAAAAACCTACTCACCGGACAGCGAAGCGTATCTGAAGAACCCCGAGTTCTGGGAAAAGATGAATAACGGCTGGGACGAGTTCAGCATTCCTAAAGAGGTGGCGCGCGCGCTTATCGCCATGCACGTTAAACGCGGTGACAGCATTTACTTTGTGACCGGACGCAGCCAGACCAAAACCGAAACCGTCTCTAAAACGCTGCAGGATGATTTTCAGATCCCGGCTTCCAGCATGAATCCGGTTATTTTTGCCGGCGACAAACCCGGCCAAAACACCAAAACCCAATGGCTGGAACAGAAGAACATCAAAGTCTTCTATGGCGATTCAGATAACGATATCACCGCCGCGCATGACGTCGGAGCCAGAGGGATCAGGGTGTTACGCGCCTCAAACTCTACGTATCGACCGTTGCCCATGGCCGGAAAGTTTGGCGAAGAAGTGATTGTTAATTCTGAGTATTAACCGCCGGGCGGCGAGGCTGCCTCTTTTTTAATCAAATCTCGCCGCTGTGGGTTTTACCTTTCGCTTTCTTGCTGCACACTTAGAAAGATTCATCTTTCATAACGGAGCAGCACATGTGGTATCAACAGACCCTGACCTTAAGCGCGAAACCTCGTGGATTTCATCTGGTGACTGATGAAGTCATTGGGCAAATTCGCGACCTCTCGCGCATCAGGACGGGGTTACTGCATCTGCTGCTTCAGCACACGTCAGCCTCTCTCACGCTTAATGAAAATTGCGATCCCACCGTCCGGTCTGACATGGAGCAGCATTTTCTCAAAACCGTTCCGGACAACGCCCCTTATGAACACGACTATGAGGGAGCAGATGACATGCCGTCGCATATCAAATCCTCTCTGCTGGGCGTATCGCTGATGCTGCCGGTGCACAATGGTCGGTTACTGCTGGGAACGTGGCAAGGGATCTGGCTGGGAGAACATCGTATTCACGGTGGTTCGCGTAAAATTATCGCAACGCTACAAGGGGAATAAAGATGACAATTTCGGAGCTACTTCAGTACTGCATGAGTAAACCTGGCGCGGAGCAAAGCGTTCACAGCGACTGGAAAGCCACGCAGATTAAAGTGGGGGATATTCTGTTTGCGATGGTGAAAGAGGTTGAGGGTCGCCCGGCGGCGTCGCTGAAAACCAGCCCGGGACTGGCGGAGCTGTTACGCCAGCAGCACCATGACGTCCGGCCAAGCAAGCATCTCAACAAAGCGCACTGGAGCACCGTTTATCTCGACGGTTCACTGCCGGGTTCGCAAATTTATTATCTGGTGGACGCGTCTTATCAGCAGGCGGTAGAGCTGCTGCCGGAAGCGACCCGACAGCAACTCTCCGTGTGACAATTACAGCAACGGTTTGAGGAAGCGCGCGGTGTGCGAGGCTTCGCACTCTGCAACGGTCTCTGGCGTACCGGAGACGAGGATTTCACCGCCGCCGCTGCCGCCTTCCGGGCCGAGATCGACAATCCAGTCCGCGGTTTTAATCACGTCCAGGTTGTGTTCAATGACCACAATCGTGTTGCCCTGATCGCGAAGCTGATGCAGAACATCAAGCAGCTGCTGGATATCGGCAAAGTGCAGACCGGTGGTCGGCTCATCGAGAATGTACAGCGTCTGGCCGGTACCGCGTTTGGAGAGCTCACGCGCCAGCTTCACGCGCTGTGCTTCACCGCCAGACAGCGTGGTGGCAGACTGCCCCAGACGAATATAGGTCAGGCCCACATCCATTAGCGTCTGCAGCTTACGCGCCAGCGCAGGGACCGCGTCAAAGAACTCACGCGCCTCTTCGATGGTCATATCCAGCACTTCGTGGATGGTTTTGCCTTTGTACTTAATCTCCAGCGTTTCGCGGTTATAGCGTTTGCCTTTGCACTGGTCGCACGGCACGTAAATATCCGGCAGGAAGTGCATCTCAACCTTGATAACCCCGTCGCCCTGGCACGCCTCACAGCGTCCGCCGCGCACGTTAAAGCTGAAACGTCCTGGCGTATACCCGCGTGAACGCGCTTCCGGCACACCTGCAAACAATTCACGTACGGGTGTGAACACGCCCGTATAGGTGGCAGGGTTGGAACGCGGAGTCCGCCCGATTGGACTCTGATCGATATCGATCACTTTATCGAAATGCTCCAGCCCCTGGATGTCACGGTACGGCGCCGGTTCGGCCAGCGTCGCGCCGTTCAGCTGCGTCTGCGCAATCGGGAACAGCGTATCGTTGATCAGCGTCGACTTACCGGAACCGGATACGCCGGTGATACAGGTAAACAGCCCAACCGGCAGCGTCAGCGTCACATCTTTCAGGTTGTTGCCGCGGGCGCCGGTCAGCTTCAGCACTTTTTCCGGGTTCGCCGGTACACGCTGTTTCGGCACTTCAATCTTGCGCTTGCCGCTCATGTACTGGCCGGTCAATGACTCCGGCACCGCCATAATATCTTTCAGCGTTCCTTCCGCGACCACCTGGCCGCCGTGTACGCCAGCGCCCGGGCCGATATCGATAACGTGGTCAGCGGCGCGAATCGCGTCTTCATCGTGCTCAACCACAATCACCGTGTTACCGAGATTACGCAGGTGGACAAGCGTGCCGAGCAGACGCTCGTTGTCACGCTGGTGCAGGCCGATTGAGGGTTCATCCAGCACATACATCACGCCGACGAGGCCTGCGCCAATCTGGCTCGCGAGGCGGATACGCTGAGCTTCGCCACCGGAGAGGGTCTCTGCGGAGCGGGAAAGCGTCAGGTAATTCAGGCCGACGTTCACCAGGAACTTCAGACGATCGCCGATCTCTTTCAGCACTTTTTCCGCGATTTTCGCGCGCTGGCCGGAGAGCTTCAGGTTGTTGAAGAAGTCCATCGCGTGACCGATGCTCATGTCTGAGATGGTCGGCAGCGCCGTGTTTTCAACAAACACATGGCGAGCTTCACGGCGCAGACGCGTACCTTCACAGGTCGCACAGGAACGGTTGCTGATAAACTTCGCCAGCTCCTCGCGAACCGCGCTGGATTCGGTCTCTTTGTAGCGGCGCTCCATATTGTGCAGCACCCCTTCAAACGGGTGACGGCGCACGGAGGTATCACCGCGATCGTTCATGTACTTGAACTCGATGTTCTCTTTGCCGGAACCGAACAGCACCACTTTGTGCACGTTCGGGTTCAGGCTGGCCCACGGGGCTTCGACGTCGAATTTGTAGTGCTCTGCCAGCGACTTCAGCATCTGGAAATAGTAGAAGTTGCGGCGATCCCATCCGCGGATCGCACCGCCAGCCAGCGACAGCTCCGGGTTTTGGATCACGCGGTCCGGGTCAAAATATTGCTGTACGCCCAGCCCGTCACACGTCGGACAGGCGCCCGCCGGGTTGTTGAACGAGAACAGACGCGGCTCCAGCTCGCGCATGCTGTAACCACAAATCGGACAGGCAAAGTTGGCGGAGAAGAGCAGCTCTTCCGCTTTCGGGTTGTCCATATCGGAGACCACGGCCGTACCGCCAGAGAGTTCCAGCGCAGTTTCGAAGGATTCGGCCAGGCGGGTCGCCAGATCGTCACGGACTTTGAAACGGTCAATCACCACTTCGATGGTGTGCTTTTTCTGCAGCTCCAGCTTAGGCGGATCCGACAGGTCACACACTTCGCCGTCGATACGGGCGCGGATATAGCCCTGGCTTGCCAGGTTCTCCAGCGTTTTAGTGTGCTCGCCCTTACGCTCTTTAATGATGGGCGCCAGCAGCATCAGGCGTTTACCTTCCGGCTGCGACAGCACGTTATCCACCATCTGGCTTACGGTCTGCGCGGCCAGCGGGACGTCGTGATCCGGGCAGCGCGGCTCACCCACGCGTGCATACAGCAGACGCAGGTAGTCATGAATTTCGGTAATCGTACCAACCGTTGAACGCGGGTTATGCGAGGTGGATTTCTGCTCAATGGAGATAGCAGGTGATAACCCTTCAATATGGTCTACATCCGGTTTTTCCATCAGTGACAGGAACTGACGTGCGTATGCAGAGAGTGACTCCACGTAACGACGCTGTCCTTCGGCATATAAAGTGTCGAAAGCCAGTGAGGATTTGCCAGACCCCGAAAGCCCGGTCACGACGATAAGTTTGTCGCGAGGGATTATGAGGTTGATATTCTTGAGATTGTGGGTGCGGGCGCCCCGAACTTCGATCTTATCCATTCACCTTTCCCGGTTGGAACACGGATTGCCTGGTTTGTTTGAAGGACAAACGGCTGTCAGAAACGGCTAATTATGACACAAAATGACCTGTTTGAATATACAGTATTGGAATGCATTTTCTGATTCACTGTGTAACAATGTCGAGTTCGCGAGAGATTTCGGAACCGACTACGCAACTATGCAAATTGCAGCGTGGAAATGGTACACTCGCGCGTTTACACTATTAAGAAACGTATTCAGGAGACACGAACATGGCCAGCAGAGGCGTAAACAAGGTGATTCTCGTCGGTAATCTGGGCCAGGACCCGGAAGTACGCTACATGCCGAGTGGTGGCGCAGTTGCCAACATTACGCTGGCTACTTCCGAATCCTGGCGTGATAAAGCGACCGGTGAGATGAAAGAGCAGACTGAATGGCACCGCGTTGTGCTGTTTGGCAAACTGGCGGAAGTGGCTGGTGAGTATCTGCGTAAAGGTTCTCAGGTTTATATTGAAGGCCAGCTGCGTACCCGCAAATGGACCGATCAAGCCGGCGCTGAGAAGTACACCACGGAAGTTGTGGTCAACGTGGGTGGCACCATGCAGATGCTCGGCGGCCGTCAGGGCGGTGGTGCACCAGCAGGTGGCGGTCAGCAGCAGCAGGGCGGTTGGGGTCAGCCTCAGCAGCCTCAGCAGCCACAGGGCGGCAACCAGTTCAGCGGTGGCGCGCAGTCTCGCCCACAGCAGCAGTCCGCGCCAGCACCGTCTAACGAACCCCCAATGGATTTCGACGACGATATTCCGTTCTGATATCCGACGGTTTAAAACAAAAAACCCAGACCTCGGTCTGGGTTTTTTTATTCATCTCAGGGATCAGGTAATCACCATCGGCCAGTCTGGCGGGGTATGGCTCATGGCTTCCACCATGACTACTTTAATATTTTCCCAGACGGCAGCGAGATCCAGCAGGGTGATGCCAAGCAGGCCCGTTGCGAACCAGCATGCCGCGCCCAACCCCAACAGGGTGCTAATGACAGCAAGGCCAGCATAGTCAGATTTACGAAACTGAATGTTTAGCGTGCTGGCCAGGAACATCAGCACCGCACTTAACAAAGGCCAGCGCAGGAGAACCATGCTGGTAGTAATGGTTGCCATAAAACCCATCCTCAACAAAGCAGACGAACTGAATGAAACAGTGTTTCTCGTTACACAATATGTGTGAACTATATCACATTTGTTGATTTATTCGCCAGCCTCAGACGGGTGAAAAAAACAGGAATTATCACAGCCAGGCGTCGCACGAGGATTGAGAGGAAAATATATCTTTGCACGCTAATGACCCCTTTTATCGCTTCCAGGTAATAAATTCATTGAGATAACAAATCCTCTGCAAATTGAGGTGTGCTGTAGAACGTTTACAGCAACAACCCTTTGGATTATGCTTGAGTGGATAAATAAATTTACTCGCATTCTATAATTCAGGTTTTTGAATTTTATTGGTTTTTTTCTCTTTGTACGTTTTTAATTACACACAACGTCTCGCACTCCAGCTGTGCTGATATTCAGCATCCTGCTCTGGCTCGCCGATTTTTGAATCTGAAGAAAGTTGCGTCCGGTTTAACGCTTAATAATCTGCGAAAAAAATGAAAGAAAAACGACGTGAGATTGTTAATGACAGCCTGCAGGCGTTGCATGCGCTGGCAGATCTGATGCCCCAGCTTCACGCCCATTGTTCGCTGGGCGAGATGCTTGAGACGATCAACCGGGCCTTCGGGGCAAGCCTGGCCTGGATTAGCGTTGATACTGACGGGCTGCAGCGCGTGGTCTGTGCCGGTGAAGTGACCTGTCACTCATTTGAGGTGGCCGATTTTCTTGCCGGTACCCTGCTGGAGAAGCATCACCGTGCGTGGCGGGTCGTCTACTGGAAAGAGAATATCGGCCGCGCATTATTCTCCGCTCATCATCCTGGCTATTTGCAATTGCAAAGCGGGGTGTTATGCAAGCTTTCAACCCATAACGGACAAGGCAGCGGCTATTTCTTTCTGGCGTTTGCTGTGCCGTTATATTCTCTGGCCATCCTGAAAAGTATTGTTGCGGTGCTGGTCGAAAAATTAAAAGACTATTTTTCAGAAATTATCGTTCGTGAAAAAACAGCGCAGGAAATGCAGCGTGTGGTGACCCAATATAAAACCCTATTTGAACGAGCGCCTGTTTTAATGAACTCATTCGATAAATTTAACCGCTGCGTGCTGTGGAATGCTGAGTGTGAAAAAGTATTTGGCTGGACAATGGCGGAGATCAGCGCCCATGCCGATCCGCTCTCACTGTTTTACCCCGACCCGGAAGAGCGGCGACGGGTCAGGGAGTCGGTAAATGTCTCGCCGCTAAAGGATATGTACGAGTGGCATCCACTGCGTAAAGACGGTACGCCGTTGACGGTTTTGTGGTCAAACATTCTGCTGCCGGACAGCTCAGTCCTGAATATCGGGCTTGATATTACCGAACGTAAAAAAGCCGAACAGCAGCTGGAAGTGAAAGCCACCACGGACGATCTTACCGGGTGTTTTAACCGTTCAACCATTTTACAGCAGCTGGAATCCGCGCTGGCGGCAAATGCCAGGCAGGATGCTGACAGCCATTTTTGCGTGCTCATGTTTGACCTGGATTTTTTCAAACAGATCAACGATCGGTGGGGGCATCAGGTGGGCGATCGGGCAATTATCCACTTTTGCCAGGCTATCCGTGAGTTAAGCCCCGAGAACGCTGCGCTTGGCCGTGTGGGCGGCGAGGAGTTTTTACTCCTGCTGGCGCGAACCGACGGCAACGCGGGCGCACTTTTTTCGGCGAGGCTACGTACTGCCCTCAAAACCAACCCGCTCGTGGTGGGAGAGAAAAAGCTGGTGCTGTCATTCAGCGCCGGGGCGGTGGAGGTTTGCCAGGGCCAACGCGATACTTCAGGATTACTGATGCGTGCCGATAAAGCATTATATGACGCCAAGCGTACGGGTCGGGGGAAAACGGTGGTGGCTGCTGATTATTTATAAATCAAAAAACAAAATACGCGCGAGTAAATAGCATAAAATGTCATGTTGCCGTTGTTGTTTTTTCACACTGCCAGAAGTTTGGCTTAATCAACGATCCTCTGTTGTGTTATCTTCAAACCTCCCGTACCCGCTGGATAATTATTTTCCTTAATTGAAACGGAACGAATACTTACAGTTTAGCTTACGGGAAAATATTATCGTCATAACGAAAATTAAGATTTTTAATACTAAAAGTCAGTTGCTAACTTCGCATGATTCATGCAACGTAATCACCTGTTAAACAAAGCATCCGGCCTTCATTACTACAGGCGTACAACATGCAGGGATATAGGGCGGGAAATGAATCGTAGCGCGCGGCGCAAGATGCTCAGGGTGGTAGGGATCATCATGGTAGTTATGCTGCCGGTGATGCTTGCGCTATGGTTTGCCCAGATAAGAGCCGTGTCGGAAACAAGCGCCCAGCTACGTACCTTTGCTGAACTGGCGTTAGACAAAACAGAACTGGTAATTCAACAGGTTGATCTGGCCCGCGACGAGGCTGAAAAATATCAGGGTGAGCGTTGTACACCAGAACATCGCCAATATATGTTGAACGTTGTTCGCGGTCGTCTGTTTGTTGCGGATTTAATTTATGCAGAAGGTCAGAATTTTCTTTGTTCGACCGTTTTTACACCCGCCAATCCTTATCTGATATCCACTGCTAATTACACACGTAAACCTGACGTTGCTATCTATTATTATCGCGATACGCCATTTTTTACTGGCTATAAAATGACATATATGCAGCGCGGAAATTATGTTGTGGTGGTCAATCCGCTTTCCTACAGCGAAGTAATGTCGACAGATCATTCCCTTTCGTGGGGGGTATACGACACGGTAACGAATGCATTCTTTTCCGTCAGTCAGCGCGCGAATGTTTCTTTATTAAGTTCGATGATTCGGGATAAGGAATCGGTATTTCAAAAAGATAACCGTTTTTATACGGTCGTCAAATCCCCAAAACGGCCTATTGCCGCTATCGTGTCGACGTCGAATAAACGTTTTTATGAAATGCTTTATCACCAGGCGACGTTGACGCTACCGCTGGGGATGATCTGCAGCATAATTATTTTGCTGGTGTGGTCTCGCACCCATCGTGAACTCAATTCTCCCGGGCGGTTACTGCAGCGAGCGCTCAATAAACGCCAGCTTTGTGTTCACTATCAGCCGATTATTGATATCAAGAACAACCAGTGCGTGGGAGCCGAGGCGTTATTACGCTGGCCTGGCTTTAACGGACCGGTCATGAGCCCGGCTGAATTTATTCCGCTGGCGGAAAAAGAGGGCATGAGCGAGCGAATTACGGATTATGTTGTCGAAGAGGTATTCAGCGATCTGGGCACATTCCTGGCAACGCATCCGCATCTCTATATTTCGATTAACCTGTCGGCCACGGATTTCCACTCTTCACGGCTGATCGCCATGATTTCGGACAAG
Source organism: Enterobacter sp. WPR_3_1 (assembly GCF_003635055.1). Classification (NCBI taxonomy): domain Bacteria; kingdom Pseudomonadati; phylum Pseudomonadota; class Gammaproteobacteria; order Enterobacterales; family Enterobacteriaceae; genus Enterobacter; species Enterobacter sp. WPR_3_1. Next base: position 46,883 of record NZ_RBXU01000001.1, on the reverse strand, counting down.
GCCCGACACTACGCCGTGCGTGCGCAGCAAATTAAAATCGAAGTCACGGAGCGCGGTTTTATTGATGTCCCTAAAACCACTCCGGTTATTCAGGCGTTCCGTCAGGCGGGTTACGAAGTGGCGATTGATGATTTTGGAACGGGTTACTCTAACCTGCACAACCTTTATTCGCTGAATGTCGATATTCTGAAAATCGACAAATCCTTTATCGACACCCTAACAACCAACAGCACCAGCCACCTTATCGCCGAGCATATTATTGAGATGGCACAAAGCCTGCGGCTTAAAACCATTGCGGAAGGGGTGGAAACGGCAGAGCAGGTGAGCTGGTTGTTGAAACGTGGCGTTCAGTTCTGTCAGGGATGGCACTTCGCGAAAGCGATGCCGCCCCAGGAGTTTATGACCTGGCAGCAGCAACCTTTGCATTGAGAGTCATTAATTCAACTGGTGGCGATAGTCGCTCGGTGTGCGGTCAAACTCGCGGCGAAACACGCGGGAAAAGGTTTGTTGCGACACATATCCCAGATCCATCGCGATATCAAAAATGGGCCGCTGCGTTGAGCGTAAGGCCTGCGCCGCCAGCAGCAGTCTGCGCTGACGAATGTACTCACCCAGCGTCTGGTGCATAACGGTACGGAACATTCTCTGTAAATACCATTTCGAATAGCCGGATTTTTTAGCGACCACATCAATGTTCAACGGTTGGTCGATATGTTCATCAATCCATTCAATAAGTGTCTGAATAATTTGCTGATGCGACATAAGGTTGCCCCTCTGTAGATACAACTGCCCTGGTTGATTCGTCGTTTTCTCTGCGGGCGAGTATAATTCCTCAAGTTAACTTGAGGTAAAGAGGTTTTATGGAAAAGAGATTGCCGCGAATTAAAGCGTTGTTAACCCCCGGCGAAGTGGCGAAGCGAAGCGGCGTTGCGGTGTCGGCGCTCCACTTCTATGAAAGCAAAGGGTTAATTAAAAGCATCCGAAACGCCGGAAACCAGCGACGCTACACGCGTGATGTGCTCCGTTATGTCGCGATTATCAAAATTGCCCAACGAATCGGAATCCCCCTGGCCACTATCGGCGATGCGTTCGGCGTGCTGCCGGAAGGGCACTCTCTCAGCCCGAAAGAGTGGAAAGAGCTTTCCTCTCAGTGGCGTGAAGAGCTGGATCGACGCATTCACACGCTGGTAGCGCTGCGTGATGAACTGGACGGATGTATTGGCTGCGGCTGTTTGTCGCGCAGTGATTGTCCGTTGCGTAACCCGGGCGACAGGCTGGGTGAGCAGGGGACAGGGGCGCGGTTGCTGGAGGAAGACTGAGATCCGGCGGAAAACCGCACCTCATACCGCACCTCATAAAGAACTAAAGCGCCACAAAAGGGCGCTTTAGTTTTTCCCGGTCTTTGTCTTTCACTCTATCCCGCTGGTTCACGGGAGGGTTTCCCCCGACATCAGCACCCCTCATGTCGAGCGTGTTGGGGAGGTTCCGGATTGTGCTGACACTTTAATTCTATGCAAGACCCGTCTTTTCGCCAGTCGGTCAGGCCGTTTTTTAGGCGAATTTTTTTCGCGGTGTTGTTCGATTTTCTATAGTTAAAAAGTATGAATAAAAGGAGAACACAATGCTCACGGTACACCACCTGAACCAGTCCCGCTCACACCGTGTGATCTGGGCGCTGGAAGAACTTTCCCTGCCCTATGAGATTGTTCGTTACCAGCGCGAAAAGAGCATGCTGGCGCCTGAGTCGCTCAAAAAAGTGCACCCGCTGGGCAAATCGCCGGTTATTGAAGATAACGGCCTGATCCTCGCTGAGTCGGGGGCCATCCTCGAATATCTTCAGGAAACCTACGATCCGGAGTCGCGGCTTAAGCCTCTGGATCCTGCGCATAAGGTGCAATACCGCTTCTGGTTGCACTATGCCGAAGGTTCGCTAATGCCGCTGCTGTTGATGAAGCTGGTTTTCAGTAGCCTCGGTAAGCCGCCCGTGCCGTTTGGTATCCGCACGTTGGGTAAAGCGCTGGGGCAGGGAGTGCAAAAAGCGTATCTCAACCGCCAGCTTGAAACCCATGCACGCTTTATTGAGTCGCATCTTGCCGAAAACAGCTGGTTTGCCGGCGATACGCTCAGCATGGCGGATATTCAGATGAGCTTCCCGATTTTTGCCCTGCTGGCGCGAGGTGGCATCGATAACCTCCCGCATACCCAGGCCTGGAAGAAAAAAGTGGAGAGCAGCCCTGGCTGGCAAAAAACGCTGGAGCAAGGTGGCCCGTTATCGATTCCGGGTGGGGAGTGAAATGTAAACAAATTGCGCACAGACGATAACGTTTGCGCATCCTCTGTTTATTTCTTCAGCGTCATAAGGGAATTTTAGCGAAAAACGATAAAGTTCAGTTGAAAAGGGCGGGGATTAGGCTAGATAATCGTTTGCCTTAATTTGACCACCCGTTTGTAAGCGCGGAGCTAAACGTTTGCTTTTTCTGTGACGCCCCTTTCGTCGCAAATGCAAAACACGGATTTGACGTTTAGCTGGCAGTGGCGTCTCCACCATGCTTACGGACTTTCTATAAAAACTCTCAGGGGATGTTTTCTATGTCTACGCCATCTGCGCGTACTGGCGGTTCGCTTGACGCCATCTTTAAAATTTCGGCTCGCGGCAGCACCGTGCGTCAGGAAATCGTTGCCGGTCTGACCACGTTTCTGGCGATGGTTTACTCCGTCATTGTCGTTCCGGGTATGCTGGGTAAAGCGGGCTTCCCACCGGCGGCCGTCTTTGTTGCTACCTGTCTCGTGGCGGGCGTTGGCTCCATCGTGATGGGCCTGTGGGCGAACCTGCCGCTGGCAATCGGTTGTGCAATCTCGTTGACCGCCTTTACCGCTTTCAGCCTGGTTCTGGGTCAGCACATCAGCGTACCGGTTGCGCTCGGCGCCGTGTTCCTGATGGGGGTACTGTTTACCGTTATCTCCGCCACCGGCATCCGTAGCTGGATTTTGCGCAACCTGCCTCAGGGCGTGGCGCATGGCACCGGCATTGGTATCGGGCTGTTCCTGCTGCTGATTGCCGCAAACGGCGTCGGCCTGGTGATCAAGAATCCGCTGGACGGTCTGCCGGTGGCGTTGGGTCATTTCGCGAGCTTCCCGGTCATTATGTCCCTGATCGGTCTGGCGGTAATTATTGGTCTGGAAAAACTGAAAGTCCCGGGCGGCATTTTGCTGACCATTATCGGGGTGTCCATTGTTGGCCTGATTTTCGATCCTAACGTTCACTTCTCCGGGATTTTCGCCATGCCGTCGCTGAGCGATGACAAAGGCAACTCTCTGATTGGCAGTCTGGATATCATGGGGGCATTGAACCCGGTGATCCTGCCAAGCGTGCTGGCGCTGGTGATGACCGCGGTGTTTGATGCAACGGGTACCATCCGTGCCGTCGCGGGTCAGGCGAACCTGCTGGATAAAGACGGTCAGATTATCGATGGCGGCAAAGCGCTGACCACCGACTCCCTGAGCAGCGTCTTCTCGGGTCTGGTGGGCGCGGCTCCGGCTGCGGTGTATATCGAGTCCGCTGCGGGTACGGCGGCAGGCGGTAAAACTGGCCTGACGGCCATTACCGTTGGCGTGCTGTTCCTGCTGATCCTGTTCCTCTCTCCGCTCTCCTACCTGGTGCCGGCCTACGCGACCGCACCTGCGCTGATGTACGTTGGTCTGCTGATGCTGAGCAACGTGGCGAAAATCGATTTTGCTGATTTTGTGGATGCGATGTCAGGCCTCATCACGGCGGTCTTTATCGTGCTGACCTGTAATATCGTGACCGGCATCATGATCGGTTTCGCGTCGCTGGTGATTGGGCGTCTGGTCTCCGGCGAGTGGCGCAAGCTGAACATCGGCACCGTTGTGATTGCCGTCGCGCTGGTGGCGTTCTACGCGGGCGGCTGGGCAATCTAAGTTGTCCATTGATGCGAAAACGGGTGGCTCAGGCCGCCCGTTTTTATTTTCAGGACTCATCCCGTTGTCTTTTGCGTTACTCTGGGGAAGATAGAATAACAGGCACGACGCCTTAGGTTTGGCTTTTAAGAAACACAGCAAACAGGGAACGCATGGAAATCTTCTTCACAATACTCATCATGACTCTTGTGGTCTCGCTATCCGGGGTAGTCACACGCGTACTGCCCTTTCAGGTCCCCCTGCCATTAATGCAAATTGCCATCGGCGCGCTGCTGGCGTGGCCGACGTTTGGCCTGCACGTGGAGTTCGACCCCGAACTGTTCCTCGTGCTGTTTATTCCGCCGCTGCTGTTTGCCGATGGCTGGAAAACGCCCACGCGTGAATTCCTTGAACACGGGCGAGAGATATTAGGTCTGGCGCTGGCGCTCGTGGTGGTCACGGTGGTCGGGATTGGCTTCCTGATCTACTGGGCGGTACCGGGCATTCCGTTAATTCCGGCCTTTGCGCTGGCCGCGGTGCTGTCACCAACCGATGCCGTGGCGTTGTCCGGCATTGTCGGTGAAGGCCGTATTCCGAAGAAAATCATGGGGATTTTACAGGGTGAGGCGCTGATGAATGACGCCTCTGGCCTGGTTGCCCTGAAATTTGCCGTGGCCGTCGCGATGGGCACGATGATCTTTACCGTAGGCGGCGCGACCCTGGAATTCTTCAAGGTGGCGATTGGCGGTATCCTGGCCGGGTTTGTGGTGAGCTGGCTGTATGGTCGTTCGCTGCGCTTCCTCAGCCGCTGGGGCGGCGATGAACCGGCGACACAGATTGTGCTGCTGTTCCTTCTGCCGTTTGCCTCTTACCTGATTGCCGAACATATCGGCGTGTCGGGCATTCTGGCGGCGGTGGCGGCAGGGATGACCATCACCCGCTCCGGCGTAATGCGCCGCGCGCCGCTGGCCATGCGCCTGCGTGCGAACAGCACCTGGGCGATGCTGGAATTTGTCTTTAACGGTATGGTGTTCCTGCTCCTGGGCCTGCAGTTGCCGGGCATCATGGAATCCTCGCTGGTGGCGGCCGAGGCCGACCCGAACGTCGAAACGTGGATGTTGTTCACCGATATCGTGCTGATCTACATGGCGCTGATGCTGGTGCGTTTCGGCTGGCTGTGGACGATGAAAAAATTCAGCATGCGCTTCCTGACGAAAAAACCGATGGAGTTCGGCTCGTGGACCACGCGGGAGCTGCTGATTGCTTCTTTTGCTGGTGTTCGCGGGGCGATTACGCTTGCCGGTGTGCTGTCCATTCCGCTGCTGCTGCCCACGGGCGATGTCTTCCCGGCGCGCTATGAACTGGTGTTCCTGGCGGCAGGGGTGATTCTGTTCTCACTGTTTGTCGGCGTGATAATGCTGCCTCTTCTGCTGCAGCATATTGAGACGGGTGACTCGACTCAGCAGCATAAAGAGGAGCGTATTGCCCGCGCGGCGACCGCCGAAGTGGCGATTGTGGCCATTCAGAAGATGGAAGAACGTCTTGCGGCGGACACGGAAGAGAACATCGACAACCAGCTGCTGACCGAAGTGAGCTCGCGCGTGATTGGTAACCTGCGTCGTCGTGCCGATGGCCGCAACGATGTGGAAAGTTCGCTGCAGGAGGAGAACCTGGAGCGTCGGTTCCGTCTGGCGGCGCTGCGCTCAGAGCGTGCCGAGCTGTACCACCTGCGCGCCACGCGGCAAATCAGCAATGAGACGCTGCAAAAACTGCTGCACGATCTGGATTTGCTGGAAGCCTTGCTGATTGAGAATCAGTAGTCCGTGCGGGCTGATGCCCTCACCCTGACCCTCTCCTCCCGGAGAGGGTCAGGGGACCCAAAACCCTTCACAGCATTTCAGCCACGCCTGCGCGCTGTGCGATAAATAAACCCCTTCGCGCCAAATCATCCCTAACTGCCAGTGCAAATCGCTTTCCAGCGGGATCCAGCGCAGGGTGTTTTTATCGAGCCGTTCGCAAATCGGCTGCGGCAATATCGCAATGCCGACGCCTGCCTGCACCATCGCGGCCAGGAAATCCCACTGCCCGCTGCGCACCGCAATGCGCGGCTTCACGTTGTGTTGATTAAACAGCGCCATCAGCTGGCGGCTGAGGGCGAAATCTTCGTTGTAAATCAGCAGCGGGTGTTCACCGAGCCGTTCGGGTTTCACCGTGTCGACCTTCAGCCAGTCACCAGAGCGGGGGACCAGCACGCACAGCGGGTGGCTAAAGAGCGGCAGCGTCGCCAGACCGCTCTCTTCCTCCACAGGGAGGGCGGTCATGGCGACATCCAGCTCGCCGTTGGTGACCGCCTGTTGAACCGTTAAGCCGCCAAACTCGGAAATTTTCAGTTCAACGCCGGGATAACGCTGGCGAAACAGGCTGATGGGGCCGGCCATCATCATCCCAACCATCGGTGGGATGCCGAGGCGCAGCAGCCCTTTTGTCAGGTGATTGATATCGCCAAGCTCCGCTTCCAGCTGGCGGAACTCCGCCAGGATCGCCAGCCCGCGTTCAAAGACGACCCGCCCGGTATCGGTCAGCAGCAGCTTGCGTCCGTCGCGGATAAGCAGGGTGCAGTTCAGTTCATCTTCGAGGTTTTTCAGCATCTTGCTGATGGTGGGTTGGGTGACAAACAACTTCTCCGCTGCGCGGGTAAAACTTTGCTGACGAACCACTTCGACAAAATAGCGCAGCGTTCTTATGTCCATGATTATTCCTCGGAACTATACCTTTGATGATTTTAATTCATTTCAGTCCATTACGTGCGCTCACTATACTGGCGCCTCGTCTCATTTTTGAGGAAAACCCCCATGGCCGTGGCGTTAAGCCGTGTTACGCCTGCCGTTGTGCAACGACTTCAGGTACCGGTTCAGGTACTGCTTTATGCGGGACTGTTTGTTTTCGCGGAATATCTTGTCAACTGGTTGCATCTGCCGCTGCCTGCCAACCTGGTCGGAATGGTGCTGATGCTGACGCTTATCCTCTGTCGCGTTATCCCCCTCAACTGGGTACGCGCCGGCGCGCGCTGGCTGCTGGCGGAAATGCTGCTGTTCTTTGTGCCCGCCGTGGTCGCGGTGGTGAACTATGCGCAACTGCTGAGGGTAGATGGCTGGCGCATCTTCGCGGTCATTGCGCTGAGCACGCTGATGGTGCTGGGGGCCACCGCCTGGGTGGTTGATAAAGTGTATCGGTTTGAAATCAGCAGGCAAAAGCATGACTAACTTCCAGATAAGCGTGTTGTGCCTGATTGCCACCCTGGCGATCTACTTTGCCAATAAACGGCTGTATCGCCGTTTTCACGCGCTGCCGCTGATGCCGCTGGTCTTCACGCCGATTCTGCTGGTCCTGATGCTGGTCTTCGGGCATATCTCCTGGCAGAACTACATTGGGGAATCCCACTGGCTGCTGTGGCTACTGGGGCCTGCGACCATTGCTTTTGCGGTACCGGTGTATGACAACCTGGCGATCATCAAACGCCACTGGATGTCGCTCAGCGCTGGCGTGATCACGGCCACGGTGGTGGCGGTCTGCAGTTCCGTCTGGCTGGCCCGGCTGTTTACGCTGCCCGATGAAATTCAGCGCAGCCTGGCCGTCCGTTCGGTCACCACCCCGTTTGCGCTGGCCGCGGCCAAGCCGCTCGGCGGACAGCCGGATCTGGTCGCGTTATTTGTGGTCGTGACGGGCGTCTTCGGGATGGCGGTTGGCGACATGCTTTTTTTGCGGCTGTCGATCCGTGAAGGAATGGCGAAAGGGGCGGGATTTGGCGCGGCATCGCACGGTGCGGGAACGGCACGTTCGTATGAACTCGGGCAGCAGGAAGGGGGGGTGGCAAGCCTGGTGATGATGCTCTCGGGCGTGGTGATGGTACTGATTGCACCGCTGGTGGCGTGGGTGATGTTCTGATTTCCCCGGCCAGTAAGGCCGGGGAGACGAGGTTAGTGCGCGCGGCCTTGCTCGACGCCCAGACCCGTTTGTGAGCGGATAAACTGGGCGCGGAATTTCTCACGCTCCAGGTTACCTTCCGGCGAGTTATCGGTCGCGGAGAAGACCCAGATACCAATAAACGCCACGGCAATGGAGAACAGCGCCGGGTATTCATACGGGAAGATAGCGCTTTCGTGACCGAGGATCTGTACCCAAATCGTCGGGCCAAGGACCATCAGAATCACGGCCGTCAAAAGCCCCAGCCAGCCGCCAATCATCGCCCCACGTGTGGTCAGTTTTGACCAGTACATGGAGAGCAGGATGATAGGGAAGTTACAGCTTGCCGCAATGGAGAAGGCCAGCCCCACCATAAAGGCGATGTTCTGCTTCTCGAACAAAATCCCCAGCAGAATAGCGACCACGCCCAGCACCAGCACGGTGATTTTCGAGACTTTCAGCTCATCACGTTCGCTTGCTCCTTTGCGGATAACGTTGGCATAGAGGTCGTGCGATACCGCAGACGCGCCCGCCAGCGTCAGCCCGGCAACCACCGCGAGGATGGTGGCGAAGGCCACGGCCGAGATAAAGCCAAGGAACAGATTACCGCCTACCGCGTCGGCCAGATGCACTGCCGCCATGTTGTTACCGCCAATCAGCCCGCCCGCCGCGTCTTTAAACGCCGGATTCGCCCCCACCAGCATGATGGCGCCAAAACCAATGATAAAGGTCAGGATGTAGAAGTAACCCATAAAGCCCGTGGCGTAGAAGACGCTTTTGCGCGCTTCACGCGCATCGCTCACGGTGAAGAAACGCATCAGGATGTGTGGCAAGCCAGCCGTACCAAACATCAGACCCAGACCGAGCGAAAGCGCAGAAATAGGGTCTTTCACCAGCCCGCCAGGGCTCATGATCGCTTCCCCTTTCGGGTGTACCGCCATCGCTTCAGTGAACAGATTATTGAAGCTGAACCCGACATGTTTCATGACCATAAAGGCCATAAAGCTGGCGCCGAACAGCAGCAGGACCGCTTTGATGATTTGCACCCAGGTCGTGGCCAGCATGCCGCCGAACAGGACGTACATCACCATCAGCACACCCACCAGCACCACCGCGATGTGGTAGTTCAGGCCGAACAACAGTTCGATCAATTTACCCGCGCCGACCATCTGCGCAATCAGATACAGCGCGACCACCACCAGCGAGCCGCAGGCGGAGAGGGTACGAATCGGCCCCTGCTTCAGCCGGTAGGAGGCCACGTCTGCGAAGGTATAGCGGCCCAGGTTGCGCAAGCGTTCAGCGATCAGGAACAAAATAATCGGCCAGCCCACGAGGAAGCCGAGGGAGTAAATCAGACCATCGTAGCCGGAGGTGTATACCAGCGCGGAGATACCGAGGAAGGAGGCGGCGGACATAAAGTCGCCTGCAATTGCCAGCCCGTTCTGAAAACCGGTAATGTTGCCGCCTGCGGTGTAGTAATCATTACGGGAGCGCACGCGTTTCGAGGCCCAGTACGTGATGTACAGCGTCAGCAGCACGAAAATCAGGAACATGATAATCGCCTGCCAGTTGGTTGGCTGGCGCTGTACCTCGCCGGTGATGGCATCAGCGGCGTTGGCGGCAAAGGGAAGTGTGGCGGCAAGCGCCGTCAGGACTCTCTTCATGATGCTTTTACCTCTGCCAGGACTGCTCTGTTAAGACGATCGAATTCGCCATTGGCGCGCCAGACGTACACGCCGGTCAGCACAAACGAAATGATTATCACGCCAATCCCAATCGGAATTCCGCGCGTGACGCTGGTGCCCTCGTGCAGCGGCGTACCGAGCCAGTGTGGGGCAAAGGCAATCAGCAGAATAAAGCCGACGTAAATAATCAGCATGATGATGGAAAGTAAGAAGGCAAACCGTTGCCGTTTATCCACGAGCTCCCTGTAGTGCGCACTATTCTCTATCTGCTGACAAATATCGTTATTCATCAGAGGTCTCCAGAAGTATTTATAGGGGAGGTTTTTTATTCCCTCTCCCGGGGGGGAGAGGGGAAATCGCGTTACGATGGCATTGCGATGGACTGCTTCTCTTCGAGCAGTTTTTCCACCACGCCAGGATCGGCAAGCGTTGAGGTATCACCGAGGTTGCTGGTGTCACCGGCTGCGATTTTGCGCAATATGCGGCGCATAATTTTGCCTGAGCGGGTTTTCGGCAGAGAGTCGGTCCAGTGCAGCACGTCCGGCGTGGCAAGCGGGCCAATCTCTTTACGTACCCAGTTGCGCACCTCGGCATACAGCTCTGGTGACGGCTCTTCGCCATGATTCAGCGTGACGTAGGCGTAAATCGCCTGGCCTTTAATGTTGTGTGGGATCCCGACGACGGCGGCTTCGGCGATCTTCGGATGAGATACCAGCGCGGATTCAATCTCCGCGGTACCCAGACGGTGGCCGGAGACGTTAAGCACGTCGTCCACGCGCCCGGTTATCCAGTAATAACCGTCCTCGTCACGTCGGGCGCCGTCACCGCTAAAGTACATGTTTTTAAAGGTCGAGAAGTAGGTCTGCTCAAAGCGCTCGTGGTCGCCGAACAGGGTACGCGCCTGGCCCGGCCAGGAATCGGTGATCACCAGATTGCCTTCGGTGGCCCCGTCCAGCGGATTGCCTTCGTTATCCACCAGCGCAGGTTGTACGCCGAAGAACGGTTGAGTTGCTGAACCGGCTTTTAACTGCGTCGCACCCGGCATAGGGGTGATCATAAAGCCGCCGGTTTCGGTCTGCCACCAGGTGTCCATTACCGGACATTTTTCGTTGCCGATTTTCTTCCAGTACCATTCCCAGGCTTCCGGGTTGATGGGCTCGCCAACGGAACCGAGGATGCGCAGCGAAGAGCGGTCAGTGCCTTCAATGGCCTTATCGCCTTCCGCCATTAATGCGCGGATCGCCGTTGGGGCGGTATAGAGAATATTGACCTTGTGTTTGTCGACCACCTGACACATGCGTGCCGGCGTTGGCCAGTTCGGTACGCCTTCAAACATCAGCGTAGTGGCACCACAGGCCAGCGGGCCGTAAAGCAGGTAGCTGTGACCGGTGACCCAACCCACGTCGGCAGTACACCAGTAAATGTCGCCCGGATGGTAGTCGAATACGTACTTGAAGGTGGTAGCGGCATAGACCAGATAGCCGCCGGTGGTATGCAGCACGCCTTTCGGTTTGCCGGTTGAGCCGGAGGTGTAAAGAATAAACAGTGGATCTTCCGCGTTCATCTCTTCCGGCTGATGCTGGTCGCTGGCTTTTTCAATCAGATCGCTCCACCACAGGTCGCGTCCTTCGTTCCAGTCGATCTTGCCGCCGGTACGCTTGAGGACGATGACGTTGCTGACGGTTTTCACGTTCGGATTTTTCAGCGCTTCATCGACGTTTTTCTTCAGGGGAATGCCACGGCCAGCGCGAACGCCTTCATCGGCCGTGATCACCAGTTTCGAGCTGGAGTCGACGATACGTCCGGCTACCGCTTCCGGTGAGAAGCCGCCAAAAATCACCGAGTGAATCGCACCGATGCGCGCGCAGGCCAGCATGGCTACCGCCGCTTCAGGCACCATTGGCATATAGATAGCCACCACGTCGCCTTTTTTAATTCCCCTTTCCAGCAGAACGTTGGCAAAGCGGCACACGTCGCGGTGCAGTTCTTTATAAGTAATGTGTTTGCTTTGAGAGGCGTCGTCACCCTCCCAGATAATGGCCGTTTCATTACCGCGTTCGGCAAGGTGGCGGTCAAGACAGTTTGCTGCCAGGTTCAGCGTGCCGTCTTCGTACCATTTAATGGAGACGTTGCCGGGCGCAAAGGAGGTGTTCTTCACCTTCTGATAAGGTTTAATCCAGTCAAGAATATGGCCCTGCTCACCCCAGAAGACGTCCGGGCTGGAGATGGATTGCTGATACTTCTCGTGGTACTGCTCCGGGTTTATCAGGCAACGGTCCGCAATGTTTGCGGGAATGTCGTGTTTATGTACTTGGCTCATGGCTTTTTTTCTCCTTGTAAGATGTTAATAATATGTCGCAAAAACGTTAATAGTAGGGGCTTTACAAGCTTTGTTTATTATTTGGGCTACAGATCACGCATTGTTTGAAGAGTATGAAAAATGAGCGAATGAAACTTTGAAGGAAAATAATTCACCGTGCCGATTATTCACAATTTCGATTAAAAAAGCCTTTTTATAACAAAAAGTTATTGATGGGAATTGTGACAAACTCACGTCATGACCGCTTTTTGCAGCGAAATGTGCCGTTCTTTAAGGCTTGCGCAACATGCCGCGCAAATGATACTCATACGCCGCGTTAAAAAATCCCATAAACCAACGCAACACAATTCATACCCTTTCAGTATGTATCCATATTCATGCAGTTTATGTGAATAGGGCGCTTCATTGAGGAAGTCAGTTTCTATGAAAAACGTTAAAGTCAGCCTGGCCTGGCAAATCTTGCTAGCCCTTGTGCTGGGTATCCTGCTGGGTAGCTACCTGCATTATCACAGCGACAGCCGCGAGTGGCTGATTGCGAACCTGCTCTCCCCGGCAGGAGATATCTTTATTCATCTGATCAAGATGATTGTCGTACCGATTGTTATCTCAACGCTGGTCGTCGGCATTGCCGGTGTGGGGGATGCAAAACAGTTAGGCCGTATCGGCGCGAAGACAATTCTTTATTTCGAAGTGATCACGACGATTGCCATCATTCTGGGGATCACACTGGCGAACGTGTTCCAGCCAGGATCCGGGATCGATATGTCGCAGCTGGCGACGGTGGATATTTCGAAATATCAAAGCACTACCGCTGAAGTACAGAGCCACGCGCATGGCCTGATGGGAACCATCCTTTCGCTGGTGCCGACCAACATCGTGGCTTCCATGGCGAAGGGCGAGATGCTGCCGATCATCTTCTTCTCGGTGTTGTTTGGTCTGGGCCTCTCCTCCCTGCCTGCCACGCACCGTGAACCGCTGGTCACCGTGTTCCGCTCAATTTCTGAAACCATGTTCAAAGTGACTCACATGGTGATGCGCTACGCGCCGGTTGGGGTGTTTGCGCTTATCGCGGTAACCGTGGCGAACTTCGGTTTCGCCTCCCTGTGGCCGCTGGCGAAGCTGGTGATTCTGGTTCACTTCGCCATCCTGTTCTTCGCGCTGGTGGTGCTGGGAATTGTGGCGCGCCTGTGTGGGCTGAGCATCTGGATCCTGATCCGTATTCTCAAAGATGAGTTGATTCTCGCGTACTCCACGGCAAGCTCTGAAAGCGTACTGCCGCGTATTATCGAGAAGATGGAGGCCTACGGCGCGCCGGCGTCGATTACCAGCTTTGTGGTGCCAACCGGCTACTCCTTTAACCTGGACGGCTCAACGCTGTACCAGAGTATTGCGGCTATCTTTATTGCTCAGTTGTACGGCATTGACCTGTCTCTGTGGCAGGAGATCGTGCTGGTGCTGACCCTGATGGTGACCTCAAAAGGCATCGCAGGCGTACCTGGCGTCTCCTTTGTCGTCCTGCTGGCGACCCTGGGCAGCGTAGGGATCCCGCTGGAAGGTCTGGCGTTTATCGCCGGTGTCGACCGTATACTCGACATGGCGCGTACGGCGCTGAACGTAGTGGGTAACGCCCTGGCGGTGCTGGTTATCGCTAAGTGGGAGCACAAATTCGACCGTAAAAAAGCGCTGGCGTATGAACGCGAAGTGCTGGGTCGTTTTGATAAGACCGCAGACCAGTAAAATAAAAAGGCCGGGGTTAACCCGGCCTTTTCGCACTCCCTCTCTGCCAAAAGAGAGGGCCGTGTAAGAGACTTTACTCTCCACTCAACGCGTCAAATTCTTCACATCCCGTATCAAACCCTTCGGTACAGCTCAGGTTCAGCCAGTAGAGCGCTTTCTGCTTATTCGGCGTTATAAAGCCTTTCTCGCCCTGCTGGAACAGCATTCCGGCCCAGTACTCCGCGTAACCCGTACGCGAAAGGGAGGAGCTGCGTTTGAACCACGACGCGGCTTTGACGTCGTCCTGCGCCACCTCAACGCCGTTGGCATAAATCATCCCCAGCAGCATTTGCGCATCCACCGCGGAGTCGTTGTCGATATCTTCGGTTGCCGTTTGCAGCAGTGCGATGGCCTGTGGATAGTCAGTTTTCCCTGCCTGGGTGTTGACCAGCACGCGTGCCAGCATAATTGCGCCACGTTTACTGCCGGCGATAGTGGCCTGCTGCGCCAGCGCTTTGGCCTGCGCGTAATCGCCCTGTGTAAACTGGATTTGCGATAACAACGCCATGGCGTCGACATCGCCCCCTTTTGCTGCTTTCTCTGCCCACTGCGCGGCCTGCTTGCTGTCGCCGGAACTGAAGTAGGTATCGGCAAGGTAATACTGGGCGCGGGCGTCACCCGCTTCCGCCTGTTGCTTGTACTGGCTGCCAATCTCATCCGCGTGGACGAGTGACGTAAAAAATAACAACATCAGAAAAATTGATTTCATGGATTCTTATCATCTGGGTACACGCCGCGCAGTATAATCGTCGTCGCAGAAGAAAAAAACGGGCGCGGTAAAGGTGAATGAACATTTCCCGGTGCCCACCGCGTTTCGTCTCACAATAATGCTTGTGAAAGAGGGTATTAGACGCTCGCGGGGGAGATTCTCTCACTGAATTAAAATACAAAGCCGGGTATTTATTTCGGTGCTAATGACATTATTGCTGCGGGGCAGCGTGCACAATATATATTGATAATATAAATAGCTTATTAAGAAATAAAAAAGGGGTGAATAAGTCACCCCCTTTTATTCATCGATTAATTAACAGCATTAACCCAACGCGCTTTCACGCAGTCTGGCTTTCAGCTTGCTATATTCGTCAATCACATACTGTTCCGCGGCGTGCTGGTCAGCAATCGGCTCCACGCGTACGGCGCAGTACTTATACTCCGGCGTTTTGGTTATCGGGCTTAAGTTCTCCGTCACCAGTTCGTTGCAGGCACCAATCCACCACTGGTAGGTCATATAGACCGCCCCTTTGTTAGGTCGGTCGCTGACCTGCGCACGGGTAATGATGCGTCCTTTACGCGAGTGCACCCAGATCAGGGCTTCATCTTCAATACCCAGACGCTCTGCGTCAGCGGTGTTGATCTGCGCATAGCCCGGTTCATCCGCCAGTGCCGCCAGCGCAGCGCAGTTACCGGTCATCGAACGACAGGAGTAGTGGCCCACTTCACGCACGGTAGAGAGCACCATCGGATACTCATCGGTGAGTTTATCGATTGGCGCGACCCAGTCGCAGGTGAAGAACTGCGCCAGTCCGTTCGGGGTGTCGAACTTCTCTTTAAAGAGATACGACGTGCCCTGATCGGCCTCTGACTCATCGCGGCACGGCCACTGGATATACCCCAGTTCACCCATTTTCTCATAGGTGGCACCGGTGAAGTCCGGACACAGTTTGCGCAACTCGTCCCAGATTTCCTGAGTGTTGTTGTAGTGCATCGGATAACCCATGCGGGTGGCGATTTCGCTGATGATCTGCCAGTCGGTTTTCAGATCCCACTTCGGCTCCACCGCTTTGAAGAAGCGCTGGAAGCCGCGGTCTGCCGCCGTGTAAACACCTTCATGCTCGCCCCATGACGTTGACGGTAAAATCACATCCGCCGCCGCCGCGGTTTTGGTCATAAAGATGTCCTGGACAATCACCAGTTCGAGATCCTCAAAGCCTTTACGCACCGCTGACAGCTCGGCGTCGGTCTGCAGCGGATCTTCACCCATAATGTAGGCAGCCCGCACTTCACCGTGTGCCGCACGGTGCGGCAGCTCGCTGATGCGATACCCGGTATGTTCCGGCAGGCTCTCCACGCCCCAGGCCCTCGCGAATTTCTCACGATTTTCCGGGAACTTAACGTACTGATAGCCCGGATAGGTATCCGGCAGTGCGCCCATGTCACACGCACCCTGCACGTTATTCTGACCACGCACCGGGTTCACGCCCACATGCGGTTTGCCCAGATTTCCGGTCAGCATCGCGAGGCTTGTCAGGGAGCGTACGGTTTCCACGCCCTGATAGAACTGGGTGACGCCCATGCCCCACAAAATGGCCGCGGTTTTCGCCCCGGCGTACATCCGCGCTGCCTGACGGATCTCTTGCGCGCTTACGCCGGTTATCGCTTCGACGGACTCCGGCGTATAGCCTTCGACAATTTTCCGATACTCGTCAAACCCTTCCGTACGGGTCGCGACGAACGCCTGGTCGTAGAGATTCTCCTCAATAATGACGTGGCCCATCGCATTCAACAGCGCGATATTCGAACCGTTTTTCAGTGCAATGTGCATATCCGCAATACGTGCCGTTTCAATTTTGCGCGGATCGCAGACGATGATTTTCGCCCCATTCTGTTTGGCGCGAATCACGTGGTTCGCGACGATAGGGTGAGAATCCGCCGGGTTATAGCCAAAAATAAACACGAGATCGGTGTTATCTATCTCGTTGATCGCGTTACTCATAGCGCCGTTACCGACCGACTGGTGCAGACCTGCAACCGATGGGCCGTGTCAGACGCGAGCGCAGCAGTCGACGTTATTGGTACCAATAACGGCGCGCGCGAATTTTTGCATTACATAGTTGGTTTCATTACCGGTACCGCGTGAAGAGCCGGTAGTCTGGATCGCATCCGGGCCATACTTGGCTTTGATGGCGCTCAGGCGCGTGGCGACATAATCCAGCGCCTCGCTCCAGGAGACGGCTTCCAGCTTGCCATCGCGCTCGCGGCGGATCATAGGGGTTTTCAGGCGTGGGGTAAGGATTTGGGTATCGTTAATAAAATCCCAGCCGTAGTAGCCTTTCAGGCACAGCGTGCCCTGGTTGGTTTTCCCCTGGGCGGCCTCCGCCCGGACGATTTTGCCGTTATCGACCACCAGGTTGATCTTGCAACCCGAGGCACAATAAGGGCAAACCGTGACGACTTTTTTCATCAGTCTGCTCCAGTTAATCAATGCTTACGCCCCACTATGCAGCTTCTATGCCATGTTTTTATTGTGGGTATCAGCAGACTTTACGGCCAAAAGAGGGGCAAAACCCTGACGAAAAACAGCCAATCGTCAAAATTGACGTGTCGAATGGGCAGTGGATGTGACATGGGTTGTAATTCCGTCATGTAAAAGTCAAATTGGCTGGAGCCGACGGCAGAATGGTTCAGACTTAACATAATCCCCTGATGGAAGCATGCGATGAAACCGGCGATTCTGGTGGTTGATGACGATACCGCAGTCTGCGAGCTGCTGCAGGATGTGCTGAGTGAGCACGTCTTTAGCGTGCTTGTCTGCCATAACGGCCAGGACGCACTGAGTCTGGTTCAGCATGAGCCACACATCGCCCTTGTCCTGCTGGATATGATGCTGCCGGATATCAACGGCCTGCAGGTATTACTGCACCTGCAAAAGCAACGTCCGGAGCTGCCGGTGGTGATGCTGACCGGGCTGGGCAGTGAGTCAGACGTGGTGGTGGGGCTGGAGATGGGGGCCGACGATTATATTGGCAAACCGTTTAACCCGCGCGTGGTGGTTGCCCGGGTTAAAGCCGTGCTTCGCCGTACCGGGGCGCTGGCCGCAGACACCCCGGTGCCACGCGTGGCGGGCGTGACGTTCAATGGCTGGACGCTGGATACCTCCCGCTGTGAACTCAGCGATCCGCAGCGTAACCCCGTACCGTTGACCCAGGGAGAATATGGTCTGCTGCTGGCGCTCACCCAGAACGCCCGGCGGGTGCTCAGCCGGGAACAACTGCTCGAGCTGACGCACAGCGAAAGTGCCGAGGTGTTCGACCGCACAATCGATGTGTTGATCATGCGCCTGCGCCGTAAAATAGAAGCCAACCCGCATCAGCCCGTACTCATTAAAACCGTCCGTGGGCTGGGCTACGTCTTTGCTGCCGATGTGTCTCACAGCGAGAAAGCGGCTTAAATATTCTCTTTAATAAACAGCTGCAGCTCGGCCAGCGTTTTTGCCCCATCAATGGCGTTCGCAGCCAGCAGGCTTGCCCGCGCGCAGGCATGGGCCAGATAAATACTCTCGGCCAGCGGCAACGCTTCATGGCAGCCGTATAAGAAGCCTGCGCAGAAGGCATCACCCGCCCCGACGCTGCCGATAATCTCTTCCCGCTCCAGCAACCAGGAGGGGATCCAGCGCCCTTCATCGTCCGGTGTTAACCCCCACGCCCCTTCCGGACAATGGATCACCACCCGCTGACGCACGCCAGCTGCCAGAAGCTGTGAGGCGGCTTCCGCGATATGGGCAATGTGCGGGGCATCGTTCTCGTCGCGCATCTCCAGCCCGCTAAACTCGCCGGCTTCCAGTTCGTTGATGACCAGATAATCAAGATGGCGCAGGGCAGGGAGGACCAGCGGCTGATAGCGAGGGTCACCCTTTCGCGAGACCAGATCGAGCGAGGTTTCATACCCCTGATCGCGCATCTGGGCCAGCAGCCGTGCGCTGCGGGTGCCGTACTCGTCATCGGGCATATCCAGGCTGTCGAGCAGTAACAGGTAGCCGAGATGGAAAATCTTCATCGCGCCGTCGAGGCGGTCGAAGGCGGGCAGATCCAGAAGACGGTTGGCGCCCGGGGAGTGGAAAAAAGTGCGCTGTCCGCTGGGGTCGGTCATAACCTGCGACATAGAGGTTGGCGCAAAGGTCGTGCGCTGCACCCGCTGGCGGTTGACGTGATACTGGTCGAGCATCGCCAGGATGTAATCGCCGTCGCTATCTTCGCCAATCAGGCCGACGGCCTGCAGCGGCAGGCCAACGTGCATTTTGGCCAGCGTCAGCAGGACGTTCAGCGGCGCACCGCCGGTTGAACGTTCGCTGTGGGTAATCTCCGCCAGCCAGCCGCGCTCCGGCCATTGCACAATCTGGTGGACGTGATCCACCAGCATATTGCCGGCTGCGATAATCCCTTTACGTTCCATTATGCCTGCCCCGCGCTGCCAAAGATGCGCATTTGCGCGGCGACCGTATCGGTAATCGCCTCTTCTATGCCCAGCAACAGTTCTGCAAATTCATCGTACAGAGGCTGACGTTTTGCCATCCGTTGCTCAACGGCAGAGAGCGCGGCCTGTGACATGCCGGTATAAAAGTTGATTTTATGGATCCCCAGTTCGATGGCGCGACGAAAATCGGCATCGCTGATGCCGGAGCCGCCGTGTAAGACCAACGGCAGGCCGGTCTGCTGGCGAATGGCGTCCAGACGAGGGAAATCGAGTTTTGGCTCGCCTTTGTATTTACCGTGCGCGTTGCCAATGGCGACCGCCAGCGCATCAATGCCGGTGGCATCGACAAACTCGCGCGCCCGCAGCGGGTCCGTAAACAACGCTTCATCCGCATGGCCATACAACGCGCCACCTTCGTCACCGCCTACCGCACCCAGCTCCGCTTCTACCGATACGCCAACCGCGTGGCACATCTTCACCACCTCCCGCGTCTGGCGAATGTTTTCTTCGTAGCTCAGGGTGGAGCCATCAAACATCACGGAGCTGAAGCCTACGCGCAGCGCACGTACCACCGCCTCGAAATGCAGGCCGTGATCGAGGTTGAGCACCACCGGAATATCATGACGGGCGGCTTCAAACCTGACCGCTTCGACCAGCGACTCCAGGGAGACATACTTAAAGTGGACTTCCGCAATATTAATGATAAACGGCGAGCGTTCCTGTTTCGCGGCAGCAAACAGCGCGCGCAAAAAATGGGAGTCGAGAACGTTAAACGCGCCGAGCGCGTAGCGGTGTTTCCTGGCGTGCTCAAGACCGTCGGCAAGAGAAATCAATGGCATTATTTACTCCTTATTTCCGAAACAGGTTGTACTCGTTGCACAACACCAGCACCGCCGGTTCGTCTTCTTCGATATTGTTATAGCGGGCAATGGGCTGTAAAAAATGGTTATCGTGTTCATCGTCATTCACCGATGACACTTCCCCCACCAGTACGTCGCCAAAACCGCGTTCGCCCCAGAAACTGTGGTACAGGCCGGGGGTGAGGCAGATGCTGTCCCCGGGTTGCAGGCGTAACTGACTGCCGGGCGCGTGGGTCTGCAGACAGCCGTCGAGGGTAACGGTCACGTCGGTATTTTCAGGTTCTTGATGTGCATCGGCATTCCATAACTCGACGATCAGGTTTCCGCCGCCACGGTTGATGATGTCTTCCCGTTTACGCCAGTGAAAATGCATGGGCGTCACCTGACCATCCCGGACGTGCATGATTTTTTCGGCATAGCACTTTTCATAGGGCACGCCGTTCGGTGAGCCATTGCGCAGGGTAAAGAGCGTTAGCCCCTGTGCGGCAAAATGGTCGCCGCCGAATGCCGTTACGTCCCAGCCAAGCCTGAGATCAAACACTTCCTGCCAGGCGGCCGGATCAAGCTGCTGCCATTTCGTTGGCGGAAAACTGGCAAAGGGAGGGAGATGCACATCGTGCATGGAGAAGAACTGCCGCGTGTGGCCAAGGATTTCATTGATTTCGGAGCGTTTCATCGGGCCCCCTGGACGCTATGTCAGGCCTCACCCCAACTCTCTCGCGCGAAGAGAAGATCAGGGTGAGGGCATCAAACCGCACTACATCACTTAACTGTCCACCCTTTATAGGATCCGACGTTCTTTTTATCGATCATCGTCACCGGGATCAGCACAGGCTCTTTAGGCGCAGGTTTGCCCTGCAGAATGTCATAGCCGATCTCAACTGCTTTTGCTGCCATTACCTGCGGATCCTGAGCCGGCGTTGCGACAAACAGGGAGTTTTCACGCTTAAGCGCTTCCTCGCCGTCCGGGCTGCCGTCTACGCCAACGATAAAGAATTCATTGCGTTGGGCCTGTTTTGCTGCCAGATCGGCACCGATCGCCGTCGGATCGTTAATCGCGAACACGCCGTCGATCTTCGGATTGGCCGCCAGCAGTGAGGTCATCACTTCCAGACCGCCTTCACGGCTACCTTTGGCGTTCTGGTTATCAGAGAGCACCTTGATATCCGGATGTTTTTTGAACTCGGTCTGGCAGCCTTCGACGCGGTTTTGCACCGCGGACACTGGCGGCCCGTTGATGATGACCACGTTGCCTTTGCCTTTCAGGCGATCAGTAATGTATTTACAAGCCATTTCCCCCGCCTGGGTGTTATCGGAGGTGATGGTGGCATCCGCCCCTTCCGCCGCGACGTCAACCGCGACAACCACGATCCCGGCCTCTTTCGCGCGTTTAACCGCCGGGCCGATCCCTTTGGAATCCGCAGCGTTAAGGATGATCATGTCCACTTTGGCCGCAATAAAGTTGTCAATCTGTGCCACCTGCTGGCCGAGATCGTAACCGCTGGAGACCAGCGTCACTTTGACGTTATCCCCCGCCAGTTTGCGCGCTTCCAGCTCGGCACCTTTGGTGATCTGCACGAAGAATGGGTTGGCCAGGTCGCCCACCGTCACGCCGATGGACTTCAGATCTTTCGCCTGCGCAAACGGCGTTGCGGCAAGCAGCGCGCCAGCACAGAGCGCGGTCACTAACGGTTTCAAACGCATCTTCTCTTCCTCGCTTGTAGGGTATTGTTGTTATGCACTTTGATGGTGTCGGGTACGGTATTTGTCGATCAGCACCGCTATGATGATCACCGCCCCTTTGATCACCAGTTGCCAGAAGTAGGAGACGCCCATCAGCGTCATGCCGTTGTTAAGCGTGGCGATGATCAGCGCCCCCACCAGCGTGCCGGTGATCGTGCCGATCCCGCCGACAAAGCTGGTGCCGCCGAGGATCACCGCCGCAATCGCATCCAGCTCGTAGCCCATGCCCAGGTTGCCGTTGGCGCTGTAGAGACGCGAGGCACTCATCACGCCGCCCAGGCCCGAGAGCAGCCCGCTCATGCCGTATACAAACAACAGCACCAGCCAGACCTTAATGCCTGTCAGACGCGCCGCCTGCATGTTGCCGCCAACCGCATAAATGTGAACCCCAAGCGTGGTGCGGCGCAGAATAAACCAGCACAGCACAATGACCGCCAGCGCGATCACCACCAGCCACGGAATGGGGCCGAGGTAGTTATTGCCGATCCACTCAAAGTTAATGTTGGAGTTAATGACGGTCGTACCGTCCGCCAGCAGGTAAGCCGCACCGCGCAGTGCCGTATAGGTACCGAGCGTCACGATAAACGGCGGCAGCCCGGCAAAAGCCACCAGCGCGCCGTTGAACAAACCCAGCACCAGGCCGAGCATGAGCGCTGCCGGAACAGAAAGCATGGCGAACTCAGGTATTAACGACACCACCATCGCCGCCACGGCCGTGGTGCCCAGAATGGAGCCGACGGAGAGGTCGATCCCGCCGGTCAGAATGATGAAGGTCATCCCTGCGGCCAGTACGATGTTGATCGACGCCTGGCGGGTGATATTGAGCAGATTACTTTCGGTAAAGAAGTTAGGCGCGATAAAACCAAATACCGCCACAATCAGGATCAAGATGGGCAAAATGCCGACCGTCTGCATCAGATCGCTCATCAGCATTTTTTTGGCAGAGGCGGACTTCGCCACCTGCTGCGGATGGGTTGAATTTGTCATAGTTGCACCGCCTGATGATGAGAGTCGTTCACGCCGGTCGCCAGCGTCATGATGTTTTCCTGAGAAATTTCTGCTCCGTGAAGTTCACCTGCAATGCTGCCTTCACGCATGACATAGACGCGGTCGCTCATGCCGACGATTTCCGGCAGCTCGCTGGAGATCATCAGGATCGCCACGCCTTTGCGCGCCATCTGGTTCATGATGCGGTAGATTTCACTTTTCGCCCCGACGTCGACGCCGCGCGTCGGTTCGTCCAGAATCAGAATGCGTGGGCCGATGGCCACCCAGCGGGAGATAAGCAGCTTTTGCTGATTGCCCCCGGACAGGCCACCCGCGCGGACCTGTGAATGCGGCACGCGGATGTTAAGCAGGGCGATCGCATCGTCAGAAATGGTCTGCGCTTTTTTGCGGTTCAGCATGCCGAAGGTGGCGTCGCGCTCCAGCGTCGCCATGGTGATGTTCTCCTGTGCGGCCAGCTCGAGGAACAGCCCTTGTTCTTTGCGGTTCTCGGTGAGAAAACCGATCCCGTTGTCGATGGCGGCACGTGGGGAGTGGATCACCACCGGTTCGCCGTCGACCTCAATCATGCCGCCCGTGGCTTTGCGCGCGCCGAAGATCAGCTGCGCCAGTTCGGAACGTCCGGCGCCCACCAGACCTGCCAGCCCGACAATTTCTCCGGAACGCACCTGCAGACTGCAGAGGAGCACTTTCTTGCCGTCGGTAAGGTGATGCACGTTAAGACGCGGGCTGCCGAGCGGGATATCGCGCTCTTTGTTAAACAGATCGCTTAGCGGACGGCCGACCATCATCTTCACCAGCTCAGAGGCGTTCAGTTTGTCGCGCGTCAGGCTACCGACGTACTGCCCGTCACGCAGAACGCTGACGCGATCGGAGAGTTCATACACTTCCGCCATGCGGTGGCTGATATAGATAATCGCCATTCCTTCCTCTCGCAGGCGCAGTATCAGCTCGAACAGGCGATGGGTTTCACGTGAGGAGAGGGCGGCGGTGGGTTCATCCATCACCAGAATGCGGCTGTTGCGGTGCAGCGCGCGGGCAATTTCAACCTGCTGCTGCTCGGCGATGGTTAGCCTCATTACCAGGTCGGTCGCCTTGAAGTGCGCGCCCAGACGGTCAATCACCGCCTGCGCCTGTGCGGCCATCTCTTTGCGCTGTACCAGCCCGGCGCGCGACAGCTCGCTGCCCAGGAAAATGTTTTCAGCGACGGTCAGATTGGGGGCAAGCTGCATCTCCTGATAAATGAGGGTGATACCCGCGGCCAGCGCGTCCTTTGGCCCTTTGATGTGAAACGGCTGTCCGTCAATCAGGATCTCGCCGCTGGTGGCGGTGTAGGCGCCCGCGAGGATCTTCATCAGGGTACTCTTTCCTGCGCCGTTTTCCCCCATCAGCGCGTGGATCTCACCGGGGTACACCGTCAAATCCACACCCTTGAGCGCGTGGAAATGGCCAAACGTTTTGGCAATGTTGCGCATCTCCAGTACCGGGGTTCTGCTCATGGCGGATCTCCTTAAATGTCGATATCCGCACTTCATCACAGGTTGGTAAATGCAAAATGTCAGAAGCCGTTCATATTTGTCATAGTTATGAATAGTTAACTTACATCACAATTCCCCGCTTTTTCCCTCTCAGCAGGAGAGGGCCAGGGTGAGGGCATCACATTGCACCGGAGCTTACCGTATGCCATCACACCGTCCACCCTTCTTTGCCAGCGCCCGTGGTCGCCTGCTGATTTTTAATCTGCTGGTGGTGGCGGTGACGCTGATGGTCAGCGGCGTGGCGGTGCTCGGCTTTCGTCATGCCAGCCAGATCCAGGAACAGGTGCAGCAGCAGACGCTGGATGACATGACCGGCAGCATGAACCTCGCCCGCGATACCGCCAATGTGGCAACGGCGGCGGTGCGGCTCTCGCAAGTTGTAGGCGCGCTGGAATACAAGGGCGAAGCCGAGCGCCTGAAGCAGACGCAGATGGCGCTGCGTCACTCGCTGGAACAGCTTGCCGATGCGCCACTGGCGCAACAGGAGCCCGCGCTGGTGGCGCGAATTATTCAGAGAAGTAATGAGTTACAGCAGAGCGTGACGGGCATGCTGGAGCGCGGGCAGCGGCGTCATCTGGAGCGTAATGCGCTTCTCAGCGCGCTCTATCAAAGCCAGAGCTATTTGCGCCATCTGCAGGACATCAACCGCCGTTACGCCAGCAACGTCCCGGATGCGCAACAGCTTATGGAAATGGACAGGCTAATCATCGCCGCTATTGAAACGCCCTCGCCGCGCGCCACGGTTCAACAGCTGGATGCCGTGACGGCAACGCTGCCCCGGAGCGTGACGCAGCCCGTGGTGAACGCTATCCTGCCCGATTTTAATGCCGAGCTTCACAAGCTTGTTCCGCTCTCGACGCAGCTGGAGGAGAGCGATCTGGCGATCAGCTGGTATATGTTCCACATCAAGGCGCTGGTGGCGATATTAAACAGCGACATCAATCAGTACGTTGAACAGGTGGCGCAGGCCTCCCGGCTGCGCACTGCCCAGAGTCACCAGGAGCTGCGCTCCATCAGCGTATTTATCAGCGTGTTCGCCGTGCTGGCGCTGATCATCACCGGGTGCGCCTGTTGGTATATCTACCGTAATCTGGCCTCCAACCTGACGGCCATCTCCCGGGCGATGTCGCGCCTTGCTCATGGTGAGCAGGATGTTTCTGTCCCCGGGCTGCAGCGCCGTGATGAGCTGGGTGAGCTGGCGCGAGCGTTTAACGTTTTTGCCCGCAACACCGCCTCGCTTGTCCACACCACCCGCCTGCTGAAAGAAAAAACCACGCAGATGGAGATCGACCGCATCGAGCGTCAGGGGCTGGAAGAGGCGTTGGTGCACAGCCAGAAGATGAAGGCCGTCGGGCAGCTGACGGGCGGTCTGGCTCATGACTTTAACAACCTGCTGGCGGTGATCATTGGCAGTCTGGAACTCACCGATCCTGACTCACATGACGCCCCGCGTATCACCCGGGCACTCAAGGCCGCCGAACGTGGTGCGGTGCTGACCCAGCGCCTGCTGGCATTTTCCCGCAAGCAATCCCTGACCCCGCACGCGGTAGAGATGAAACCGCTGCTCGAGAACCTGCGGGAGTTGATGTACCACTCGCTGCCGGCCACCCTGACGCTGGAAATTGAAGCGCAATCACCGGCGTGGCCGGCGTGGATAGACGTTAGCCAGCTGGAAAACGCCATTATTAACCTGGTGATGAACGCCCGTGATGCGATGGAGGGACAGACGGGGGTTATTAAGATCCGCACGTGGAATCAGCGCGTGACCCGCAGTGACGGACGCAGGCAGGATATGGTGGCGCTGGAGGTTATTGACCGGGGAAGTGGAATGTCGCAGGAGGTCAAATCCCGGGTCTTCGAACCGTTCTTTACGACCAAGCAAACCGGGAGCGGTAGCGGATTAGGCCTGTCGATGGTCTACGGTTTTGTACGCCAGTCCGGTGGGCGCGTGGAGATTGAAAGCGCGCCGGGGCAGGGGACCACCGTGCGGCTGCATCTGCCACGCTCGACGCTGCCTGTTAGTTCTGCTGATGAGACCCAGGCCGCCGCGGCTGCCGTTGAAAATGAACGCCTGGTACTGGTGCTGGAAGATGAAGCCGATGTCCGCCAGACCCTGTGCGAGCAGCTGCATCAGCTGGGCTATCTGACGCTTGAAGCGGACAACGGCGAACAGGCCCTGAAGATGCTGGACGCGTCACCGGATATTGGCATGTTCATTAGCGACTTAATGCTGCCCGGTAACCTCAGCGGGGCCGAGGTGATCAACCATGTGCGCAGCCATTATCCGCAGCTTCGGGTGTTGCTGATCAGCGGCCAGGATTTGCGTCCGACGCATAACCCGCAACTGCCGGACGTGGCGTTACTGCGTAAGCCTTTTACCCGTGTACAGCTGGCGCAGGCGTTGCGCAAGGTGATGGTAATTTGAGATTCCTCCGCTACCCCAGCCAGCTGTTGTTCATTACCGTAAGGCCAGTCCACCTGCGAGTCTGGTCTTATGAAACGTTACTCTACCGCTCTGTTATTTGGTCTGCTGTCACTTACCAGCCAACTGGCTCACGCCGATGTTATTGATGAAGCCATTGGCAATATTCAGCAGGCGATCAACGATGCCTATAACCCCAGCAGCAGTCGCAGTAGCGATGATGACGACGATCGCTACGATCGCAGCCGCCAGACCGACAGCCGTCAGTATGACGATCGCCGCAGGCAACTGGAGGATCGCCGTCGCCGTCTGGATGAGCGTCAACGCCAGCTGGATGATGACAGACGTCAGTTAGAAGAAGATGAGCGCCGGTTAGAAGACGATTACGATCGCTGATACGCGCGGTTTAGCATCCATACGCCTCGCCCTCTCATCCAGAGAGGGGGAGAACCTAATCCAGCAACAACGTCATTCCGTCATATCCCGCCTCGAACCCATCGGGTAGCGGGTTATCCATCATCCATACGTCGAACTGATGACTGATATGGGTCAGGATCACCTGCGGACAGCCGATGATCTCATTTAAGGCAATAACCGTATTCAGATCGCAATGGTTGCGCGGCGTTTCGTCACGCGGCTCGTGGCTGCAGTCGATGATCATCGCCTGCGGCCGGTTATTGAGCAGGAATTTTACCGTTTTATCGGGTAATCCGGCGGTGTCGGAGAGCCAGGCCACGCGACTGTGGGCGGACTCCAGCAGGTAGCCAAAGGTGATTTTCGAGTGATTCAGCGGCAGCGGCGTGACCCGCAGGCCCTGCAGTTCAAACATCACAAACGGCTCTACCGTATGGCTGAAATCCAGAATCCCCGGGTGTTTAAACAGGTCGTCACACCCCGACTCGTCTGGCGGACCGTACACCGGAACAGGGGCACCGACGCCCCAGCGCAGGGGGAACAGCCCCTGGACGTGATCCATATGGTAGTGGGTCAGTAAAAACTGCTGAAAGCTGCCTGCTGGCCAGTCGTCCATCAGGTGCGGGATACCGGCGTCCAGCAGCGTTACCGCATCGTTGAATTTGACTACCGCGCTACAGGGGCGACGGCGATGGTTATCCTGCAGACGCGCCCGGCGACACGCCGCGCAGTCGCAGCCAAATACCGGCACCAGCTGAGCGCTACCGGTTCCCGTTAACGTAATCGTCAGACTCATCGTGCACCTCTACAACAGTTTGGTGAAACGAAAATGGCTCTGCGTATACCCTTCACGAGCATAAAAACGGTGAGCGTCCAGGCGCTTCACGCTGGTGGATAGCTCTGTCAGTTCAGCGCCCGCCTGCCGCGCCACGTTCTCCGCCCAGGCCAACAGCTGGCTGCCCACCCTGAGACCGCGCGCCTGCGGCATGACCACCAGCTCCTGGATCTCGCCAATCCATCTGGCGTGGTGCAGGTGAAACTGCATATGCAGGCCAATCATGCCCACCACCTGGCCGTTTAATTCAGCCAGCTGGTAACGCATATTGTGGTCCTGCAGATTGGCAAGATACCCGGCGTGGAACGCCTGATGATCAAACTCACTCTGCTTGAGTTCGCAAATCAGCGCGTAAACAATCTGCGCATCGTCGGCAGTGGCGGGGCGAAGCTGGCAGTCAGGCATGCTGTTTCTCCTTCTGACGGATAAGCGTTAAAAAGTTATCGACTGACTGTAGCAAACTTCCGTCGTTATTGAGGATATGACAGTTCGATGGGGTATAGCGCGCCGCACGTTCAAGCCGCTGCTCGATCTCTTTGGCGTTTTCGCGACCCCGGCTCTGCAACCGGCTGCGCAGCACATCAGGCGAGACCTGCAGACAGACCGGCAACAGCGCTGCTTCATAGCGAGCGCGCGCTTGTTGAAGGTGTGCGCGTGAGCCGTTGACCAGCACGTCGAACCCGGCGTGCAGCCACAGGTCTGTCTCGATGCCTATCCCGTAGTAATAACCGTTGGCGTGCCAGCTGAGCGCCAGCAGATTTTGCCCGGCGCGCGTGAAAAATTCCGGCTCGCTCAGGGCGATATGGTTCTCACTCCCGGCATTCGCCGCACGGGTGATATAGCGGTGCGCAACCAGAAGCTGGGGATGTTCCCGCTGCCGTAACGCGGACAGCAGGCTGTCCTTACCAGAGCCTGACGGCCCCATTAGCCAGATTAGTCTTCCCATCAGAACACCCGTTTTCCCTGACGCCAGACGTGGTCGATATGGATGTGCTCGCCCTTACGGTGAACCAGCACCAGATCCGCCCGTTTACCTTCAGCTATCTCTCCACGATCGTGAAGATTGAGTGCCGTTGCCGGGTTTTTCGTTACCAGACGAATCGCCTGCGGCAGCGTAAAGCGATTGTTTTCGTCAGCCGCGACCCGAAAGGCGGCGTCCAGCAGGCTGGCGGGGTAGTAGTCGGACGAGAGGATATCCAGCAGACCTAGCGACGCGAGCGCGCTTGCCGCCACGTTGCCGGAGTGTGAGCCGCCGCGCACGATATTCGGCGCCCCCATCAGGACGTTCATGCCGTGGGTGCGGGAGGCTTCTGCTGCCTCAAACGTGGTGGGAAATTCAGCGATTACGCTGCCAAGCTGGTGCGATTCGCGCACATGTTCATGCGTCGCATCATCATGGCTGGCTAAGGCAATGTTGCGATCCCGACACATGGCGGCAATGGAGAGCCGGTTTGGTTGAGACCACTGGGCCGCAAGCTGTCGCTGTTCCTCTTCATAACGCGCCATTTCCTCGTTGGTCAGCGCGTATTTTCCCTGATAGTACTCGCGGTATTTCTCTATTCTGGCGAACTGACGCTGCCCCGGCGAGTGGTCCATCAACGAGACCAGTGAGACCGGCTCGCGGTCCACCAGCTTTTCAAACAGCGGCAGAGTGGTGTGATGCGGGAGTTCACAC
This sequence comes from Enterobacter sp. WPR_3_1, assembly GCF_003635055.1. Taxonomy (NCBI): domain Bacteria; kingdom Pseudomonadati; phylum Pseudomonadota; class Gammaproteobacteria; order Enterobacterales; family Enterobacteriaceae; genus Enterobacter; species Enterobacter sp. WPR_3_1. The sequence goes on along the minus strand of NZ_RBXU01000001.1, from coordinate 17,539 downwards.
CGCAGGTGCAGACGATGCTCGGCGCGGTTAAGGCCGCGTTTTTGCGTCTCTTCCACGGCGTTGATCATCTTCTCGAGGTTTTCCAGACGGTCGCCGCCGTCGCGCACGTCGCCAATCGCTACGGCGTCCAGCACGGTGGTGATGCCGCTGGCGACCATCAGCGCGTCATGGCTGCTCATCGCGGAATGGGCTGGCCAGTCGACTTTCGGACGCGGGGTAAAGAATTTATCCAGATTATCGGTGTGCAGTTCGATAAGGCCCGGCAGCAGCCAGCCCCCTTCACCGTCCATCGCTTCCGGGGCGCGGCTCTGGGTTTCCGCAAAGGCGCGGATCTCTCCGGCCTGGATCTCAATCGAGCCATCAACGACTTCATTTTCCAGCACCAGCTTTACGTTATTCACGATCATGCGAGCGTCCCCATCGGGTGTAGCCTGTCTGCGACGCGGGAGCGAACGGTGTCGTCGTGGAAGATCCCCACGATCGCCGCGCCGCGTGCTTTGGCCTGTTCGATCAGTTCAACCACCGCCGCGCTGTTCTTACTGTCGAGCGAGGCAGTGGGTTCATCAAGCAGTAAAATCGGGTAGTCGACGATAAATCCGCGGGCGATATTCACCCGCTGCTGCTCGCCACCGGAAAAGGTCGACGGGGCAAGGTGCCAGAGGTGTTCCGGCACGTTCAGGCGCGTGAGCAGGCCGGCGGCTTTCGCGGCACAGGTCTCGCGCGGAACGCCCAGGTCCAGCAGCGGCTGCATGACCACGTCCAGGGCGGAGATCCGTGGGATCACCCGCAAAAACTGGCTGACCCAGCCGATCGTCGAGCGGCGCACGTCCAGCACCTTACGCGCCGGCGCTTGCACCAGATCGACCCATTCATTGCCATGACGAATATAGATATGGCCTTCGTCCGGCAGATAGTTGGCGTACAGGGAGCGCAGCAGCGTCGATTTGCCGCTGCCGGAATGGCCGTGCAACACCACGCATTCACCCTTGCTAACGTCCAGAGAGGCGCTGTGCAGGACCGGCAGGCGCACGCCGTTTTGCTGGTGGAGTACAAAGGTCTTACTGACATTTTCTACGCGGATCATGGGGGCCTCTTAATTCTGCAATACCGATGACACCAGCAGCTGGGTGTACGGATGATGGGGATCGTCGAGTACGCGGTCGGTCAACCCACTTTCCACCACCTGACCCTGCTTCATCACCAGAAGACGGTCCGCCAGCAGGCGGGCAACGCCTAAATCATGGGTGACAATCACCACGGCCAGGTTCAGTTCCACCACCAGGCCGCGCAGCAGGTCGAGCAGACGCGCCTGAACGGAGACGTCCAGCCCACCGGTGGGTTCGTCCATAAACACCAGCTTCGGGTGAGTGACGAGATTGCGGGCAATCTGCAGGCGCTGCTGCATACCGCCGGAGAAGGTGGTGGGCAGGTCATCAATGCGCGAGGTGGGGATCTCCACATCGCTCAGCCATTGCTGTGCCGTGGCGCGGATGTTGCCGTAATGGCGTGCGCCGGTGGCCATCAGCCTTTCACCGATATTGCCTCCGGCCGAGACCTGCCGGCGCAGGCCGTCCATGGGATGTTGATGCACCACGCCCCATTCGGTGCGCAGCAGGCGACGGCGTTCGGCCTCGCTCATGCCGTACAGCGACCGGCGCTCATATAAAATGTCGCCATTTTGCGGCGTCAGTCGTGCAGAGATAGATTTCAGCAGGGTGGTTTTGCCCGAGCCGGACTCGCCGACAATGCCCAGCACCTCGCCTGGCCACAGCTCAAACGAGACGTCGCTGAAGCCTTTGCCCGGCGCGTAAAGGTGGGTCAGGTTATTAACCGAAAGCAGCGGTTTCATTGGCTTTTCGCCTCGCTCTGTTGGCGGCAGAAGTCGGTGTCGGAGCAGACAAACATCCGTTTGCCCGTGTCATCCAGCACCACTTCGTCCAGATAGCTGTGTTTTGAGCCGCAAATGGCGCACGGCTCGTCCCACTCCTGCACCGTAAACGGGTGGTCGTCGAAATCGAGACTCTCCACACGGGTGTAAGGCGGTACGGCGTAGATGCGTTTTTCACGCCCGGCACCAAACAGCTGCAGGGCAGGCATCATGTCCATCTTCGGGTTGTCGAATTTGGGGATGGGGGACGGGTCCATCACGTAGCGTCCATTGACCTTGACCGGATAGGCGTAGGTTGTGGCGATATGGCCGAAGCGGGCGATATCCTCATATAACTTCACCTGCATGACGCCGTACTCTTCCAGGGCGTGCATGGTGCGGGTTTCCGTTTCACGCGGCTCGATAAAGCGCAGGGGCTCCGGAATAGGCACCTGAAAAATCAAAATCTGATCTTCCGTCAGCGGCGTTTCCGGAATGCGGTGACGGGTCTGGATCAGCGTCGCATCTTCGGTTTTTTCGGTGGTATTGACGCCCGTCACGCGTTGAAAGAACTGGCGAATCGACACGGCGTTGGTGGTGTCATCAGCCCCCTGGTCGATGACCTTCAGCACGTCCGACTCGCCAATGACGCTGGCGGTCAGCTGAATGCCGCCGGTACCCCAGCCGTAAGGCATGGGCATTTCGCGGCCGCCGAACGGCACCTGATAACCGGGGATAGCCACCGCTTTCAAAATGGCGCGGCGGATCATGCGTTTGGTTTGTTCATCCAGATAAGCAAAGTTGTAGCCGCTTAAGTTAGTCATGTGCGCGCTCCCGTTGCAGGCGTTTCAGCAGTTCCAGTTCGGCCTGGAAATCGACGTAGTGCGGCAGCTTGAGGTGGGAAACGAAGCCCGCGGCCTCGACGTTATCCGCATGGGCCAGCACGAACTCCTCGTCCTGCGCCGGGCCGGAGACCACTTCGCCGTAGTCCGGTGCCTGCAGGGCACGGTCGACCAGCGCCATCGCCATTGCCTTGCGCTCACTCATGCCGAACACCAGCCCATAACCGCGGGTAAAATGCGGGGCCTCGTTCTCGGGGGCGACAAATCCATTCACCATTTCGCATTCGGTCATGAGCAGTTCGCCGATGTTCACCGCAAAACCCAGCTCTTCGGGCACGATCTCGACGTTAAGGTAGCCGCTACGAATCTCCGCCGCGAACGGATGGTTGCGGCCGTAGCCACGCTGGGTGGAGTAGGCCAGCGCCAGTAAATACCCCTCGTCGCCGCGCATCAGCTGCTGCAGGCGCGACGAGCGTGAACAGGGGTAAACCGGCGGCGTGCGGGTGATGTCGTCAGGTTGCGCGCCAGTATCGTCTTCGGCCTTCGCCAGACCCTGTTTCGCCAGCAGGCTAAAAACGTGCGGGGAGGGAACCTGCTCTGCATCCGTGGTGCTCAGCTGGGGCGTTTCGCCGTTCGCCAGCAGGGTGAAATCCAGCAGACGGTGGGTGTAGTCATAGGTGGGCCCAAGCAGCTGGCCACCGGGGATGTCTTTATAGACCGCCGAAATACGACGTTCCAGACGCATTTCTGCCGTATTGATCGGTTCGCTCACCGCCAGTTTCGCCAGTGTGGTGCGATAAGCGCGCAGCAGGAAGATGGCTTCGACGTTGTCGCCGCTGGCCTGTTTCAGCGCCAGCGCCGCCAGTTCGCGATCAGCGACGCCGCCTTCAGTCATTACCCGGTCGACGGCCAGATTGAGCTGTTGCTCAATCTGGGTGACGCTGAGCTCGGGAAGCGCGTCATCACCCCGTCGTCTGTGCGCCTGCAAGGCATGGGCGGCGGCGATAGCCTTCTCGCCCCCTTTGACGGCAACGTACATCAGCACACCTCCACATGAGTGGTACGAGGGATGGCCAGCAGGCGTTCTCCGCAGGTGAGGATCAGGTCAATACCGAGTGGGAACGGATGCGGGCGTTCGGTCAGTTCATGAATGATGCACTCCGGCAGCTGTGGCGCGACCATGCGCTCTTCGGCAATACCCGCCCCCGTGAGGCGCAGCATGCGGCCACCGCTCAGGCTTGATACCTGCAAAATCAGCGTGGCGCTGGTCTCCGGTGCCACCGCGCTTCCTTCGCTCAGGGCATTAAGCTGCTCGTGGCTGATTTGCTCGTCGGCCACGGCAAACACCGCCTGCCGGGGCTGTTCAACCAGCGGGGCGTTGGTGTGAAAGCGCAGGTTCTGGCTGGCGATATCATTCGATAACGCGCCAGAGAGCCACACCGGGGTGTCGTTGTCGGCGAGCGTCAGCAGTACGCTGGTGGTCGCCAGATTCAGCGGCAGCCAGCCCTGAGAGAGCTGATGCAGCGAGACGATGACGCCCGGCTCGCTCATGGCTTTCAGCAGGCGACGAAAACTTTGTTGGGCATCCTGGACGGCCAGGGTAAAAGCGGGTTGAAGCGTCATGCGTTATCTCCGCGAACGAGCGTAAAGAAGTCGACCCGGCTGGTGTTTATCTGGGCCTGGCGGGCGGCAATCAGTGCAGCACGGTCGGCTTCCAGCGGGGCAATAAGGGTTTCCATCAGGGTCTGGAAATGAGGGTGTTCCTGTAACAGGGCGTCAATCACCGCGCAGCGTTCGGCGTGTGGTTTGTCGCGCCCGAGCACGTAGCTGTAGCCCAGCGTGCCGCTGTTCAGGCGGATCACTGCGCGGGTGAGGGTGGCATCGCCGGCGAAGAAACGCTCACCGGTACCGCCCATACGTGCCTGGATCTGCACCAGACCGATTTCCGGCGCGCGGATGAGGTCATATTCCGGCGTCAGATTCAGCGCCTGTATGCGGTCCGAAAGCGCAGCGGGCTGGCTGTGCGCCAGAACGCCCATCCAGCGCTGGCGGGTGGAGGTGTCGAAATGCATTCAGTGCTCCATGGTGAATTCGATCATGTCGGCGCGGGTCAGGCTGACGGAGTATTCCGTCGCGTCTATTTCGCCGTCACGGTGGTTGAGGGTACGTACGCAGAGCAGCGGAGCCATGTTGGGGATCTCCAGCACGTTGCTCTCTTTGGCCTGCGCGCGGCGGGCGCTGATGCGCGTCTGGGTACGTTTAAGCGAGATGCCCGTGGCATCCTGAAGAAAATCATGCAGCGAGCCGCTGGAGAAATTTTGCAGCACCGGCCACAGCGCCAGGTCGGCGAAGTAGTGGTCTATCTGGCACACCGCCACGCCGTTGACCCGACGCAGGGTACGCAGGTGGATGACATTGTCGCCCTCCTGAATGCCCAGCGCGTCCGCGACGTGGCTTGAGGCCGGGCGCAGCACCGACAGCAGTTTTTCGCTGGTCGGGTGGCTGCCCTGATCCAGCAGGTTCTGGCTAAAACGCGCCTGCGCATTGAGCGGATAGTCAAACGGGCGCATCAACACCAGCACGCCGACGCCCTGACGTCGCTGCACCCAGCCGCGCTCGACCAGCTGATCAATGGCGCGGCGCAGCGTGTGTCGGTTCACTTCGTAGCGGTCGGCAAGCTGCTGCTCGGCAGGCAGGTAGTCTCCGCAGCGGTAGTGGGTGCGAAGTTCCACCTCGAGCTTTGCCGCTATCTCTTGCCAGCGGGTGGGGTAACTGGTCGGATGTCTGGATAAGTGCATACAAATCAAAGCCTCGCTTCTCAGATGAAGTGCTTACGCAAACGTTGAGACATAAAATCCAGCAGGCTGACGGTGATGATAATGAGCACCATCAGGGCGCAGGTTTGCTGGAACTGGAACCCGCGAATCGCTTCCCACAGCGTGACGCCAATACCGCCTGCGCCCACCATGCCGACGACGGTGGCGGAACGAACGTTGGATTCGAAACGGTACAGGGAGAAGGAGATCAGCAGCGGCATCACCTGGGGCAGTACGCCGAAGAGAATCTCTTCAATTTTGTTGGCACCCGTTGCGCGGATGCCTTCGACCGGGCCCGGCTCGATAGCTTCCACCGCCTCGGAGAGCAGCTTGGAGAGCACGCCGGTGGTATGAATAAACAGCGCCATCACCCCGGCGAACGGACCCAGGCCGACGGCCACCACGAACAGCATGGCAAAGACCATTTCGTTGATGGCGCGGCAGGCGTCCATCAGGCGACGCATCGGCTGGTAAATCCACCACGGAACGATGTTCTCGGCGCTCATCAGGCCGAACGGAACAGAAAGGATGACGGCCAGGACGGTGCCCCAGACGGCGATTTGCAGAGTGACCGCCATTTCGCTGAGGTAATCCTGCCACTGGCTGAAATCAGGCGGGAAGAAGTCGGCGGCAAAAGTGGCCATATTGCCGGCATCTTTAAACAGCAGCAGCGGATCCATTTCCGCGCCCTGCCAGGAGATAACGAGCACCGCAAGCAAAATGGCCCAGCTAAAAAGCGAGAACCAGCTGCGTTTCGGCGGTGGGAGGGTGATGGTTTGCATGTGTGCCCCTTTGGTCTGAATGCCCTCTCCCACCGGGAGAGGGCGGTAAGCGTTATTGCACCGCTTTATTCACGCTGCTCATGGCGCCGAGCGCCGCGGTCAGGCGGTCAAGGTCTTCGAGCTGAGCCTGAATCGCAGCCACTTTGCTGCTCTTCTCCTCCTCCTTCAGACCCTTGTTGTCCTTCACGACCTGCATCTCTTTAAACAGCGCCAGCTGGCGAATCGGGACCAGCTGCAGGTCGCTTGACGGGCGGAAAGGTGCCCAGCCCAGACGTTCCAGAACCGTTTTTTCTTCCGGCGTTTTGCCGTAATTCATAAAGAAGTCGTACACCTTGTCTTTGGTGGTCTCAGACAGGTTTTTGCGCCAGACGATGGGGTCGCCCGGGATCAGAGGGGATTTCCAGATAACCTTCAGCGCTTTCAGCTTGTCCGGTGCCGAGGTTTTCAGCTTGTCGAGGTTCTCGGTGTTATTCGTGGCGACATCCACCTGCTTATTGGCCACGGCCAGCGCGTTGGTTTCATGGCTGGCGTTCACGGTGCGCTTAAACTCGCTGGCAGAGGCGTTGTTTTTAGCAAAGACGTAATAGCCCGGCACCAGGAAACCAGAGGTGGAGTTGGGATCGCCGTTACCAAACGTCAGCTCTTTACGTTTGGCGAGCATGTCGTTCAGGTTGTTGATGGGGCTGTCTTTATTGACGATCAGCACGCTCCAGTAACCCGGAGAGCCATCCGCGGCAACGGTCTGGGCAAAGACCTGGCCGTTCGCGCGATCCACCGCTTCCATGGCGGAGAGGTTGCCGTACCAGGCGATGTCGACTTTGTTAAAGCGCATCCCCTGGATGATGCCCGCATAGTCCGGGGCGAAGAAGGCGTTCACTTTGATCCCCAGTTTGGTTTCCATATCTTTCAGGAACGGTTCCCACTGAGGTTTCAGGTTCTGCTGTGATTCCGTCGAAATAATGCCAAAGTTCAGCGCTTTTTCCTGCTCCTGGGCGTACGCAGGGCTTAACAGAGTGCTTATGCTGAACATGCTGGTAAACGCCAGCGCGGCAACGGCTTTGTAGCTCATGTACTTTCCTCGGATCGGTTTTAATTAAGCAGCCTGCGCGTTCTCTTCGACGCGGTTAATGCTGCGATAGAGATGGTCGAAACGGTCGTTATCAAACTGATGGCTTGGGCCATCAAAGAACACATGCCCCTGACGCAACGCGACGATGCGCTCGCAATAGCGCAGGGCGTAGTCCACCTGGTGCAACGTCACCACCACGGTGATGCCGTCGTTGAGGTTGATGTCGCGCAGGGTTTCCATCACGATGCGAGCCGATTCCGGGTCCAGCGAGGCAATGGGTTCATCGGCAAGAATGATTTGCGCTTTTTGCATCAGGGCACGGGCGATAGCCACGCGCTGCTGCTGTCCACCGGAAAGTGTGGAGACGCGCTGGTGGGCGAAATGCGCCATTCCGACGCGGGTCAGCGCCTGCAACGCTTCCTGCTTTTGAGAGGGGGAGAACCAGCGCAGACAGGTGCGCCAGAACGGGGTGCTGCCGATCGCGCCAATCAGCACGTTCTCCAGTACCGTCAGGCGATTGACCAGGTTGAACTGCTGGAAGATATAGCCCGTCTGGGCGCGGCTTTTGCGGATATCCCGCGCCAGGCGTCCTGCACGCTGTACGGTGTTGCCCAGCAGCTCGACGTGGCTTTCTGAGGTCTTATCACAGGTGATAAGGCCGCTTAAATGACGCATAAGGGTGGATTTACCAGAGCCGGATGGCCCCAGGAGCGCCACCATTTCGCCCTGCTGGACGGTCAGATCAACGGCATGCAGGGCCTTGTTGTGATGAAAGGTCTTGCTCAGTTTCTCGACGCGGATAACAGTTTGCATATGCTGGGCCTCACAATAAATGTGGCCTCATGCTGGCGCATCAATATGACATTTGGGTTAAGTCTCGGTTGCGGGAGTTTGAAGAGTTGAGGGGAGTTTGATGACAGGCGGGGGCAGACTGCCCACCGCCAGAAGATCACTGCTGTTGCTTAACGACGTTAATCATCCACGGCACGCCGTATTTGTCGGTGACTTTACCGAAACCGTGCGCCCAGAAGGTCTCCTGCCAGGCCATTTCGATATGGCCTTCCGCGGCCAGATTGTCGAACCAGCGTTTGCCTTCCGCCACGTCCTGGGTGTCCAGCACCAGCGTGAACCCGGCATACTGCGCTTTGCTGCCGGGCGGCTGCCCATCACTCATCATGATATCGCTGCCCGCAATGCGAACATTCGAGTGGGCGATCGCCGAATCCGGAAACTGCATGCCAGACGGACAGCCTTCTTCGCTGCTGTCGCCTTTTGGCATTTCACCGAAGGTGATTTTATAGAGGAGCTCTGCGCCGACGGCGTGCTGATAAAAGGCGGAGGCCTCGGCACAGTTACCGGCGAAAGAGATGTAGGGACTTAACGGCATAATCTATACCTCACGTAAGAAGAGCCCGTTAAGTGTAGTTCTCGCCAGCCCGGTAAGCGAAGCGCCACCGGGCGGGTAAATCAGTTCTTTTTCACAAACTCTGATTTCAGTTTCATCGGGCCAAAGCCGTCAATTTTGCAGTCAATATTATGGTCGCCTTCTACCAGACGGATATTCTTCACTTTAGTGCCGATCTTCAGCATGGAAGAGCTGCCTTTAACCTTCAAATCTTTAATCACGGTGACGCTGTCGCCATCAGCCAGCAGATTACCGTTCGCATCTTTTACAACAAGCGTATCAGTATCGTGCGACGGCTCGGCGTCATTCCATTCGTGAGCGCATTCCGGGCAGATGAACATGCCATTATCTTCATAGGTGTATTCAGAATTGCATTTCGGGCAGTGTGGGAGTTGCATTAGGGTATCCTCAAAAAGTGCGTAACACGCTGGAAAGTGCCAGCAAAATGACGGCTGGGTGCCGAAAAAGGGGGCAAGTATAACGCAAATCCACACCGTTGTCGGTGATATTCTATTTAAAAAAAAAGCAAAAAGCGTGTCGCCAGTGACATTTCCTGTCAGTCAGTTAAGCGATGCTTACGGCATTAACACGGTGGAAAGAAATGGCAGTAAATATATCGAATATTTTATTGCAGCAAATTGCTACGCACCTCCATTTCGGATAAGGTGAAGCGACACATTGTTATTTATCTCCTGACTTCCCCGTCATCCATATCTTATGGCGGTGACGCATTACCTCTCTTTTTAGGTGGGTAAATAATGATGATATATCCTGAAGTTTCTTAAAAATGGGCCAGGCTTTTATCTTTTGGCTGTCATGCCAGAGGGGAAGCTTTACACGCCATGCAAGGATAGCGATTTATTTCTGATTATCTTCAATCAGTTATATTTCGGTGAACATGTTTTCCACACGTGATCATATAAGCCTGAACAACATAATTAAAACCAGTGGCTTAATAAAAGTAATAAATTTGCGTTAAGGAAAGGCTTTTATCATGCACACACAGACCATTTTTGAATTAAGCCAGGAAGCAGAGCGTTTGTTACAGCTCGCCCTGCAAAATCTTGATACGTTGAAATCAATGCCGACGGCGAAGCTAGAAAGCACCGCCGCAGCCATTACGGGTGAAAAGAACAACGTCTTACCTTTGCATTTTAGTGCGCGGGGTGTCGAAGCCCAGCAGGCTATGCTGAATAATGAATTACGGAAAATAACCCGTCTGGAAATGGTGCTGGCAATTGTGGGCACCATGAAAGCGGGGAAATCGACCACCATTAATGCCATTGTCGGAACCGAAGTGTTGCCGAACCGCAACCGACCGATGACGGCGCTTCCGACATTGATCCGTCATACGCCGGGTCAGAAAGAGCCGGTGCTCCATTTTGCTCACGTCTCTCCTATCGATGAATTAATCCTCCTGTTACAGAAAAAGCTCTGCGATTACGATCGCGGTAAGCTGGCGCAGCGTCTGGAAATTGATAAGGACATGATTACGCTGCTGGAAAGAATTGAAAAAGGGGAGGCTTTCGAGAAGCATCACCTTGGTGCGCAGCCGATATTTCATTGTCTGAAAAGCCTTAACGATCTGGTGAGGCTCTCACAGGCGTTGGGCGTCGAGTTCCCGTTCTCTGAATATGCGGCCATCGAACACATTCCGGTGATTGAAGTGGAGTTCGTGCATCTCGCGGGTCTGGATGCCCACCTTGGGCAACTGACGCTGCTTGATACCCCCGGGCCGAATGAGGCCGGGCAACCGCATCTGCAAAAAATGCTGAGCGAGCAGTTATCCCGCGCGTCGGCGGTGCTGGCGGTGATGGATTACACCCAGCTCAAATCGATTTCCGATCACGAGGTCCGGCAGGCCATTTCAGTCGCCGGTAAATCGGTGCCGCTGTATGCGCTGGTCAATAAATTCGATCAGAAAGATCGTAACAGCGACGATGAAGAACAGGTTAAAGCGATGATCTCCGGCACCTTAATGAAAGGGAATATTTCGCCGGGGCAAATTTATCCCGTTTCGTCGATGTGGGCGTATCTGGCGAACCGCGCCCGTTATGAGATGACTACCCACGGTCAGCTACCGGATCACAAGGAGCAGCGCTGGGTTCAGGATTTTGCCGAAGCCGCGCTGGGACGCCGCTGGCGTACGGAGGATTTGGACGACATCGACCATATTCGTCATGCGGCCGATTTGCTGTGGGAAGATTCGTTATTTGAACAGCCGATCCGCAAGCTTATTTATGCCGCCTATGCCAATGCATCGCTCTTCGCCCTGCGTTCGGCGTCGCATAAGCTGCTTAACTACGCCCAAAATGCCCGGGAGTACCTGGACTTCCGCTACCAGGGGCTGACGGTAGCTTTTGAGGCGCTGGAATTGAATATCGCGCGCCTGGAAGAGGACATGGCCCTGCTGCATACGCGTCAGCGCGTGGTGAGCGACGAAGTGAAGCATGAAGTGGAGCAGGCGCTTAACGCCACCGCTGACTTTATGATATCGCAGAATACTTCACTCCAGCAGGCGATTAGCCATGTGTTTAGCGCCCGCTCTGTTCTCGACCTGGCTGGCATCGAACCGCGGGATCTTCGCCGTGACGAGCCGCAGGCGCTGAAACAGCTGGTACTGGATGATGAAGGACAGGCGCAAATTGCGCTGAGTAAAATCCGCTCCTCCTGCGAGCTGATCATGCTGGATGCGCAGACGAAGATCGGCCGGGAGCTGGCGTTACGCTTCGATCAACTGGAGTCGACGCTGGCGCGCTCGCTGAATGAAGCCATGCGGCCAATCGAAACGCGTATTAAAGAACAACTCAGCCATGCGGGTTTTCGCGCGCGGATAAGCTTCCCGGCCTTTCAGGCGCATCAACTTAACTTCAACACCCGGGCGCTGTTTAACGATGCGATTGCGCAGGATCACCGCCCGGCAGGCCAGCCAGCGGGCGCGGCGAGCATGCGTGAAACCGTCTCTCGCTGGCTGAATAACCCGGGCTGGGGCTGGGAAGATTATGTTGTCGCACGCACACGCTATGTCATTGATATTGAACAGCTGCATGAAAAATTCAAGCAGCATATCGATCAGTTCTGTGAACAAATCCGTAAAGCTTTGACCGCCCAGGTCGATGTCTCTGTTACGGCGGGGATGGCAACGTTCTTTGCGGAATTTTCGTTATGCCTGACCGGGTTACAGGAAAGTTTGCGTGATAGCCTCGCAGTACGTCAGCAAAATGAGCATTCGACCCGAGCGCTCAGCCAGCTGTTAAAGCAAAGTATCACGACTGCGACGTGGATACAGGAAGATACCCGACTGTTACGCGATGATATTCAAACCCTATTCGCGGCAGAACAACCATGACAACACAACTACTGGACGGCCCCGGGCGAACGCTGGAGTGTATTCATCCAAAATTTATGGTCGATCTGGTTCAGGGGGTAGACGCGGCGCGTCATCCCCACCCGGGACCACAACAGCTGCAGTTTCGTGAGCGTTTGACCCAGGAGATCATGGCGCATACCCGGCTGCGGCCCTGGGCGATGGCGGGTATGCTTAATGAAAATGCGGCGCTGCGCCTGGGGCTGGCGGAAAAGCTGGCCGGTATGCTTGACCCCGGGCACCTTGCGCTGACGCTGATGGCAGACAAATTGATTGCGCTGCGTCAGCAGACTAACCCGCGGGCCCAGCAATCGCCCGGCCTGATTCAGCAGTACGCTGAGCTTTCCGCTCATTTTACGCAACGAGCCGCCTATAAAGAGAAGGCGCTCTCCCAGCGAGGGCTGACGGTGCAGGCGGGTGAGCACAGCGAACAAATTTTTACCCGCTGGCGAGCCGGTCACTACGATGGCTGGTCGCTGGCCGGGCGTTGCTATGTCGTCCTGGAAGAGCTGCGCTGGGGTGCATTTGGTGATGCCTGTCGCCTGGCGAATGAAGACGTGGCGGCGATGCTCAAGGATAACTTACGCAGTATGGCGGCAAACTATCTTGCGCAGGGCATCAACGCTTCTCCTTCCACCCGCCATTTCTACCATCAGTGGCTGACAACGCCCGCATCGCCGGGACTGATAGATCATAAAGACATGCTCGGCTGGCTGGGCGACTGGTGTCAGGCGGATAACCATCCGGTGAGCTGGTCGGTGACGCAAAGCTGGCACACTGTCGCGCTGGGTATGCCGAGGCTGTGCTCGGCAAAACGGCTTGTGGATGGGATGGTGGAAGAGATTTTTGGTGGCTGAAATCCCCCTCTCACCGGGAGGGGGGCACCGGTTAATGGTGTGTTTCAACAGGATTAGGCTCTGTCTGAACCTCAGCAACATGTCCGACGCGTTTTGCGTACAGAGCGGTGATGATGGGAACCAGAATCGCAGTTACAATCACGCTGGCTGCAACCAGTGCCGTCGCGGACGCGGCCACCGGTTCAAAAGCCGGGTTAATCTGCGCAATGATTACCGGGTTGGCCACGGCTGCACCTGCGGCTGAAGAGGCGGCGATCCCCGCCGTTCCGTTTCCTCCCCCAATGACCCGGTCGGCAATAATCAGCGGAATACCGGTGATGATGATAACCGCCACGCCCAGCACGATACCCAGCAGACCCGTATCGAGGATGACATTCAGGTTGATGGTGTTACCCAGCGCAAAACCGAAGAACGGGATCAGCACCGGCGTGGCTTTGCTGAAGAAATCACGCAGATCGTGATCCAGGTTACCCAGAGCAAAACCGATCAGGAAGGGCAGGATCGCGCCAATAAAGTGGTGGGGTTCAAAGGACGCCAGGCCAGCAGAGCCCAGAATCAGCATGGTCATCAGCGGGCCGGACTCCAGAGACATCAGGACAAATGCACCTGACTCTTCTTTGGTGCCGTACTGGTTCATCAGGCTGGCATACAAACCGCCGTTGGTCATATCCATCGCAGAGACAATTGCCAGAACCGATAATCCGGCGAAGAATCCGGTCTGTATTCCATTCTCCGGAATGAACATCGCACAGATCATTGCCACTACCCAGGCCACGGCAATTTTCGTAATCACCAGCGTGCCGGATTTCCGTAATACGGTGCCTGTTGCCCGTAAATTAATTGAGGCGCCGATACAAAAGAACCAGACGGCCAGAATGGGAACGGTGCCCGTAATCATCCCTTTTGTGAACCCGCCAAAATAAGCGCCGGTTTCAGGAGCCAGGGTATTCAGGATAGCGCCCAGTACAAGCGGAACCAGCATCATACCGCCCGGTATGCGTTCAATCGTGGCTTTAATCTTCATAGATAACCCTCAAATCGTATCCCGCATGGCGGGCGGCAAAAAACTAAAAAATAAATCAATAAATTCAATGAATTGAATGTCTTTGGGTTCGATGGTGTCATTACCCATGCAATAAAACTAAAAAAGCGATCCTGGTAAACGCGGTGCCACAGCACCGGGAACGTGGTATTCGGAATTATCATGCGATCATTGGAATGATGATTCAATGAAAATAAAACAGTGTTTTAGTTATCTACATCACATATTGACGTAAACGTTTTAAACGCGCGTCGGAGGGTTAGAATTTATGTAAATCTGATGTGAAGTAATGGGGTTTCATTTTCCGTTGTACGGGAAATAATGACGTGTGTGAGGATGTGTTTTTATGGCGATTGAGAACGTGTAGATTTGCGCTAATTGACAAAAACTGCAGCCAGCTGACGTAACATAAATATATGTGTGAAGTTGATCACAAATATAAACGCTGGTAGGGTAAAAAGGTCATTAACTGCCCAGGCAGGCGTCAACAGGTTCGGTTGTATCGACGTAAAACGTCAATGTAAGTAAACCTGCTACGCTTGAATAAGGCGATTCGCATGGAGCGGATCCCATGGTTCACAGATCGCATACGGGACTGTGAAACGGACAGGGCCGAGTCTACGAGGATAGCTATGCTCAGAAGGAAAAAAATCAAACCCATCACGCTTCGCGACGTCACCATTATTGATGACGCCAAACTGCGCAAAGCGATCACCGCCGCCTCGCTGGGTAATGCGATGGAATGGTTCGATTTTGGTGTTTACGGCTTTGTGGCCTATGCGTTAGGTAAAGTGTTCTTCCCCGGCGCCGACCCCAGTCTGCAGATGATTGCCGCGCTGGGTACGTTCTCCGTCCCCTTCCTGATTCGCCCGCTGGGTGGTCTGTTCTTCGGTATGCTTGGCGATAAATATGGTCGCCAGAAGATCCTTGCTATCACCATTGTCATTATGTCGATCAGTACGTTCTGTATCGGCCTGATACCGTCCTATGCCAGCATCGGCATTTGGGCTCCGATTCTGCTGCTGCTTTGTAAGATGGCCCAGGGCTTCTCCGTAGGCGGTGAGTATACGGGTGCCTCTATCTTTGTCGCAGAGTATTCCCCGGACCGTAAGCGCGGCTTTATGGGAAGCTGGCTGGACTTCGGCTCGATTGCCGGGTTTGTCCTGGGTGCGGGCGTGGTGGTGCTGATTTCTACCGTCGTCGGTGAAGAGAACTTCCTCTCCTGGGGCTGGCGTATTCCGTTCTTCCTGGCGCTGCCGTTAGGGATTATCGGTCTTTACCTGCGTCATGCTCTTGAAGAAACGCCGGCGTTTCAGCAGCACGTTGAGAAGCTGGAGCAGGGCGACCGCGAAGGGCTGCAGGATGGCCCGAAAGTCTCCTTTAAAGAGATTGCGACAAAGCACTGGCGCAGCCTGCTGACCTGTATTGGTCTGGTCATCTCCACGAACGTGACCTACTACATGTTGTTGACCTACATGCCGAGCTATCTGTCGCATAACCTGCACTATTCAGAAGACCACGGTGTGCTGATTATTATCGCCATCATGGTGGGTATGCTGTTTGTGCAGCCGATTATGGGGCTGTTGAGCGACCGCTTTGGCCGTCGACCGTTCATTATTCTGGGGAGTGTCGCGCTGTTTGCCCTGGCAATCCCGGCCTTTATTCTGATTAACAGTAATGTGCTGGGTCTGATTTTTGCCGGTCTGCTGATGCTGGCGGTGATCCTCAACTGCTTTATCGGGGTGATGGCCTCGACGCTGCCTGCGATGTTCCCGACACACATTCGGTACAGTGCGCTGGCGGCTGCCTTTAACATCTCGGTGCTGATTGCCGGTCTGACCCCGACGCTTGCCGCCTCTCTGGTGGAAAGTACGCAGAACCTGATGATGCCGGCTTATTACCTGATGGTTATCGCGGTGATTGGTTTGATTACCGGTATTACCATGAAGGAGACGGCGAATCGTCCTCTTAAAGGGGCCACGCCTGCGGCGTCTGATATCCAGGAAGCGAAAGAGATCCTGCGCGAACACTACGATAATGTAGAGCAGAAGATTGAAGACATTGATGCAGAGATTGAAGAGCTGCAGCAAAAACGCTCCCGCCTGGTGGACCAGCATCCACGAATCAACGAGTAATAAAAAAACCCGCCGCTGGCGGGTTTTCTTTTATTAGCAGCCTGCGGCGATGTAATCGCCATTGGCGCTGATGGGGAGTACCGTCAGGAACAGCACGGTCGCGAACAGGATCAGGACTATTCCTCCGGCTATTTTAAAGACCGGAACCAGCCAGCTGAGTGAAGCCCCGCCGCCAAACCAGGCCACTGTCCGCTCTCGGGCATAACGTACCGCCAGGGACAGGCCCATAATCGACAACGCCGTTCCCAGCGACATGGTCATGACCGCGGCCATCCCCCAGGTAACAATACCCAGCGCATTTGAAAACATCAGGATCATGATCGCCCCGCTGCACGGACGCGCACCAATCGCCAGTATGACGCCCAACCGGGTTTTCCAGTCGCCTTGCGCCAGATCTGCACCTACACCGTGATGACCACAACCACAGTGTTCATTATGTTGATGAAGGGGCGTGATGGCTGAGATAACCATCCGGCGAGGTCGCAGGCTTTTCAGCGCCTGGTAAATGACAAATACACCAAATGCACCGATGAGCACCGCGCTTATCTTCTCGACGTACCAGCGGCTGGTACTGATATCCCCCGATGCGAGGTTAAACCCTACCGCCAGAATAAAGACAAAGAGAATGGCGCTGACGCCCTGCATCAGGCTGCCAAGAAAAGGAACGACCCGGGCGGCCCGTTCGCTTTCTTTATTTGTCGTGAGGTAGGTCGTCACAATGAATTTCCCATGCCCCGGCCCGATGGCGTGCAACACGCCATAGAAGAAGGCGCCGGTTAATAGCCATAACCCGCCGCTGTACTGGTGGTTGTTAAGCTGGAGCAGGTACATCACCAGATAACGGTGCAGGGTAATTTGCGTGGCAAGGCACCACTGAAGAAAGGTGTTCCAGTGCGTATGCAGGGTAAACCCGGCTAAGAGGATCGCCAGCAACATGATGCCTGCTGTAGGAAGACGCCAGTCACGAGTCAGTTGTTGTGTGGTCATGGGGTGGCCCGGTGGGGGAATATTTGTCGCTAGTATAGTTGATCTTGCCTGTTAATCCGTAGGATCGCACAGAGATCCCGCCTCAATTGTGGATAAGTCTGTGCGTAAAAGGGTATAAAGCGGGGTTTTGCTGGGGAATACAGCAGTCAGTCATCTTTTTGCAACTTTTAGGTTGCGGCCTGCAGAGAACTCCCTATAATGCGCCTCCATCGACACGGCGGATGTGAATCACTTCACAGTTAACCCGGTCGGTTGAAGAGAAAAAATCCTGAACATCAGGGTTGACTCTGAAAGAGGAAAGCGTAATATACGCCACCTCGCGACGGTGAGCTGTAAGCCGCGTCGCAACTGCTCTTTAACAATTTATCAG
>NZ_RBXU01000016.1:0-209974 GCF_003635055.1 Enterobacter sp. WPR_3_1 | reverse complement strand
CTGACCCCATGCCGAACTCAGAAGTGAAACGCCGTAGCGCCGATGGTAGTGTGGGGTCTCCCCATGCGAGAGTAGGGAACTGCCAGGCATCAAATAAGTGAAGAGGCCATCCGAAAGGATGGCCTTTTTGCGTTTTTATCCCTTCCTCGTTGCTCTAAACTAATCACCTATCCCCCCGTATATACGGTAAACTATCCCGGTTTTTGTCTCAGGATAGCGTCTATGAATCACTCCCTTAAGCCCTGGAATACCTTTGGCATTCAACGTAATGCTAATAAAATTGTACGTGCCGATACTGCACAGCAGCTGCTGGATGCCTGGCAAAGCGCAACAGAACAAGACGAACCTGTACTGATTCTGGGCGAAGGAAGTAATGTCCTGTTTCTCGATGATTTTGCGGGAACGGTGATCGTTAACCGCATCATGGGAATTGATGTGGAAGAGCGCGCCGATAGCTGGCATCTGCACGTTGGCGCCGGTGAAAACTGGCATCATCTGGTGCAATACACCCTGGACAAAGGGATGCCAGGACTGGAAAACCTTGCCCTTATCCCTGGCTGCGCCGGATCATCCCCCATTCAAAATATCGGTGCCTATGGCATCGAACTGAAACACGTTTGTGAATACGTCGATTGTATTGAGCTGGCGACCGGCGCGGCTCAGCGTTTAACCGCTGAACAGTGCCGTTTTGGCTACCGTGACAGTATTTTCAAGCATGAATATCAGGATCGCTACGTGATTGTCGCCGTAGGCCTGCGTCTGGCAAAAAACTGGCAGCCGGTGCTGACCTACGGTGATTTAACGCGTCTCGATCCCGAAACGGCGACTGCCCGTGACGTCTTTGACTCGGTGTGCCATATGCGCACGACCAAACTTCCTGATCCTAAAGTGAATGGAAATGCGGGAAGCTTCTTCAAAAACCCGGTTATCAGCAGCGAAAACGCACAAGCGTTTCTTGCAGGTTGGCCTGCCGCACCCCATTACCCACAGGCGGATGGTAGCGTGAAGCTGGCCGCGGGCTGGCTTATCGATCAATGTCAGTTAAAAGGCGCCTCCGTGGGCGGTGCGGCCGTTCATCGCCAGCAGGCTCTGGTGCTGATTAATCAAAACGATGCGACCAGCGAGGATGTTGTCCAGTTGGCCCATCACGTCCGTCAGCAAGTGGGCGAAAAATTTAACGTCTGGCTGGAGCCAGAGGTCCGCTTCATTGGCCGTACGGGTGAAGTGAATGCCGTGGAGGTTATCGCGTGAAGGACAATACTATCCCTTTAACCCTGATAAGCATTCTTGCCGACGGTGAATTCCATTCCGGCGAGCAGCTGGGTGAACACCTGGGCATGAGCCGTGCCGCCATTAACAAGCATATCCAGACCCTCCGCGACTGGGGTGTCGATGTCTTTACGGTACCCGGAAAAGGCTACAGCCTGCCGGAGCCGATTCAGCTGCTGAATGAAGCGCTGATCCGCAGCCAGGTAGGGCAGGGCAATGTTGCGGTCTTGCCGGTGATCGATTCGACCAACCAGTACCTTATGGATCGACTCAGCGAATTATCTTCCGGGGATGCCTGTGTAGCCGAGTACCAGCAGGCCGGGCGTGGCCGTCGAGGCCGCAAGTGGTTTTCGCCATTTGGTGCCAACCTCTATCTCTCCATGTACTGGCGTCTGGAGCAGGGTCCCGCTGCTGCTGTTGGCCTGAGTCTGGTCATCGGGATTGTGATGGCAGAAGTGCTGCACGATCTGGGCGCTGATAAGGTGCGGGTGAAATGGCCAAACGATCTTTATCTGAACGATCGTAAACTTGCCGGTATTCTCGTTGAATTAACGGGTAAAACAGGCGACGCGGCGCAAATTGTCATTGGTGCAGGCCTCAATATGGTGATGCGCAATGTACAAAATGACGTGGTGAATCAGGCGTGGACCAACCTGCAGGAAGCGGGGATCACCATCGATCGCAACACCCTTGCCGTGCGTATGATTAAAGAATTACGCAGTTCGCTTTCGCTCTTTGAACAAGAGGGGCTGGCATCCTTCCTGTCCCGTTGGGAAAAGCTGGATAACTTTATTAACCGTCCGGTGAAATTGCTGATTGGTGATAAAGAGATCTACGGTATTTCCCGCGGCATCGACGCACAGGGCGCGTTGCTCCTGGAGCAGGATGGCGTGATCAAACCCTGGGTGGGCGGTGAGATTTCACTGCGCAGCGCGGAATAACCCATTATGCGAAAACCCGCATGCGCCGCTCTGGCCGTCATGATGAGTTTACTGTTCTCCCCCCTTTCTCAGGCGGGCCAGGCCTGGGAGAGTTACAAAGCACGCTTCTTTACGCCGGAAGGGCGGATTGTCGATACCGGCAACGGCAATGTTTCGCATACTGAAGGCCAGGGCTTCGCCATGCTGATGGCGGTGGCTAACGACGATAAAGCCACGTTCCATAAGCTCTGGAAATGGACTGACGGTACGTTAAAGAACAAAGAAAATGGTCTGTTTTACTGGCGTTATAACCCTGCCGAGTCCAACCCGATTGCTGACAAAAATAACGCCGCCGATGGCGATGTCCTGATTGCCTGGGCGCTGTTGAAAGCGGATACGCGCTGGCATGACAAACAGTACAGCGCCGCATCGGATGCGATAACGAAAGCACTCATTAGCCACACCGTGACCCGTTATGCGGGTTACCGCGTGATGCTGCCCGGCGTCCAGGGGTTTACCCTCGACGGTGAGATCGTGCTTAACCCCTCTTATTTCGTCTTCCCGGCCTGGCAGGCCTTTGCCAGCCGCAGCCATTCGCCGGTCTGGGGCAAGTTGATTCAGGATGGCCATCGCTTGCTGGCAAAAATGGGATCGGGTAAAGCCAGACTTCCCACGGACTGGGTCTCACTGGGCTCTACGGGCACGCTGTCCCCGGCCAAAGCCTGGCCGCCACGGATGAGCTATGACGCGATCCGCATTCCACTTTACCTGGCCTGGTCTGATAAGAAGAGCCCGCTGTTAACGCCGTGGCGAGCCTGGTTCGGTCAGTTCCCCCGCGAAAAAACTCCCGCATGGGTAAACGTGACGACCAATGAATATGCGCCTTACATGATGGAAGGGGGGCTGCTGGCGGTACGTGATTTAACGATGGGACAGCCATCCGGAGAACCCGAGATCACTGCAAAGGATGATTACTACTCCGCAAGCCTGAAAATGCTTGTATGGCTTGCTGAGCAGTCATAACGGAACGGGTGAGCCCTCTCCCCTGGGGGAGAGGGAAATGCGGTTTACTGCGGATAAGGCACCCAGTCTCCACCGTTCAGGCGAACGTACGGTTTGTTCTGATACTGAATCACGACCGCGTTCGCGTTCTCAGAGACTTCGGCAGTTTGCGGCAGGTTACTGGTGAGCTGATCCCAGTTCACGCTGTCTTCCACAAACAGTTTGCCGTCAACCGCGCGGGCAACCAGTTCTGAAATGGCCAGATAGCTGGTTGGCTGAGCGATCTCAATCGGTGCGCCCTGATGAGGTGCCTTCATACCAAAGAATTTAATGCCTGCCGGTACGTTGGTAATAGACGGGCTAGGGATATCACGCAGACCTGACACCTGCATTCTGTCGCCTTTCAGCGCGGCGCCGTGTTCAGGTACCACAACCACCATCACTTTACGGCCCGATTTATCCAGCTCCGTAAAGAACGCGTCCAGTTCATCGAAGAATTTCTGCGCACGAACTTTATAATCTGCCGTTTTGCTCACGCCAGGGAAGTGGTTACCATCGTGAAGCGGCAGCGTGTTGTAGAACGTTGCACTGCGCGGATTACTGTCTTTTTCGATGGTCTTCAGCCAGCGTTGCAGCACGGCGGTATCGTCATAAACAGGTGAACCGTCAAAGCCCAGCAGAGTGACCGGCAGTCCGGTTTGATCCATCAGCTGTGCCTGCATACCACCCTGTTCGCGCACCTCTTTCAGGAAGTTACCGAACTGGCCGTTATGTCCCAGCATCAGATGCTGCGTGAAGCCCAGTTTTGAGAGGTTATCGAACAGATAACACTGGTTGCCGGCGGGTTGATACAGGTTCTTATGCGATGTCTGACCGCAGCTTGCACGAAGCAGGCGAATTGCCGCCGGGCCGCTGTACGAGGTGGCAGAGTTAAAGTCTTTAAACTGGATATCGAAATGGGACCACAGCGGGTGAGACATCAAACCCGCGGCATCGACGTCAGCCCAGGAGAGTGAACAGATGTTGATCACCAGCAGCTCAAACGGCTGAGCATCCGCCGGCAGGGCTTCCGGGAATTTGGTCTGACGTTTATCTTCCGCGGTATAGAAGCTGGAGAGCCAGGCGTTCAGGTTAGTGGACGTCGGCGGTGCGGTCTGCGTCGGGATATCGCCGACCACAGGCGTATCACCTGCCGTCGTGACGGTTGCCGCTGCACTTCCCCCGGTAGTGGTCACCGTGGTCGTGGGTTGACCCGCGGGCCACAGGGAGAAGTCTGGACCTGCAAGCGTCAGCACGTTCAGCCAGATCATAATGGCGACGACAAATACCGTGACGCGGATCCATTGTGACAGGAACAGCCAGGCTACCAGCAGCACAAAGACGGCACCTATCATTTGCCAGTTAATAAAGCGCTCGGTCAGGTCAAGGACATAGCTGGCGCTAAACCCTGCCACCTGCGAACCCTGACTCATAATGCTGTCCGGTCCCGGCAGCCAGGTGTCATGCCAGAACAGAGCAAAGCCGACAGGGATAGCAATCCAGTGACGCAAGCGATGCAGCCTGATATTGGGCAAAGGCATCAGCAGGAAAGCCATAAACACCAGGTTGAGCAGGGGATGGAAATTCAGATAGCCTGCCCACAGCAGACCAAACTTCACCAGAAAGTAGAAGTTCCAGCCGGAAAGGCCGCGCCAGTATTGCCAGAGCGGCGATGGTGACGAAGCGGTATAGGTAGAATTAGTCATGTTTTCGGTCTGCCTTGACGTGTGATGCCCGTGTCAGTGTTCCGGCTGGTTTTACATAGCGAGGTTTTACAAACAGCACTCTGGCCGTATCGCGGATACGGCGTATGGAATGGCGTGCATAGTAGCCAAGCGGGAAAAAGATCAGCGCACAGAATACGACCAGTTGAATGATATCGCTGATATTCATGATGGTGCGTTCTCCCCATTCTCAGTTAACAGGCGAAGGGGTTCCGGTATTCGCCGCCAGACGTGTCCGTCATGTCGGGCGTTGAGAATCGGTTTGGCATCGCTCTTCACGGTGAGCGGTTTCGCCCATTGTTCAGGCTCGAGGGCGCGCATCTGCACCAGCTCTGCACTGATAGAATTATCTTCGAACCAGATCATACGGTTCGAGAAAATATCCCCGGTTGGCAGGGGGAAGATATGGTTAAGGGCGGTATCAAGATCGTTTATCCGGCAGAAGGACAAGAACAGCACCAGGCGGTTGTCGCCGATGGTCATGATGTCTCCTGTGCGGTTCGGACGACATAACGTGAGCGCCTGTTCAACGCGGATACCCGGTACCGGGCGCAGGGCAACCATCACCCCTTTCCCGTCTGCAGGAAGCAGCGTGTTGCTCATCATGTTGCCGACGGCGTCGCAGAAGGTATCCCATTTCTGGTATCCGCGCAGCTTCATCGGCTGCGTCATGGAGAGCAGGGTGGAGATATCTTCCGGTACGTGACGGTTGAACTGCTGGCCCTGAACGCTTTCGAGAAGCGTCAGGCAGCGTGATAACGGCGCATTCCACGGAATCACCATATTGGCACCGCAGCCCAGAAGCAGGCGCTCATCCGTGGCGCGAAGGCTGGTGTTATTTTCGCGCACCACTATTTTTAAGGCGCTTCCGCGCTGGCGACGTAAGGTGTGGATCTGTCGCGCCAGCGTTTCAATCTGGTTATTTTGCATGAGCGAAAAAACAATGGTTGCTGCCTGGGTTGTGCGAGCTTCATTAAAAAGCGCTTCGTTAGAATCAAACAACGACCAATTTTCCGAGAGCGCAGGCGCCCCCTCTAAAACGGCAATATGGCTCAGGATTCGTTTTTCATCGCTGCGCGGTTGCACCACGGTTTCTTCCTGCTGCGCCAGGTGCCATTCGCCCTCAATATGTTTAAGGGTGAGCTGTTGTCTGGCGCTTACGCCTTTTTCATTACACCAGAACGCAATATCGTAGAGATAGCTGTCTGCCTGGTTCCGAAGACTCGCCAGACCAAACAGGGAGCGATATTCGCCCATTAAAAGGGAAAACAGTTTGTCGTTATTACTGCCAGGATTGACTATCAATAGCGTGCAATTTTGAAATTTTGCCCATTTATTGATTTTTTCCAGCCAGGGCAGTAGTTTTTCAGCAGGGATATTTTGCAGGGCGTTATTTGAGCATTTCAGAATCACCAGATAGTGATCCGGATCAATAGAGCACTGAATGTCGCGGGACAAAAAGTATAGACTATCGGCCTCCGCAGGCATGGAAAATAATCGCACCGTCTGCGGACCGCGATCGTTTTCAAGGGTGATAATTTTCTTTGGCTCTTCGCCCATGCTCACGACGGCCACGCGGGAATCCTTGCCCTGAGCGGCAATTGTCTTGTTTACCAGACTGATAGCATCTTCATTACGATCCGTATTAATCCACCAGACTCCTCCGACTGGCATGTGGCTCAATTCGTCCCATAATGACTGGATGCCAATAGAAAATATGGAGTCCACGGTGTCCCTCTTTTCGTTTAATTTCTCTGTATCTCAGTTTACTAGCGAAAGCGTAGAAATAAACCTAACATTGAAATTAAAGAACATCAGATTTAGCATGTAAATGAAATTTGATAGGGCAGGAAGCCTCGCTACTTCTGATTGTGCGATTTTACTCAAAGGGATGGAATAGAATGGATAATAACGAACCCGGCACCCCAGTCGACTCTACCCTGGGTTACACATTCCAGAACGACTTTCTGGCGCTGACGCAGGCGTTTTCATTACCTGAAATAGATTACACCGACATTTCCCAGCGGGAACAGTTGGCCGCGGCTATTAAACGTTGGCCGCTATTAGCTGAATTTGCCCAACAACAATAAGGGAGCCATTGATGGCCATACTAGGATTACAGGGCGTCCGTGGTGGAGTAGGTACAACATCCGTTACCGCGGCGCTGGCGTGGTCATTACAGCTTTTAGGTGAATCGGTATTGGTGATTGACGCCTGTGCCGATAATTTGCTGCGCATGTCGTTTAATGTCGACTTTACGCGTACAGAGGGTTGGGCTCGCGCGCTGCTTGATGATAAAGACTGGCGCGATGCGGGTATGCGTTATACCTCGCAGCTTGATGTACTGCCCTTTGGCCAATTGACCACTACCGAGCGTGAAAATGAAGCTGCCTATCAGCGTCTGTTTTCCCAGTTCACCGTCGCGCTGCAGGAGCTGAAAGAAAAAGGCCATTATAAGTGGATCCTTCTGGATCTGCCGCACGGCGCCGGCACGCTGACCCGACAGCTTATGGCGCAGTGCGATCGCGTGCTGTCGATTGTGAACGTCGACGCGAATTGCCATATCCGTCTGCATCAGCAAGGGTTGCCTGAAAATGGTCATATCCTGATTAACGATTTACGCATTGGCAGCCAGATCCAGGACGATCTGTATCAGGTTTGGCTGCAAAGCCAGCGCCGTCTGCTGCCGATTGTTATCCATCGTGATGAGGGCATGGCGGAATGCCTTGCCTCCAAACAGCCACTCGGTGAATACCGCAGCGATTCCCTGGCGGCAGAAGAGATCCTGACGCTGGCGAACTGGTGTCTGCTGCACTTTGCCAAAGGGGCAGAGCCTGCAGGGAGTTCTGTATGAGCCGTCTCGCCAGCTGGTTACTCATCCCGCCGGTCAGTTCGCGTCTGAGCGAACATTACCGGCATTTTCGCCGGCACGGAGCTTCGGCATTCAGCGCCGCGCTCGGCTGCTTCTGGATGATTCTGGCCTGGACGTTCATTCCCCTCGAACACCCGCGCTGGCAGCGCATTCGTGCGCAGCACAGTGAGTTATATCCGCATATTCATCCCGACCGCCCGCGACCGTTGGATCCGGCGCGTTATATCATTCAGGCTGTCTGGCTGGTGGCCACGTCGTCCCGCTCAGAAAACAAAGCGCCGCGCTGGCGCAGCTTCTCCCGCGTGCAACATTTACGTGAGCGCTATCACCAGTGGCTGGACAGTTTGCCTGACCGCGTGGGTGATAAGACCAGCCATCTGGATAACCATAAAGAGCTCGGGCATCTGCACCCGGGCTTGCGGCGTTTTATACTCGGCGTAATCGTCGTTTTCTCGCTCATTCTGGCCCTGGTCTGTATTACGCAGCCCTTTAACCCTCTGGCGCAGTTCACCTTCCTGATCCTGCTGTGGGGCGTGGCATTGCTGGTGCGCCGTATCCCGGGACGCTTCTCCGCCCTGATGCTGATAGTGCTGTCGCTGACCGTCTCCTGTCGCTACATCTGGTGGCGTTACACCTCAACGCTCAACTGGGATGACCCTGTCAGCCTGGTGTGCGGTCTGGTTCTGCTGTTTGCGGAAACGTACGCCTGGGTTGTACTGGTGCTGGGGTATTTCCAGGTCATCTGGCCGCTCAACCGTCAGCCGGTTCCGCTGCCAAAAGACACGTCACAATGGCCGTCTGTCGATCTCTTCGTGCCGACCTACAACGAAGACCTGAGCGTGGTAAAAAACACGATTTACGCCGCGCTGGGTATCGACTGGCCGAAAGATAAACTCAAAATCTGGGTCCTGGATGACGGCGGCCGCCCGGCGTTCCGCCAGTTCGCGGAAGAGGTGGGTGTCGAGTACATCGCCCGTACCACGCATGAACACGCCAAGGCCGGGAACATCAACAACGCCCTCAAATATGCCAAAGGTGAGTTTGTCTCAATCTTTGACTGCGACCACGTGCCGACGCGCTCGTTCCTGCAGATGACGATGGGCTGGTTCCTGAAGGAGAAAGAGCTGGCGATGATGCAGACGCCGCACCACTTCTTCTCGCCAGATCCATTTGAACGTAACCTTGGCCGTTTCCGTAAAACCCCTAACGAAGGCACGCTGTTCTATGGCCTGGTGCAGGACGGGAACGACATGTGGGATGCGACCTTCTTCTGCGGTTCCTGTGCGGTTATCCGTCGTAAACCGCTGGATGAGATCGGTGGCATTGCCGTCGAAACGGTCACCGAAGATGCGCATACCTCGCTGCGCCTGCACCGTCGGGGCTACACCTCCGCGTATATGCGTATTCCGCAGGCCGCGGGTCTGGCAACGGAATCTCTCTCGGCGCACATCGGCCAGCGTATTCGCTGGGCGCGCGGCATGGTGCAGATTTTCCGTCTCGATAACCCCCTGATTGGGAAAGGGCTGAAACTCGCGCAGCGTCTGTGCTACGTCAACGCCATGTTCCACTTCCTGTCCGGTATCCCGCGCCTCATCTTCCTGACCGCGCCGCTGGCGTTCCTGCTTCTTCACGCCTATATCATCTACGCGCCTGCGCTGATGATTGCGCTGTTTGTTCTGCCGCACATGATCCACGCGAGCCTGACGAACTCGAAGATTCAGGGTAAATACCGCCATTCGTTCTGGAGTGAAATCTACGAAACGGTGCTGGCCTGGTACATCGCGCCGCCGACGATGGTGGCGCTGATCAACCCGCATAAAGGTAAATTCAACGTCACCGCGAAAGGCGGTCTGGTGGAAGAGGAGTATGTCGACTGGGTCATCTCCCGGCCGTACATCTTCCTGGTGTTGCTGAATATCGTGGGCGTGATTGCCGGTATCTGGCGCTACTTCTACGGCCCGGAAAACGAGATCCTGACCGTGTTCGTGAGTATGGCATGGGTGTTCTACAACCTGATTATCCTCGGCGGCGCGGTTGCGGTGTCGGTGGAGAGCAAACAGGTCCGCCGTGCGCATCGCGTGGAAATCTGCATGCCTGCGGCAATCGCCCGTGAAGATGGTCACCTCTTCTCCTGTACCGTGCACGACTTCTCAGACGGTGGTCTGGGGATAAAAATCAACGGTCAGGCGAAGGTGCTGGAAGGGCAGAAGGTTAACCTGCTGCTGAAGCGCGGCCAGCAGGAGTACGTCTTCCCGACGCAGGTGGTGCGTGTAGCCGGTAATGAAGTCGGTCTGCAGCTGATGCCGCTGACGAAAAAACAACATATTGATTTTGTGCAGTGTACGTTTGCCCGCGCGGACACGTGGGCTCTCTGGCAGGACAGCTTCCCGGAAGATAAACCTCTGGAAAGCCTGCTGGATATTCTGAAGCTGGGGTTCCGTGGCTATCGTCACCTTGCAGAATTTGCCCCGTCGTCGGTGAAATTAATTTTCCGGTCCCTTACTTCGCTGGTTTCCTGGATCGTATCGTTCGTTCCTCGTCGTCCCGAGCGGGATGAGGCGAAGCAGGCGGACCCGGTTATGGCTCAACAATGATGATAACGCGATGAAAACTAAACTTTCCTGGTTATGTGCAGTGGCAATGGGGGTAAGTGCACTCCCCACAACGATGGCTAACGCAGCACCCGATAACGCAGCGGCAACGCCTGCTCCGACGGTGCCTGTGGTCGCCCAGGCGACCGATCCGGTTATCACCGCGGCACCCGGTCAAACGGAAAACGTCATTCCGAACCAGCCTACGGACGGCAACACCCTGCCGGCAGACAGCAATGTCGTCGGTCAGGTGATGCCGGGCGTACAGGGAGCAAACGCGCCTATTGTCGCGGATGATGCCCCGTCACGGGACGTGAAGCTGAGCTTTGCGCAGATTGCGCCGCCGCCGGGCAGCATGGTGCTGCGTGGTATTAACCCTAACGGCGGCATTGAGTTCGGTATGCGCAGCGATGAGGTTGTCTCTCACGCCATGCTGAACCTTGAATACACGCCATCGCCGTCGCTGTTGCCGGTACAGTCTCAACTGAAGGTTTACCTGAATGATGAGCTGATGGACGTCCTGCCCGTCACGAAAGAGCAACTGGGTAAGAAAACACAGGCCCAGGTGCCAATTAACCCCCTTTTCATCACCGACTTTAACCGCATACGTCTTGAGTTTGTCGGTCACTACCGTGACGTCTGTGAGAACCCTGCCAGCAATACCCTGTGGGTAGACGTAGGACGCAACTCTTCGCTGCAGATGACCTACCAGTCGCTGGCGCTGAAAAACGACCTCTCGTCGTTCCCGGTTCCGTTCTTTGATCCGCGTGATAATCGTCAGTTAGTGCTGCCAATGGTGTTTGCGGCGTCTCCGGACGTCACCGAGCAGCTGGCGGCCACCATTGTGGCATCGTGGTTTGGTTCACGTTCCGGCTGGCGCGGGCAGAACTTCCCGGTGATGTACGACAAAATGCCGGACAGAAACGCGATCGTGTTTGCGACCAACGCGAAACGTCCTGCCTTCCTGCGCGATCACCCGGACGTAAAAGCGCCGACCATTGAGATGATGAGCCACCCGGATAACCCGTACGTGAAGCTGCTGGTGGTCTTCGGGCGTGATGATAAAGACCTGGTGCAGGCGGCCAAGGGCATTGCCCAGGGTAACGTTCTGTTCCGTGGAAACAGCGTGGTGGTGGATGAGGTTAAACCGCTGCTGCCGCGTAAACCTTATGATGCACCAAACTGGGTGCGTACTGACCGTGCCGTCACGTTTGGCGAATTGAAAACGTATGAAGAACAGCTGCAGGCGACGGGGCTTGAGCCAGCCCCGATTAGTCTGTCACTGAATCTGCCGCCAGACCTGTACCTGCTGCGCACCAACGGTATTGATATCAATCTGAGCTACCGTTACACCGCGCCGGCAACCAAAGACAGCTCGCGCATGGATATCAGCCTGAACAACCAGTTCCTGCAATCTTTCAGTCTGACAAGCACGCAGGATACTAACCGACTGATGCTCCGTCTGCCGGTGTTGCAGGGGCTGCTGGACGGGAAAACGGACGTCTCTATTCCGGCGCTGAAGCTTGGGGCGATCAACCAGCTGCGCTTTGATTTCCAGTACATGAACCCGATGCCCGGCGGCTCGGTGGATAACTGCATCACCTTCCAGCAAGTACAGAACCACGTTGTGATTGGGGATGAGTCAACCATCGACTTCTCGAAGTATTATCACTTCCTTGCCATGCCGGACCTGCGTGCATTTGCCAATGCCAGCTTCCCGTTCAGCCGTATGGCCGACCTCTCTGAATCCATTGTCGTCATGCCAAAAGCGCCAAATGAGGGCCAGGTGACGACCCTGCTGGACACCATGGCGTCCGTGGGTGCGCAGACCGGATTACCGGCAATTAACGTCACGTTGACTGACGATGGTAGCCAGATCCAGAACAAAGACGCGGACATCATGGTGATCGGTAACATCCCGGATAAGCTGAAGGATGACAAGCGTATCGATCTGCTGGTCAAAGCAGCCCAGTCCTGGGTTAACACGCCACTGCGTCAGACCGAGTTCCCGAGCATTATGCCGGATATTAACGATCGTCAGGCCAGCGTGCAGACAACCGTTACGTCTCAGGGACCAATGGCCGCGGTGGTTGGCTTCCAGTCACCTTACAACGAGCAGCGTAGCGTAGTGGCGCTCCTGGCGGACAGCCCGCGTGGGTATGCGTTACTCAACAGCGCGATGAACGACAGCGGCAAACGTGCCGCGATGTATGGTTCGGTGGCGGTGATCCGCGAGTCTGGGGTCAATAGCCTGCGCGTGGGCGATGTGTACTACGTGGGCCATCTGCCGTGGTTCGAGCGTCTGTGGTATGCGCTGGCTAACCATCCGGTTCTGCTGGCTATCCTGGCCGCCGTCAGCGTGGTGTTGCTGGCGTGGGTGCTGTGGCGTCTGCTGCGTATCATCAGCCGTCGTCGCCTTAACCCGGATGAGTAACAGGTGATGAAAGCGTTTCGCTGGTGTGTGTTAGCAGCGTTGATGCTGGCGGCGATCCCTCTTCGCGCCGCCTGCACCTGGCCTGCCTGGGAGCAGTTTAAAAAGGATTACATCAGTGAGAGCGGGCGTGTCATTGATCCCAGCGACACGCGCAAAATCACCACGTCGGAAGGGCAAAGCTATGCGTTGTTCTTTGCCCTGGCCGCGAACGATCGCAAAGCCTTTGATCAATTGCTGACGTGGACGCGCGACAACCTGGCCGGGGGCAATCTGAACGATAATTTGCCCGCCTGGCTATGGGGTCAGAAAGACCACGACAACTGGGCGATAATCGATACCAACTCCGCCTCGGATGCTGATGTCTGGATTGCCTGGTCACTGCTTGAGGCGGGTCGGTTGTGGAAACATCCGGACTATACCCGCACGGGTAAGGCGCTCCTTAAACGCATTGCCCATGAGGAAGTGGTGAAAGTACCGGGACTCGGCTCCATGCTGCTGCCCGGGAAGGTCGGTTTTGCGGAGGAGAAAGCCTGGCGCTTTAACCCCAGCTATCTTCCTCCGCAGATAGCGAGCTATTTCACGCGCTTTGGTGCCCCGTGGACGACCCTTCGTGAAACCAATCTGCGCTTGTTGCTGGAAACGGCGCCAAAGGGGTTTTCGCCGGACTGGGTGCAGTATCAGAAAAACAGAGGCTGGCATTTGCAGCAGGATAAATCGCTGGTGGGCGGCTACGACGCCATCCGCGTCTACCTCTGGGTCGGAATGATGAGTGACAAAGACGCCCAGAAAGCCCGGTTGCTTACGCGCTTCCGGCCGATGGCGACAATGACAACGAAACACGGTGTACCGCCGGAAAAAGTGGATGTGGCGAGCGGGAAGCCTGCGGGCAAGGGGCCGGTCGGCTTTTCCGCTGCGATGCTGCCTTTTTTACAGCAGCGTGATGCGCAGGCGGTACAGCGCCAGCGCGTTGCAGATAATTTTCCCGATAATAATGCCTATTACAGCTACGTACTGACTCTCTTCGGGCAAGGATGGGATCAGCATCGTTTTCGCTTCACCGCTCAAGGTGAATTAATACCGGACTGGGGCCAGGAATGCGCAACTTCACAGTAAATCTTCTCAGTTTATCGCTTAGCCTGGCACTGATGCCGCTGGCTCAGGCCGCTAACTCCCCGCAGCAGCAACAGCTGCTGCAACAGGTGCGGCTGGGTGAATCGACGCAGCGTGAGGATTTGGTTCGTCAGTCGCTCTACCGCCTTGAGCTGATTGACCCGAACAACCCTGACGTCATTGCGGCGCGCTTTCGTTACCTGCTTCGTCAGGGTGATAACGCCGGTGCGCAAAAAGAGCTGGATCGTCTGAAAGGGATCGCGCCGGGCTCCAGTGCGTATCAGTCCTCGCGCAATACGATGCTGCTTTCTACGCCTGAAGGCCGTCAGCAGTTACAGCAGGCCCGGTTACTGGCTACAACGGGGCATACTCAGGAGGCCATCGCGGCCTATGACAAGCTTTTTGACGGTAATCCGCCGGGCGGTGACGTGGCGACGGAATACTGGAATGTTGTGGCGAAAGATCCTGCCCGCCGTAGCGTCGCCATTAACCAGCTGAAGAAAATTAACGCCAGCAGCCCGGGCAATACGCAGCTGCAGGGCACGCTGGCACAGCTGCTGTTCCAGACCGGTCGTCGCGATGAAGGCTTTGCGGTGTTGCAGGAGATGGCCAAATCCAGCAATGGCCGCAGCCAGGCATCTGATATGTGGTATGAGCAGATCAAAGATCAGCCTGTCAGCAACGCCAGCGTCAGCGCGCTGCAAAAATACCTGAGCGTCTTCAGCGACGGCGACAGCGTAGCGGCGGCGCGTACTCAACTTGATACGCAGCAAAAACAGCTCGCCGATCCAACCTTCCGTGCGAAAGCACAAGGGCTGGCGGCGGTGGATGCCGGGCAGGGCGATAAGGCGGTGGCGGATCTGCAAAAAGCGGTCAGCGCAAATCATGCCGACAGCGAAGCCGTGGGCGCGCTTGGACAGGCGTACTCTCAGAAAGGCGATCGCGCCCGTGCGGTGGCGCAGTTTGAAAAGGCGATCGCCCTCGATCCGCAGAGCGATAACCGCGGTAAATGGGACAGTTTGCTGAAAGTTAACCGCTACTGGCTGCTGATCCAGCAGGGTGATACCGCCCTGAAAGCGAACAATACGGCGCAGGCGGAACGTTATTACCAGCAGGCGCGTGCCCTCGACAATACCGACAGTTATGCGGTGCTGGGGCTGGGAGATGCCGCGGCGGCGCGTAAAGACACGGCTGCGGCGGAACGTTATTACCGTCAGGCGCTGCGTATGGACAGCGGTAACAGCAATGCCGTTCGTGGCCTTGCCAATGTTTATCGTGCGCAGTCCCCGGAAAAGGCCTCGCAGTTTATCCAGTCGCTCTCTGCCAGCCAGCGCCGAAGCATTGATGACATTGAACGTAGCCTGACCAACGAGCAGCTGTCAGCCCAGGCGGAACAGCTGGAAAACCAGGGCCAATACGCTCAGGCGGCGGAAATTCAGCGTCGTCGTCTGGCACTCTCTCCGGGCGACGTCTGGATAACCTACCGTCTGTCGCGCGATCTCTATAGCGCGGGCCAGCGCAGCCAGGCGGATAACCTGATGCGCCAGCTTGCCAGCCAGAAACCGTCCGATCCGGAACAGGTGTATGCCAGTGGGCTGTATCTCTCCGGAAACGATCAGGACCGGGCCGCGCTCACGCATCTGGAGACGCTTCCGCGCAGCCAGTGGAACGCCAATATTAAGGAGCTTGCCGACCGCCTGCAGAGTAACCAGACGCTGGAAACGGCAAACCGACTGCGCGACAGCGGCAAAGAGCAGGAGGCGGAAAACCTCCTTCGCCAGCAGCCGTCCTCTACCCGTATCGACTTAACCCTTGCGGATTGGGCGCAGCAGCGTGGCGATCTGGAGGCCGCGAAAACGGCTTATAACACCGTGCTGGAGCGTGAACCGCAGAACGAAGATGCGATCCTCGGTCTGACCGAAGTGTATAGCGCCCAGGGCAACAAAGAGGCAGCCCGTGCCGCGCTGGCAAAACTGCCTGCCGCGCAAAACGGAGAGCCGCTGTCGCTCAATATGCAGCGCCGGATCGCGATGGCGCAGGCAGGCCTTGGGGATTCCGCCGCCGCAGAGCAGACGTTCAGCAAGATTATTCCTCAGGCGAAATCACAGCCTGCATCTATGGAAAACGCGCTGGTATTACGTGATGCCGCCCGTTTCCAGACGCAAAATGGTCAGCCTCAGCAGGCACTGGAAACGTATAAAGATGCGATGGTGTCGTCAGGTGTTACGACGACACGTCCGGCTGACAATGACAGCTTTACCCGCCTGACGCGTAACGACGAAAAAGACGACTGGCTGAAACGCGGCGTGCGTAGCGACGCCGGTGATTTGTACCGTCAGCAGGATGTTAACGTCACGCTGCAGCATGATTACTGGGGCTCCAGCGGCACCGGCGGCTATTCCGATCTTAAAGCGCATACCACCATGTTACAGGCGGATGCACCACTGGCGGATGGCCGTATGTTCCTGCGTAGCGATTTGGTCAATATGGATGCCGGGTCCTTTTCCACCGATAACGGTACCTACGATCCGAAATGGGGCACTTGTGCCGAAACGCCGTGTAGTGGCAACACGCATCAGTCAGCAAATGGCGCGAGTATTGCCGTGGGCTGGCAGAACAAAACCTGGGCGTGGGATATTGGTACCACGCCGATGGGCTTTGACGTTGTCGACGTAGTCGGTGGTGTAAGCTACAGCAGTGACCTGGGGCCAATCGGTTATACCGTTAACGCCCATCGTCGCCCGATCTCCAGCTCTCTGCTCGCCTTTGCCGGGCAAAAAGATACCAACACCGGCACCACCTGGGGCGGCGTGCGCGCAACCGGCGGTGGCGCGAGCATCAGTTATGACAAAGGTGAGGCGCACGGCGTCTGGTCGAGCCTGAATGCGGAAACGCTGACGGGTAAAAATGTGGAAGATAACTGGCGCGTCCGCTGGATGACCGGTTACTACTACAAGCTCATCAATAAAAACAATGAGCGTCTGACCGTCGGCGTGAGCAACATGCTCTGGCACTACGATAAAGATCTGAGTGGTTATACCCTGGGTCAGGGCGGTTACTACAGCCCGCAGGAGTATGTCTCCTTCGCGTTGCCTGTCACCTGGCGTAAACGTACCGAGAACTGGTCCTGGGAGCTGGGCGGATCGGTGTCATGGTCTCATTCTAAAACTAACGACGTGATGCGCTATCCCATTCAGGGACTGATTCCGACCGATGAGCCCGGTCGCTACACCGACAGAGGCGAAATGGAAACCGGCAGCAGCTCCTCAGGCACGGGTTATACCGCACGGGCCATTATCGAGCGCCGGGTCACGTCCAACTGGTTTGTGGGCCTCGGTGTGGATATTCAGGAAGCAAAAGATTATACCCCAAGCCACGCACTGCTTTATGTACGCTACTCTGCTGCAGGCTGGCAGGGCAATATGGACTTACCGCCGCAGCCGCTGATCCCTTACGCGGACTGGTAATCGGATTTAACTTAATCCATTTGTAAGTCTCTCTTAAAAGTACAGCAATCGGGTATACTCAGGCGCACCAGGTTTACACCCTGGTGCGCCCTGCGCTTCGAGTTTTGTGGAGAGTCATTTTGCGTGTCAGCCGTTCCTTAACTATCAAACAGATGGCGATGGTTTCTGCCGTCACAATGCTGTTTGTACTCCTTTTTTGCGTAATTTTGCTGTTTCATTCCGTACAGCAGAATCGCTATAACACGGCTTCGCAATTAGAAAGTATTGCCCGCTCGGTGCGTGGCCCGCTCTCTGCCTCTATTTTGAAAGGGGATATTCCCGAAGCGGAAACCATTTTAAAACGCATTCAGCCTGCCGGTGTCGTGAGCCGCGCAGACGTGGTGTTACCCAATCAGTTTCAGGCGCTGCGGATGAGTTTTATCCCCGAGCGCCCGGTCCCCATGATGGTGATGCGGCTGTTTGAACTGCCGGTGCAGATTTCGCTGCCGGTCTATTCGCTTGAGCGTCCCGCGAATCCGCAGCCGTTGGCCTACCTTGTTCTGCAGGCAGACTCGTACCGCATGTACAAGTTCGTCATGAGCTGGGTTGTCACGTTAGTGACCACTTGCTTACTTATGACGCTTATTCTGAGCGTGGCGCTGACCTGGTGTATTAACCGTCTGATTGTGCATCCGCTACGCCGGATTGCCCGGGAGTTGAACACGCTTTCACCGCAGGACCAGGTGGGGCATCAGCTTCCGCTGCCGCGTCTTCATCATGATGACGAGATTGGTATGCTGGTACGCAGCTATAACCTCAACCAGCAGCGGATGCAGCGCCAGCAGGATGAGCTGAACAGCAGCGCCACGCGCTTCCCGGTGTCGGAGCTGCCCAATAAAGCCTTCCTGATGGCGATGCTGGAACAGACTGTCGCCCGCCAGCAAACCACCGCGCTGATGGTGATCGCCTGTGAAACCCTGCAGGACACCGCCGGCGTGCTCAAAGAGAACCAGCGTGAAATGCTGCTCCTGACGCTGGTGGAGAAAGTGAAGTCCGTGCTGGCCCCGCGCATGGTGCTGACCCAGGTCAGCGGGTATGACCTGGTGGTAATTGCCAACGGCGTGAAAGAGCCGTGGCATGCGATCACGTTAGGTCAGCAAGTACTCACTGTCATTAATGAGCGGCTGCCCATTCAGGGCATCCAGCTTCGTCCAAGCGCCAGTATCGGTATTGCGATGTACTACGGTGACTTAACGGCGGAACAGCTTTACCGTCGTGCTTTCTCGGCGGCGTTTACCGCCCGGCGCAAAGGGAAAAATCAGATCCAGTTCTTCGACCCGGAACAGATGGAAAGGGCGCAGCAGCGCCTGACGGAAGAGAGCGACATTTTGACCGCGCTGGATAACCGTCAGTTTGCCCTCTGGCTCCAGCCGCAGGTGAATTTGCTGACGGGCGAGGTGATCAGCGCGGAAGCGCTGCTGCGCGTGCAGCAGCCGGATGGTTCATGGGAATTGCCGGAAGGGCTCATTGAGCGCATTGAATCCTGTGGCCTGATGGTCACCGTCGGTTACTGGGTGCTGGAGGAGTCGTGCCGACAGCTTGCTGCCTGGCAGGAACGAGGCGTGACGCTCCCGCTGTCGGTCAACTTGTCCGCCCTGCAGCTGATGCATCCGACCATGGTGTCTGAGATGCTGGAGCTGATCCATCGTTACCGGATCAAGCCTGATACGCTAACGCTGGAAGTCACGGAAAGCCGGCGTATTGACGATCCTAATGAGGCGGTCGCGATTCTGAAACCGCTGCGTAATGCCGGTATACGCATCGCGCTGGACGATTTCGGTATGGGCTATGCCGGGCTGCGTCAGCTCCAGCATATGAAAACCCTGCCGGTGGATGTGCTGAAAATCGACAAAGCCTTTGTTGAAGGGTTGCCGGAAGACAGCAGCATGGTCCAGGCCATTATCCAGCTGGCCCGCAGCCTGAAACTGCAGCTGATTGCCGAAGGGATTGAGACAGACGCGCAGCGCACCTGGCTGGCTGAAGCGGGCGTGGAGGGCGGACAGGGCTTCCTGTTTGCACCGGCTGTTCCATCGGATGTCTTTGAACAACGCTACCTTTCCGGTGGGGACAATAGCGCAAACGTGTAATTTTGTTGCTGGCTTGTGCGAGCCAGCTCAAAGTTCTTAACATTTGTGTTTCAAATTTGAACTGGGTTTATTTCTGTCCTGTTATACGGGTGTTATTTTAGAGCCGCAGGTTAACCATAACCTTACAAAGCCTGTGGTTTTTCTTCCCAAGGACACCCTATGAAAACCTCACTCTTCAAAAGTCTCTATTTTCAGGTCCTGACAGCCATCGCAATCGGTATTTTGCTTGGTCACTATTACCCTGAACTTGGCGCACAAATGAAACCGCTTGGCGACGCATTCGTTAAGCTCATCAAAATGGTCATCGCCCCGGTGATCTTCTGTACCGTCGTGACGGGCATCGCTGGCATGGAAAGCATGAAGGCGGTAGGCCGTACCGGTGCAGTGGCGCTTCTCTATTTCGAAGTGGTCAGTACCCTTGCGCTGATTATTGGTCTTATCATCGTGAACGTGGTGCAGCCCGGCGCGGGGATGAACGTTGACCCGTCGACGCTGGATGCCAAAGCGGTCGCGGTGTATGCCGATCAGGCGAAAGACCAGGGGGTAGTGGCCTTCCTGCTGGACGTTATCCCAGGCAGCGTCATTGGTGCATTTGCCAGCGGCAACATTCTGCAGGTGCTGCTGTTTGCCGTCATGTTTGGCTTTGCCCTGCACCGTCTGGGCAACAAAGGCCAGCTGATCTTTAACGTCATCGAAAGCTTCTCGCAGGTCATCTTCGGCATCATCAATATGATCATGCGCCTGGCGCCTATTGGGGCCTTCGGTGCGATGGCATTCACCATCGGTAAGTACGGCGTGGGTACCCTGGTGCAGCTGGGCCAGCTCATCATCTGCTTCTATATCACCTGTATTCTGTTCGTGGTGGTGGTGCTGGGCTCAATCGCCCGCGCGGCAGGGTTCAGCATTTTCAAATTTATCCGTTATATCCGCGAAGAGCTGCTGATTGTTCTGGGGACCTCTTCATCCGAATCGGCCCTGCCGCGCATGCTCGATAAGATGGAAAAGCTGGGCTGCCGTAAATCGGTGGTGGGGCTGGTCATCCCGACGGGCTACTCCTTCAACCTTGATGGCACCTCGATATACCTGACAATGGCGGCCGTGTTTATCGCTCAGGCGACCAATAGCCATATGGACATTTTCCATCAGGTTACCCTGCTGGTGGTGCTCCTGCTCTCGTCTAAAGGGGCCGCAGGTGTTACTGGCAGTGGCTTTATCGTGCTGGCGGCCACCATTTCCGCGGTCGGACACCTGCCGGTGGCGGGTCTGGCGCTGATTCTCGGTATTGACCGCTTTATGTCTGAAGCCCGTGCCTTAACCAACCTCGTAGGTAACGGTGTGGCAACGGTAGTCGTGGCAAAATGGGTGAAAGAGCTGGATCACAAAAAGCTCGACGATACGTTAAATAATCGCCAGTCAGACAGCAAAACTCCTGGTTTATCCTCTTAATATTGTCACAAATGCCCGCATTCCCTTGTCGGGATGCGGGCTCCTGCGCATAATAACTGTTCGTACCTGTCATAATTCGACAAGATTTTTTTTGGGTATATTTCACTTCTGACCGTGACGTTTTGTAGAACACGCGGTCTAATCGACGTGTTTTCATCGTCATCTTTTAGAGTGAAACGCGTCGCGAGACACTCTCTTTAACCAGGAATGTTGATCAGGGGTTCACATGCAGGGCACAAAAATTCGACTCTTAACCGGCGGTTTGCTGATGATGGCAGCAGCCAGTTATGTGCAGGCAGATGCGCTCCAGCCAGACCCGGCCTGGCAACAAGGGACACTAGCGAACGGTTTTCAGTGGCAGGTTTTAGCCACCCCACAACGTCCAAGTGACCGTGTTGAAATCCGTCTGTCTGTTAATACCGGCTCCCTCACGGAAAGCACTCAGCAAACCGGTTTTAGCCATTTTATTCCCCGACTGGCGCTCACGCAGAGCGGCAGTTTACAAGCAGTTCAGGTGCGTTCGCTCTGGCAACAGGCCATTGATCCGAAACGCCCGCTTCCTCCGGCTGTGGTCTCGTATGACTACACCATGTTCAACCTGAGCCTGCCAAATAACCGTAACGACCTGCTCAAAGAAGCCCTTACGTATCTCGCCGATGCGTCGGGCAATCTGGCGATTACGCCGGAAACCGTTAACTATGCGCTGAGCAACAGTGACATGGTTGCCACCTGGCCTGTGGACACCAAAGAGGGCTGGTGGCGTTACCGACTGAAGGGTTCAACGCTGCTTGGGCATGATCCGGCCGAGCCGCTGAAACAGCCGGTGGACGCTGAGCAGGTAAAATCGTTCTACCAGAAATGGTACACCCCGGACGCGATGACGCTTATCGTGGTGGGGAATGTGGACAGCCGTGCGGTGGTGGAGCAGATCAACAAAGCGTTTGGCGAACTGAAAGGCAAACGCGAAACACCGGCCCCTGTCCCAACGCTCTCTCCGCTGCGCGCAGAGCCTGTCAGCATTATGACGGATACCGTTCGTCAGGACCGCCTCTCCGTCATGTGGGATAACGCCTGGCAGCCAATCCGTGAGTCAGCGGCGCTGCTGCGCTACTGGCGTGCCGATCTGGCACGTGAAGCGCTGTTCTGGCACGTTCAGCAGACGCTCAGCAAGAATAACGTGAAGAATATCGGTCTCGGCTTTGACTGCCGCGTGCTGTTCCAGCGTGCACAGTGTGCCATTAACGTTGAATCGCCGGGCGATAAGCTGAATGCGAATCTGGGCGTGGTGGCAAAAGAGCTGGCAAAAGTGCGCAAAGAGGGCCTGTCGGAAGACGAGTTCAATGCGCTGGTCGCGCAGAAAAAACTTGAGCTGCAGAAGCTGTTTGCAACGTATGCCCGCGCCGATACCGACATTCTGATCAGCCAGCGTATTCGCTCACTGCAGAATCAGGTGGTGGATATCGCGCCGGAGCAGTACCAGAAGCTTCGTCAGGACTTCCTGGAGGGGTTGACCGTCGATATGTTGAATCAGGACTTACGTCAGCAGCTGTCGCAGGAAATGGCGTTGATTCTTCTGCAGCCGAAAGGCGAGCCGGAATATGACATGAAGGAACTTCAGTCGACCTGGAATACCATTATGGCCTCCGCGCCGCAGCCATCGCAGGCTGCTACGGCAGATGATTTGCACCAGGACGCAACGGATATCCCGCAGGGGCAGTAATGCCCCTCATCCAGAACCCTCTCCCTGTCGGAGAGGGTTTTGTTTTTACTGTGGCATTGCCTCACGCGGAATAATTGCCCCGCGATACTGGATCACGGTGCTCGCCGTCAGGTGTCCACGCTGGGCCGCCGCTTCAGGCGTCCCGCCCGTCAAACGCACCGCCAGATAGCCCGCACTGAATGAATCACCCGCCGCCGTCGTATCAATCACTTTCTCTTTCGGCAATGTCACCGCAGGAACGTCGATGACGGCTTCACCTGCGATGGCGACCAGACATGAATCAGCCCCGCGCTTAATCACCACTTCACTTACGCCGGCGGCCTGCGTACGCGCAATCACCTCATCAACGGGTTTCTCACCCCACAGCGCATCTTCATCATCAAGCGTCAGGAAGGCGATATCGGTGCATTGCAGTATCTGCTGATAAACCTGCTGCGTCTCTTCACGGCTGGCCCACAGGCGCGGACGGTAGTTATTATCGAAAA
Source organism: Enterobacter sp. WPR_3_1 (assembly GCF_003635055.1). NCBI lineage: Bacteria > Pseudomonadati > Pseudomonadota > Gammaproteobacteria > Enterobacterales > Enterobacteriaceae > Enterobacter > Enterobacter sp. WPR_3_1. The sequence continues at coordinate 186,769 of NZ_RBXU01000016.1, read as the reverse complement.
TAACCTTGCCGCCATTGGCGCGGCATTCACGCAGTAACGACAGCAGCTTTTCACGGCTGGCTGAGCTTAAAATAGCCAGGCTAATCCCGCTCAGATAAAGATAATCAAAGGTGGCTAACGCTTCGCAGATGGCAGCCGCATCGTCGCTCTCCAGCCAGAATTTGGCCGCGGCTTCGTTACGCCAGTAGTAGAAGGTCCGCTCGCCGGTATCGTCGGTTTCAATGTAGTAAAGCCCCGGCAGGCGGTTTTCCATACGCTGTATCAGCGAGGTGTCCACCTGCTCACTCTGCCAGGCTTCCAGCATTTGCTGGCTGAAACTGTCCGTCCCCAGGGCGGTGACGTAGTTCACGGTAAGGGCCTCAGGGGCAACCTGACGGGCAATATAAACGGAGGTGTTTAACGTATCGCCACCAAAACCGCGGCTGACTTCCGCGCCTTTTTGTGACAGCTCAATCATGCATTCGCCAATCACGGCAATTTTCTTGGTCATAGTCGTGAACCTGAACAGAGTAATTTTCGGTAGTGTGCGCTGAGTGAATTATGCGGTCAACTATATTAAAACGACGTTCCATTATTTTATTTGAGCCAGCGCGTGTTCCTGTTAATTTCTGCCCGCTTAATTTCATTTTCCGGGTGAATTGAACATAAAGTTCTCAATTGCCGGGCCGATAACCCTTTGACGAGTCCAGAAAGGCCATCCAACAACAGGACATCTGAAATGAAGTCAGAGCAGGTTATCCAGCGGCTGAGCACTACGCCCGAGGCAAGTATTGAGAACTTGCAGGAGCATCGCTACTGGCTGCAATGTGAGCGTGCGTACACCTATCAGCCGATCTACCGAACGGACGGTCGACTGATGGCTATTGAAATTTTGACCGTCGTGACGCACCCGTCAAACCCCTCACAGCGTATCGCACCGGACCGCTATTTTGCCGAAGTTGCCGTGCGCCAGCGCCTGGATGTGCTGGAAGAACAGCTCCGTATGCTGGCAACCAAACAGGCCTTTTTCGAACAGCACGCCATCCTCGCCTCGGTCAACGTCGATGGACCCACCCTGCTGGCGCTGCGCCAGAACGCGAAATTACAGGAGCTGATCGCCTCCTTACCGTGGATGCGCTTTGAGCTGGTGGAGCATGTTCGTCTGCCACAGGACTCATCATTTGCCTCGATGTGCGAATTCGGCCCGCTGTGGCTGGATGACTTTGGCACCGGGATGGCGAACTTCTCTGCCCTCAGCGAAGTGCGTTACGACTACATTAAAGTGGCCCGCGACCTGTTCATTATGCTGCGCCAGACCCCGGAAGGGCGGAATCTGTTTACGCTGTTATTACAGCTGATGAACCGCTACTGCCAGGGCGTGATAGTGGAAGGCGTGGAAACGCTGGAAGAGTGGCGTGATGTGCAAAATTCTCCCGCGGCGGCGGCACAAGGCTATTTCCTCTCTCGTCCGGTCCCAATGGATACCCTCGATTCCGTGATAACGATCCTCTGATCTGCCCGCTTCCCTTTGTCTGAACTATAGTTTTACAGGTAAGGTCATCAGGAAAGGGGATAACAATGACAAAAACAACCAGGGTAATCTCCTGGACAGCAGGGATTTTATTGTTGTTGATCGTGGTCGCCGTCGTCATTATCGCGACGTTTGACTGGAACCGCCTTAAGCCGACCATCAACCAGAAAGTCTCCACCGAACTCAATCGCCCCTTCGCCATACGCGGCGATCTCGGGGTGGTGTGGGAACGTCAGAAAGAGGAGACCGGCTGGCGAAGCTGGATCCCCTGGCCGCATGTCCACGCCGACGACATCATTCTCGGCAACCCGCCGGATATTCCTGACGTGACAATGGTGCATCTGCCCCGCGTAGAAGCCACGCTGGCCCCGTTAGCGCTACTGACCAAAACGGTTTACCTGCCGTGGATCAAGCTTCAGCAGCCCGATGCGCGTCTGATCCGCCTTTCCGAAAAGAACAACAACTGGACGTTTGATCTCGCCAGCAGCGACGAAAAAGATCCCAATGCGCAGCCCTCATCATGGTCATTCCGTCTCGACAATATTCTCTTCGATCGCGGGCGGATCGCCATCGACGACAAGGTTAGCAAGGCTGATATTGAGATCCTGGTCGATCCGTTGGGCAAACCGCTGCCGTTTAGCGAAGTGACCGGCGCAAAAGCGAAGGGCGATAATGCCAAAGCCGGGGATTATGTTTTCGGCCTGAAGGCCGAAGGGCGCTACAAAGGGCAGCCCCTGACCGGCACTGGCAAAATTGGCGGCATGCTGGCGCTTCGAAGCGACTCGACGCCGTTTCCTGTGCAGGCGGATTTCCGCTCCGGGAACACGCGGGTGGCCTTCACCGGGACCGTCAACGATCCTATGAACATGGGGGGCGTTGATCTGCGGCTGAAGTTTGCCGGTGATTCGCTGGGTGAACTGTATGAACTCACTGGCGTCCTGCTGCCAGATACGCCACCGTTTGAGACGGACGGGCATCTGGTGGCAAAAATCGACACGGAAAAATCGTCGATATTTGATTATCGCGATTTCAATGGCCGTATTGGCGACAGCGATATCCATGGCTCGTTGACCTACACCACCGGAAAACCGCGTCCGAAACTGGAAGGCGATGTGGAGTCTCGCCAGCTGCGGCTGGCCGATTTGGGGCCGCTAATCGGGATTGATTCCGGTAAAGGCACGAAATCAAAAGAGGTGAAGAAAGATCGCCAGCCGGCGGGGAAAGTCCTGCCTTACGATCGCTTTGAGACCGATAAGTGGGACGTAATGGATGCGGATGTTCGCTTTAAAGGGGGCAAAATCGAACATGGCAGTACGCTGCCGATCAGCAATCTTTCGACCCATATCCTGCTTAAAAATGCCGATTTACGCCTGCAGCCGCTGAAGTTTGGTATGGCGGGTGGGACCCTCTCATCGAACATTCACCTCGAAGGCGATAAAAAGCCGATGCAGGGGCGTGCCGATATCAAGGCCCGCCGGCTCAAACTGAAAGAGCTGATGCCGAACGTGGAATTGATGCAGAAAACCCTCGGTGAAATGAACGGCGATGCGGATATCCGCGGCGTGGGGAATTCCGTGGCTGCACTGCTCGGGAGCAGTAACGGTAACCTGAAGCTTCTGATGAACGACGGGCTGGTGAGCCGCAACCTGATGGAGATCCTGGGGCTGAACGTCGGGAACTACGTCATCGGGCAAATATTCGGTGATGATGAGGTGAGGGTGAACTGTGCGGCGGCCAACCTGGATCTGGTCAACGGCGTGGCGCGCCCGCAAATTTTTGCCTTCGATACAGAGAACGCGGTCATCAACGTGACCGGCACCGCCAGTATGGCCTCCGAGCAGCTTGATTTAACCATCGATCCGGAAAGTAAGGGGATTCGTATCATCACCCTGCGTTCGCCGCTCTACGTGCGTGGGACCTTTAAAAATCCGCAGGCGGGTGTGAAACCCGGTCCGCTGATTGCGCGCGGCGCGGTGGCGGCAGCACTCGCGACGCTGGTTACGCCAGCGGCGGCGCTGTTGGCGTTAATTTCGCCGTCAGAAGGGGATGCGAATCAGTGCCGGAACATTTTGTCGCAGATGAAAAAATAACGTGCGGCTTTCGGGACCTTTACCCTCTCCCTGGGGGAGAGGGTATCAGGCCGCGGTGAATTACAGAGACTGGTGCTTCGTCTCGTGGGTCAGCAGCAGGGCTATCAGCGTCAGCGCTGCCATGGCGGCCAGGTAAACGCCCACGTAGAACAGACCATAATTTGCCTGCAGCCAGGTGGCGATATAAGGCGCAACGGACGCACCCAGAATAGAGGCAACGTTATAGGAGAACGACGCGCCGGTATAACGCACTTCCGTCGGGAACAGCTCTGGCAGCAGCGCGCCCATCGGGCCGAAGGTCAGGCCCATCAGGCTCAGACCAATGAGCAGGTACGCCATGACCAGCGCAGGGCTACCTGAACCCAGCAGCGGCGGGAAGACGAACAGGGCAAACAGAATGATCAGCGTGGTGATAACAATCATGCTTGAGCGACGACCAAACTTATCCGCCAGCAGGCCGGCAATCGGCACCATGACGCCAAACCCAATGACCGCCATCATCAACATCCACAGCACTTCGTTACGCGGCAGGCCGAGCCCAACCGGCGCGGCGGCGGTGCTGAACGTCATTGAGTAGACCGTCATGATATAGAACAGCGTGTAGGTCGCGAGCATGATAAACGTGCCCAGTACCGTCACGCGGACGTGTTTAGTCAGCAGCGTACCCAGCGGCACTTTTACCTGTTTTTTCGCGGCGGCAACTTTAGCGAAAACCGGCGTTTCGTGAAGCGACACGCGGACATACAGGCCAATCAGCACCAGCACGGCGGAGAAGACGAACGGAATACGCCAGCCCCAGCTCATGAACTGTTCGTCCGTCAGCAGCCAGGAGAGCAGCAGGAAAGTCCCGTTCGCAAAGAAGAAGCCAATCGGTGCGCCAAGCTGCGGGAATGAACCGTACAGCGCGCGTTTGCGTGCCGGTGCGTTCTCCGTGGCCAGCAGCGCCGCACCCCCCCATTCACCGCCCAGCCCCAGACCCTGACCAAAACGCGCCAGCGCCAGCAGCATCGGGGCCAGAATACCAATGGTTTCGTAGGTAGGCAGCAAGCCGATAGCGACGGTGGAGATCCCCATCGTCAGCAGCGAGGCCACCAGCGTGACCTTACGGCCGATGCGATCGCCGAAGTGTCCAAACAGGGCAGAGCCAATCGGACGCGCAACAAACGCGATCGCAAAGGTAGCCAGAGACTGCAGCGTGGCTGCCGTCGGGTCACCCTGCGGGAAGAAAATATGCGGAAAGACAATGACCGCTGCGGTGGCATAAATGTAAAAGTCGAAGAACTCAATGGCGGTGCCAATCAGCGAGGCGACGACAACTTTGTTTCGCGAGTTAACCGGCGCGGTTTCCGCGCCGGAGTCGAGTGTTGTGGCTGTTGCTTGCATAATATTTTCTTATTTTTAGTCGGACGAAAGGCCATATTACGCACAGCAAAAGCGACATTTCAATCTGTAACAAAGCCGCGCACTGGTGATAAAAGCAACAAAAAGCGGATAATGTTCAGGCCAGACAAAACACTTCTATGAAATGCTTCACAGTTTTCAAATATCAGCTGATAAAACTGGTTTTTGGTTAAATAAAAGTTACGGACTGGATTTATATGCTGAAATGATGAATCGGGCTGAAGTTTCAGCCCGGGAGAGACGTTATCGGTGTGTTTTACCCGGCATGCGCGGGTCGTCTTTGTACTCGGCGGTGGCAATCCATGCCGCGCAGAACAAGGTCAGGCGGGCGAAGAAGTAGAAGAACGCCATCAGCCCCAGCACCGAGCCAAACGCCGCGCCAGAAGGGGATTTCACCAGCGATGGCAGAGTGTAAGTCATCACAATTTTGATCACTTCAAAGCCTATCGCCGCAATCAATGTGCCGCGGATCAGCGCCTTCTTACGCGGACGATGGCGGGGCAAGCGCCAGAAGATCCAGAAGAACAGCAGATAGTTGGCGAAGATGGAAATAGCCAGTCCAATGCCGCGCCACGCGGGCTTCAGCCACTCGATGTAATCCAGATAGAGCGCAGAGATAATCATCTGCTGCGCCGAACCGGCGACAGAGGTGATGGAGAGCGTCACAATCAGCGCGACGAGCAGGCCAATCAGCGAAACAAAGTCGCGAAGATACTTAACCCAGATTTTCTCCTGGTCCTGAGGCTTACGCTCCCACACCTCGCGCGACTGGGCACGAATGGCCTCGCGGAGGTTGCCCATCCAGTTAATCCCGGAGTAAAGGGCAATCAACAGACCGACGATACCGACCGTCGTACGTTGCTGTACGGCGGTATTAATGGTGTTTTTGAGCGTGGTGGCGAGGGTCGGATCACTGACGTTATTCAGGATTTTATTGAAGATATCCTGCAGCAGCGTTGGGTGTGACGCGAGCACAAAACCGGCTGCGGCAAAGGACACCATCAGGATCGGGATCATCGATAAAAAAGAGAAATAGGTGATGGCAGCCCCAAACTGGTTACCCATGCGGTCATTAAACCGCTCTGTCGCGCGTATCAGGTGCGCAATCATGGGGAACTGCTGTATCCGCTCTGCCAGGCTGGTGACAGTCCCCAGCGCTTTGCTGGCGGTGCCTGGCATTTTTACTTCTTCAGGCCCGGTTTCCATCTTCTGGATGGGTTCGTAATCTAAATGTTGGGTAGGTCGTTGCGGGTTGTTTTCCGGCGTCACGCGACTTTTCCTTTTCGTTTGGCTGGATGTTATTGAATTATAGCTTGCGACTAATCCACGTAAGCTTTTGTGAGTGCAGTAAGCCACTCCATAAACAGATGTACCCGACGGGAGAGGTTGCGCCGGTGGGGATAAATCAGCGATACCGGCATCGGTTCCGCCCGGTACTGCGGGAGAACTTCAATCAACTTCCTGGTGCGCAGAGCGTCACGCACGCCAACGCGCGGCACCTGGATAATACCCAGTCCGGCGATGCAGGCCGCCTGATACGTTTCTGTGCTGTTGACGGTCAAAACCCCGCCCGTCTTCACCCACTGCGTCGACGTGCCGTTATAAAACTCAAAGCCCTGGGGACGTGTTCCCAGCGTGGCGGCGTAGTGAATGACGGCGTGTGAACCCAAATCTTCCAGCGTTTCCGGATAGCCAAAACGCGTGACATAATCCGGGCTGGCGCAGTTAATCACCGACAGCTTGCCCAGCGGGCGGGCGATAAGTCCCGAGTCTTTGAGCGCGCCGACGCGTACCACACAATCAAACCCTTCACGAATAACATCCACCAGGCGATCGCTGCTGCTAAGTTCCAGCTCGATGCCCGGATATTGCTGCAGAAAAGCAGGCAGTTTGGGGATGACTAAATTTCGAGCAACGCTGACGGGCATATCCACGCGTAACCGACCGCTGATGGTGGAGGGGTCATGCTGGAACATACCGTCCAGTTCATCCAGGTTTGTCAGAAGATCTTTTGCCCGCTCGTAATACACCATGCCGTCCTGCGTCAGGCTTACGCGACGCGTGGTTCGGTGCAATAGCTGGGTTCCCAGTCGGTTTTCCAGCGCCTGAATTTGCCGCGAAACACTGCCTTTCGGCAGCGTCAGTGACTCCGCCGCCCGGGAAAAACTCTCCAGTTCCGCGACACGAACAAACAGCTGCATTGCGTGAATTTTATCCATAGACGAAGCTCATTGTTGTTGCAATTGAAACAGTGAAGCGCTCTGCGACATCTTTATTGATCTTCTATCACCTAATAAGCTCTTTCTCAATCTCCACGACAGTCAAAACGAGGTTTCTTATGTCTGAACGTATTGCATTAGTCACAGGTGGTAGCCGTGGTCTGGGTAAAAACGCGGCCTTAAAGCTGGCAGCAGACGGAACGGGAATTATCCTGACCTATAACCGAAGCCAACAGGACGCGCTGGATGTTGTGCGCGAAATTCAGCAAAAAGGCGTTAACGCGGCCGCATTGCAGCTCAACGTCGGAGATGTTGCCAGTTTCGACCTTTTTGCCGCTCAGCTTCAGGAAATCCTTAATACCGTATGGCAGCGTGAAACCTTTGATTATTTATTAAACAACGCCGGGACGGGCTTGTACGCGCCCTATGCCGAGACAACGGAAGCCCAGTTTGATGAGGCGCTGAATATCCATTTCAAAGGGCCTTTTTTCCTGACGCAGCGTTTGCTTCCCTTGCTGAACGACGGTGGGCGGATCCTGAACGTCTCCAGCGGGCTAGCCCGTTTTACGCAACCCGGTTCCGGCACCTATGCGGCAATGAAAGGGGCGATGGAAGTGCTGACCCGCTACCAGGCGAAAGAGCTGGGCGCGCGCGGTATCTCCGTCAATATCATTGCTCCCGGTGCGATAGAAACCGACTTTGGCGGCGGACGCGTGCGTGACAACGCGCAGCTTAACCAGATGCTGGCATCGCAGACGGCGCTCGGGCGCGTAGGGCTGCCGGATGATATCGGTGATGCCATTGCGGCGCTGCTCAGCGATAAACTGGGCTGGATGAATGCGCAGCGTATTGAAGTATCAGGCGGTATGTTCCTGTGATGCCTTCGCTTAAGGGGATGGAACCTCTTAAGGAAATCCTCAAATTGAATGTGTCCAGATAATGGGAGATATAAATAACACTGGTGGATTTGTAACGTCTCCGTTCATTGAGTTTTTTCTTAAATAATGCCTCTGTAGAATCTCCCTTCGCGACTCTCAGAGGGAGAAAAACGATGCGGGTAATTATGTTTGACAGGCAGTCCCTGTTTATTCACGGAGCGATACACAGTCTTCAGAAATTAATTCCGGAAATAAATATTACGGGAAGCTGTCAGGCAGAAGATTTACGGGCGCAAATTTCAGCGTCACCCTCGGCTATCGTCATGATTGACGGGAATTTAATTGAGGATGAGGGGATCGCCTGGTTGGAAGCGATCATGCAGCGTTTTCCGACGATACGCGTGGTAATGGTTCTGGCTAAAAAAGAGGCCCGATGGGTTGAACAATTGCTGCAGCGAAACGTGATGGCCATTGTTCCCCGCAATGCGCACCCGGAGCGCTTTTCCGCGGTGCTGGATTCGGTCTCCCGAGGAATGGTGTGCTTCCCCGGTGAGTGGGTGAGGCAACCGTCGGCGCCGCAGGCGTTATTATCCTTAAGCGAACGCCAGCGCGAAGTCCTGAAATTACTGGCGGCGGGGGAGTCCAACAAAGAGATCGGACGCAATCTCAACATCAGCGCCGCCACGGTGAAAGCGCACCTGGAAGCGCTTTTCCGCCGCCTGGAGGTGAAAAACAGAACCCAGGCCGCGATGTACTATACCCGGGCGACGGCCTGAAGAATTGCGGTCGGGAGTGAGGTCGTCTCACCGAAACTGAGCATCATTAACACCAGCGCGTCGTGCTGCTGTTGGGTTAACGGGCGTTTAAATTTTTCCCGCAGCAGCGTTTCGCACAGCTGAATATCATCGTGAAGTAAATATTCAGCCTGTAGCGGCGTGATAAGACGCTGAAAACATTCGCCCTGGCGAATAACATGGCCATAGCCAATAACCCATAAACCGTTTTCATCACGATATTTCTCCAGAGAAAGCCCCTGGTGTTTTTTTATTAACGCAATGGCGGCAGAAGATATCTTCAGCGCATGACCTTTCATATTCGTTTCCTCTTAATGGCAATATTGTAGAGGAAACGACACGCGCAAAATATCCGCCAAATGGCTATAGATCAGGAATGATTGCTGAGATATTCCTGCTTCAATAAACCGAACAGCCAGTCATTATGCCATTGTCCGCCAAGGTAATAACTCTCGCGTAACTCGCCCTCCAGACGAAAGCCCGTTTTTTCCAGCAGGCGTCTGGAGGCGATATTCCCCGCCGTGACGGTGGCGGTGAGGCGGCGTATGCCGCCCTGATGAAAGGCGTAACCGCACAGCGCCTGCAGCGATTCGAAGCCGTAGCCTTTCCCCTGGGCCGCAGGTGCAAAAAGAAAACCCACTTCCGCGCAATCGTCATCGCGATGAATATAACCGGTGACGCCGAGCGGTACGCCGGAGGTGGCGTCACGCACAACGAGGCAAAGCCAGTGCGCGCTGCCCGGCGTCCAGGGCGTCAGACGAGATTCGAACGCCTCGCGGATCGCCTCCACGGGGCGATCTTCCGCGACAAAACGCATCACCTCGGGGTCGTGCTGTAACGCCAGGAAAAAGGTCCAGTCAAGGTCTTGCAGCGGCGAACAGATAAGACGCGATGTCGTTAAGACAGGCATTCAGATTCTCCTGAAACATTTAAAATGATTTTCGTGGTGTCACTTTATTTCAACAGAAAGTCAGGTATGGTTAACCTCGTATAAATAAAAAGAAAAACGGCCATTACGGGCCCATTCTGGTTGTCTTCGTTGTCGCTTAAGGAAAACAATGACTCTCAGCACAGCACACCCTATCCGCGAACAGTTCGAACACTGTCTGGCGGTTATTCGCCAGGCCTCGGTTGAAATTTTACTTCTCCTGAATGTACATGTTTCTGAGGGAAAAGATCCACGCTGGTTTCTGGAACAACTGGACAGCGCGCGTTTAGGCCTGGGGGGCTGGAATGCGGTTGCGAAGACGCTCAATTTGAATGACGCGGAGATGTCCGAATTCACGCTACAATTGCGTCTGCTTCAGCAGCGTGTTCCTCAGTACGAAAGCGGTCAGGATGTCAGTGAAAACCAGCTGATTGCCGCGATGCGGTTTGTGACCACCCTGGAGCACCTTCGTTTGCAGCAGCCTCTTCTGACCTACAGCACCGAAGTGGCGCCTGGCAGTGAACTCCAGCAACAACAGGCGCACAAGCAGGTGCGTACAATTGAGTTGATGATAAAAGGGCTCATCCAGCAGGCCTGGCCCGATCAGGTGCGGCTGAATAACCATCTTAAAACTCTGTTTAACGCGGACCGCGTGCGGCGCTGGCTGAAGCTTGGTGACATCAATGATGTGCTGAGCGGCATGATGTTCAGTGAGCTGGCACAGATGCTGGTGGATAAAAAAGAGTTCAGCCGCTACTACGCCTCGCTGTTTAACGATCCGTCAATGCTCACGCTGATGGTGGAACCGCGGAAAACCCTGCAAACCTTCCTCGATGATATTCGGCAAATCCGTAACAATATTACCGTGCAGAAAGCGTTAAGTTCGGCGCAAATCCAGCTGCTGGATAACTACTACACGCAGATCACCCGACCGGTTCAACGTGCTTTTGAAGAGGGGAGAACCCGCGTCAACCCGGCCGGACTGATGGCTGTGGATGCCAGCGAGCTGCATGCTTTCTGGGAAAAGGCGCAGAAAATGGATCGTGTGACCGGCGGGGATCTCTTTGAGGTTCGTGACACGATTGAAAAACCGACCCAGCGCGCACCGCGCACGCCAGAACAGCGTGAGCAGCTTATTTCCGGCGCGTTATGGGGGGCGGTTGGCGTGATGGTGATTGCCATTGTGGCGGGCGGCTTCTGGCTGGTAACCAGCAGTAAACCCCAGCCTGCAGCCGGGAACGTTGCAGAAACGGCCCAGCCTCAGGAGATGCGCGAAACCCCGTCCTCGCGCGAGACGCTGTCGCGCATGGGCGTGACCTGGGACGAGAATAATTTCCGCTCGGCGATTAACCGCAATGATACCCGGGTGGCACTGCTGTTTTTGCAGGGAGGGATGGACTGGAAGCTCTCCTGGACGGAAGAGGCGATGTCGGCTGACTATGACGACGTTCTGGAGCTGATGTTGCGCTACCGACAGAACATGGTGGAACAGAAGCCGTGCCGGCGCTTTATCAACACGCTAAGCCATGCCATGTCGAATGGCGAGTCCCTGACGTCAATGCGTAAACAGTATCTGAAAGCGTTTTGCACCGTGCCTGCCGTGGTGAAGCGCCAGCAGCATGATCTGGATATGGCGACGCGTCGGGCACAGTCACAGCCGGATGCCACCACAAAAAAATGGCAGTCCATCCAGACCGCCATTTATGAAGTGATTCGTTAATCCTGTCTTCTCCCTCTCCCGGCAGGAGAGGGATGGATACGGGCATCAGACCACAGAAGGTCACGGCTCCCCATACAACCCTATCAACCGCCGTACCACGCCGTTAGTCCAGCCGAAGCCATCCTGCAGCGGGTACTCACCCCCGCCCCCTTCGCGCGGCGTACTGCTGGCGATGTGATATTTCTCAATCAGCTTATGGTGAGCTTTATAGAAATGATTCACCGTCTGCAGCCAGCTCCAGGCAATCTCATCGCCCAGCGAGTCATTGCCGTACTGTTTGAAGCCCTGAATCGCCATCCACTGCAGCGGCGCCCAGCCGTTGGGTTTATCCCACTGCTCGCCGGTCTCGTACTCGGTGGCCAGAATCCCGCCCGGCGTCAGCAGACGTGCTTTTACCGCATCCGACAAGCGTTCAGCCTGCTCGTGGGTCGCCATGCCAACGTACAGCGGCACAATGCTCGCCGCTGAGAACAGCGCCATGACCTCGCGGCGCCAGTCGTAGTCACGGTAACAGCCATTCTCGTCATCCCACAGATACCGGTTCACCGCGGCGCGGCGATCGCTGGCTTTCTGGCGGAACAGTTCCGCGGTCTCTTTATCCCCTTTCGATGCCGAAATATTGGCGATCGCGCTTTCCAGCTTGAACAGGAACGCGTTCAAATCGATAGGAATAAACTGCGTGGTGCGGATGCTGGCAAGTCGGCCAGGCTCCCGCAGCCAGCGCGAGGAGTAATCCCAGCCGGAGGCCGCGCCTGCGCGCAAATCGCGATAAACCTCATTCGGCGGACGACCAGAGTGACGGGCGGTTTCCACATCCTCAATCCATGATTCATCACGCGGCGTGTCACGGTCGTCCCAGTAGCGGTTTAACAGCGAGCCATCCGGCATACGCACCGCGCTGCGATAGGCCTGATTAAGCAGCAGCGATTCCGCCCCGTCCATCCAGAAGGCATGCTCCATTTTGAGGTGTTCAAGGTAGCGCTTTGCACCGCGCACACCATCCTCTTCAAACAGCTCTACCATCAGGGCAAATACCGGCGGCTGGGAGCGGCTGAGATAATAGGTACGGTTACCGTTCGGGATATGGCCGTAGCGTTCAATCAACCACGCGAAGTTATCCGCCATACATTTCAGCAGATCGTTACGTCCGCTCTCTGCCAGACCCAGCATGGAGAAGTAGGAATCCCAGTAATAGGTCTCGCTAAAACGCCCGCCGGGCACGATATAGGCCTGCGGCAGCGCCAGCAGAGAAGACCAGGGGATGTGGTCCTGCGGCTCGCGCGTCAGCACGGGCCACAGGCTGTCAATGTGCTCTTTTAGCGACAGGCCGGGGTCGGAGACATATTCCGTGGTATAGGTCTCTGGCAGCCAGAAGTGGTTCTCCACGAACCGGCGCAGGTCGAAATCCCGGTGGCGCCTGACCTTGCGATAGCGGATCAGAATATCCAGAGGATCCATCTTCGGGGCACAGTCGGGGAAGGTTTTGCTGTCCGCAAACAGCCGTGTCGACTGCACGTGCTCGAACAGTTCCAGATAGCGATCGGCGGGCGTCAGAGCATCAGAGGCGGGTAGCCCCTCAATCATTTCGGGTTCCGGCTCCGCCTCAATCATTTCATCCAGTTTTAACTCGCAGGGATCGGTCTCGTAGCGCAGCTCTTCTGCAATCTCGAACTCGATGTTCTCGGCAGCCTGTAGTTTCTGGTTGAACATGGCGATAAGGACCTCCGGTTGTGTGTTCAAAATAACAGTTTTTTCCGGGCGTCTTATAAGCGTAGACATTCGCTTCGGTGTTGGCTGAGGGAAATGTGCGGTTGATCACGTTTTTAAGCGCGGGGTATTTGCGGAGTTAAAACAGTAATTCGCTGAAAAATAAAGGCTAAAAGGGATTTTTAGACAGATTTATGGGGCAAATAATTCAGAGCATTCGTTGTGCAACCATTTATGTCTGAAACAAACGCCCCTCCGCAGAGGGGCATTTTGCTTAACGCATGGTGACAAATTCCTCGGCCGCTGTCGGGTGGATCGCAACGGTGTTATCGAAGTCTTTCTTGGTGGCACCCATTTTTAGCGCCACGGCGAAGCCCTGCAGGATCTCGTCCATGCCAAAGCCAATGCCGTGGATACCGACAATCTTCTCTTCCGGACCCACGCAGACCAGCTTCATGCGGCATGGCTGACGGTGAGAGGTGACGGCGGTATACATCGCGGTGAACGCGGATTTATACACTTTCACCTGGTCGTCGCCATACTGCTCGCGCGCCTGAGGTTCTGTTAAGCCCACTGTGCCGATTGGCGGGTGGCTGAAGACCACGGTCGGAATGTTACTGTAGTCCAGATGCTCTTCCGGTTTGTTGTTAAACAGACGCTCAGAGAGGCGACGGCCTGCGGCAACCGCAACCGGCGTCAGTTCGACCGCACCGGTGTTATCGCCCACCGCGTAAATGCCCGGAACGCTGGTGTTCTGGAATTTATCGACAACGATATACCCTTTCTCATCGGTTTTAACGCCCGTCGCCGCCAGGTTGAAGTTGTCGTTAGCCGGTTCACGACCAATCGCCCAGATCAGGCAATCCACGGTCTGGCTACGGCCATCTTCCAGCTCAAGCGTCAGGCTACCGTCTGCATTTTTCACGACCGCTTTTGGCACGGCGTGGGTGTGCAGCGTTGGGCCTTCGGTATTCATCACTTCGACCAGCGTATCGACGATCAGCGGGTCAAAGTTGCGCAGCGGCGCGTGTTTACGCACGAACAGGTGCGTTTCTGCGCCCAGGCCATTAATCACACCGGCCAGTTCTACGGCGATGTATCCCGCGCCCACCACGGCAACACGTTCTGGCAGAGCAGGCAGCTCGAAGAAACCGTCGGAGTCGATACCGTATTCCACACCGGGAATATCCGGGTGGCTCGGACGCCCGCCGGTCGCGATCAGGATGTGATCGGCAGTGATCGTCTCACCGTTAACTTCGATCGTCTTCGCATCAACAAAGCGCGCAAAACCATGAATAACATCGACGTTGTTCTTGCCCAGCACATTGTCGTACGAGGTATGAATACGGTCGATATAGGCTGTACGGCTGGCGATCAGCTTGTTCCAGTCAAAGTTATTGATGGTGGTGTCAAAGCCGTAATCCGGGCCATACATATGGATTGCTTCACGGATTTGGGCCGCATGCCACATCACTTTCTTCGGTACACAACCCACGTTGACGCAGGTGCCGCCCAGCGCTTTGGCTTCGATCAGCGCACATTTCTGGCCATACATGGCCGCGCGGTTGATGGAGGCGATGCCGCCGCTGCCGCCGCCGATTGCGATGTAGTCATAATGCTTAGTCATAGCTTTTATCCTTAATCGTGAATTGCCGCGATTGTATACCTGAAATCAATAGTTTCCACCGATGACTGCGATTACTCCGGCACGATCCAACTGACGGTGGCATGGCCCGTTCCGGCCGGCACCAGCGTCTTGTGCAGCCACGGCAGCACGTTGTTCATCTGCGCTTCGAGCTTCCATGGCGGGTTAATCACAATCATGCCGGAAGCGGTCATGCCGCGCTGGTCGCTGTCCGGGCGTACGGCCAGTTCAATTTGCAGAATTTTGCGGATACCGGTCGCTTCCAGGTCTTTGATCATGCGTTTAATTTGCGCACGCAGCACCACCGGATACCACAGGGCATAGGTGCCCGTCGCAAAGCGTTTGTAGCCGTCGTTAATACCGCTCACTACCGCCTGATAGTCGGTTTTGATCTCATAAGGCGGGTCGATCAGCACCAGACCGCGACGGGATACCGGCGGCAGTTTGGCCTTCAGCTGCTGGTAGCCATCCGCCTTTTCCACACGGGCGCGGCTGTCTTTCTGGAATTCAGAACGCAGCAGCGGGAAGTCGCTTGGGTGCAGCTCGGTCAGTTGAAGGCTGTCCTGCTCGCGCAGCAGCTGGCGGGCAATCAACGGCGAGCCAGGGTAGTAGCGCAGCTGGCCGTTGCGGTTAAAATGATTCACCACACCAATGTAGGGCTCCAGCTCTGCCGGCAGGTCGTCCTGCTGCCAGATGCGGGCGATCCCTTCCAGGTATTCCCCGGTGCGTTCGGCATGTTCGCCGCTCAGCTGATAACGTCCCGCGCCCGCGTGGGTGTCCAGATAGAGAAACGGTTTATCTTTCTCTTTAAGTGATTCAATAATCAGGCTCTGAACGGTGTGTTTAAGGACGTCGGCGTGGTTGCCTGCGTGAAAGCTGTGGCGATAACTGAGCATGAATGATTGTGTTCCAGGTAGTAAACGTAGGCCTGATAAGCGTAGCGCCATCGGGCAAAAATAGAGCGTATCGCCACAGTATACAGAAAAGTTTATCCTGCCGCGAAAGCGCAACGTCTGGCATTGAAATCCTCTACACTTATCCCCATTCTAGATCGCATATGCACAGCGCCGGATGCGCGCTTCATTCATCTTATTCAACAGGACAGCGTTTATGACCAATCCATTACTGACGCCTTTTTCGTTGCCACCGTTTTCTAAAATCCGCCCTGAGCATGTGGTTCCAGCCGTAACACAGGCGCTGGACAACTGCCGAGCGGCGGTAGAAAGCGTGGTGGCGCAGGGCGCGCCGTACACCTGGGAAAATCTGTGTCAGCCGCTGGCCGAAGTGGATGACGTGCTGGGACGCCTCTTCTCCCCGGTAAGCCATCTGAATTCAGTGAAAAACAGCCCGGAACTCCGTGAAGCGTATGAACAAACCCTGCCGTTGCTCTCTGAGTACAGCACCTGGGTTGGTCAACACGAGGGGTTGTACAAAGCCTATCGCGACCTGCGCGATGGCGACCACTATGCCGAACTCAACACCGCGCAGAAAAAATCGGTCGATAACGCTCTGCGTGATTTCGAACTCTCCGGTATTGGTTTGCCGAAAGAGAAACAGACCCGTTACGGTGAAATTGCGGCCCGTCTGTCTGAGCTGGGCAACCAGTACAGCAACAACGTGCTGGACGCGACCATGGGCTGGACGAAGCTGATTACCGACGAAGCCGAGCTGGCCGGTATGCCGGAAAGCGCGCTGGCGGCGGCGAAAGCGCAGGCCGAAGCGAAAGAGCAGGAAGGCTTCCTCTTAACCCTGGACATCCCGAGCTACCTGCCGGTCATGACCTACTGCGACAATCAGGCGCTGCGCGAAGAGATGTACCGTGCTTACAGCACCCGCGCTTCCGATCAGGGCCCGAATGCCGGTAAGTGGGATAACAGCCCGGTGATGGCTGAAATCCTCGCGCTGCGTCACGAGCTGGCACAGCTGCTGGGCTTTGAGAGCTACGCTTCCAAATCCCTCGCCACCAAAATGGCGGAAAATCCACAGCAGGTCCTCGATTTCCTGACTGACCTGGCGAAACGTGCGCGTCCGCAGGGCGAGAAAGAGCTGGCACAGCTGCGCGCCTTCGCGAAAGCGGAATACGGTGTCGACGAGCTGCAGCCGTGGGATATCGCCTGGTACAGTGAAAAACAGAAACAGCACCTTTACAGCATCAGCGATGAGCAGCTGCGTCCTTACTTCCCGGAAAACAAAGCCGTTAACGGTCTGTTTGAAGTGGTTAAACGCATTTACGGGATCACCGCCAAAGAACGTACCGACATCGACGTCTGGCATCCGGACGTGCGCTTCTTCGAACTGTATGACGAGAAGAACGAGCTGCGCGGGAGCTTCTACCTGGATCTGTACGCTCGCGAGAACAAACGCGGCGGTGCATGGATGGATGATTGCGTCGGGCAGATGCGTAAAGCGGACGGTTCCCTGCAGAAGCCGGTGGCGTACCTGACCTGTAACTTCAACCGTCCGGTGAATGGCAAACCTGCGCTGTTTACCCATGACGAAGTGATTACCCTGTTCCACGAATTCGGTCACGGCCTGCACCATATGCTGACCCGTATTGAAACCGCAGGCGTTGCCGGTATCAGCGGTGTGCCATGGGATGCGGTCGAACTGCCAAGCCAGTTTATGGAAAACTGGTGCTGGGAGCCGGACGCGCTGGCGTTCATCTCCGGCCATTACGAAACCGGCGAACCGCTGCCGAAAGAACTGCTGGATAAAATGCTGGCGGCGAAAAACTACCAGGCGGCGATGTTTATCCTGCGCCAGCTGGAGTTCGGCCTGTTCGACTTCCGTCTGCACGCCGAGTTTAGTCCGGAGCAGGGGGCGAAAATCCTCGAGACGCTGGCCGAGATCAAAAAGCAGGTCGCCGTTATTCCTGGCCCAACCTGGGGCCGCTTCCCGCACGCGTTCAGCCATATCTTCGCGGGCGGCTATGCGGCAGGCTATTACAGCTACCTGTGGGCCGACGTGCTGGCGGCGGATGCGTTCTCTCGCTTTGAAGAAGAGGGCATTTTCAACCGTGAAACCGGCCAGTCGTTCCTTGATAACATCCTGACGCGCGGCGGTTCTGAAGAGCCAATGGTGCTGTTCAAACGCTTCCGTGGCCGCGAGCCGCAGCTGGATGCGATGCTTGAGCACTACGGGATTAAAGGCTAACCGTTACGTGAAGATCTGTTTAGTCGATGAAACAGGCGCCGGAGACGGCGCCTTATCTGTTCTGGCCGCCCGCTGGGGGCTGGAGCATGATGATGAAAACCTGATGGCGCTGGTGATGACGCCGGCGCATCTGGAATTACGTAAGCGTGACGAACCCAGGCTCGGCGGGATATTTGTCGATTTTGTGGGGGGCGCCATGGCGCACCGGCGCAAGTTCGGCGGCGGTCGCGGTGAAGCGGTTGCCAAAGCGGTTGGCGTCAAAGGAAGCTATCTTCCGGACGTGGTGGATGCCACGGCGGGTTTAGGGCGCGATGCGTTTGTGCTGGCCTCGGTAGGGTGTCACGTGCGGATGCTGGAGCGCAATCCGGTCGTGGCCGCGCTGCTCGACGACGGGCTGACGCGCGGCTATGCCGACCCGGAGATTGGACCGTGGCTGCAGGCACGCTTGCAGTTGATTCACGCCTCCAGCCTGACGGCGCTGACCGATATCACTCCGCGTCCGCAGGTGGTCTATCTCGACCCGATGTTCCCGCATAAGCAGAAAAGCGCGCTGGTGAAGAAGGAGATGCGGGTGTTCCAGTCGCTGGTCGGGCCGGATTTAGACGCGGATGGTTTGCTGGCGCCTGCTCGTCAGCTAGCCACGAAGCGCGTGGTGGTGAAACGTCCGGACTATGCGCCGCCGCTGGCGGACGTGGCGACGGCCAATGCGGTGGTTACCAAAGGGCACCGGTTTGATATTTATTCGGGGACGACGGAACAGGAAGGTTAGGGTGTGCGGTTTAATGCCGTCACCCCAACCCGCGCTGGAAAGAGGCTCGAACGGTTCCCTCTCCCTTTGGGAGAGGGAAAGCAGACTTACTCGTCTTCTTCGTCACGCAGTGGAACAATCAGCATATCCACATGAACGGTGTTAATCAGCTGACGCGCTGAAGACATCAGTTTGCTCCAGAAGTCCTGGTGGTGACCACAAACGACCAGGTCCATATCGTATTTCTTAATCGCATCAACCAGCACCTGACCCAGATCGCCGCTGCCGCTTAAGGTTTCGGTGATAGGGTAGCCCGCGTTGGTGGACAGTTCGCTCAGGGCGTGGTGTGTCTCTTCAGAGATGCGTTTCTGCATATCACCGAGATTGACGTCAATCAGACCGGTATAGAGGTCGGAGTAATTCACATCAACGTGGATAAGAGAAACTTTCGCGTTGTAAGGGCGTGCCATGGATACCGCTTTATCAACCAGCACTTTACTCTCCGGAGAGAGGTCTACCGCGATGAGAATGTGTTTGTAAGCCATAGTGTTACTCCTTCCTTAAGTTATCGATGACTAAATGGAAAAGCCGTCGTCTGATGCTTTCATTACGGCCCAGTAAAACATATTTTTCAAGCTTTGGTGTTGATAACGATTAACCTTGTGGCAAAAAAATTAACGGATCTCCTACACTATTTAATGAGCCGTTCGGATATTAAAACGCGAACCGGATCGACTTTTGTTCATTCTTTCACTGAACTGTCTGTCAGGGCACTGGAGTGCGGTAGCTCAGAGGCCTTGCTTCGTGGGCGTACGCCGGGGAGGATGTATGATTAGCACCGTCGCATTGTTTTGGGCGTTATGCGTGGTTTGCATAGTGAATATGGCGCGCTACTTCTCATCGTTACGTGCGCTGTTAGTGGTACTTCGTGGTTGCGATCCGTTGCTTTATCAGTATGTGGACGGTGGAGGGTTCTTCACCTCGCACGGACAGCCCAGCAAGCAGATGCGTCTGGTAGGGTATATCTATTACCAGCGCTATCGCGATCACCACGATGAAGAGTTTATTCGCCGTTGCGAGCGTCTTCGCCGTCAGTTCATTTTAACCAGCGCCCTGTGTGGTCTGGTTGTGGTCAGCATGATTGCCTTGATGATTTGGCACTGAGCATAAAAAAAGCGGGTCAGTTTCCTGACCCGCTTTTTTATCGCGTTCTGCCGATTAGATAAGCTTCAGCGAAATCCAGTACAACCCACCCGACAGCAGGATAGAGGCCGGAAGGGTAAATACCCAGGCCATCAGAATGTTGGTCACGGTTTTGCGTTGCAGACCGCCGCCGTCAACAATCATGGTCCCTGCCACGGAAGAGGAGAGTACGTGGGTGGTCGAAACTGGCATACCGGTATAGCTCGCCAGACCGATTGAAACCGCCGCCGTCATCTGCGCGGACATACCCTGCGCATACGTCATGCCTTTCTTACCGATCTTCTCGCCGATGGTGGTCGCCACACGACGCCAGCCAATCATCGTACCGATACCGAGAGCCAGTGCGACAGCCATGATGATCCAGATTGGCGCGTACTCAATAGTATTGAGCATATCGCCTTTCAGTTTCTTCAGCAGACGCTGGTCGTCAGCATTCACTTCTGGCAGCTTCGCCACTTTATCCGTGACATCAGAGATGCACAGCATAATGCGACGCAGTTGACCACGTTGCTCAACGGACAGTTTGTCGTAGCTTTCGATATTACCCAGCATGCCTTTGGCACGTTCCAGCGCGTTAATCGCGTTTGCCGGATGGCAGTGGAATTCGCCCGGCGCAGTGGTAGCGCCTGCTTCAGGAGAAGGGATCAACTGGTCAACGCCGGTTGCCTTCTTCAGCAGCTCAGGGTGTTGCTGGAAATAGATTTCAACGTTGTTCACCGCATCACGGGTACGGGTGATTTCGTAACCGGAGGCGTTCATGTTAACCACGAATCCCGCCGGTGCGACGCCAATCAGTACCAGCATTACCAGACCAATGCCTTTCTGACCGTCGTTCGCGCCGTGAGAGAAGGCAACGCCGATAGCGGAAAGGATCAGGGCAATCCGCGTCCAGAATGGCGGCTTTTTCTTGCCGTCTTTCTTCTCACGCTCTGCCGGCGTCAGGTGAATACGGGAGCGTTTTTTCGTATTGCTCCAGTAACGACGCAGGATGAAAATTAATCCGCCTGCGACCACCAGACCCACGATAGGGGAGACAATCAGTGAGGCGAAAATTCCCAGCACTTTCGGGATGTTTAACGCATCAACAACCGAGGTACCGGTCATGAGGGCATTCGTTAACCCAATACCGATAATCGCGCCGATGAGGGTGTGAGAACTGGATGCAGGCAGGCCGAAATACCAGGTACCGAGGTTCCAGATAATTGCAGCAAGCAGCATTGAGAACACCATAGCGAGGCCATGGCCAGAACTAACGTTGAGAAGCAGATCCGTTGGCAACATATGCACGATCGCATATGCAACGCTCAGTCCACCCAGAAGAACACCAAAAAAGTTAAATACCGCCGCCATAACAACCGCAAGCTGCGATCGCATTGCGCGAGTGTAGATAACCGTTGCTACTGCGTTTGCAGTGTCGTGGAAGCCGTTGATCGCTTCGTAAAACAGTACAAAAACCAGAGCAAGCAATAATAAAAGCCCGGTATGTAAATCCAGGCCAGTAAACAAATGTAGCATAGGACGTTACGCCATTTTGAGGACATGAACGCGGCGCATTATCCAGGACAAATGCGCGGCGGGCAAAGTGAAATATAGCTTTTTTTTGATATAACTTCGGCTTTGTTGGCGTTAGGTAAAGAAATATATTTTATATTTCAAGTATATGACTGATATCTCGGTTAATTACGCTGGTGTGACCACAGAGGAAACTTTACAATCCGCGGCAGTTAACGAAGAGGATTTTGACGTGGAAAGGTTTGATGCCGTGGTAATTGGCGCCGGTGCGGCGGGTATGTTTTGTGCGGCGATGGCCGGACAGGCGGGTCGTCGCGTGCTGTTGCTGGATAACGGTAAAAAGCCAGGACGTAAAATTCTGATGTCCGGTGGCGGGCGCTGCAACTTTACAAATCTCTACGTCGAACCCGCAGCTTATCTGAGCCAGAACCGTCATTTTTGCAAATCGGCCCTGGCGCGTTACACCCAGTGGGACTTTATCGACCTGGTGGGTAAGCACGGTATCGCATGGCATGAGAAGACGCTGGGCCAGCTGTTCTGTGATGACTCCGCCCAGCAGATTGTCGATATGCTGGTGGCCGAGTGCGAGAAGGGCGGCGTGGTGATGCGCCTGCGCACGGAAGTGCTGGAGGTGTCCCGCGATGAGCAGGGCTACACGCTGCAGTTAAACGGGGAAAGCGTCAGCGCCGATAACCTGGTGATTGCCAGCGGTGGCCTCTCCATGCCGGGGCTCGGTGCTTCACCATTCGGCTACAAGGTTGCCGAACAGTTTGGCCTGAACGTGCTGCCCACCCGTGCGGGGCTGGTACCGTTCACCCTGCATAAGCCCCTGCTGGAACAGCTCCAGACGCTTTCTGGCGTCTCGGTTCCGTCGGTCATTACGGCTGAAGACGGTACGGTGTTCCGTGAAAATCTGCTGTTTACCCACCGTGGTCTTTCCGGCCCGGCGGTACTGCAAATCTCCAGCTACTGGCAGCCGGGGGAGTTTGTCACGGTTAACCTGCTACCCGATTGCGACCTGGAGGCTTTCCTCAACGAGCAACGCGCGGCGCACCCGAATCAAAGCCTGAAAAACACGCTGGCCATGCAGTTGCCAAAACGTCTGGTGGAATGTTTGCAGGTGCTGGGGCAGATCCCGGATGTGTCGCTCAAGCAGCTTAACAGCCGCGAACAGGCGGTGCTGGTTGAGACGCTGACAGCCTGGCGGGTGCAGCCCAACGGCACCGAAGGCTACCGCACGGCGGAAGTGACGCTTGGCGGGGTCGACACCCATGAACTCTCCTCACGCACCATGGAAGCGCGCAACGTGCCGGGGCTCTATTTTATTGGTGAGGTGATGGATGTGACCGGCTGGCTCGGCGGATACAATTTCCAGTGGGCATGGGCAAGTGCCTGGGCGTGTGCTCAGGCGCTGGCAGAAGACAAGTGACATAAGAGCACTGCCACTCGTCACAGTTGGCTTTACGGGCTGACGGTGGTTACGTCTGTTACAGCAAGAATATTGCTCGCAGCCACGGTCCCCATCTTGATATATGACGCTGCGGTAACGCCGCCAATATGCGGTGAAATAACCACGTTTTCTACGGACTGCCAGAGGTGCGGCGCCGTCAGCGGCTCGTGGGTAAAGCTGTCCAGCGCTGCGCTGTGCAGCGTGCCATCCCTGAGCGCCGCCAGTAACGATTCATCGTCGATCAGTCCGCCGCGTGCCGTATTTACCAGAATTGCGTTCCGCTTGCAGTGTGCGAGCGTCTGGCTATTGATCATCCCCCGATTCTCATCGGTCAGCGGACAGTGCAAAGAGATGACATCGGAACGGGAAAGAAGTCCTTTCAGCGTTTCTGCGCGTTCGCACAGGGCAGGCATGGACTTAGCATAGGGATCGTAAGCCAGCACCTTCATGCCGAATGCGTGGCCAATATGTGCCACACGCGAGCCGATAGCACCCAATCCGATGAGCCCTAATGTTAAGCCCTCCAGTTCAATGGATTTATGCGTTGCCTTATCCCAGTGCCCGTCTCGCAGGCGCTTGTCCAGAGGTACCACCGACTTTGCGCAGGCGAGGATCTGCGCCCAGGTATGTTCAGCCACTGCCGCCGCGTTTGCACCTGGCGCAGCGCGGACGGCGATGTTGCGCTCGGCCGCTGCCGTCTGGTCTATCACATCGATCCCGCTTCCGTGCTTGGAAATAACCTGCAGAGCGGGGGCGGCATCCATGACTTTCGCGGTAATCTTGCCGTAACGTACCAGAATCGCCACAGGATTGTGTCGTTCACACAGCGCGATCAGTTCATCTTCTGTGGGCTGGCGGCCCGCAAACACCACCTCAAAGCCCTGCAACATCACCATGGCCTGCTCCGCCAGGTCGCTTCCAGTAACCAGAACTACGTCTTTGCCCCCCATCACAGCGTCTCCCCGTCATCTAACATACCTGCCTTACGAAGCGCGTCATCAAGCCAGTGTGGACGTAAATCGCCTTCACGGATGGCGGCAAGGCGTCGGGTCTCCATCTCCAGCTTTCCTTTTGCCAGCGCGATAACTTCCTGAACCTCATCGCGCGGGATGACTACCACGCCGTCGATATCCGCGACAACCAGATCCCCGGCCTGAACCGTCGCCCCGGCGACTGAAATGGGATGATTAACCCGACCAGAAATTAGCTTTGTCGGGCCGCAGGGATTCAGACCGGCAGAAAAGACAGGGTAGTGACCTTTGCTCAAGGTATCGGCGTCTCGTACAGCGCCGTCAATAATAATGCCCGCAATGCCGCTCGCCTGAGCCTGAGTGGCCATGATTTCCCCAAGCAGTGCGCAGCTCAGGTCGCCTTTGCCATCGACGATCAGGACATCGCCGGGCTGCGCCACCGCCATCGCGGCATGAATCGCCAGATTATCACCCGGACGGACTTCAACGGTGATGGCCGGACCCGCAACGGACATGTGTGGAGCCAGCGGTTTGATGCGGCCATGAAGCGTACCGCGGCGACCGGCCACGTCGGCCAGAATAGCGGCCTGATACTCGGCAGCCCGGCGAACGTCCTCGGCAGAAACGCGATCAAACTGGCGATTAATCGGTTTTTTTTCAGTAACGGACATGAATGCCTCCATATTGTTTTACTAAGTACAATGCAGGTGTACAGTGCAAAACAACTATAGCGGTGTTGCTTTCCTTTTAGCCAGACCCAAGATGGCGTTTGTGATGTAAACACGAAGTGACTCACAAAATTTGAGGTACACTCACTGCCGGGCTAACAAGGAGATAATGATGGGGAATGAAGGCGTTGTAGCGGTTGAAAAAGCGCTGGCTTTACTGGATTGCTTCCGTCCTGGAGATGAGAGCCTGACGCTGACCGCGCTGGCACAGCTATCGGGTTATCACAAAACCACGGTTTACCGCTTGATGAATTCTCTTGAACGGATGAATTACGTCGTCAGGCATGAAGACGGCAATTATGCGCTCGGCCCACGTCTGCTTTACCTCGGCAAGCTGTATGAACAATCTTTCCATCTTTCCCGAGTGGTTCAGCCAGAGCTTCAGGCCTTATCCCTGGCGTCTCAGGAGAGTGCCAGCTGGTATGTGCTGGAGGGAGGGCAGCGGCTTTGCCTGTTTCGCGCTGAAGCGTCGCATGGCCTGCGACACAGCAATCTTCCCGGTAGCCAGTTTCCGCTCGATAATTCGGCCATCAGTAAGGTATTACGCCATTGGGGGCTCAATGAGAGCCTGCCGGAGGGAGACGCTGAACTCCCATTCTACACGTCAGGCGCACGCGATCCCCACACCGCTGCGTTTGCGATGCCTGTCTTCGGCGTTCACGACAAGCTGGTTGCGGCGTTAGCCCTGACCGGCCCCATCTCACGGCTGACGGAAGATCGTCGTGAGAAGGAGATAGGTCAGTTGATGAAGGCGGCAGCAAGCCGTCTGTCGCAGAAAATGGGAGCCAGTAAGCTCTTCTGTCAGCAGTTTTTTGGGGAGACGAGCGATACGGCGGAAGAACATCTTTAAATGCAGAAGCGGGACAATTGTCCCGCTTCTGTCAACGCTAATGCGTGACCTGTTTTTCGTGTAGCTGAGCGTTGCGGGCCTGTCGGCCCATAATGAGCACCGCTATCCCCCCGGCCACGCACAGCGCGGCCAGCGGAAGCATCGCCAGCGTGTAGCTGCCCGTACGCTCATTGATAATGCCGTACGCGTTTACCATCACCGCCCCGCCTATCAGGTTTGCGATGGCACCAATCGCGGCCAGTCCCGCCGCCGCTGAGGTACTGCTCATCCAACCGGACGCCAGCGCCCAGAAAGGCCCTTTCATTGAATAGGCGCCTATCAGCATAATGCTGAGGATAACGATCGTGGCAGACAGCGAAACGCTCACAAAGGCGGCGAACACGCCGGCGGCAATTATGAATAGCGTGAGTGCGGTATGCCAGCGGCGTTCGTTGGTACGATCGGAATTCCGTCCCCATACAATCATGAGAACAGATGCCAGACCGTAAGGAATGGCGTTAAGCAGACCTGTCTCAAGATTATCGAGATGGAAGGATTTCAGCAGTTGAGGAGACCAGACGCTGATGGTGGTACCCGCGGACGATGCACCCGCGTAAATCAGCGCCATCAGCCAGATTTGGCGATGCTTTAGCAACTGCCAGGTGGTCTGGTGTCCGATATTCTTTTGCTGATTGCGCTCGGTTTCCAGCGTGGTTTCCAGCCATTGTTTCTGTTCACTGCTAAGCCAGCTCGCCTGATGAGGGCGATCCCGGAGAATAAACCAGGCTGCAATACCCAGCAGCACCGCCGGCAAGCCTTCAATAATGAACAGCAGATGCCAGCCGCGAAGACCCAGCCAGCCATCCAGTGACAGTATCAACCCGGAAAGCGGGGAGCCAATGAAGTTAGCGAGTGGGATGGCGACCATAAAGGACGCAATAATGCGTGCGCGGTAGCGGGACGGGATCCACCAGGTCAGATACAGCACGACGCCCGGGAAGAAGCCCGCTTCTGCAGCACCGAGAAGAAAACGGACGATATAGAGCGACGTGGTGTTCTGCACCAGGGACATACACATGGAGACGATGCCCCAACTGATCATAATGCGCGGGATCCACAGACGGGCGCCGACTTTCTGCATGGCCAGGTTGCTGGGTACTTCAAACAGAAAATAGGCCACGAAATAAAGACTGCTGGCGAAGCCAAATGCAGCTTTGCTGAGGCCAAGATCCTCATTCATCTGCAGCGAAGCCATGCCGATATTCCCGCGATCGATAATGGAGACCAGGTAACTGACAATCAGAAACGGGAGAATACGCCAGATCACCTTCCGCATCGTCTCTCTTTCTATGTCCTCGGTGGCGGTAGCACCGTTACGTAAATGTTCTGTCATTGTGTCCTCGCAGGGTATGTTCTTTGTTTTATTAGGTACAACTGAGTTTTATTAAACAAAACCACTATAGCGACGGCGCGTTCTTTTTATCCAGTTAATGGAAGGTTTAAATGATGTAAATAAGAGGTGACTCACAGATAGTGCGCTCCAGATATATCGCTCACAGCAGTCGAACCAGCCGCAAAGAGGAGACTCTAAAAGGGTGATAATCACGCAGCGCAATTATTGCACCAACTTTTTTCCTCCGATCCACTAAGCTTCGACCAGGCCAGACAGCTCCAGGTGCCCCGCTGCGTTCGTGGGGTCATTTTTCTTCCCGGTCAGAGCACCTTTCATGCAGCTACTCAGCATCATTATTTTGCTTACCCTTACGGTGGTCATCCATTCGCTGTGGATGTTTTGCGTTTTAAAATTCATTAACTTAGAGGTCGGCTCTGCGGTGCGTGTGGTTTTGCGTAACGTCGGGATCGTTATCTCCATGATCTTCGCCCATCTTCTTGAAGCCGGTCTCTTCGCCGGGTTTTATTTTGTTATTGATGCATTTAACGACTGGAACACCAGCTTCTACTTTTCGCTGGTCAGTTACGCCACGGTGGGATACGGCGATGTCACGTTGCCTCAGCACTGGCGGCTGATTGGGGGTGTGGAAGGCCTGGTCGGCGCCTTGATGGTGGGCTGGTCAGTGGCGGTTCTGGTGGCCGTACTGCAGCGTTTGCGCGGCATGAGCGCCTAAACGGCAGATGCGCGACCCCATGGAGTGCGGTAAAGTACCTCTCTTTGCCGGGCCTGGAAGGCCGCGGCTTTAAGGGTTAAAGGCTGGTAAACAGCCTGCCCCTTTCCGTTCCTGGTTTACGCCAGTTTGCATGGTGTTGTGTTTTGTCTGCCAAAAGGGTTGTGTATGTCTGCTGCTCATCTCGGTTTCCCGACTGAAACCGTTGTTGTCTTTGTAGTGATGGCCGTCGGGGCGATGTTTATCGACCTCTTTATGCACCGTCACGATAAACCGATCTCGCTGAAAAGCGCTGCCATGTGGTCCCTCTTCTGGGTCATGATGGCCATGGCTTTCGCCGGGTTCCTGTATGTTCACCACGGCGCAGAGATGGCAAGCCTGTTCCTCACCGGTTACGCGCTGGAAGAGGTGCTCTCCGTCGATAACCTGTTTGTGATGATGGCGATTTTTGCCTGGTTCGGCGTGCCGGATAAATATCGTCACCGCGTCCTCTACTGGGGCGTGCTCGGGGCGATTGTTTTCCGCGGTATCTTTGTGGCCATCGGGACCAGCCTGTTGAGTCTGGGGCCTTACGTCGAGGTTATCTTCGCGCTGGTCGTCGGCTGGACGGCGGTGATGATGCTCAGACGTAATGAAGAGAGTGACGAGGTTGAAGATTACTCCGGCCATCTGGCTTACCGTCTGGTGAAACGCTTCTATCCTGTCTGGCCTAAAATCAGCAGCAATGCCTTTATTCTGACCCAGAAAGAGGTGGACGCGGAGCTGGAGAAACCTGAAAACCAGGACGTAACGGTTGGACGCGTGAAGAAGGCGAAACGCTACGCAACGCCGCTGCTGCTTTGCGTGGCGGTCGTGGAACTCTCTGATGTGATGTTCGCGTTTGACTCCGTGCCGGCCATTATTGCCGTCAGCCGTGAGCCGCTTATTATTTACAGCGCAATGATGTTCGCCATCCTCGGCTTGCGTACGCTCTACTTCGTGCTGGAAGCGCTGAAGCAGTATCTGGTGCATCTGGAGAAAGCGGTGGTGCTGCTGCTGTTCTTCGTGGCGTTCAAGCTCGGATTAAATGCCACCGATCACTTCTGGCACCACGGTTACAGCATTGGTGCCACGGCAAGCCTGTTTGTGGTGCTTGGCGTGCTGGCGCTGGGGATTATCACCAGCGTGATGTTCCCGGGTAAGAAAGAAGCCCATTAAAAGCAAAACGGCAACCTTTGGTTGCCGTTTTCGGGTAGACAGTGTCTAACACTTAATCGGTGAATGTCGACGCTTGCGCGGTGGATGGAAGTGCCGCCAGTGTGCATCCTGCGCCGCCGCCAGCAGTTCATGGTCGCCGCGGGTATCGCCCCACGCGCGCAGGTGGTAGCTATTCAGATCGCCATACACTTTTTCCAGCCTCGCCACCTTCTGGGCACAGCGGCAGTTGTTGCCGGTGATACGCCCGGTCAGCTTGCCGTCTTTCACTTCCAGCTGTGTGCCAATCAGCTTAATCCCCAGCTTGTCAGCCCACGGCTGGAGCACCAGCGCCGGAGAGGCGGAGCAGATGGTCACTTCCGCACCGGAATTCACCTCCGCGGCGACGGCCAGTACGCCGGCAGGGCGCATCAGCTTGTCCCAGTATTTTTCGCAAAACGCTTCCGCCTGCTGGCGTAGCCAGTGTTCATCCACGCCCGTCAGGAACGTTTTAATCAGCACTTCCTTCAGCTCATCGCGCGTCAGCTTACGACGCACGCAGTGCAGCGTGGGTAAGGCCATACGCACCAGGCGGCCCGCGAAGTAACGTTTACCAAAGGCAAAACGCAGGAAAGGGATAAAGCTGTCGTGGTGCGTCAGTGTTCCATCAAAGTCGAAGACGGAGAGCACGTTGGATTTGGCCACGGCCTCGTCGGCAATCATATTGGTCATAAATACGTCTTAGCTAAAATACACATTCTGTTGATTAGTTTACCTGCTTTACCCTGTCTGTCCTTCTGTCTTGAGCATTTTTTTCGCGATCTTGCGATCGGAAAGTGAGTCCATTTTTGGTCTCAATAATAATTGGTTGAAAAGCGAGCTGTCTATATTATCGCCACATTGAGCGCTATTTCGGGGGAACGTTGGCCCCCACCGGTAAGGAAAATATTCACTCACTGAATCTATTTTGATATGACGTTTAGATCGCTTATTTCAATCCTCTCGTTAAGTCTGGCTTCGTTTTCGGCATTGAGTTTTCAACTGCCGGCGTCAATGCTGTCAATGAACCGTGAGCTCGCCCTTTCTCCGGCAAAATCCGCGCTGCTGCACCAGGAAACAGGACCACTGCGTACCCGGATCCTTGATCAATACCAGAAGTGGAAAGGCACCCACTATCAGTGGGGCGGGACCACGCATCGGGGCGTGGACTGCTCCGCGCTGATGCAGCATCTGTTCAGCGATGCGGCGCACCTTAATCTGCCGCGCACGACGGGCGAACAGATCCATCGCGGCGTGAAGGTGGCGCAATACCGTCTGAAGGCGGGGGATTTGGTCTTCTTTCAGACCGGTCCAGACCGAAGGCACGTGGGCGTGTACATCGGCAATAGCCAGTTTATTCATGCCTCACGCAGCCAGGGCGTAACCGTTTCAACCCTGACTGATGACTACTGGCAGGCGCACTATATTACTGCCCGACGGGTCACAGACCGTTCTGTCTGAGGGATCAGATGATGTCATCCACCACGCCGCCATCGACGCGCAGTGCCGCGCCCGAGGTGGCGGAGGCCTGGGGCGAGCAGACATACACCACCATATTGGCGACTTCTTCCACCGTCGCGGCACGCTGGATAACCGAGCTCGGGCGGTGAGTCATCACAAACTCTTTCGCCAGTTCCTCCAGCGATTTGCCGGTTCTCTCGATCTCGTCTTTCATCATGCCGGCAAAACCGTCTGAAAGGGTGGGACCGGGCAATACGCTGTTCACCGTGACACCGCTTCCCGCCACGAACTTCGCCAGCCCGCGAGCGAGCGACAGCTGCGCCGTTTTGGTCACGCCATAGTGGATCATGTCCGCTGGAATATTGCAGGCCGACTCGGACGAAATAAACACCACGCGTCCCCAGCCTTTCTGCACCATACCCGGCAGCAGCGCACGGGAGATACGCACGCCGGACATCACGTTTGTCTGCCAGTAACGCTCCCAGGTGTCATCGTCGGTGCCATAAAAATCCTGCTGGCCGTAAATGCCGGCATTGTTGACCAGGATGTCGACGTGGGTCGCCACGTTCAGCAGCGATTCCACCCCTTCAGCCGTGCTGAGGTCGGCAATCGCAGCGCGTACCTGCACCCCAGGCACAACCTGTTGTAGCTGCTGGATACCTTTATTCACAGACTCCGTGCTACGGCCATTGATGATCACTTCCGCACCGCTTTCAGCCAGCCCTCGGGCTATGGCGAAGCCGATCCCGCCGGTAGAGGCGGTCACCAGCGCGACTTTCCCCGTAAAATCGATCTTCATCATCTGCTCCTTATCGTGTTTAACGTTCGGACCTTAAAGCGTAGCAGGTGAGGATGGCGGCTCCTGGCTAAAAAGGCGCAGCAGGGTCTCAACCTGTTCATCCAGCGGGCCGAGGGAGCGTTTCACAATCAGGTGCAGCGGCGTAGCCCGGCGTGCGCCATGGCTAAGCGGCAGGCGTTTGAGCACCCCCAGATCAAGCTGGGTCTGAATACGCTCCTCTGGCAGCCAGCCATAGCCGACCTGAGACATCACCGCCTCTATGGCTGCATCAATGGTGGAAAAGGTCCACGACTCGCCGGCCGCACGCGCGGCGGTCTGGCTGTCGGCTATCTGAATGAGCGGCCACGGGCGCAGCATATCGTCGTTAAGCGGCGCGTCGAGGCTAAAGAGGGGATGTTGATGATGCGCCACGGCAACAAAGTCGATATTCATCAGCCATTCGCCAAGACCGGTTATGTCCTGGCGGCGGGTTAACACCATCACGTCGGCTTCATCATTAATGACATCGGTGCGGCTATTTTCCAGCACTTCGGTGAGGCGGACCTGCGTTTGCGGATACAGCTGCTGGAACTGACGCAAAATAGCAAACAGGCGTCGGCGCGGGAAAATGCTGTCCACCACCAGATCTAACCGCGTGCGCATTCCGTTACGCAGGCTTGCCGCACGGGTCTCAACATAGGCGAAGGCTTTCAGCAACGGTTTAACCTGGTTGAGCAGGAGTTCGCCGGCCGGGGTCAAGACAGCCCGCCGCCCCTCAGGCACCAGCAGCGCCACGCCCAGCCGCTCCTGCAGCAGCGACAGGTTATAGCTGACCGAGGACTGGCTGCGGTTGGTCTCTTCCGCTGCTTTGGCAAAGCTGCCTGCCTCGACCACTCTTTCCAGTAATGACCATTGTTCAAGCGTCGTCTTATGCATGATTAATCTAAAATTTGGATGAATTTGATTCAAACATAGCGTTATTCATTCATTTTTTGAAGGGGTACGATCGTCTCATCAAAACAAAGGAGACACATTATGAACACCTTCGACAAACATGACTTAAGCGGCTTCGTCGGCAAACACCTTGTATATACCTATGATAATGGCTGGAACTACGAGATTTATGTCAAAAAC
Source organism: Enterobacter sp. WPR_3_1 (assembly GCF_003635055.1). NCBI lineage: Bacteria > Pseudomonadati > Pseudomonadota > Gammaproteobacteria > Enterobacterales > Enterobacteriaceae > Enterobacter > Enterobacter sp. WPR_3_1. The sequence continues at coordinate 154,575 of NZ_RBXU01000016.1, read as the reverse complement.
GAAACCACCCTTGATTACCGTATTCACAGCGGGATTGTGGCGAACCGTTGGGTGAAAGATCAGCAGGCTTATATTGTTCGCGTAGGGGAGAGCATCTATAAAATTTCCTGGACAGAACCAACCGGTACCGACGTGAGCCTGATTGCAAACCTGGGTGACAAACTGTTCCACGGCACCATCTTCTTCCCGCGTTGGGTGATCAACAATCCAGAAAAAACCGTCTGCTTCCAGAACGATCATATTCCATTGATGAATGCGTATCGTGATGCGGGCCCGGCATACCCCACTGAAGTCATTGATGAATTTGCGACGATCACCTTTGTTCGCGACTGTGGGGCGAATAATGAAAGCGTTATTGCCTGTGCGGCGAGCGAGTTACCAAAAAACTTTCCTGATAATTTAAAATAAGCGCGACAATTAACTAAAAAGAAAAGTTCCCGGCTATTTCTTCTTTTAAAAGAAATAGCCGGGATTTTTTTGTTTGTTGATGTTATGTTTAAAAAATTGCAGGCAAAGGTCGAGTTTGATCACACAATAAATAATTCATAATAATTTAACTCTTTGTATTTTAAGTGGTTAATGGCTGGATAAAGTGAATGGAATGTCTTTCTTAATTTTTCCCTAAGAAATGTTAGCTACCTTGATATAAGTTTATGGTTCGTTGAAATAAACGAGCCGGCATTTGGTTAATATCAAAAGCGTGCCATTCTTATTTCAAGGAAATTAATGATGAGTGATTTTTTGCCTTTTTCCCGGCCGTCCATGGGTAGCGAGGAATTAGCGGCGTTGCAGGAGGTATTAACCTCCGGCTGGATCACCACAGGACCGAAAAATCAGGCGCTTGAAGAGGCATTCTGTCAGCTAACCGGGAATCAACATGCGATTGCCGTCAGCTCAGCGACCGCGGGAATGCATGTCACGCTGATGGCGCTGGGTATTGGTCCAGGCGATGAAGTGATCACCCCCTCCCTGACCTGGGTATCCACACTGAATATGATTGTGCTGCTGGGCGCAACCCCGGTGATGATTGATGTTGACCGGGATACGTTGATGGTCATGCCGGATGCGATCGACGCCGCCATTACGCCGCGTACAAAAGCGATTGTTCCGGTTCATTATGCCGGCGCGCCGTGTGACATCGACGCCATTCGCGCCATCGGGGAACGTCACGGTATTCCGGTCATTGAAGATGCGGCGCATGCAGCCGGCACGTACTACCACTCGCGTCACGTGGGCTGGCAGGGCACCGCGATTTTCTCATTCCACGCCATTAAAAACATGACCTGCGCCGAAGGCGGGTTAGTGGTCACGGACGATGCGCAACTGGCGCAGCGGATCCGTAGCCTGAAATTCCACGGTCTGGGTGTGGACGCCTACGACCGCCAGACGCACGGTCGTGCGCCGCAGGCAGAAGTTATCACGCCCGGCTTCAAATACAACCTGGCGGATATCAACGCCGCGCTGGCGCTGGTGCAGTTGGGCAAACTGAAAGAGGCCAACGCACGACGTCATGACATTGCTGAACGCTATCTTCGCGAGCTTGCCGATACGCCGTTCCAGCCGCTGCGTATTCCTTCATGGTCGCACGTCCACGCCTGGCATCTGTTCATCATTCGCGTGGATGAAGCCCGTTGCGGGATTTCTCGCGACAACCTGATGGCAGCCCTGAAGGAAAAAGGCATTGGCACCGGCCTGCATTTCCGCGCGGCGCACACGCAAAAATACTACCGCGAGCGTTTTCCTGATGTATCGCTCCCGAATTCTGAATGGAATAGCGCGCGTATTTGTTCTCTCCCCCTTTTCCCGGACATGACTCATGACGACACAACCCGCGTCATTACCGCGCTCCATCAGCTTGCAGGAAATTGATATGTTCAGCGCACCGCCTGTACAAAAAGTTTCTGTGGTTATCCCCGTTTACAACGAACAGGAGAGCCTGCCCGAACTGATCAGCCGCACGACGGCCGCCTGCGACACGCTCGGCAAAGCCTATGAAATACTGCTGGTGGATGATGGCAGTAGCGATAATTCCGCGCTGATGCTGACCGAAGCCGCGCAGGCCGAGGGCAGCCATATTGTTGCCGTGCTGCTTAACCGTAACTACGGTCAGCACTCCGCCATTATGGCCGGGTTCAGCCATGTGACGGGCGATCTGATTATTACGCTTGATGCCGATCTGCAAAACCCGCCGGAAGAGATCCCGCGTCTGGTTGCAAAGGCCGATGAAGGGTACGACGTGGTCGGCACGGTGCGGCAAAACCGTCAGGACAGCCTGTTCCGTAAGCTGGCTTCCCGCACAATCAACCGTCTGATCCAGCGGACCACCGGCAAAGCGATGGGCGATTATGGCTGCATGCTGCGCGCCTACCGCCGCCATATTGTCGACGCCATGCTGCACTGCCATGAACGCAGCACGTTTATTCCCATTCTCGCGAACACCTTTGCCCGTAAGGCGACGGAAATCCCGGTACTGCACGCCGAGCGCGAGCACGGGGAGTCGAAGTACAGCTTTATGCGTCTCATCAACCTGATGTACGACCTTATCACCTGCCTGACCACCACGCCGCTGCGCCTGTTGAGCGTTTTCGGCAGCATCATTGCCGTGTTCGGCTTCGCGCTCTCTGTGCTGCTGGTGTTACTCCGCCTGATCTACGGTCCCCAGTGGGCGGCGGAAGGGGTCTTCATGCTCTTTGCCGTGCTGTTTATGTTCATCGGCGCCCAGTTTGTCGGGATGGGTCTGCTCGGGGAATACATTGGCCGTATTTATAACGATGTTCGCGCACGTCCGCGCTACTTTATTCAACGTGTTGTCCGCCAGGAACACAAAGCATCTCAAGAGGAAATTCACCCATGAAAGCTGTTGTCTTTGCCTATCACGATATGGGGTGTGCGGGCACGCTGGCCCTGCTGGAAGCGGGCTATGAAATCGCTGCAATCTTCACGCATCCGGACACGGCCGGAGAGAATAACTTCTTTGGCTCGGTGGCGCGTATCGCCGCAGAGCGCGGTATTCCGGTTTACGCCCCGGACGATGTCAACCATCCGCTGTGGGTGGACCGCATCCGGGCGCTCGCGCCTGATGCCATCTTCTCGTTCTATTATCGCAACCTGATTTGCGATGAGATTTTAAGTCTGGCCGCAAAAGGGGCATTTAATCTTCACGGCTCTTTGCTGCCCGCCTACCGTGGCCGCGCACCGCTGAACTGGGTGCTGGTGAACGGCGAAACGGAAACTGGCGTCACTCTGCACCGTATGGTGCACCGCGCAGATGCCGGTGCCATCATCGCGCAGCAGCGCGTGGCTATCGACGCGGATGAAACTGCGCTGCAGCTTCATCAGAAGCTCTGCACCGTAGCGCAAAGCCTGCTACGTGATGTGTTGCCAGCGGTCCTTAACGGCACCTTCAGCGAGACCGCGCAGGATGAGAGCAAGGCGAGCTGTTTTGGCCGTCGCCGGCCAGAAGATGGTCGCCTGGACTGGAACAAGCCGGCTCGTCAGTTGCACAACCTGGTGCGTGCCGTCACCGACCCCTGGCCGGGGGCGTACAGCTTTGCCGGCGTGAGTAAGTTTATCGTCTGGAAATCCCGCGTACGCGACGACATTCCTGCCGCCAAACCGGGCACCGTTGTCTCGGCTTCCCCGCTGATTGTCAGCTGCGGCGAACAGGCGCTGGAGATCGTTACCGGGCAAACCGATAACGGCGTTTATGTTCAGGGCGCGCAGCTGGCTCAGTCTCTGGGGCTGGTCACTGGCGCACTGATCACCAGCGCACCGGTCGTGGCCATCAAACGCCGCACCCGCGTGCTGATCCTTGGCGTCAATGGCTTTATCGGCAACCACCTGACCGAGCGTCTGCTGAAAGACGATAACTACGAAATTTATGGTCTGGATATCGGTGCCGATGCCATCAGTCGTTTCCTCGACAACCCGCGTTTCCACTTTGTGGAAGGGGATATCAGCATTCACTCCGAGTGGATTGAATATCACATTAAAAAATGTGACGTGGTGCTGCCGCTGGTGGCTATTGCCACGCCGATTGAGTACACCCGTAACCCGCTGCGCGTGTTCGAGCTGGACTTCGAAGAGAACCTGAAGATCATCCGCGACTGTGTGAAATACGACAAGCGCATCATCTTCCCGTCAACTTCTGAAGTGTACGGCATGTGTACTGACAAAAACTTCGACGAAGATACCTCTAACCTGGTCGTCGGGCCGATCAACAAGCAGCGCTGGATTTATTCCGTCTCCAAGCAGCTGCTCGACCGCGTGATCTGGGCCTACGGTGAGAAAGCGGGTCTGCGCTTTACGCTGTTCCGTCCGTTTAACTGGATGGGGCCACGTCTGGATAACCTTAACGCGGCGCGTATCGGCAGCTCACGTGCCATCACCCAGCTGATCCTGAACCTGGTGGAAGGCTCGCCCATCAAGCTTATCGAAGGCGGTAAACAAAAACGCTGCTTTACGGATATCAGCGACGGTATCGAGGCGCTGTTCCGCATCATCGAAAACAAAGAGGGTCGCTGCAACGGAGAGATCATCAACATCGGTAACCCGGATAACGAAGCGAGCATTCGCGAGCTGGCTGAGATGCTGCTGGCAAGCTTTGAACGTCATCCGCTGCGCGATCGCTTCCCGCCGTTTGCCGGTTTCCGTGAAGTGGAAAGCAGCAGCTACTACGGTAAAGGTTATCAGGACGTTGAGCACCGGAAACCCAGCATTCGTAATGCGAAACGCTGCCTGAACTGGACACCGACGGTGAAGATGGATCAGACCATTGATGAAACGCTCGATTTCTTCCTGCGCACCGTGGAGCTGTCGGAACAGGTCTCATGAGAAAAGTCGGTTTACGCATTGATGTCGACACCTTCAGGGGGACGCGTGATGGCGTACCCAAACTGCTGGAACTGCTGAGCAAGCACAACGTGCGCTCATCCATTTTCTTCAGCGTGGGGCCTGACAATATGGGACGTCATTTATGGCGTCTGGTTAAACCGGCATTTCTGTTCAAAATGCTGCGCTCACGCGCAGCCTCTCTCTACGGCTGGGATATTTTGCTGGCCGGAACCGCATGGCCCGGCAGGCGCATTGGCGCGGGTAATGAAGCCGTTATCCGCGACGCGGCGCAGCACCATGAGGTTGGACTGCATGCCTGGGATCACCATGCCTGGCAGGCCTGGGCTGGCGTCTGGGATATTCCACGCCTGTCGCGTGAAGTTGAGCGCGGCATGCTGGAGCTGGAGGCCATTACCGGCCAGACGATTCGCTGCTCCGCCGTGGCAGGATGGCGTGCCGACCAACGCGTGGTGAAAGCCAAAGAACCCTTCGCGTTTCGCTACAACAGCGATTGCCGCGGCACCGGGCCTTTTTTGCCGCTCATCGGGGAGAATCGCCTGGGGACGGTGCAAATCCCGGTCACGCTTCCCACCTGGGATGAAGTGGTTGGGCGCGAGGTCAGTGCAGGAGGGTTCAATCGCTATATTCTGGACTGCATTCATCGCGACACCGGTACGCCCGTCTACACCATCCACGCGGAAGTGGAAGGGATTGCGTATCAGCATGATTTCGATGCACTGTTGACGATGGCCGCTCAGGAGGGCATTCAGTTTTGTCCATTGAGCGAATTGCTGCCAGAGGATCTTAGCGTCCTGCCCGTGGGCAAAATTGTGCGTAATGAACTGGCTGGCCGGGAAGGCTGGCTTGGCTATCAACAAACCGTGAGTCCGGTATCATGAAAGCAGCCCGTTATGGCTTAGCGCTTCTCGCACTGTTTATCGTTTACTACCTCATTCCGATTGATATCCGCATGCTGTGGCAGCCTGATGAAACGCGCTATGCGGAAATCAGCCGCGAAATGCTGGCGTCTGGAGACTGGATTGTCCCGCATTTTCTGGGGCTGCGTTACTTTGAAAAGCCGATTGCGGGCTACTGGATCAACAGTATCGGGCAACTGCTGTTTGGGCATACTAACTTTGCCGTGCGCGCCGGCGCCATATTCTCAACCGGGTTGACGGCTCTGCTGGTGATCTGGATGGCGTGGCGCCTGTGGCGGGATAAGCGCGTTGCCATTTTCTCCGGCCTTATCTTCCTGACCCTGTTCCTGGTGTATGGCATTGGTACGTACGCCGTGCTGGATCCCATCATTACCCTGTGGCTGGTGGCCGCTATGTGCAGCTTCTGGCTGGCCTCGCAGGCTGAAACCGTGGCCGGAAAAGCGGGTGGCTACGTGCTGCTCGGGCTTGCCTGCGGCATGGGGGTGATGACCAAAGGATTCCTGGCGCTGGCGGTGCCGGTAATAGGCGTGCTGCCGTGGGTGATTGCGCAGAAGCGCTGGAAAGAGGTGCTGATCTTTGGCTGGCTGGCCATCGTGAGCTGTGTGCTGATCGTCCTGCCCTGGGCGCTGGCCATTGCGCACCGAGAGCCTGATTTCTGGCGCTACTTCTTCTGGGTTGAGCATATTCAGCGCTTTGCCCAGAGCGATGCTCAGCACAAAGCGCCGTTCTGGTACTACCTGCCGTTCCTGCTGGCCGGCAGTCTGCCGTGGCTGGCGCTGTTGCCCGGCGCGTTTCGGCTGGGCTGGCGCGAAAGAGACAACACGGGCGGTGGCTTTTATCTGCTTGGATGGGTCGTGATGCCGCTGCTGTTCTTCAGCATTGCCAAAGGCAAACTGCCAACCTACATCCTGCCGTGTTTTGCTCCGCTGGCTATCCTGATGGCGCGCTATGCCTGCATCGCGGCGGACAAAGGGGCCAGAGCGTTACGCATTAACGGCGGGATTAACCTGGCGTTTGGTGTGATTGGCGTGGTGGCGGCGCTGGTGGTCTCGCCGTGGGGGGTTGCTAAGCATCCGGTCTGGACATCCGTTGAGCTGTATAAAGTCTTCTGCGCGGTGCTGGCGTTTCTCGTCTGGGCGGCTGTCGGCTGGTTTACCGTGCGGCAAAGCGCGCAGCGCTGGTGGCTGGCGGCGTTGTGTCCTGCTGGCGTGGCGCTGCTGATTGGGTTTGCCATTCCTAACCTGGTGGTGGATTCCAAACAGCCGCAGTCGCTGGTGGATACCATCCGTGACCCGCTTCAGAGCAGCCGGTTTGTGCTGGCGAACAATGTTGGCGTGGCCTCCGGGCTGGCGTGGGAGCTTAAGCGTAATGACATCATTCTGTTTGGTCAGAGCGGCGAGCTGAGCTACGGGCTAGCGTACCCGGATGTGAAAGACCGGTTTGTCGAGAAAGATAATTTTGCGCAGTGGCTGGCAACGCATCGCCAGCAGGGGGGCGTGTCACTGGTGATCCTGCTGTCAAAACACGACGATATTAAGCGGGCTCATCTGCCAGAACCGGACAGCCTGTATATTCAGGGCCGTCTGGCCTGGCTGCAGTATTTACCGCAATGACGACCTGGCTCTGGTTGATACTGGCAAGCCTGCTGACCTGCGCAGGGCAGCTGTGTCAGAAGCAGGCCACCCGTCCGGCGAAAGCCGGGCGGCGTGGCGCGCATATTATGCTGTGGCTGGGCCTGGCATTGCTGGCGCTGGGCAGCGGCATGCTGGTCTGGCTGGTGGTCCTGCAGCGCCTGCCTGTCGGCGTTGCCTACCCTATGCTGAGCCTCAATTTTGTCTGGGTGACCCTGGCGGCGAAAGCATTCTGGCATGAAAAAGTCGCGTTGCATCACTGGCTGGGCGTCGGGTTCATCATCATCGGCATTGTTATCCTCGGAGGAAGCCTGTGAGAGGAACATTCTGGGCGTTATGCAGCGTAATGCTGGTCAGCGCGGCGCAGCTGCTGCTGCGCTATGCCATGCAGGCCCTGCCACCAGTCAGCGAGCTTGATGCGTTTGTCTCCGCGCTCTGGCACTTCTCATCCGGTACTGGCGCGCTGCTGCTGGGACTCATGGGGTATATAGCCTCGATGGGCTGCTGGTATCTGGCGTTGCATCGCATGGCGCTCAGCAAAGCGTATGCCTTGCTGAGCCTCAGTTACATTCTGGTGTGGGCCGCGGCCATTTTGTTGCCCGGCTGGAACGAACACTTTTCCTGGCACGGGCTGGCGGGGGTCGGGATGATTATTCTCGGCGTGCTGGTGATTTTTATGCCACGGACATCCCGTGGTGAGCAATCGTCCCGGCGGTGAGGGTATAAGGCGTTGAGGTGCAGACGGCAAGACTGAGCGAGCCGAACTGGAGCTGGCTTACCGAATGCGTCTGCGACGTGCTGTCGATGCTGACAATCTGCCAGGCGCTGCCGCCTCGCTGCTTCACGATGGCCTCTTTACGCGTCCAGATCCCCCAGAAAGCAGAAAGCTTTGTCTCCGGGTCTTCGCGCTCCAGCTCCGCATGTTCCGCCACGCTGAAGACGGCGTTAGCCAGCGCCTGCCAGTTTTCACGTGGGCGGATAACTTCGATATCACACCCCACTTCGCCTTCGTCGCTCAGCAGCAGCGCGATATTATCGCCGCTGTGACTCAGGTTAAACCAGAAGGGCTGCGCATCCACGAAGGTCGGCTTCCCTTGCTCACCATAGACGATCTCGGGTAACGGAGAAGGAGAAAGCGTTTTGGCGAGCAGGGTTCTCCCCGCCAGCCAGGATGCATTTCGTGCACCCGCAGGTGCCATATGTGCAAGCGTCGACGCCAGCGGGTCTGCGCTCAGGGTGGAGATCTTTCCCAGTATAAACTGGTACATAGTTACGCCCAGCGTTTGATGATTATCGACGTGTTGATGCCGCCAAATGCGAAGTTATTGCTTTGCAGATACTCGCAGTCAATCTGACGGGCTTCACCCATAATATAATCTAAAGCACCACATTGCTCATCCGGTTGTCTTAAATTGAGCGTCGGGGCAAACCAGCCCTCACGCATCATCTGCAGACTCATCCAGGCTTCCAGTGCCCCACAGGCGCCTAACGTGTGGCCAAAATAGCTCTTCAGCGACGAAATTGGCACGTTGTCGCCAAAGATGGCGGCGGTGGCCTGGCTTTCGGCGATATCACCGCGATCGGTGGCGGTACCGTGCGCGGAGATGTACCCCATGTCCCGCGCGCTTAACCCTGCTAACGCCAGCGACTGCTCCATACAAATTTGCATGGTTTCTCGCTGTGGCTGGGTGATATGGGCTGCATCACAGTTGGTGGCGAAGCCAACGATCTCGCCATAGATGGTTGCACCGCGTGCTCTGGCATGCTCAAGCTCTTCCAGAATCAGGGTGCCTGCGCCTTCCCCAATGACCAGACCATCACGCTGCGTATCAAATGGCGAAGGGGTGGTTTTCGGCGCATCGTTGCGCTGGCTGGTCGCGAATAAGGTGTCAAATACCGCCGCCTCTGACGGACAAAGCTCCTCTGCTCCGCCTGCGACCATCACGGTCTGATAACCGTGACGAATGGCTTCCCAGGCGTAGCCAATGGCCTGACTGCCCGACGTACAGGCACTCGACGTCGGGATAACGCGACCCCGAAGACCAAAGAACAGGCCGGTATTCACCGCGGTCGTGTGCGGCATCATCTGCACATAGGTCGTACCGGTGATGTTGTGGGTGTGTTTTTCGGTGAGCATGGTGGCGAATTCGCTGACTGGCCCGGTACTGCCTGTGGAGGAGCCATAGGCGATACCGGTTTGGCCATTCGTGAGCACCGCCTCGCCAATCAGCCCCGCCTGCTCCAGCGCCAGCTCGGTGGCGCGGGTCGACATCAACGACACGCGGCCCATGGCGCGAATACGCTTGCGGGTATAGTGTTCCGGCAGGGTGAAATCATCAATCGGCGCGCCCAGCAGGGTGTGCAGGCCATCGTAAACCTGCCACTCCGGCATTTTGCGTACCGCGTTGTCATACGCCAGCAGCCTGCGGGAAACGGATTGCCAGTCCTCGCCGAAGGCGGTAACGCCGCCCATACCGGTAATCACCACGCGACGCGTCATAGCATTCCTCCGTTGATGGAAATGACCTGGCGGGTAACGTAGCCTGCAATATCTGACATCAGATAGCTGGCAAGTCCTGCAACCTCTTCGGCCTGGCCCATCCGTTTCATGGGAATGATGGACATTGCCTCTTTCAGCGCAGCCTCTTCCATTTCAATCATGCCGGTATCAATCAGCCCCGGCGCAATGCAGTTCACGGTGATTTTGCGTTTTGCCAGCTCAATTGCCAGTGCTTTGGTCGCGCCAATAATGCCCGCTTTTGCCGCGCTGTAGTTCACCTGACCGCGGTTGCCCATCATGCCGGACACGGAGGATAAGGTGATAATGCGCCCCCCTTTTCGGGTGGCGATCATCGGCATAATGCAGGGTTGAATAACGTTATAAAAACTGTCGAGGTTGGTATGAATGACGCTGTCCCAGTCGTCTTCGCTGAGGGCCGGAAACGCACCGTCGCGGGTGATACCGGCATTACTGACCACGCCATACCATGCGCCGTGGGCCTCGATATTCTGCTCCAGCACGTCACGGCACTGTTCGCGGTTACCTGCATCGAAAGAGAGCAGGCGACCCTGACCGCCCGCCTGTGTGATGGTATCCAGCGTCGCCTGCGCGCCTGCGGCGTCACGGTGGTAATGTACGCCTACGGTAAACCCATCAGCGGCAAGCTGGCAGGCGATGGCACGACCAATGCCTTTGCTGGCCCCGGTGACCAGTACGGAACGACTCATGCGTGAGATCCCTGATTAAAAAGCGATGTTAATTCTTCTGCGCTCGGCTGGAAGGTATTGACCCGGCCCGTGGCCAGCGTCTCCTCACCTGAGGAGATCGTACATTCAAAACTGCCGAAGCGTTCATCCTGCATCAGCAGTCTGACGGTGATGTCCAGCGTCGCGTCTTTTGCGAAATGTCCACTGGCGCAGACCAACTCGCGCGCACCCAGCACCATGCCCAACGCAATATGATCTTGCCCTTTCTGCTGGCGATGCCAGCCTGACCAGACGCCAACGGTCTGCGCCATCAGTTCGAGCGCGTACCAGCCAGGCAAATCGCCCTCGGCATTCAAAAAGGGCGCCAGTACGCTTTGGCCGTTGACCGCGACACGGCATACGGCGGAATCGTCGGTGACGCGTTCAACGGATCCCAGCAGCATCATTGGCGCATCGTGCGGCAGATAGTCGACGGGTGATAAGTAGCTCATGACACTCTCCCCAGCAGGATGCTGGCGTTGTTGCCACCAAACGCGAACGAGTTAGATAAAATGACCGGTTTTTTCAGCGCGGTGCTCTGGTGCAGCACGCCGCACGGCGACAGCGTTTCGTCCGGCGCGTAGCGGGCGAAATCCTGTGGGGGTAACGGCAGGTCACGCGTCAGAATAAGCCAGCTCAACGCCGCTTCGGTGATACCGGCAGCGCCCAGCGTATGGCCGGTAAGGTGTTTGGTAGAACTGCAGGGCACGTTTTCTCCAAAGAGGTCGTGTACCACGTGTGATTCAATCTGATCGTTGAGCGGTGTGGCGGTGCCGTGCAGGTTGATATAGCCAATATCCTCCGGCTGCAGACCCGCGTCATTGAGCGCCTGGGTAATGGCGCGAATGGCGCCTTCACCCTGCGGATGCGGCGCCGAAATATGGTAAGCATCGCTGGACTCGCCTGTTCCCAGCAGCGCGACCCCGGCGGGCTCACGGGTCAACACCATCAGCGCAGCGGCTTCACCAATGGTGATACCCCGACGGTCGCGGCCAAACGGCTCGCAGAGCGTTGGAGAAAGCGATTCCAGACTGTGAAAGCCATTGACGGGCATCCGGCTCAGGGTATCTGCGCCGCCAACAATGGCAATATCCACCAGCCCGGCGTCAATCAGACGCCGGCCGCTGATAATTGCCCGCGCGCTGGAGGAGCAGGCGGTCGAGAGGGTATATGCCGGGCCCTCGAGCTGTAACCAGTTTGCCAGAAAGCGGGACGGATCGCCCAGCTCCTGTTGCGGATACTGCCACCGGGTGCTGGCTTCGCCGTTGAGCGTTAATCGTACGTGCTCATCCCCTTCATCGAGGCCGGAGGTGCTGGTACCCAAAACCACGGCCACGCGGTCGCGGCCGACCCGGGCAATCGCGTCGTCAACGGCGGATTGAATCTGTGCCAGCGCGGCCAGCAGCAGCTGGTTATTGCGGGTGCGGTGCGCGGACAGGGTATCCGGAATGGACGGCAACTCGCCTTCCACGCCGCCCAGCACGGCATCGGGCGCATCCTGCAACCAGCCGGACCGACAATGCATGCCGGGGGCTACACCCGCCGTCAGGTTAGCGGCAATCTCATCCAGCGAGTTACCCAGCGCGTTGACCATGCCAACAGCAGAAATGTAAATCATCTCAGTCACCCAGATATTGAATGGTGATGTGGTAGTTAAAGACGTGTTGCTCGATGCTGATTGGCACGCGCTTGCCTTTGCGTTGCAGGTAGACAATGTCAGTCACCAGCTTGCCGCTGGCATTGCGTAGCTCGCGCCGATCGCCCTTGTCTTTAAGCGTCCAGCCCTTTGGCAGTTGTGGCTGCCAGGCGCTGAGTGGCCAGTGGCTGAGCATCACATCGGCCAGTACCTGGCTGGCGGGAGGCAGCTGCGGCACAACGATCGACTGTTCGGTGTGGATCCCGGTGTCGTCGTAAGTCGCCAGGAACAGACGGATACCGACGGAAGAGAGCCCGGCAAGCGTCACTTTGTGATCATCCGCGTTGAGCATGACCAGCAGGGACTGCGTTTGTCCGTTGAAGGTTCCAGTCAGCAGCTGCTGCGAACTGACCGCCGGGGTAATACCGGGCGGCGGCAGCGTCACTCGGGTTCCTGGCTGAAGCCAGGCCTGCGGACGTGTCCCTTCAGTATCGGTCGAATGGCTACAGCCTGCCAGCAGCAGCGTCGCGACCAGCGCGGCTGCGCGGTAAAAAGCATTCATTTTCGTTTTCTCTCTTTCTTAACAGGCATCGCCAGCGGCGCCAGCAGGAAGGCGGTAAAAATGCCGCTCACCAGCACAATACCGAAGCTGCTGATGGCCTGCGTGGCGCTGAACACGAGCATGCCTAACGTCAGCAGCGTGGTCATCATCGCCAGCGTGATGGCCAGCATCGACGTCAGCGGCGTACCGCGCGGGTTGCCGAAAAACAGCGTGTAGTTAATGCCAATGCCGAGCACCAGGACCAGCGCCAGCAGTGAAAACAGATTTACCGGATGCCCCGTGACGGCCAGCGCGGCCAGCCCGCAGCTGAGCGACAGCACGGACGGGACCAGACTGATAAGCCCTTTTCGCCAGCCGAGGCGTACCATCGCCCCGCAGGCAATCACCGCCAGCGCGACAAACAAGAGTCCCGTTAACAGCGTGCGGTAGAGCTCAAACAGGCTGTCAAAACTGGCCTTGCGATCGACCCAGACGACGCCCGCATGACGGGCGGCTACTTCGCTGAGTGCGGCGCTGTTCCGGGCGTTGTCCACCGGCACTAACACACCGCTTTCGCCGTCAGGCAGGGTCAGCCACAGCAGACGCCAGCCTTCGCTGGCCGGGCTGGCGAGCCACGCCTCCACGCTCACGGGCATGGCATTCAGATTCGGTGTGACGGTGCTCAGCCCCGCGTTTCGCAGCGCGTTCGTTATGGCCGGCGCGGCCTGCTGCAACAGCAGCAGATCGCTTTTCTGGCGCGCCAGCGAATTTAAGGGCAGGGTCCGCCAGCGGGTAATATCCCCCGCTTTTTGGGCCTGGGCTAACGCCGGGGTAAAGGCTTCCAGTCGTTCCAGCGTTTGCTGCGGCGATGCGCCATACACCACAAACCATTTCTGATCGACACCTTGCCCGGTCAGGGCGGTAATGGTTTTCTCCTGCGCCAGAATGTCTTTGGGCAGCGCCTGTAGCTGGGCGATATCGTCGTTGACCTTCAGGGTGGCAAGCCCGGCAGCCGAGACCAGCGCCAGTACCACAGGCAGGCCCACAGAGAGTTTTTTAGTGCGTCGCCAGGCGGCCAGCCAGCGCAACATCAGGACCATAAACGGAACCGGACGCACCGGCAAACCACGACACAGCCAGGGATGCCAGAAAATCACCGTCAGACAGGAGGCGCTCAGCCCCACCGCGGCAAACACCGCCATCTGGCGGATCCCGGGGAAGGGGGCCAGCATCATAATCAGGTAGGCGGCAACGGTCGTCAGCAGCGCCAGAAGCAGCGCATTACGCACTTTGGCCAGGCTTTGCCACGGGGAATGTTCTGCGCCGTGCACCATGCGTTCGGTCAGGTAATAGAGCGTGTAATCCGCTGAAATTCCGATGATGCTCATGCTCATCACCAGCGTCATCAGATGCAGTTCGCCAAACAGCAGCAGCGTCACCACCGTGCCCGCCAGCGCACCTGTGGCAATGGAAATCAGACACAGCAGCAGGGGTTTCAGGGAACGAAACACTGCCAGGATCAGCAGGATAACCCCAAGGATCGTGACGATGCCCAGCGTGGAGATGTCCCGTTTTGCCTGCTGGCTGGCGTAATCACTGTAAAACACGGTACCGCGTGAGAGCAGCTGCGCCTGCGGAAAGCGTGTTTTCAGCGTCTCCTGCAGGGCGGTAAGGGTGGTTACCAGCTGATGGGTTTGCTGCATATCAAACGATGAGCCCGCCAGCTCACCGTGCAGCATATACCAGTAATTTCCACTGGCATCCTGGGTGACCAGCCAGCCGTCCATCAGCCGTAGCTTCTGGCTGTTTTGCGCCAGCGCCAGCTGCGAGCCGCGCATCAGCATCAGGGGATCGTTTTGCAACTCTTTGCCACTTACGCCGGAAAAGGCCGAGTAGAGCTGGGATAAAATCCACTGCGCCTGCGCCTCACCGCCGTTTTGCAGGCGGGCCCGGGTGGCTGAATCAATCAGGCCGTTGCGATGCTGCCAGAAGAACTCGCCCCAGGCCTTTTGCCCGGCGGCGTCCATCGGGCCTTTAACCTCCCTGAGCGAATGGCTGTTTTTCAACAGATCCAGCCACTGCTGCGCCACCCGCGGATCGGGTTCTTTACCGGGACTGACCAGCCAGACAAGCTGGCGGTCAAGACGCTGCATAAACGCGTCGTTGAGTGCCGGCGGGATTGCCCCGAGCGTCTGCTTCGGCAGCATAGCCAGTACGCTGCTGTTCAGGCGCGCGCCGGGCAGCAGCGACAGCAACACGCCCAACAGAATCAGGCATACCGTCGCCCACAGCAGCGCCGGGCGCAGGGATTTACGGTGCGGCAAAGCGTTGGCGTTCGTCATCGGTCAGGCTGGCGGGCGTCAGTGTGTGGCGGGAAAGGACGATATCGGTACGATCGCCCTGCTTATCGTTGAGGCGAATCGTCTCAAGGTAGGTCGCGCCGCCCAGATCGAGGGTAGCGAAAATTTTGTCCAGCGGTGTCGTTGTGGGGGTCAGCACCAGCGACCAGCGGCCTTCGCCGAGATCGCGAAAATCGATGCGGAAGTTCTCTTCCAGCACCTTGCGGTCGGCCTGGAACAGCGCCCGCAGCAGGTGGTTGAACTGGAACATCTGCGGGTTATTGTCGGCGGTAATGGTCTGCGGAGGCTGGCCGTTGATCGTCTGGATCATCCGTTTATCATCCAGCAACAACGTCATGGGGAAAGGCGCTTTTTGATCCCACAGAAGGCCGCTGTCGCGTGCGATCAACATTTCGCCCTGCGAGCGCAGCGGCTGCGGCAGATCCTTAATCGTCCGGACCTGTTCGAAATGCGCGCGCACGACAGGTTGCCCGGTAAACCGCTGCTGCAGCTCATCCAGCGTTACGGCGCTCACCAGCGGGCTGATCATCAGTGCCAGCACAGGCAACCATCTCATGGCGTAACTCCCATTCGTTCAAATAATATAGCCGGGCTGACAAAGCACATTTCACGGCTGGCTTCTTCGACGGCCACCTGGATGGTATAGCCGGTGGTGGTGCGTTTACCGGTTTGCGCGTCGAAAATTTGATAGGCGATGCGCAGACGGTTTTCATACTCTTCGATGTGCGCGCGTACACGGATGCGCTGCTCAAAGGTCACCGCATCGCGGTATTTCACCCGGGTATCGACTACCGGCCAGACATAGCCTGACGCCTTCATCTGGCGATAACCGTAGTTAAACTGGTTGAGCAGCGCCTCGCGGGCAATCTCAAAGTAGCGGAAATAGTTGCCGTGCCAGACCACGCCCATCATATCGACATCGTGGAACGGAACGGTGATTTCTACTTCGGTCGTAAAGCGGGGATCGGTCAGCACCCTTTACTCCTTCTCTTTGGCATCCGGCAGGTGCCAGAAATCGAAAAAATTAAACCAGTCGAGCGGTGACATTAAGGCGTAATGCTCAAGCCGCTGTGCATAGCGATCGACGGCCTGTTGCAGCGCCTGCTGGCGCTCCCCGCGTGGCAGAAGCAGCGGGTCGGCAAACGGTTCGCAGTGTATCGTGAGCGCACCCTGCTGACGCAGGGCGTAAATCAGCACCACCGGGCAGCGCAGAATGGAGGCGAGAATAAACGGCCCTTGCGGGAACGGGGCGGGCTGTCCCATAAATGAACTCCAGATCACCCGCCAGTCGCCACCGCGCTGTGGCGTGACCGCTATGCGATCGCCCACAATGGCAACCCACTCACCGCGCTCAAGCTTCTCTTTGATGGCGATAGCAGTATCCGGGCCAATGTCCGTCACGGGCATCAGGTTAACCCCCGCCTGGGGGGCCATCTCGGTCATGATCTGTTTAAAGCGCTGCGCGTTATCGCTAAAGACCAGCGCGTTGATGACTTTGCTGCCTTCCAGCTGAGCCAGTGCCCGGCAGGCTTCCACATCGCCAAGATGCGACGCGAGCAGCAGTTTGCCTTGCGATGCGTCAGCATCCAGCACGTCATACGCACCGGGAGCAAAGACCACGTCACGATGAAACTTCAGTTCGCCGCGCCAGCTGGCGACTTTATCCAGCATGGCGTTACCGAAGCGCATAAAATGGAAAAAGCTGTTAAGGCGTGGCGGAACAGGCATGTTCCGCTGCGTCAGCACCTGCTTCACTCGTGCTGTCCACTGCTGTGAAGCCTGTCGCGCCGGTCGGGCCGTAAGCCAGTACACCCCGATAACCGGCCACAGCAGCACGGTAAAGGCCCGGCGGCCAAACAGCTGCCAGACGCGCAGCATCAGGCGCATTCCCCACAGGCCCTTCACCTCGTCCTGCTGCGCCCAGTGCTGGCGGCGACGACGAAACAGCAGGGCGGGAATGCGGGGCAGCATGCCGAAGAACAGCCGGGTATGCATCAGCGAGATCCGCACGTTGTCTTTGAGCGCGTCGAAATGGGATAACCCGTCCGGCGGATAGGTAACGCGGGTCGGCAGAAAATAGCTGGTATTGCCCTGCCAGTAGAGACGGACCATCACTTCGGTGTCAAAGTCCATACGTTTACCAAGCGATACGCGTGCGGCCAGCTGCAGCGTGGGCGAGACCGGGTAGACCCGAAAACCGCACATGCTGTCTTTAAGTTGCAGGGACAGGGTTTCAATCCATACCCAGACGTGCGTTATCCAGCGACCGTAGAGGCGGGAGCGCGGAATGGAATCATCGTAAATGGGCTGGCCAGAAATCAGCGCCTCCGGGTGACGCTCAGCCAGAGCCAGCATTTTGGGGATATCCTCAATAGCATGCTGGCCGTCGGCATCCACCTGTACGGCGTGGGTATAGCCCGCGCGGGCAGACTCTTCCAGCCCCTTAATGACCGCGGCACCTTTACCTGCGTTTTGCGCCAGACGTACCAGCGTAACCTGGGGCTGCCCGGCGGCCAGACGCTCCAGAATACGGCGCGTCTGCTCGTCACTTCCGTCATCGACCACCAGGCAGGGCAAGCCGAACGGCGCCAGCCGCGACAGTACCTTTGCCATCATCGCGCCATGGTTGTAGCACGGGATCAGCACGCAGGGGCGGAAGGTTACTGACACAGGCGAATCTTCCCGCTGCTGGCAGTATGGCGATCGTCACCGGCATGGCGCTGGTAGCTGAAGGTCAGTATCTGACGTTCAGCATGCCAGTTAAGGACCAGCGTGACCGTGGTATCTGGCAGCAGAGGGGCCTGGAATTTCACATTTTGGATGCTGTGAAAACGGTAACCCGGTGCCAGCAGCGTGGTGGCGTAGTGCATGACCCAGTCAATCTGTGCCACACCTGGCAGCAACGGCTGTACGGCAAAATGCCCCTGGAACCAGAACAGGGAGGGGTCAAGATGCAAAACGATTTCCAGGTGCTGCGGCTGTGCCTGGTGGCGTTCGATTTCATGAATTTTCATGAAACAACTCCTGTAACTGCGCATAGACACGCTTGTTCATACTGTTTACCGGCATCTCATCGATAATGCGCCAGTAGCGGGGGACGGCGACCGGCTCAAGCCAGGGCCGCAGGGCGCGGCGCCAGGCCAGTTCCTGCGTTTTTTTGCCCTGCTGATGCCAGCGCTGACGGGTCTTCTCATCCAGAACCAGCAGGACACCTATACCCTGACGACCTCCGCGGGTAACCGGTAATGCTGCGGCTTCACATATGCCCTCAAGCTCCAGCAGGCGACGTTCAATCTCGTTCAGTGAGATACGCTTTTCTTCGATTTTGACCACCCGACCACGACGTCCGGCAATGCTAAAAAAACCGTTACTGTCGAAGTGCAGGATATCGTCCAGCTGTAACCCTGCGGCTTCGTGAATGAGCGGGGAGGTCACGCGGCAGATTTCCCCTTCACTCTGGAACACCACACCGGGGAAGGCGAACCAGGGTACGCTGTCCGCCTGACGGTGCCGCCAGGCGAGGATCCCGGTTTCGGTGCTGCCATAGATTTCATCCGGCCAGACGTTAAGCCAGCCATGGGTCTCCGTGACATCGCACCAGGGCAGCATTCCCCCAGCGGAGATCAGCATCACGACGGGAGGGGCAGTCAGCTCGGTATCCAGCCGTTTCAGGAACGCCGGACTGCTGATAAAAAGGTACTGCCTGTCGTGAGGGAGTGCCGCCAGCTGCTCAGCGTAATAAAGCATGGCGGCGTGCAGCGGAAACCCCATCGCCATTGGCAACATGATGCGGAACGTCAGGCCATAGAGATGTTGTGGTACGACCGAGGCCACAATGCTGCAGCCCGCCAGGCGTTCGCCAAAACGGTTCGCCAGCAGGCATGCTTCACGGTCCAGGCTGGTGATGTGCTTAATGACCCGGCGTGGGGTGCCCGTGGAGCCCGAGGTAAAGAGTTCAACAAAGCGCGCGTCGTCAATGACGGGCAACGGTGCCCATTGGCGCGCGCTCTGAGGGGAGGAGGTCACCACAATGACCTTTCCCTGAATATCCAGCGTCTGATCGCTCAGGACACCGCTAAACAGCGACTGCTGTTCGTCGAGCAGAGAGACCCGGCTATGGCCTGGAATGACCGGGGTTTTACCGGCATGCAGTGAGGCCAGCAGCGCAACAATAAACAGGTAGCTGTTTTCAAAGCACAGCGCCCAGCGTTCACCTTCCTGCTGTCGCAATGCTTCTACCAGCAAGGTGACATCGTGGCGCAACTCACCCAGCGTCCAGGTGCGATCGTCAAGCCAGGCGATCGGCGTGTCGTCAGGGCGTGGAGCATTTAACCACTGGCCCAGCGGGAGGGGGTTATTCATCGAACTTCTCTTTTTTCATCACCCGTTGACGCACCAGCCACTCTGTCGCCATCAGCGTGCCCATCAGAAAATAAGCCACCATACCGTTCCACACTGTCCAGACATGCATATCGCCGTGTAGCACGGTAAACAGGGCTATCGCACCGTTACCGAGGAAAAACCCGCACCACACCAGCGTCACCTTACGGGTATATCGCACACCCGCCGGAGGCAAATTCGGTTCACGCAGACGTGCCAGCCGTTCAACCAGCGGCATGGTTGTCCACAGTGAGCCGCCAAACACGGCCAGCATCACGAGATTAACCACCACCGGATAGAGCAGCAGCCACTGATGCGCTTTCAGCAGATAGCTCGCCGCGCAGAGCGCCAGGCCTGCCAGCGCAATGCACTGCACCACATACCGCATCGGGCCTGCGTTTCGCCGCGCCTGATGCAGACGCAGCACCAGCACCAGGGCCATCAGCGGCAACAGCCAGTGCAGACCGTTGTGCGTCAGCCCCAATCCAATCAGGAATGGCCACGCCAGCAACACGACTCCCGTCAGGAGTGGGATCGCCGGAAACGCTCGTCCTCCAGGCACGGTGGTTTACTCGTCGCGCAAAAGCTGAGCGACAGCGTCAACCACATCCTGCACGGTACGGACAGATTTGAAGGTTTCCGGTTTGATTTTCGTCCCCGTTTTCTTCTGCAGGTGAACAATCATGTCCACTGCATCGATACTGTCCAGATCCAGATCTTCGTACAGGCGAGCCTCAGGCGTGATTTCCTGTGGGTCGAGTTCAAACAGCGTAGCCAGGAGTTCGCAGACTTCCTGATAAATGGTTTCTTGTTCAGTCATAACGGATCACATCTCAGGCGCGTTGAGCGTTGATAAAAGAAGCCAGCGTGGCGACGGAAAAGAAGTGCTGACGCATCTCTTCGCTTTCGGCAGACAGCACCACGCCATACTGGTTTTTCACGGCCAGGCCAAGTTCGAGGGCGTCGATAGAGTCGAGACCCAGTCCATCACCAAACAGCGCAGCATCGGTATCGATATCCTCCGCGGTAAGCTCGTCCAGATTCAGCGTGGTGATGATGAGATTTTTAATTTCAAGATGAAGCGCTTGCATCATTAATTCCTGACAAAGATTGAAGGCCTGATGTTAATCGATGCTGCAGATGCCGGTTTAACTGCCTTGCCGCCAGTGCCGGTTCTTGTGTCTTTGCATCGTAAAAAGCGTCGATATTCACGCGATCGCGAACATCTACGGTGAAAACAGGTTTTACGGGCGGTACGTCGTACCAATGACTTTTTTTATCCAGCAGAGGTTCGCTGCAGTGGATCACCACGATGCGCAGGTCGCTGTGGCAGCGCACGGCAATATTTGCCGCGCCGCGCTGGAGGGAGATTGCCTCTCCCGACCGGGTTCGTGTGCCTTCCGGGAAAATTAACAGCGTGTCGCCCTGGGCCAGACGCTGCTGGCTTGCACTGAGGAGCGTTTCCGCTTCGCTGTTAATCAGGTAATCCGCTGCGCGAATGACGCCGCTGACAAAGGGGTTGCGGAGCAACGCACTTTTCACCAGACAGTCGGTTTCGGGCATGACTGACGCCAGGATCACGTAATCAATCAGCGTCGGGTGATTGGCCACCACCAGACAACCGCGATCCCCGCGAAGGGCGTCAAGATTGTGAATGCGATAGTCCAGTACCCCGGTGCCACGGGCGACATGTAAGAAAAAGCGGAAGCTGGCCGCGATACTGCGACGCGCCAGGCGACGGCGTCTGGCGCGGTCGCGCTGAACCAGCAACAGCAGGTTGAACCACACCAGCGACAGCAGCAGCCCGCCCGTGCCAAACAGCACGAAGCAGAAGCCGGTCATCATCAGACGCCATAACCAGTTGATACGGGCAGTCAGGCGGCTCATTCGCGTGTCCATTGCCACAGCAGACGTTCGCCTGAAACCACAAACTGCCGTTCATCGCGGAGGTAATGTTGCAGGAACATCAGGCTCTGCGGCAGGGGAGGTTCTTCACCCGTGCTGCCGCTGCGGGTTTCGCACTGCAGTGTGCTCCCGGCTTCAATCACCAGGGCCAGCGCGTAGGGCCAGGTGGGCATCTGCGGCGGTAAACCCGGATGATAAAAATCGGGCAGGGCGCCGTCAAAATCGACCAGCAAGACGCGGGAATAGCCCGCCTGAAGCAGGCTTAACACTTCACATAATGCCTGCTGGAAGGTGTCCAGCCCGGCAGAAACAGAAGACGAGACGATGGGGTGTCGCGCAGCGATCGTCAGGTTGCCCACCGCCGAATTGTGCACGGACATGGCAAAGTCTGTCGGCGAGACGGCCTGACCGGTCGCCAGGGAGTGCAGGATGCGGAAATTACGCTCCAGTTCGCCATGACGGCTGGAATAGACAACGGCATCAATCGCGTGGCGGCGAAGCAGGGTGAGTCCGAGGTCTACCGCCAGCTTACTGCCCGAGTTGAGGCGGCGCGCGGTCATCATCGGCAGTTCGGTAAGCTTAGGCAGCGGCGCAGCCGGGTCGAGGGTAAGGTGCTGGCGTGACCACGCCTGCCACTCTGCGGCATCACTCAGGCCTGGCGCTCTTGCCTGCCAGTCAATTATGTTCAGTGAAAATTTCATCTACGCGCGTCCGCGGAAAACCATCATTAAAAGACAGGCAAGCCTGCCGGGCAGTTCAACTGCTCTATTGTTCAATTTTTTGACAAATCAATAGGGTATGACCTACCCCAAGGTTGTCCAGCCGCTGTTCTACGTGGAAACCGGCCCGCTCCAGGTAGTGATAAAATTTCTCTACACTGTAAAACCGGCTGTTGCCGTTCGCCATACAGGTGAAATAAAGCGAGGTAGCATTCAGGCTGAATGAGGCGGCTTCAAATTTTTGGGCATCCCAGAACAGTTCCATGATGCACAGTCGCGCGCCGGGCTTCATAACCTGTGCAACGCGAGTCAACATGGCGACAATCTGGTCCGGAGAGAAACAATCCAGGAACTGGCTCATCCACCAGATATCGGCTTCACCCGGCAATGTCGCATGACTAAGCATATCGACAGCATGGAAGCCAATGCGATGAGATAAACCTGCTTTTTCGATGTTTTCCTGCGCCAGCGTTATCTGCTGTGGCAGGTCAAGGATCGTCACGGCAACATTGTCGTCATAGCGGCAGCAGCGTAACGCCCATTTACCCGTATTTCCGCCCACATCGTACAATTTTGTCGGCGAGCTTGCGAATATATATGGCAGCGCCGCGTCGAAAGCGGCATCAGAATAGTAATGATCAAAAGCGAACCAGCTCTCTTTTGCCTGCGCGGGTAATTGTGATAATGCCGGATAGATGGTTGGCCAGTTGCCAAACACGGATAATCCCGCCGGTTTTTCTTCCTGCAGGGCATCGGCCAGATGGAATAATCCCTGGTAACAAACATCCTGCGTGAAATCCATATTCACGCGAGTCATGGTGTCATGCAATAAGAAATGGCCCACCTTTGCCAGGAAATAGCGCCCTTCTTTACAGGTAACGATCCGTCCGCTTAATCCCATATCCAGCAATACGCTTACGCTATAACTGCTCAGGGTACTGTTTTCGGTTATTTCCTCGAGACTTGCCCCTGTTTTCCCTTTTTTATCCAGCCAGGAAAGCACGCCCGAATTACGCAGACAACGCGCGGTCTGAAACAGCATCGGCGCAAAAGCGATGCGTTGCGCTTCGGTAATGGCGTCCAGCGCGTTGAGGGTGTCCTTTTCGTACATGCGTGCGTAACCTTATGAGGCCGAGAAAAACGTTATCGGGCCATGTCGGCCCGACATGAGGAAAATATTACAGCGCGGCGCCTGCAGAGAGGTTCATCTGAATATCGTGGTCGAGGTTATGAACCCAGCGGTTATAGTTCTTGTGGATTTTACCGTCGGCGGCTTTCAGGTTCATACTGCTTTCGTAATTAATTGAATAGCTTGTCGCAGAATAAGGAATACGGATTTCGACCGAATGGTCGCGTGCCTGCAGACGGCCTTTAATTACGCCCGGGCCCGCTTCGCTCATGATCCAGTCGCGCTTCTGGCCTGCTTTCAGAATGGCGGTTTTCACCTGCTCAGCGGTGTGGCCCGTACTGACAGTAGCGTGAACCTGATCGATTGGGGCGGTACGCGCGCAACCGGCCAGTGCGCCGACGACAGCAACAGCAGCAAACCATTTAATGATCTTTTTCATCAACAACTCCGTATCAATAATAACAATTTAAATCAGTAATTTTAAAAAATTATATTTTGGCGGAGTATTATCGCTAATGAAGATAATTTTTGTCGATATAAACGTGGGTATTTATTTTACGTGAGGGGAGGTGTAATACATTGAAAATAAAGGGTGAGAATTATATGCCGTGTAATTTGCGTTAAATAAATATTTGCATGACGATTCATTTATTAGGGCAAGATAAATAACGCGAAATCCTCCTTAACGAAAATGAAAATTACCGCGCGGTGAGCGTCGCGGTAATTTTCGGTGTGTTGCACAGTTACGCGCTGTGGGACCCGTTATCCCGGCAGGCGGCTTTTCGGTCGCCCGGGACCCAACAGGATCGCCAGTTTGCTGCCACCTTTGGTGGTTTCCATCCAGATCTTACACACGCTGGTCAGCGGGACTGACAGTAACATCCCGACCGGTCCCAGCAGCCATCCCCAGATCAGCAACGACAAGAACACCACCAGCGTCGACATTCCGAGACGGTGGCCCATCATGCGCGGCTCAAGGATATTGCCCAGTACCATATGCACGACCAGGAACAGCGCCCCCACCAGCATGCATTCGTAAAAGCCATTGAACAGAAACGCCTGAATCATCGGCGGCACAGCGGAAAGCACCGCGCCGATGTTGGGTACGTAGTTCAGCAGAAACGCCAGTACGCCCCACATCAGCGCGAACTGCACGCCCATCAGCATCAGTCCCAGCCAGACAATCACCCCGGTCCAGACGCTTAACAGCGTTTTCAGGGCCAGATATTTGGACACGCCCTTCAGGGCGCGGTGTAAACCCGCAATATGAATTTGTGGGTTATTCAGCGCAAAGCGCAGCTTATAAGGAACATGGCGGACCTCGAACAACATAAACACCACCGTCATCACCAGCAGCAGGATGCTGGCCATCGCGCCGGAAAGGCCGGTCATCAGGGTGGTGGCGTAGGTCATGACCTTCTCTGAATCCATGCGGCGTAACATCCGCTCGGGTGAGATATGCAGGTTAAGAAAAGGCATCATCTCCTGAAGCGAAACGATCTTACGCGTCAGCTCTTTGTTGTACTGCGGGAGCATGGTGGAGAATTCACTGAGCGACGCCGCGAGCACGCCGAAAAGCGCCGTCAGGGCAATCATCATCACGATGACCACGATAGTAATGGCCACCGGACGGCTGATGCCCCGGCGCAAAAACCAGGTCACCAGCGGATTAAGCACAATGGCAAAAAAGAGCGCCAGCAGGAGCTGGACAATGATGTCTGCGGCAGCATGGATACCTGCAAGGATAACCACCAGGCAGGCGAGTTTTAATAAGATGTGAAGTCCTGCTTTGTCGGACTGGTTCGGTATCATGCGGGTTCCTTAATGTGATAGCCCGTTAAGTGTAGTGCCCGGTGGCCGCTTCGTCTGGAGCCGATAATCTGAAAGTCAGTGCTGATTTTCTTATCCTGCCGTGGTAATAGTGAAACACTGTTGTAAAAATTCAGGTTAAACCCCATGCCAGAGCATGCCGCCGAACCGGCGCTGAGCGGATTGCGCCTCAATCTGCGCATTGTTTCCGTTGTGATTTTTAACTTCGCCAGTTATCTGACGATTGGCCTGCCGCTGGCGGTGTTGCCGGGCTATGTCCATGACGTCATGGGTTTTAGCGCATTCTGGGCGGGGCTGGTCATCAGCCTGCAGTATTTCGCCACGCTCCTGAGCCGCCCGCATGCCGGGCGCTATGCGGATCTGTTTGGGCCAAAGCGCATCGTCATTGTGGGGCTCTGCGGCTGTTTTCTGAGTGGTCTGGGCTACCTGCTGGCCGCCACCACCAGCCACTGGCCGCTGGTCAGCCTGGCGCTGCTCTGTCTGGGGCGTGTGATTCTGGGTATTGGACAAAGTCTGGCGGGTACCGGTTCGACGCTGTGGGGCGTGGGTGTGGTGGGCGCGTCCCATATTGGCCGGGTGATCTCCTGGAACGGTATCGTCACCTACGGCGCGATGGCGCTGGGCGCACCGCTGGGGGTGATCTGTTATGCCTATGGCGGGCTATCCGGGCTGGCTATCACCATTATGGTCGTCGCGCTGCTCGCGATTCTGTTTGCCCTGCCGCGCCCGAAGGTGAAGGCCAGCAAAGGCAAGCCACTGCCGTTCAGGGCGGTGCTGGGGCGCGTCTGGCCTTATGGTATGGCGCTGGCGCTGGCAACCACCGGCTTCGGCGTGATCGCCACGTTCATCACTCTCTTCTATGACGCCAAAGGCTGGGACGGCGCAGCCTTTGCCCTGACGCTGTTTAGCTGTGCGTTTGTCGGCGCGCGTTTGCTCTTCCCGAACGGTATCAACCGTCTGGGGGGACTGAATGTGGCGTTGATCTGCTTTGCGGTAGAGATTGTCGGGCTGGTGTTGACCGGGATTGCCACCGCACCGTGGATGGCGAAAATGGGCGTTTTCCTCGCCGGCGCTGGCTTTTCGCTGGTCTTCCCGGCACTCGGCGTGGTCGCGGTAAAAGCCGTGCCGCAGCAGAACCAGGGGGCGGCGCTGGCGACCTACACGGTGTTTATGGACATGTCGCTGGGCATTACCGGGCCGCTGGCGGGGCTGGTGATGGCGTGGGCAGGGGTTCCGGTAATCTATCTTGCCGCGGCAGGTCTCGTGGTTATCGCATTGATGCTGACATGGCGGCTAAAAAAATGGCCCCCGGTGCAGGCACCGGAGGCCACGTCATCATCGTGAAGAATTACTGGATCACGATGGTGTTAATGATGTTTTCAGCAGCCGTCTGCGCTTTCTGCTGATTTTCCGCCGGCAGGGTGATCTGCAGGGTCAGCAGTTTATTATCGACCTTGCCAAGCACCACGGAAGAGTAAGCGGTCTGGCCTTTTGCTGAAATGATGCTGTCCAGCTGTTGCAGCGTATGGCCTTTCAGTTCGATAGATTTATTGGTCACGACCTGCAGCTGCGGATCGCGGCTGCGCTGCTGATCTTCCAGACGTTTGGTCATGACGGCCAGGTCTTCGCTGGTGTCGTCGCCCACAATCACAATGACGGCTTTCTGCCCGGTTGCATCGGAGTAAACGTGCATATTGTTCGCCTGGGTACCCAGCTTGCCGCTCTGGTCAGTCATATCTGCCGGCAGAGAGAAACTGAGTTTACCGTCCAGCAGACTCACCGGCTGACCGGTGGCGTTGCTCTCTGCAGACGCGCCCTGAGCAGGCGTTTTCGTGTCGCTGTTATCACAGGCTGCAAGGCCCACAACCAGCAGGCCAATCCCGACATATTTAACCAGATTGCGCATTAACTTCTTCCTTTCGATAAACGGCCATAACGGCTGATTGGCTCATCTTATCACAACTGATAAAGCGAACCCTTAACCAGCCTGCAATGCTGTGATTTCAGATTTATCTGCGAGTCTTTTCAGCAGCATATTCAGCAGGACGCCGTACATCGGCAGGAAGAACACAATGCTGATAAGCACCTTGAAGCAGTAGTCCACAAGGGCGATTTCCATCCAGTGCTGGGCCATAAATGCATCCGGGCTACGCCAGAATGCGATAAAGAAGAAGGCCAGCGTGTCGCTGACGTTGCCGAACAGCGTGGACGCCGTGGGTGCCATCCACCAGCGATGATTTTGACGCAGGCGGTTAAACACGTGAACGTCGAGGATCTGCCCCAGCGCGTAGGCCATAAAGCTGGCGGAGGCGATACGGGCGACAAACAGGTTGAAGTGCGTTAACGCCTCGAACCCCTGCCAGCTTCCCATATAAAACAGGGAAGAGATCACGTACGAAATGAACAGCGCCGGCAGCATGACCGCAAAAATAATGCGGCGAGCCAGCGGTGCGCCGAAAATACGCACGGTCAAATCAGTGGCGAGAAAAATAAACGGGAAACTGAACGCGCCCCACGTGGTATGAAAACCAAAGATGGAGATCGGGAGTTGCACCAGATAGTTGCTGGAGGTAATCACCAGCAAATGAAAAAGCGAAAGCCAGAACAACGCTTTAACGCGCTGCGAATCTGAAAACTGCATCATGTTGTAACCTTTTTATACGTTGGGGTGAGGGAACCCAATAAAAACCGCAGCATGATACTGCTTTGGCCGGACATTGCAATGGTTAGTTTTTACGCAATCGTTAACCTGGTTGCATTGCCGACGATGGGGCGTAAACTACAGCCGTTTTTACCTGACCGAGAAGAACATGACCGATCTGTTTTCCAGCCCAGACCACACCCTTGATGCTCAGGGCCTTCGCTGCCCGGAGCCGGTAATGATGGTACGTAAAACCGTGCGCAACATGCAGACCGGTGAGACGCTGTTGATCATCGCCGACGACCCCGCCACCACCCGCGACATTCCCGGTTTTTGTACCTTTATGGAACATGAGCTGGTGGCACAGCAGACCGAAACGCTGCCGTACCGGTATGTGATCCGTAAGGGGTAAATGCGGCCTGATGGCCTCACCCCGACCCTCTCCCACCGGGAGAGGGAGAAAACCTTTCTAAACCATCGTTTCAAAATTTCACGCTTTTGTGAGGCGCTTCACCTCCGCTTTTCCGGCCGTAGTCTAGTTTTTAAGCGTACAAAAATAAAACACTGTTTTAACGCTTATCTCACTACCCTGGAGTTGACCCGATGAAAACGACCCTCAAGCCGTTACTGGCCGCCCTGTGCCTCTCCGCTTTTGCCTGCTCTGTCGCTGCGCAAACCATCAAAGCCGCCGATGTGCACCCTGAAGGCTACCCGAACGTGGTGGCGGTTCAGCAAATGGGTGAAAAACTCAAACAACAAACCGATGGCAAGCTGGAGATTAAGGTTTTCCCCGGCGGCGTGCTGGGGGATGAAAAACAGATGATTGAGCAGGCGCAGATGGGGGCGATCGATATGATCCGCGTCTCGATGGCGCCGGTGGCGGCCATCCTGCCCGATATCGAAGTCTTCACGCTGCCCTACGTTTTCCGCGATGAAGACCACATGCACAAAGTGATCGACGGGGATATCGGCAAGCAAATTGGCGATAAGCTGACCGCCAACCCGAAATCACGACTGGTGTTCCTCGGCTGGATGGACTCCGGCACCCGCAACCTGATCACCAAAGATCCGATTGTTAAACCCGACGATCTGAAAGGGAAGAAAATCCGCGTACAGGGCAGTCCGGTGGCGCTGGCGACGCTGAAAGATATGGGTGCTAACGCGGTGGCAATGGGGGTGAGCGAAGTTTACAGCGGGATGCAAACTGGCGTGATTGACGGCGCGGAGAATAATCCACCGACCTATGTCGCGCATAACTATATGCCGGTCGCCAAAAACTACACCCTCAGCGGCCACTTTATCACCCCGGAAATGCTGCTCTACTCAAAAGTGAAGTGGGACAAACTCAGCGCCGACGAGCAGAAAAAGATCCTGACCCTGGCCCGTGAAGCCCAGTTTGAACAACGTAAGTTGTGGGAAGCCTATAACGCCCAGGCGCTGGAAAAAATGAAGGCTGGCGGGGTGCAGTTCCACGAGATCGACAAAACGGTATTTATCAAAGCCACAGAGCCGGTGCGCGCCCAGTATGGCGAAAAGCATCAGGATCTGATGAAAGCCATCGCTGACGTCAAGTAACCGGAGTACGTATGTCCGAACTCTATCTGAAGTGGATGGACCGTCTCTACCTGCTGGCGATGGCCGTGGCGGGCATCTCACTGATGGTGATGACGATTGTGATCCCCATCGGCATCTTTTCGCGCTATGTGCTTAACCGCGGTGAATCCTGGCCGGAGCCGGTTGCCATCATCTGCATGGTGACCTTCACCTTTATCGGCGCGGCGGTCAGCTACCGTGCCGGTTCGCACATTGCGGTGAATATGCTCACCGACCGGCTGCCCGGGTCGTTAAAAACCGTCTGCGCACGGGCCGTTGATCTGCTGATGCTGCTGATCGCTGGCCTGATGTTCTGGTACAGCTACTGGCTGTGCGTCGAACTCTGGGAGCAACCGGTCGCCGAATTTCCGGTCCTGACCTCCGGCGAGAGCTATCT
The DNA here is from genome assembly GCF_003635055.1 of Enterobacter sp. WPR_3_1. Taxonomy (NCBI): domain Bacteria; kingdom Pseudomonadati; phylum Pseudomonadota; class Gammaproteobacteria; order Enterobacterales; family Enterobacteriaceae; genus Enterobacter; species Enterobacter sp. WPR_3_1. The sequence continues at coordinate 124,796 of NZ_RBXU01000016.1, read as the reverse complement.
GCCGCTGCCGGTGGGCTCTGCCGTTCTGATCCTGTTTGTGATTGAGCGCCTGCTGTTTGGCTCGCAGGAAAACCGTCCCGTCGTGCTGATCGGCAATCACAGTTAAGGGGTGAACAATGGATGCATTCGTTTTGTTATTCACCCTCGCCATTTTGCTGGCGCTGGGGATGCCGGTGGCCTTTGCCGTCGGGCTAAGCGCCGTCGCGGGCGCGTTGTGGATAGATTTACCTCTCGAGGCGCTGATGATTCAGATAACCAGCGGGGTGAATAAATTCACGCTGCTGGCGATCCCCTTCTTTATTCTCGCGGGTGCGATTATGGCGGAAGGGGGGATTGCCCGACGGCTGGTCAATTTCGCCTACGTGTTTGTTGGCTTTATTCGCGGTGGGCTGTCGCTGGTGAATATTGTGGCCTCCACGTTCTTCGGCGCGATTTCCGGCTCGTCGGTGGCGGATACGGCCTCCATTGGCAGCGTAATGATCCCGGAGATGGAGAAGAAGGGCTATCCACGCGATTATGCGGCGGCGGTGACCGCCAGCGGATCGGTACAGGCGATTTTGATCCCGCCCAGCCACAACTCGGTAATTTATTCCCTCGCGGCAGGCGGAACGGTCTCTATCGCGACGCTGTTTATCGCGGGGGTGCTGCCAGGGCTGCTGCTCGGCGTAAGCCTGATGGCAATGTGTCTGGGCTTTGCCCGCAAACGTGGCTACCCGAAAGGGGAAAAAATTCCCTTTAAGCAGGCGCTGAAAATCACGCTGGACGCGCTGTGGGGGCTGATGACCGTGGTGATTATTCTCGGCGGGATACTGTCCGGGATATTTACCGCAACGGAATCCGCTGCCGTGGCCTGTCTGTGGGCGTTCTTTGTCACCATGTTTATCTACCGCGACTACAAGTGGAACGAGCTGCCGAAGCTGATGTGCAGGACGGTGAAAACCGTCACCATCGTGATGATACTGATTGGCTTTGCGGCGGCGTTTGGCGCGGTGATGACCTACATGCAGCTCCCGAGCCGTATCACCGAGTTCTTCACCTCGCTCTCCGATAACAAGTACGTGATCCTGATGTATCTCAACATCATGCTGCTGCTGATCGGCACGTTAATGGACATGGCACCGATCATTCTGATCCTGACGCCAGTGCTGTTGCCGGTGACCAATTCGCTGGGCATCGATCCGGTGCATTTTGGGATGATCATGATGGTGAACCTGGGGATCGGGCTGATTACGCCGCCGGTCGGTTCGGTGCTGTTTGTGGCGAGCGCGGTAAGTAAACAGAAAATCGAGCATGTGGTTCGCGCCATGCTGCCGTTTTACGGCATGCTGCTGGTGGTGCTGGCGATGGTGACGTACATCCCGGCCATCTCGCTGTGGCTGCCGCGCGTGTTAGGGATGCAGTGACGCCGTTTTCCGCCCTCTCCCGGTGGGAGAGGGCATCTCGTGTTATTGTCGACGTAATAAGCGGAGCGCGTTCGCCGTCACCAGTACCGTCGCGCCGGTATCCGCCAGCACCGCCAGCCACAGGCCGGTTATACCGAGCAGCGTGGTGACCAGGAAAATTCCCTTCAGACCCAGCGCAATCCCGATGTTCTGACGGATATTGGCCCGCGTGGCGCGCGCCAGAGCAATCATCTGCGCCAGCCCGGTCAGGCGGTTGTGGGTGAGTGCCGCGTCGGCGGTTTCCAGCGCCACGTCGGTGCCGCTGCCCATTGCAATGCCAATGGTGGCGGCTTTCATCGCCGGGGCATCGTTGATTCCGTCACCCACCATTGCCAGTGGTGCATGGTTGTTCAGTTCCGTTACGGCGCGCACTTTATCCGCAGGCAATAACCCGGCTTTAAACGCCAGCCCCAGCTCACCGGCAATCGCTGCCGCGGCTCGCGGGTTATCCCCGGTGAGGATCACCCCCTGCACGCCCAGTTGATGCAGCGCGGCGACGGCGTCTTTTGCATCGTCACGCAGCGTGTCACGCAGTGCCAGCATCCCTATCGCCACGCCGTTTTGCACCACCATCACCACGGTTTGCCCGGCCTGTTCCAGCGCCTGGACTGGCTGGCTCAGCCCGTCCGCCGGAAACGTATTCGCGGCAACGATCAGGACGTTATTCCCTTCAACGTCGGCTTCAATTCCGGACCCGACCAGCGCCCGCTGTGCGGTGGCGGCAGGGATGTCCAGCCCACGCGACTGCGCTTCGCGGACTATTGCCTGTGCCAGCGGGTGGGTGGAGCCTTGTTCGACGGCAGCGGCCAGGGTGAGCAGCGTATTTTCACTACCCCCCTGAGGATAAATGCCCGTGACCTGCGGTTTACCCACCGTCAGCGTACCGGTTTTATCGAAGGCGATATGTTGCACCTGGCTCAGCTGCTCCAGCGCCGCACCGCCTTTAATCAGCGCTCCACGACGCGCCGCGGCCGCCAGGCCGGAGGTAATGGCCGCCGGCGTGGAGATCACCAGCGCGCACGGGCAACCAATCAGCAGCAACGTCAGACCTTTATAAACCCAGCCCTCCCAGGCTGCGCCCAGGAATAACGGTGGAATAATTGTCACCAGCAGGGCGACCAGCATGATGGCGGGGGTGTAGATCCGGCTGAAGCGATCGATAAAGCGCTCAACGGGGGCGCGACGCTCCTCGGCCTCTTCAATCAGCTTCAGAATGCGGTCGATGGCGCTCTCACCCGGTCCGGAGAGGACCGTGAGTTGCACCAGACGATCGACGCTGGTGGCGCCTGCAGGCACTTTCTCGCCCGCTGAGCGTTCAACCGGAATCGACTCGCCGGTGAGGGCACTTTCATCGAAACTCGCCGTGGCGGTAAGCAATTCACCGTCCGCAGGCAGACGCCCGCCGGCGGCGACCTCAATCACATCACCCGGGCGCAGCGTGTTAATTGCCACCGTCTGGCGTTCGCTGCCCGTCACCCGCGTTGCGGTTTCCGGTTTCAGCGCCATCAGCGCGCTGACCCCTTTCCGTGCCCGACTCGCCGCCCAGCCCTCAAGGCGCTCGCCAATTAAGAACAGCAACAGCACCATGGCCGCTTCCGCCGTCGCGCCAATAAACAACGCGCCGATCGCTGCCACGCTCATCAGCGTTTCGATGGCGAACCAGCTTCCGCTTTTCATCAGCCGCACGGCCTGACGGGCAATCGGGAACAGTCCGACAAGCGTCGTGGCGATGAACGCCAGGTTACCGAACGGGTGGTTAAATTGCTCCAGACCCCAGCTCAGGGCCATCATGATGATAAGGGTGATAATGGGCAGGTTTTCTCGCAGGGCTGACGTCTTTTCGACAGGTGCGGTTTCGCTGCGCAGGCTGTAACCGGCCTTACTGACGGCGGCTTCAACCAGCGTGCTGATGTCATTATCGGCGCTGACCAGCAGCTTCTCGGTGGCGAAGAGCACCTGGACGTGGCTGACGCCGGGGACCTGTTTTACCGCGTTTTCGACTTTACGGGCGCAGGCCGCGCAGTCCATACCGTTGACCACCCAGCTGTAGCGGTTTGCGCTTTCCGGGAGCGGCAGCGTGTTTTGCGTTTCGCATGCGCCGTCGCAGCAGCAGTCGTCCTTCGCGGGAACGGGGCTGAGCTTAAGTGCCGAGAATTGTGGAACTTTTTTAGGTGTTTCTGGAGTCGACATGGCAGTCTCCGGTAATGATAATTTTCTCATTAACCGCAGCATACACTCTGGAGTCGACTCCAGAGTCAAGGCTTATTTAGATATACAGTGAACGCACAATCAGGAAGTGACCGGCAAAGTAGCAGGCGGCGGCAATCGCGTTATCCGCACGGAAGCGGCGACGATAGTGGCTGCCCAGCCAGACGATATTCCCGAGTAACAGCAGCGTGGCACCAAAGAACGCGGACATTGCCGGTGCCGTCGGACGGAAGAACCACAGTTCACCCGCCAGCCATACCATCACCAGCGTCATGGCGATAAAGGTGCAGACAGGCAAGCGCATCTCTTCCAGACGCGTCCAGATCACCGCGATCAGCAGCGCGCCAATGACCAGCAGCACCAGCGGTAGCGGCCAGAAGAAGGAGAGCGTCATCTGGCTGGCGAAGTAAATGGTATAAAGCAGATGCGACAGGAAAAATGCCCCAACGGCATACAGCAGGCGCTGTCGCGGCAGCAGGGTTAAGGCATCACCAATCAGGGACGCACACAGACCGGCAAGAACCAGATAGCTGACGGCGTTAAACATGGGCGCTTGCCAGGCAAGCAGCAGGAGTAACAACAGCGTGACGGGTTTAAACAACCATCGCTGCCAGGCAGGGCCGCGATAGGATGCATCGACGTAAAGCCATGCGGAAAAACAGACAGCGATAAATGACCAAAGCATATTAACTCCCTGTAACTGTTGAGTCTGAATAATCAGTTTCTTCTTCAGTGTAGTGATGGGGGCAGGCGTTTGGCAATGCCGGGGAAGGCAAGGTATCCTGAATTCCGTATAATCTGATGGGATTTTTGAATGAGCAAGATGCCGCTTTTTTTCGTTATCGTGGTGGCGATTATCGTCATTGCCGCCTCCTTTCGTTTCGTGCAGCAGCGCCGTGAGAAGGCGGACAACGATGCCGCGCCGTTGATGCAAAAACGCGTGGTGGTAAGCAATAAACGCGAGAAAGCCCTCAATGACCGACGCTCGCGCCAGCAGCAGGTTACGCCGGCGGGAGCCACCATGCGCTATGAAGCGAGCTTTAAGCCGGAAACCGGCGGGCTGGAGATAACCTACCGTCTGGAGGCGCAGCAGTACCATCAACTGACGGTGGGAGAAAAAGGGATGCTGAGTTACAAAGGGTCGCGGTTTGAAGGGTTTACGCCAGATCGGTAATGTTCCCTCTCCCGCAGGGAGAGGGGTAGGCTGAGGCTTGAGGCGCCTTACTTCTTCGCCTGGGCCTTAAATTTCTTCATCCACACCAGCAGTTCAAATACGCCAAAAATAAACACGCGCAGCTGCTGCCAGCCGGTCATCTGCGGACCGTCTTTTGGCAGGCCGTTTTTCAGCATCACCATCTGCAGGGCGTGCATGAAGGTGGTAAAGATAAAGGCCACGTTCACAAAGATGTTCATCGGGCGCGGGAACGGGTGCACCAGATTGAGGAGCAGAAATGCCCAGACGCCCAGCATCAACAAACGTCCCACATTAATCAGTACTGGCATTGGATTCTCCTTGTGCCTGACGGTGATACAGACGATAAGCGACCTGACCTGCCACTTTTTCTCGGTGCAGATCCCAGTGAACCGGGACCGGCGGTAAACCATTTTCGACTTCGCTTTCGACGTAGATTAACGCGTCATCCGCCAGCCAGCCGTTGTTTTCCAGCAGGGATAACGTCTCTTCCAGCAGCCCCTTGCGGAACGGCGGGTCGACAAACACCACGTTGTGCGGCGTGCCCTTTTGCGCGAGGAAGCTCAGTGTGTTGGTATTCACTACTTTGGCATTGGTCGCTTTCAGCGTTGCCAGATTTTGCTGCAACGTCTGCGCAACGCCGCGCTCCATCTCCAGCAGCGTGGCGCTGGCGGCATAGCGCGACAGCGCCTCCAGACCCAGCGCGCCGCTGCCCGCGAAGCAGTCAAGGCAGTGGGCATCCACCATTGAGGGAGCCAGCCAGTTAAACAGCGTTTCGCGTACGCGGTCCGTGGTTGGGCGTAGTCCGGGGCTATCCGGCACCGGTAATTTCCGGCCTCGCCACTGGCCGCCGATAATACGAATTTGACCGGCTGGGGCGCGGTTGGGTTTCTTCATCTCTGGAAAGCTCTGTTAACAATTGGCCTGCGATTGCGGGCGGTGATGTCAATTAAGTAAAGTGTTAGACTATTTCATCATTTTTTTAGCTTCCATGTATATAGCGCCGCGAGGAGTGTAGTCGCAGATGGCAAAACAAAAAAAACGTGGCTTCTTTTCCTGGCTGGGCTTCGGTGAAAAAGAGCAAGAAACAGAGCAGAAAACCGAAGAACAACAAGCCGTTGAAGAGCAGTCTCAGCCTGAAACGCCGGTAGAAACTGCCGCCGTTGTCGACGCGGAAGAGCACGCGCACAGCAAAGAAGAGACCGAAGCCTTTGCTGAAGAGGTGGTGGAAGTTACCGAACAGGTTCAGGAAAGCGAGAAGCCAGAACCCGTTGTGGTAGAAGACGTTATCGATACGCCGCAGGCGATTATCGAGCATGAAACGTTGCCGCTGCCGGAAGAGGTGAAAGCCGAAGAGGTTTCAGCGCAGGAGTGGCAGGCCGAGGCAGAAACCGTCGAAATTGTTGAGGCGGTGGAAGAAGAAGCACAAGACGAGCCAGCGCTTACCGACGAAGAGCTGGAAGCCCAGGCGCTGGCGGCAGACGCGGCGGAAGAAGCGGTTATCGTCGTGCCGGTGGAAGCGCAACCAGAGCAGGGTGAAGAGGTTGCTCAGGAGCAGGAAAAACCCACCAAAGAAGGTTTCTTCGCCCGCCTGAAGCGTAGCCTGCTCAAAACCAAAGAAAACTTAGGTTCCGGATTTATCAGTCTGTTCCGCGGCAAGAAGATCGACGACGATCTCTTTGAAGAGCTGGAAGAGCAACTGCTGATCGCCGACGTTGGGGTGGAAACAACCCGTAAGATCATCGCCAGTCTGACCGAAGGGGCGAGCCGCAAGGCGCTGCGTGACGCCGAAGCGCTGTACGGTCTGCTGAAAGACGAGATGGGCGAAATCCTCGCAAAAGTTGACGAACCGCTTAATATTGAAGGCAAAACGCCATTTGTTATTCTGATGGTTGGCGTGAACGGTGTGGGGAAAACCACCACCATCGGCAAGCTGGCGCGACAGTTTGAGCAGCAGGGCAAATCGGTAATGCTGGCGGCAGGTGATACCTTCCGTGCGGCGGCGGTTGAGCAGCTGCAGGTCTGGGGCCAGCGTAACAACATCCCGGTGATTGCGCAGCATACCGGTGCGGATTCCGCCTCCGTTATCTTTGACGCTATTCAGGCGGCGAAGTCGCGTAACGTGGATGTGCTGATTGCCGATACCGCAGGGCGTTTGCAGAACAAAGCGCACCTGATGGAAGAGTTGAAGAAAATCGTCCGCGTCATGAAGAAGCTGGACGAAGAGGCACCGCATGAAATTATGCTGACCATTGATGCCAGCACCGGACAGAACGCCATCAGCCAGGCGAAGCTGTTCCATGAAGCGGTAGGGCTGACCGGGATCACGCTGACCAAACTGGACGGCACCGCGAAAGGCGGGGTGATCTTCTCCGTGGCCGATCAGTTCAATATTCCTATCCGTTACATCGGTGTGGGCGAGCGTATTGAGGATTTACGTCCGTTTAAAGCGGACGACTTTATTGAGGCACTATTTGCCCGAGAGGACTAACAATGATTCGCTTTGAACACGTCAGCAAGGCCTATCTCGGTGGGAGACAAGCGCTGCAGGGGGTGACATTCCACCTGCAGCCAGGCGAGATGGCATTCCTGACCGGCCATTCCGGCGCGGGGAAAAGTACCCTGCTCAAGCTTATCTGTGGGATCGAGCGGCCGAGCGCCGGGAAAATCTGGTTCAGCGGCCATGATATTAGCCGTCTGAAAAAACGTGAGGTGCCGTTCCTGCGTCGTCAGATTGGCATGATTTTCCAGGACCACCACCTGCTGATGGATCGCACCGTTTTCGATAACGTGGCCATTCCGCTGATTATTGCCGGTGCCAGCTATGATGATATCCGTCGTCGCGTCTCTGCGGCGCTGGATAAAGTCGGGCTGCTGGACAAAGCGAAGAACTTCCCGATCCAGCTGTCTGGCGGTGAACAGCAGCGTGTGGGGATTGCCCGTGCGGTGGTGAACAAACCTGCGGTACTGCTGGCGGATGAACCGACCGGTAACCTGGACGACGCCCTGTCAGAAGGGATTTTGCGTCTGTTTGAGGAATTTAACCGCGTTGGGGTGACGGTATTGATGGCGACGCACGACATCGGGCTGATTTCCCGTCGTTCGTACCGCATGCTGACCCTGAGCGACGGTCATTTGCACGGAGGCCTCGGTGAATAAGCGTGATGCAATAAACCAGATTCGGCAGTTCGGAAACCGGTTTGACCGCTTCCGTAAGCCGCAGGGCGGCGGTGACGGCAATCGTAATGCGCCAAAGCGTGCGAAAGCGGCGCCTAAGCCGAACTCCCGCAAAACCAACGTGTTCAACGAGCAGGTGCGTTATGCCTTCCACGGTGCGCTGCAGGACCTGAAAAGCAAACCGCTGGCGACGTTCCTGACGGTGATGGTGATTGCCATCTCCCTGACGCTGCCAAGCGTCTGCTACATGGTCTATAAAAACGTTAACCAGGCGGCGTCGCAGTACTATCCTTCTCCGCAGATCACGGTCTATCTGGATAAGGCGCTCGACGATAACGCAGCGGCGCAGGTTGTGGGGCAAATCCAGGCCGAACAGGGCGTAGAGAAAGTGAATTATCTCTCTCGTGAAGAAGCCCTGGGTGAGTTCCGTAACTGGTCAGGCTTTGGCGGTGCGCTGGACATGCTTGAAGAGAACCCCCTCCCGGCCGTGGCGGTGGTGATCCCGAAACTCGATTTCCAGGGGACCGATTCGCTCAACACCCTGCGTGACCGCATCACCCGTATCAACGGGATTGATGAAGTGCGCATGGATGACAGCTGGTTTGCGCGTCTTGCTGCGCTGACCGGGCTGGTAGGGCGCGTGGCGGCGATGATTGGTGTGCTGATGGTGGCGGCGGTCTTCCTCGTCATCGGTAACAGCGTGCGCCTGAGCATTTTCGCGCGTCGCGACACCATCAACGTGCAGAAACTGATTGGTGCGACGGATGGCTTCATCCTGCGTCCGTTCCTGTACGGCGGCGCATTGCTCGGTTTTTCCGGCGCATTTCTTTCACTGATATTGTCAGAAATTTTGGTGATGCGGCTGTCCTCTGCCGTAACCGAGGTGGCGCAGGTTTTCGGAACGAAGTTTGATATCAGCGGCTTAGGGTTCGATGAGTGCCTGTTACTGCTGCTGGTGTGCTCGATGATCGGCTGGGTGGCAGCATGGCTGGCAACCGTGCAACATTTACGTCACTTTACTCCCGACTAATAAAAGCGTGATATAATCTTTCCCTGCACCGAGATGTTCGCTCTGCAGGGAAAGCGTCCCTGTTGTCTCTTCCCCTGTTATCATCTCCATGTCACAATTTGTGCGTAATTTATTCACCGTTGCACCTGGAACTTGTGGATAAAATCACTGTCTGATAAAAGAGTGAATGCTAATCTCGTGGCTCAAACGCTTTGGCATGGTTGTTGCCTGATGGGGACAGCCTGGACCAGAAGAAACATTGAGAGGAATGAATGACCAAAGAAATGCAAACTTTAGCTTTAGCCCCTGTTGGTAACCTGGAATCTTATATCCGGGCTGCGAACACCTGGCCGATGTTAACGGCCGAGGAAGAAAAGGAGCTTGCTGAAAAGCTGCATTACCAGGGCGATCTGGAAGCAGCGAAAAAGCTGATCCTGTCTCACCTGCGCTTTGTTGTTCACATTGCTCGTAATTATGCGGGCTATGGCCTGCCGCAGGCGGACTTGATCCAGGAAGGTAACATCGGTCTGATGAAGGCTGTACGTCGCTTCAACCCGGAAGTGGGTGTGCGACTGGTCTCCTTCGCCGTGCACTGGATCAAAGCAGAAATTCATGAATACGTGCTGCGCAACTGGCGTATCGTGAAAGTCGCCACGACAAAAGCGCAACGTAAACTGTTCTTCAACCTGCGTAAAACCAAGCAGCGTCTGGGCTGGTTCAATCAGGATGAAGTTGAAATGGTGGCGCGCGAGCTGGGCGTATCCAGTAAAGACGTGCGTGAGATGGAATCCCGTATGGCCGCGCAGGACATGACCTTCGATATGTCCTCCGACGACGACGGCTCTGACAGCCAGCCAATGGCACCGGTTCTGTATCTGCAGGATAAAACCTCTAACTTTGCTGACGGCATTGAAGAGGATAACTGGGAAGATCAGGCCGCGAACAAGCTGACTTCAGCAATGGAAGGCCTCGACGAACGTAGCCAGGATATTATCCGCGCCCGCTGGCTGGACGAAGACAACAAGTCCACGCTGCAGGAGCTGGCCGACCGCTACGGCGTCTCCGCTGAACGTGTGCGTCAGCTTGAAAAGAACGCCATGAAAAAACTTCGCGCCGCTATCGAAGCGTAATTTCCGCGATGTTCCCGATAACCCTCGAATGCAAATTCGGGGGTTTTGTTTTTTTATCTCCCGCTCTGGCGAATTCCCTCCCCCTGGCAAACACTTACAGATGCGCTAAGCAGGTGACTTTCTCAGGGGGACAGGGTGAAAAACAGTGAACTGAATGACCGGCGTTTGCAGGCGACGCCGCGCGGTATCGGCGTGATGTGTAACTTCTACGCCGATAAAGCCGAAAATGCCACGGTGTGGGACGTCGAGGGTAACGAGTATATCGACTTCGCCGCCGGGATTGCGGTGCTGAATACCGGCCATCGGCATCCAAAAGTCATTGCCGCCATCGAAAAACAACTCCACGCATTTACCCATACGGCATATCAGATTGTCCCGTACGAAGGCTATGTGGCGCTTGCCGAGCGTATCAACCAACGTGTACCCGTTGATGGGCCTGCCAAAACGGCTTTCTTCTCTACGGGAGCAGAGGCGGTCGAAAACGCGGTAAAAATTGCCCGCGCGTATACCCGTCGTCCTGGCCTGATCGCCTTTGGCGGTGCCTTCCACGGCCGTACCTTTATGACGATGGCGTTGACGGGGAAAGTGGCGCCGTACAAACTCGGTTTCGGTCCGTTTCCCGGATCGGTTTATCACGCACACTATCCAAATGATCTGTACGGCGTCAGCACGGCAGAAGCGTTAAAAAGCCTCGAACGCATCTTCAAAGCAGACATTGCGCCGGACCAGGTGGCGGCCATTATCCTGGAACCGGTTCAGGGGGAGGGGGGATTCAACGTTGCCCCCGCCGATTTTATGCAGGCCCTGCGCGAACTGTCCGATACGCACGGAATTTTGCTGATTGCTGACGAAGTGCAAAGTGGCTTTGCGCGAACCGGCAAGCTGTTCTCGATGGAACACCATTGCGTGAAGCCGGATCTGATCACCATGGCGAAAAGCCTGGCCGGCGGGATGCCGCTCTCGGCGGTCTCTGGCCGGGCGGAAGTGATGGATGCCCCCGCACCTGGCGGGCTGGGCGGGACTTACGCCGGCAACCCGCTGGCGATTGCCGCAGCCCATGCCGTGCTGGATGTGATTGATGAAGAGGATCTCTGCACGCGCGCGGCGCATCTTGGCCATCATCTGGTGGAAGTGCTGAACAAAGCGAAGGGGGACTGTCCGTTTATCGCTGATATTCGTGCCCAGGGCTCAATGGTGGCGGTGGAGTTTAACGACCCGCAAACCGGGCTGCCGTCGCCGGAATTCACGCGTCAGGTCCAGGAGCGTGCGTTACAGGAAGGTCTATTGCTGCTGAGCTGCGGCGTGTACGGCAACGTTATCCGTTTCCTCTATCCGCTTACCATCCCCGAAGTTCAGTTCCGTAAAGCGCTGGATATTATCTCCGCGTCGCTGACACGTTAAAGCCCTGGCCCGGCGGTGATCCCTGCCGGGCTTATCATATATTCATTTCAAATTAGCTATTCCAAAATCATAAAAATGGGGTATGTTTTAGCAGAGTATGCTGAAAAAGCGCGACTGTCATACCTATAACTGAAATAAAGCGCTACACAACAACATCACGACAATCGTAATAACCATAATAATGGGGAATCTCAGGATGAATATGAAGGGTAAAGCGTTACTGGCAGGATGTATTGCGTTGGCATTCAGCACGATGGCACAGGCCGATATTAAAGTGGCTGTCGTGGGCGCGATGTCCGGTCCGGTAGCACAGTACGGCGACCAGGAATTTACCGGCGCAGAACAGGCGGTTGCAGACATTAATGCTAAGGGCGGCATCAAGGGCGAAAAACTGCAGATCGTAAAATATGATGATGCCTGCGACCCGAAACAAGCGGTTGCCGTGGCGAACAAAGTGGTGAACGACGGAATCAAATACGTTATCGGTCACCTGTGCTCCTCTTCCACGCAGCCCGCGTCTGATATCTACGAAGACGAAGGCATTCTGATGATCACCCCGGCTGCAACGGCGCCGGAGCTGACCGCACGTGGCTATAAGCTGACCCTGCGTACCACCGGTCTGGATTCAGACCAGGGCCCAACCGCGGCAAAATACATTCTGGACAACGTGAAGCCGAAGCGTATCGCGATTGTTCACGACAAACAGCAGTACGGTGAAGGTCTGGCGCGTGCCGTGCAGGATGGTCTGAAGAAAGGCAATGCCAATGTGGTCTTCTTCGACGGTATCACCGCCGGTGAGAAAGACTTCTCCACTCTGGTGGCACGTCTGAAGAAAGAGAATATTGATTTCGTTTACTACGGTGGCTATCACCCTGAAATGGGCCAGATCCTGCGTCAGGCACGTGCGGCTGGCCTGAAAACCCAGTTTATGGGTCCGGAAGGGGTTGCGAACGTTTCCCTGTCTAACATCGCCGGTGAGTCTGCTGAAGGCCTGCTGGTGACCAAACCGAAGAACTACGACCAGGTGCCTGCGAACAAACCGATCGTAGATGCCATCAAGGCGAAGAAACAGGATCCAAGCGGCGCGTTCGTCTGGACCACCTACGCTGCGCTGCAGTCTCTGCAGGCGGGTCTGAACCAGTCAGCCGATCCGGCTGAGATTGCCACCTGGCTGAAAGCCCACTCTGTCGATACCGTGATGGGTCCGCTTTCCTGGGATGCGAAGGGCGATCTGAAAGGCTTCGAGTTCGGCGTGTTTGACTGGCATGCTAACGGAACGGCGACTGACGCCAAATAAAAGCAAACGGCAACCTTTCGGTTGCCGTTTTAGTATTTGCACCCTCTCCTGTGGGAGAGGGGCGGGGTGAGGGCATCAGGCGGCATTCAGCAAACCTGACGTTTCTCCCACCCGTTTTCCTGCGCCGTAAACCCTAACGCCTGCATAAACGCCGCCATCACGCCGCGGTCTTCCACGCCCACGTCGGCCATCCACCAGGAGGTGACGTTCGGGTTTTCACGGATTATCTCTTCAATTAAATACTGCCCCACACCGCGACGACGGGTCACGTCACGTACGCGCAGTGAGTCCAGCGCCCCTTCGGTGCCGCTCAGGGTCACGCGAACCGCGGCGAGCAGACGCTCGTTAAAGCGTGCGGCGTAGATGCGGTGTGTCTCATCGACGCGGAGTGAAGAAGGGGAATATTCCGGCCAGATCTTGCCCAGGTCGATATGATCCTGGTCGCTAAAGGTCACCAGACGCACGATAGTCAGTTTCATTAGCTGCTTGTCCAAATCAAATTGAGTAGGGGCAGTGTACTCAATTTATTCCCTCAGCGGCTTCCTCTTTTTATCCCGGCTCACCAGGTGATTAGTTTTTTGGCAGCGCGAAGGGCAGTTTGAAAACACATGGATCGAAAAATAAGCAGAATTTTAACCTGAATGGCAGTGAATTATTCGGCGCTTTGTACCGTTATTTTATGCTGTAAACTGCAATTTTATTTGTTTATCTCTGCCCTATTTCAGAATATTATCTTTGCTTAATCGCCTGAAAAATAGAGATTTTAGTCTGGTTTTTATGAAAAAACTGCGCTAAACCATTAAAGGCGCTGGTAAAAATAGCGTTGTGCATTAAAAGTACAGAATGCTTTTTAACCATAATAAAACAAAATATATACACGACATCACGAATGGGGATTCAGAGATGAAAAGGAACGCGAAGACGTTAATCGCGGGGATGGTTGCATTGGCGATTTCGCATGCAGCCATGGCGGAAGATATTAAGGTTGCTGTAGTGGGTGCGATGTCCGGTCCTGTTGCCCAGTGGGGGGATATGGAGTTCAACGGTGCTCGCCAGGCAATCAAAGACATCAACGCCAAAGGCGGCATCAAAGGCGACAAGCTGGTTGGCGTGGAATATGACGACGCCTGCGATCCCAAACAGGCCGTCGCGGTCGCTAACAAAATCGTGAACGATGGCATCCAGTACGTGATTGGCCACCTGTGCTCGTCGTCCACCCAGCCTGCGTCGGATATCTACGAAGACGAAGGCATTCTGATGATTACCCCGGGCGCAACCAACCCTGAACTGACTCAGCGCGGTTATCAGCACATCATGCGTACTGCCGGTCTGGACTCGTCTCAGGGACCAACCGCCGCCCGATACATCCTCGACACCGTCAAGCCGACGCGCATCGCCATTATTCATGACAAACAGCAGTACGGCGAAGGCCTGGCGCGCTCCGTTCAGGACGGGCTGAAAAAAGGCGGCGCGAATATCGTCTTCTTTGATGGCATTACCGCTGGCGAGAAAGATTTCTCCGCGCTGATCGCCCGTCTGCAAAAAGAGAATATCGATTTTGTTTACTACGGTGGCTACTACCCGGAAATGGGTCAGATGCTGCGTCAGGCGCGTTCGGTCGGGCTGAAAACCCAGTTTATGGGACCAGAAGGCGTCGGTAACGCCTCCCTGTCGAACATCGCCGGGGACGCAGGCGAAGGCATGCTGGTGACGATGCCAAAACGCTATGACCAGGATCCTGCGAACAAGGCTATCGTAGACGCGCTCAAGGCGCAGAAGAAAGATCCAAGTGGTCCGTACGTCTGGATCACCTACGCGGCGGTGCAGTCTCTGGCAACCGCGCTGGATCGCACCGGCAGCAAAGAACCGCTGGATCTGGTGAAAGATTTAAAAGCACACGGGGCGAACACCGTGATTGGGCCGCTGAACTGGGATGAGAAAGGCGATCTGAAGGGATTTGAGTTTGGTGTCTTTAAGTGGCACGCCGACGGTTCGTCCTCGGTCGCCAAATAATTATCCCACCGCCCGGACCGCCGGGCGGGTATAAAAAGGTTTGCATATGTCCGAGCAGTTTCTCTATTTCCTGCAGCAGATGTTTAACGGCGTCACGCTGGGAAGCACCTACGCGCTGATCGCCATCGGCTACACGATGGTTTACGGCATTATCGGCATGATTAACTTCGCCCACGGCGAGGTCTACATGATCGGTAGCTATGTCTCCTTTATGACTATCGCCGCCCTGATGATGATGGGTATCGACAGCAGCTGGCTGCTGGTCGCCGCCGGGTTTGTCGGCGCGATTGTGATTGCCAGCGCCTATGGCTGGAGCATTGAACGCGTGGCGTACCGGCCGGTGCGTAGCTCCAAACGCCTGATTGCGCTGATCTCCGCCATCGGGATGTCGATCTTCCTGCAAAACTACGTCAGCCTGACGGAAGGCTCGCGCGACGTGGCGCTGCCAAGCCTGTTCAACGGTCAGTGGGTGGTCGGTGCCAGCGAGAACTTCTCTGCCTCTATCACCACCATGCAGCTGGTGATCTGGGTGGTGACCTTCGTTGCGATGCTCGCCCTGACGGTCTTTATCCGCTACTCGCGTATGGGACGCGCCTGCCGTGCCTGCGCAGAAGATCTGAAGATGGCGAGCCTGCTTGGCATCAACACCGACCGCGTTATCGCCCTGACCTTTGTGATTGGGGCAGCGATGGCGGCGGTCGCGGGTGTCCTGCTGGGGCAGTTCTACGGCGTTATCAACCCGTACATCGGCTTTATGGCCGGGATGAAAGCTTTCACCGCGGCGGTCCTGGGCGGTATCGGCAGTATTCCAGGCGCGATGATTGGCGGCCTGATCCTGGGCGTGGCCGAAGCGCTCTCCTCCGCGTATCTGAGTACGGAATATAAAGATGTGGTGTCGTTTGCCCTGCTGATTCTGGTTCTGCTGGTAATGCCTACCGGTATTCTGGGTCGTCCGGAGGTAGAGAAAGTATGAAACCGATGCATTTCGCAATGGCGCTCCTCTCAGCCGCCATGTTCTTCGTGCTGGCAGGCGTCTTTATGGGCGTCCAGTTAGAGCTGGACGGCACAAAACTGGTGGTGGATACCGCCGCCGACATTCGCTGGCAGTGGATATTCATTGGCACCGCGGTCGTGTTTCTGTTCCAGATGCTGCGTCCTGTGTTCCAGAAGACGCTGAAAAGTGTCTCCGGTCCGAAATTCGTTCTGCCGGCTCTCGACGGCTCAACCGTTAAGCAGAAGCTGTTCTTCGTGGCGCTGCTGGTGGCTGCGGTGGCGTGGCCGTTTGTGGTCTCTCGCGGTACGGTCGATATCGCGACCCTGACCATGATCTACGTGATCCTCGGTCTGGGCCTGAACGTGGTGGTGGGGCTGTCTGGCCTGCTGGTGCTGGGCTACGGTGGTTTCTACGCCATCGGGGCCTATACCTTCGCGCTGCTGAACCACTATTACGGTCTCGGCTTCTGGACCTGTCTGCCGCTGGCGGGCCTGGTCTCCGCCGCGGCGGGCTTCCTGCTGGGCTTCCCGGTCTTACGCCTGCGCGGTGACTATCTGGCGATTGTGACTTTAGGCTTCGGCGAAATCGTGCGTATCCTGCTGCTCAACAACACCGAAGTGACCGGCGGCCCGAACGGGATCAGCCAGATCCCGAAACCGACCTTCTTTGGTCTGGAGTTCAGCCGTACGGCTCGCGAAGGGGGCTGGGATACTTTCAGCAACTTCTTTGGCGTGAAGTACGATCCGTCCGACCGGGTGATTTGGCTCTATCTGGTGGCGCTGCTGCTGGTGGTGCTTACCCTGTTCGTGATTAACCGTCTGCTGCGTATGCCGCTGGGCCGTGCGTGGGAAGCGCTGCGTGAAGATGAAATCGCCTGCCGTTCGCTGGGCCTCAACCCGACCCGCATCAAGCTGACTGCGTTTACCATCAGCGCCGCGTTTGCCGGTTTTGCCGGTACGCTGTTTGCCGCGCGTCAGGGCTTTGTCAGCCCCGAATCGTTTACCTTTGCCGAATCTGCCTTTGTACTGGCGATTGTGGTGCTCGGCGGTATGGGCTCGCAGTTTGCCGTTATCCTGGCGGCCATTCTGCTGGTGGTCTCCCGTGAGCTGATGCGCGACTTTAACGAATACAGCATGCTGATGCTGGGTGGTTTGATGGTGCTGATGATGATCTGGCGTCCGCAGGGCTTGCTGCCGATGACCCGTCCACAGCTGAAGCTGAAAAACGGGCAAGCGAAAGGAGAGCAGGCATGAGCCAGCCATTATTATCCGTTAACGGCCTGATGATGCGTTTTGGCGGCCTGCTGGCCGTCAACAACGTGAATCTGGATCTGCACAAGAAAGAGATTGTCTCCCTGATTGGCCCTAACGGCGCGGGGAAAACCACGGTCTTTAACTGCCTGACCGGTTTCTACAAGCCGACGGGTGGCACCATCAAGCTGCGCGACCAGCATCTGGAAGGGCTTCCGGGCCAGCAGATTGCCCGCATGGGGGTGGTGCGTACCTTCCAGCACGTGCGTCTGTTCCGCGAGATGACGGTGATAGAGAACCTGCTGGTGGCGCAACACCTGCAGCTCAAAACCGGCCTTTTCTCTGGCCTGCTGAAAACCCCGGCCTTCCGCCGTGCTCAGGATGAAGCGCTCGACCGCGCCGCCACCTGGCTCGACCGTATCGGCCTGCTGCAGCATGCGAACCGTCAGGCCAGCAACCTGGCCTACGGTGACCAGCGCCGTCTGGAGATCGTGCGCTGCATGGTGACGCAGCCAGAAATCCTGATGCTCGATGAACCGGCGGCAGGGCTTAACCCGAAAGAGACCAAAGAGCTGGACGAGTTGATTGCCGAACTGCGCGATCATCACGACACCACCATCCTGCTGATTGAGCATGATATGAAGCTGGTGATGGGCATTTCTGACCGTATCTACGTGGTAAACCAGGGCACGCCGCTGGCAAACGGGACGCCGGAAGAGATCCGCAACAACCCGGACGTGATCCGTGCATACCTGGGCGAGGCATAAGATGGAAAAAGCGATGTTAACGTTCGACAAGGTTAATGCTCACTACGGCAAGATACAGGCGCTGCACGATGTCAGCCTGCATATCAATCAGGGCGAAATCGTCACCCTGATTGGCGCGAACGGTGCGGGTAAAACCACGCTGCTCGGCACCCTGTGCGGCGACCCGCGCGCCACCAGCGGGCGGATTGTCTTTGATGGCAAAGATATTACCGACTGGCAAACCGCCAGAATCATGCGTGAAGCGGTGGCGATTGTCCCGGAAGGGCGTCGCGTCTTCTCACGCATGACGGTGGAAGAGAACCTTGCGATGGGCGGCTTCTTTGCTGACCGCGACCAGTACCAGTCCCGCATCAAATGGGTCTATGAGCTGTTTCCGCGTTTGTGGGAGCGCCGTATTCAGCGGGCCGGCACGATGTCCGGTGGTGAACAGCAGATGCTGGCGATTGGCCGCGCGCTGATGAGCCAGCCGCGTTTGCTGCTGCTGGATGAACCGTCGCTCGGTCTTGCGCCGATCATCATTCAGCAGATCTTCGACACCATCGAACAGCTGCGTAAAGAGGGGATGACCATCTTCCTCGTCGAGCAGAACGCCAACCAGGCGTTGAAGCTCGCCGACCGCGGCTACGTGCTGGAAAACGGCCACGTGGTGCTCTCCGATACCGGCGACGCGCTGCTGGCAAACGAAGCGGTGCGAAGCGCCTATCTCGGCGGCTAGATAAAAGCAAAAGCAAAAAGGCAACGTCAGTTGCCTTTTTTCATGCAGGGCACCAGACCGCACCGAACTTACCCCAACCGCCTTCACACAACCATCATCCGCCTGACGTTTTGTTGTCATCTCACTGTAAAGAAACAGTTATTTTTCTGTCATTCGAGCATGTCATGTTACCTCGCGAGCATAAAAACGCGTGATATCGCGCATCCGGCACAATAAGAGAGATGACAATGACATCGTTACGACACACAGCTTTGGGTCTGGCAATGGGGCTGACTTTTGCGGCGAACGCAATGGCTGTCACCACCATTCCGTTCTGGCATTCCATGGAAGGGGAGTTGGGTAAAGAAGTTGACTCCCTGGCGCAGCGTTTCAACGACACCCATCCGGATTACAAAATTGTGCCGGTGTACAAAGGTAACTACGAGCAGAGCCTGAGCGCGGGCATTGCCGCTTTCCGTACCGGTAATGCACCTGCGCTGCTTCAGGTTTACGAAGTCGGTACTGCGACCATGATGGCCTCTAAAGCCATTAAACCGGTCTACGAAGTGTTTAAAGACGCAGGTATCAACTTCGACGAATCTCAGTTCGTGCCGACCGTGGCGGGTTACTACACCGATTCCAAAACCGGTCATCTGCTGTCTCAGCCGTTTAACAGCTCCACGCCGGTGCTGTACTACAACAAAGACGCCTTCAGGAAAGCCGGTTTAGATCCGGAACAACCGCCAAAAACCTGGCAGGACCTGGCGGCGTACACCGCTAAGCTGAAAGCGGCGGGGATGAAGTGCGGCTACGCCAGCGGCTGGCAGGGCTGGATCCAGATTGAAAACTTCAGCGCCTGGCACGGCCTGCCGGTGGCCACCAAAAACAACGGCTTCGACGGCACCGACGCGGTACTGGAGTTCAACAAGCCAGAGCAGGTGAAGCACATCGCTCTGCTTGCCGATCTCAACAAGAAGGGCGATTTCAGCTACTTCGGGCGTAAAGACGAATCCACCGAGAAGTTCTACAACGGTGACTGCGCGATTACGACCGCCTCTTCCGGCTCTCTGGCGGATATCCGTCATTACGCAAAATTCAACTACGGCGTAGGCATGATGCCTTACGACGCTGACGTGAAAGGTGCACCGCAGAACGCCATCATCGGTGGGGCGAGCCTGTGGGTCATGCAGGGCAAAGACAAGGGCACCTACAAGGGCGTGGCCGAGTTCCTCGACTTCCTGGCGAAGCCAGAGAATGCCGCCGAATGGCATCAGAAAACCGGCTACCTGCCTATCACCACGGCCGCGTATGACCTGACCCGCGAGCAGGGCTTCTACAGCAAAAACCCGGGCGCGGATATCGCGACGCGTCAGATGCTCAACAAGCCGCCATTGCCGTTCACCAAAGGCCTGCGTCTGGGGAACATGCCGCAGATCCGTACCATCGTAGATGAAGAGCTGGAAAGCGTGTGGACCGGGAAGAAAACCCCACAGCAGGCGCTGGATTCTGCGGTAGAGCGCGGTAATCAGCTGCTGCGCCGCTTTGAGCAATCAACAAAGTCTTAATCATTTTACCCTCATCCTGTCCCTCTCCCTGTGGGAAGGGCTGGGATGAGGGCTACCTACGCTGAGCTAAACTATGTCCTCATCCCGTCCGGTGTTCCGTTCGCGCTGGCTGCCGTATTTGCTGGTCGCGCCGCAGCTGGTCATCACCGTTATCTTCTTTATCTGGCCTGCGGGCGAGGCGCTCTGGTACTCGGTACAAAGCGTCGATCCGTTTGGGCTTTCCAGCCAGTTTGTCGGGCTGGACAACTTTACCGCGCTGTTCCACGACAGCTATTACCTCGACGCCTTCTGGACGACCATGAAGTTCAGCGCGCTGGTCACTGTCAGCGGCCTTGTCGCATCGCTCTTTTTCGCGGCGCTGGTGGATTACGTGGTGCGCGGCAGCCGTCTGTATCAGACGCTGATGCTGCTACCTTACGCCGTGGCGCCAGCCGTCGCCGCCGTGCTGTGGATCTTCCTGTTTAACCCAGGGCGCGGGCTGATTACCCATTTCCTGGCGGAGTTCGGCTACGACTGGAACCACGCCCAGAACAGCGGTCAGGCGATGTTCCTGGTGGTCTTCGCGTCGGTGTGGAAACAGATCAGCTACAACTTCCTGTTCTTCTTTGCTGCGCTGCAGTCTATTCCGCGCTCGCTGGTTGAAGCCGCGGCGATTGATGGTGCAGGGCCGGTCCGTCGTTTCTTTAGGCTGTCGCTGCCGCTGATTGCCCCGGTGAGTTTCTTCCTGCTGGTGGTCAACCTGGTTTACGCCTTCTTCGATACCTTCCCGGTGATCGACGCCGCCACGGCCGGTGGCCCGGTACAGGCCACGACGACGCTTATCTATAAGATCTATCGCGAAGGCTTTGCCGGTCTGGATCTCTCGGCATCCGCCGCCCAGTCGGTCGTGTTGATGTTCCTCGTCATCCTTCTCACGGTAGTGCAGTTCCGTTATGTCGAAAGTAAGGTGCGCTACCAATGATCGAGAACCGTCGCGGGCTGACGATGTTCAGCCACACCATGCTGATTTTGGGCATCATCGTCATTCTGTTCCCGCTGTACGTGGCCTTCGTTGCCGCCACGCTGGACACCAAAGCGGTGTTTGATACGCCGATGACGCTGATCCCAGGCGGGCATCTTTTCGAAAACATGAAAACCATCTGGACCCAGGGCGTGGGCGCTAACAGCGCGCCATTCTGGCTGATGATGCTGAACAGCTTCATCATGGCGTTCGGTATTACGGTGGGCAAAATCACGGTGTCGATGCTCTCGGCCTTCGCCATCGTCTGGTTCCGCTTTCCCCTGCGTAACCTGTTCTTCTGGATGATCTTCATCACCCTGATGCTGCCGGTCGAAGTGCGTATCTTCCCGACGGTGGAAGTGATCGCCAACCTGAAGATGCTGGACAGCTACGCAGGTTTAACCCTGCCGCTGATGGCCTCGGCCACCGCCACCTTCCTGTTCCGCCAGTTCTTTATGACCCTGCCGGATGAGCTGATTGAGGCCGCGCGTATTGACGGTGCCTCGCCGATGCGCTTCTTCCGTGACATCGTGCTGCCGCTGTCGAAAACCAACCTTGCGGCGCTGTTTGTCATCACCTTTATCTACGGCTGGAACCAGTATCTGTGGCCGCTGCTGATTATTCAGGACGTCAATCTTGGCACCGCCGTGGCGGGCATCAAAGGCATGATCGCCACCGGTGAAGGCACCACGCTCTGGAATCAGGTGATGGCGGCGATGCTGCTCACCCTTATCCCCCCGGTCGTTATCGTTTTAGCCATGCAACGTGCGTTCGTGCGTGGTTTAGTGGACAGTGAGAAATAAGATGGCAGGTTTAAAATTACAGGCAGTGACCAAAAGCTGGGACAACAAAACCCAGGTCATTCAGCCGTTAACGCTCGACGTGGCGGACGGGGAATTTATCGTGATGGTTGGCCCGTCAGGCTGCGGCAAATCAACGCTGCTGCGCATGGTTGCCGGGCTTGAACGTGTGACCAGCGGCGATATCTGGATCGATCGCCAGCGCGTGACCGAGATGGAGCCGAAGGACCGGGGCATCGCGATGGTGTTTCAGAACTACGCCCTTTACCCGCACATGAGCGTGGAAGAGAACATGGCATGGGGGCTGAAAATCCGCGGGATGGGCAAAAGCCATATCGATGAGCGCGTGAAAGAGGCGGCGCGTATTCTGGAACTGGATGGCCTGCTCAAGCGACGTCCGCGTGAACTGTCCGGCGGACAGCGCCAGCGCGTGGCGATGGGGCGCGCCATTGTGCGTGACCCTGCGGTGTTCCTGTTCGACGAGCCGCTCTCAAACCTTGATGCCAAGCTGCGCGTGCAGATGCGCCTTGAGCTGCAGCAACTGCACCGTCGTCTGAAAACCACCTCCCTGTATGTGACGCACGATCAGGTGGAAGCGATGACCCTCGCCCAGCGCGTGATGGTGATGAACAAAGGCGTCGCCGAGCAGATTGGCACCCCGGTGGAGGTATACGAGAAACCGGCCTCCCGCTTTGTGGCAAGCTTTATTGGCAGCCCGGCGATGAACCTGCTGGAAGGGCGGATCAGCAGCGCCGGTACGCACTTTGAGCTGGAAAGTGGGATGGCGCTGCCCGTAAACGGGTACTATCGTGGCTATGCCGGGCGTAAGATGACGCTCGGTATCCGCCCGGAACATATTGGGTTAACCTCACAGGCGGAAGGCGGCGTGCCGCTGGTCATGGACACGCTGGAGATGCTGGGGGCTGACAACCTGGCGCACGGACGTTGGGGTGAACAAAAAATGGTGGTGCGTCTGGCCCATCAGGAGCGCCCTAAAGCAGGCAGCACGCTGTGGCTGCATCTGCCGGAAAATCACCTGCACGTATTCGACGGTGAAACAGGACAACGTATATGAGTAACTGGCCTTATCCCCACATCGTCGCCCACCGGGGCGGCGGTAAACTGGCACCGGAAAACACGCTGGCGGCTATCGATATGGGCGCGCATTACGGTCACACGATGATCGAGTTCGACGCCAAGCTATCGAAAGACGGCGAGATTTTCCTTCTGCATGATGACAACCTCGAACGCACCAGCAATGGCTGGGGCGTGGCGGGAGACCTGCCGTGGCGCGATCTGCTGAACGTCGACGCCGGAAGCTGGTACAGCAGCGCGTTCAAAGGCGAGCCGCTGCCGCTGCTGGCGGAAGTGGCCGACCGCTGTCGCCTGCACGGCATGATGGCCAATATCGAAATCAAACCAACCACCGGCACCGGGCCGCTCACAGGTAAAGTGATTGCGCTGGCCGCGCGTGAGCTGTGGGAGGGCATGACGCCACCCCTGCTGTCGTCGTTTGACATTGATGCCCTGGAGGCGGCGCAGGCGTCCGTTCCGGCGTTGCCGCGCGGACTGCTGCTCGACACGTGGCGTGATGACTGGCGTGAGCTGACCAGCCGTTTAGGGTGTGTGTCGATTCACCTGAACCACGCGTTGCTGGATGAGGCGCGGGTGAACATGTTGAAAGCGGCGGGGCTGCATATCCTGGTCTATACCGTCAACAAACCCCAGCGTGCGGCGGAGCTGCTGCGCTGGGGGGTGGACAGCATCTGTACCGATGCGATTGACGCGATCGGCCCGAACTTTAGTTCTGCGAAGAATTAAGCATCCCGCCATTCGACGGTGACTGGGACGGCAGCATATGCTGCTGTCCGCTGCCCGACGAGGTCATCCCGCCCAGCATTCCGCCGTTCGGGTTAGGCAGCGGCTGCTCACGCACCTGACCCTGCTGTATGCGCTGGGTGTTGGTGTTCATCTGGTTTTGCAGGCTTTGCTGCTGCATCTGGGTCTGCGTTTTCAACTGCTGGTTCAGCATCCCTTTCTGCTGTTGCTGCTGGCTCATCATCTCCGTTTGCATACGCTGCTGGCTTGGAATGACGTAGCCCTGCTGGTTCGGGTTGTTCATCGTATTGAGTGGCTGTGCGAGCGCGGCAAACGGAAGCAGCGCCGTAAGAATCAGTAAGCGTTTCATTGTCATCTCCCTTCTTTTGAGGCTTCTCTTAAGTTTACCCTGATTTCACCATGACGATGATTTTTTAGGAGTTGTGAACCAGGCTTAAGCGGGGAATATGGCCCTCTTCACCTGGAGAACAATAATGATGAAACCAACGTTTTTGCGCTGGATAGCGATCGCCGCGCTGATGGCAGGCGGCACATTTAGCGTGGCGGCCAACCCGCCAGCGGCTCCGCCAGTCTCGTACGGCGTGGAGGAAGATGTTTTTCATCCCGTGCGGGCAACGCAGGGTATGGTGGCGTCGGTGGATGCGCTGGCAACGAAAGTGGGCGTCGATATTCTCCGGCAGGGCGGTAATGCGGTGGATGCGGCAGTCGCGGTGGGCTATGCGCTGGCGGTGACGCATCCGCAGGCGGGGAACCTGGGCGGCGGCGGCTTTATGATGCTGCGGACCAAAGACGGCAAAACCACCGCCATCGACTTCCGTGAGATGGCCCCAGGACAGGCTTCCCGCGATATGTTCCTTGACGATCAAGGCAACCCGGACAGCAAAAAATCCCTGACCTCGCATCTCGCCTCCGGTACGCCGGGCACCGTCGCAGGCTTCTCCCTGGCGCTGGAAAAATATGGCACCCTGCCGCTCAACAAAGTGGTACAGCCTGCGATTAAGCTCGCCCGCGAAGGTTTTGTGGTGAATGACGCCCTGGCTGACGATCTTAAAACCTATGGCAGCGAAGTGATTCCGAATCACGAAAACAGCAAGGCTATCTTCTGGAAAGACGGCGAACCGCTGAAGAAGGGCGATAAGCTGGTGCAGAAGAACCTGGCGAAAAGTCTGGAGCTGATCGCGGAGCACGGCCCGGATGCGTTCTACAAAGGGGCGATTGCCGACCAGATTGCCGAAGAGATGCAAAAGAACGGTGGGCTTATCACCAAAGCGGATCTCGCGGAGTACAAGGCCGTCGAGCGTGAGCCGATTCACGGAAGCTATCGCGGCTATGACGTTTTCTCGATGCCACCGCCGTCTTCCGGCGGCATTCACATCGTGCAGATCCTCAACATTCTTGAAAACTTCGATATGCACAAGTTCGGCTTCGGCAGTGCGGATGCCATGCAGGTGATGGCAGAGGCGGAAAAACGCGCCTACGCCGACCGTTCAGAATACCTGGGCGACCCGGACTTCGTGAAGGTGCCGTGGCAGGCGCTGACCAATAAAGCCTATGCCAAATCGATTGCTGATGAGATTGACATCAACAAGGCCAAACCGTCGAGCGAGATCCGCCCGGGCAAGCTGGCACCGTATGAGAGCAACCAGACCACCCACTTCTCGGTGGTGGATAAAGACGGTAACGCGGTGGCGGTGACCTATACCCTCAACACCACCTTTGGTACAGGCATCGTGGCAGGCAACAGCGGGATTCTGCTCAATAACGAGATGGATGACTTCTCGGCCAAACCGGGCGTGCCGAACGTCTACGGACTGGTGGGTGGGGATGCGAATGCGGTCGGACCGAAGAAGCGTCCGCTGTCGTCCATGTCGCCTACCATCGTGGTCAAAGACGGTAAAACCTGGCTGGTGACAGGCAGCCCTGGCGGCAGCCGTATTATCACCACGGTGCTGCAGATGGTGGTGAACAGCATCGACTTTGGAATGAATGTCGCCGAAGCGACGAACGCACCGCGTTTCCACCATCAGTGGCTGCCGAACGAGCTGCGTGTTGAGAAGGGCTTTAGCCCGGACACCTTAAAACTGCTGGAGCAGCGCGGACAGAAGGTGGCGCTGAAAGAGGCAATGGGCAGCACCCAGAGCATTATGGTCGGCCCGGACGGCACGCTGTTTGGGGC
This sequence comes from Enterobacter sp. WPR_3_1, assembly GCF_003635055.1. Classification (NCBI taxonomy): domain Bacteria; kingdom Pseudomonadati; phylum Pseudomonadota; class Gammaproteobacteria; order Enterobacterales; family Enterobacteriaceae; genus Enterobacter; species Enterobacter sp. WPR_3_1. The sequence goes on along the minus strand of NZ_RBXU01000016.1, from coordinate 98,842 downwards.
CTCGGATCCGCGTTCGGTGGATGATTTGACGGCGGGGTTCTGATTTTATTGCCCGGTAAGCGTCGCGTTACCGGGCAATTTATCACTTCAGCCGGGCCATGTAATACGCGTCCACATAGTCGCCGTTACGCAGGGCGAAGTTCCTGCCGGCCCCTTCGATTTCAAACCCAAACTTCTTATACAGCGCCAGTGCCGCAGGGTTATCCGCAAAAACCGTGAGCTCAATGCGTTCAATGCGCAACCAGTTGTCGCAGAGATTGACCATTTCGCGCATGAGCGCACGACCCACACCGCGTCCCTGTACATCAGCGGCCACGCTAATGCCGAACGTTGCAACGTGGCTGCGGCGGGGATTTTCCATCACATCGAGTGCCATATGGCCAACCACTCGCTGGTCAAGACAGGCGACGAGATGCCGTCTTCCCGGTTTCGTCGCGACCCGGTCATGCCACATATCCATTGAGGGATGGGGAAGTTGTAGCGTGTCGTGATACACCCCAGGATGCGACATAATGTCACGTAACGCTTCTGCATCGCGGGCTTCGATATGGCGTATCACAATCTCACTCATTCCTTCATCCTCAGTCAGTTAAACGTCCATTCCAACATCAGTGAGATTAAAATTTGAGTCAACTGCTAATTTTTGCAAAAAAGATTGGACAAGTGCGAATGAGAATGATTATTATTGCTCTGCGTTCAGGAAGACCCCTACGGGAACCTGAAAGCACGACATTGCTCACATTGCTTCCAGTATTACTTTAGCCAGCTTTACGCTGGCTTTTTTTTGTCTTTTTTCGCCCGCTCCCCATGGAAGAGGGCTGGGGTGAGGGCAAAACTTGCGCTATGGTTGCACTCAGTAACCTTAAAAAGGACTGAGCCATGACATTACATTGCGCATTTATTGGATTTGGCAAAAGCACCACGCGTTACCACCTTCCGTATGTTCTCAACCGCAAAGACAGCTGGCACGTTGCCCATATCTACCGGCGTCGCGCGAAGCCGGAAGAGCAGTCTCCCCAGTACTCCCATATTCATTTCACCTGCGATCTTGATGAGGTCCTCAACGATCCGCAGGTCAAACTGGTGATTGTCTGTACCCATGCTGACAGCCATTTCGAGTACGCAAAACGCGCGCTGGAGGCGGGCAAAAACGTGCTGGTGGAAAAGCCGTTTACCCCGACAATGGCAGAGGCGAAAACGTTGTTTGACCTGGCGAAGCGCAAAGGGCTGACCGTCACGCCGTACCAAAACCGCCGCTTTGACAGCTGCTTCCTGACGGCAAAAAAAGTGATTGAGAGCGGTAAACTGGGTGACATCGTCGAGATTGAAAGCCACTTTGATTACTACCGTCCGGTGGCCGAAACGCATCCCGGCCTGCCGCAGGATGGCTCATTCTATGGTCTGGGCGTGCATACGCTCGATCAAATCATCTCTCTGTTTGGCCGACCGGACCACATGGCGTACGATATCCGCAGCCTGCGCAACAAAGCCAATCCGGATGACACCTTCGAAGCCCAGCTGTTTTACGGCGACCTGAAAGCCATCGTCAAAACCAGCCATCTGGTGAAAATTGACTACCCGAAATTTATCGTTCACGGCACCCGAGGCTCGTTTATCAAGTACGGTATCGACCAGCAGGAGACCAGCCTGAAGGCGAACATTATGCCCGGCGACCCGGGGTTTGCGGCGGATGACTCCGTGGGCGTGCTGGAGTACGTCAACGCAGAGGGCATCACCGTTAGAGAGGACGTGAAACCCGAAGCGGGTGACTACGGACGCGTTTACGATGCGCTGTATGAGACCCTGACTAACGGTGCGCCCAATTACGTCAAGGAATCTGAAGTTATGACCAATCTCGAACTCCTTGAACGGGCCTTCGAACAGGCCTCTCCTGCCACGATAACCCTCGCCAGATAAGAAAACATGACTCCTCTTTGCTTGTTCTAAATTTTTGAACAGAGGAGTCAATTTTCACCCTCTATGATCCCAGGCCGTTTGCGTCCACACTTACTCCATCGAAACGAACTGAGGGTGAAACAATGATCTACTTACGCAAAGCAAACGAACGTGGTCACGCGAATCATGGCTGGCTGGACTCATGGCATTCATTCTCGTTTGCTGACTACTACGACCCGAACTTTATGGGCTTCTCCGCACTGCGCGTCATTAACGATGACGTGATTGATGCAGGCCAGGGCTTCGGTACTCACCCGCACAAAGACATGGAAATCCTGACGTATGTGCTGGAAGGGGCGGTTGAGCACCAGGACAGCATGGGCAACAAAGAGCAGGTTCCGGCGGGCGAGTTCCAGATTATGAGTGCGGGTACCGGGGTGCGTCACTCTGAATACAACCCAAGCAAAACGGAAAAACTGCACCTGTATCAAATCTGGATCATTCCGGAAGAAACCGGCATCACCCCGCGCTACGAACAGCGCCGCTTTGATGCTAAACAGGGCAAACAGCTGGTGCTCTCTCCGGATGCGCGTGACGGTTCGCTGAAAGTGCACCAGGATATGGAACTGTACCGCTGGGCGCTGGCAAAAGACGAACAGTCTGTCCATCAGATTGCCGCTAACCGCCGCGTCTGGATCCAGGTGGTGAAAGGCGAGGTGTCTATTAACGGCACGAAAGCTACCACGGCGGATGGTCTGGCAATCTGGGATGAGCAGGCACTGTCCGTGCATGCCGACAGTGAAAGCGAAATTCTGCTGTTTGATCTGCCACCGGTGTAATAAATCATAAATAAATGCCCATCCTTCCCTTTGACAGGGGAAGGATGGGCTTTGTCCGTGATAAACTGAGCAAATCTATCACTTACGATTTCTCAGGACGATGAAAAAGAAACGCCCCGTACTTCAGGATGTAGCCGATCGCGTCGGTGTGACCAAAATGACGGTCAGCCGGTTTTTACGTAACCCGGAACAGGTTTCCGTGGCGTTGCGTGGCAAGATTGCCGCTGCCCTCGATGAACTGGGGTATATCCCTAACCGCGCCCCCGATATTCTTTCGAATGCGACCAGCCGCGCGGTTGGCGTCCTCCTGCCTTCCTTAACCAACCAGGTTTTTGCCGAGGTGTTGCGCGGCATTGAAAGCGTGACCGATGCCTTTGGCTATCAGACCATGCTCGCTCACTATGGGTACAAGCCGGAACTGGAAGAAGAACGTCTGGAATCCATGCTCTCCTGGAACATCGACGGTCTGATTTTAACCGAACGTACTCACACCCCCCGTACGCTAAAAATGATTGAAGTGGCAGGCATTCCGGTGGTGGAGCTGATGGACAGCCAGTCGCCGTGTCTCGATATTGCGGTGGGCTTTGATAACTTCGAAGCGGCGCGCCAGATGACGGCGGCTATCATCGCCCGCGGCCATCGGCATATTGCCTACCTGGGTGCACGTCTGGATGAACGTACTATCATCAAACAGAAGGGATACGAACAGGCAATGCTCGACGCCGGTTTAACACCGTACAGCGTGATGGTTGAGCAGTCGTCATCCTATACGTCGGGTATTGAACTGATGCGTCAGGCACGACGCGAGTATCCGCAACTGGACGGTATTTTCTGTACCAACGATGACCTTGCGGTCGGTGCAGCGTTCGAATGCCAGCGTCTGGGGCTGAAGATCCCCGAAGACATGGCGATTGCCGGTTTCCACGGCCACGACATCGGCCAGGTGATGGAACCCCGTCTGGCGAGCGTCCTGACACCGCGTGAACGTATGGGCCGTATTGGCGCAGAACGCCTGCTGGCGCGCATACGTGGCGAGACGGTGACGCCGAAAATGTTAGATTTAGGTTTCACCTTGTCACCGGGTGGATCTATTTAAGCTGACAAATTTGAAGTGGGTCACACTTATTCACTTCGCGCACGTTTGGATATTGCTTCTCTTTTGCCCCAGCAGGACAATGTTACCGATAACTGTTACCCGTAACAATTGACTGAGGGACACCCTTTGAGCACGACTAATCATGATCACCACGTTTACGTCCTGATGGGCGTTTCCGGTAGCGGTAAATCTGCCGTGGCCAGCGAAGTGGCGCATCAACTTCATGCGGCGTTTCTTGATGGCGACTTCCTCCATCCGCGCAGCAATATCATGAAAATGGCCTCCGGCGAGCCGCTGAACGATGACGACCGCAAACCGTGGTTGCAGGCGCTGAATGACGCCGCGTTCGCGATGCAGCGTACCAACAAGGTCTCCCTGATCGTCTGCTCCGCGCTGAAAAAAACCTACCGCGACCTGCTGCGTGACGGCAACCCGAACCTCTCTTTCATCTATCTGAAAGGCGATTTCGAGGTGATTGAAAGCCGTCTGAAGGCGCGTAAAGGCCACTTCTTCAAAACCCAGATGCTGGTGACGCAGTTCGAAGCGTTGCAGGAGCCGGGTGACGATGAGAAAGACGTCTTAGTGGTTGATATCGATCAGTCACTGGAGGGTGTTGTTGCCAGCACCATCGAGGTCATTAATAAAAGGCAGTAAGTTTTGAGTACATTAACGCTAGTTTTAACAGCAGTTGGTTCCGTATTGCTGCTGCTGTTTTTAGTGATGAAAGCGCGTATGCATGCTTTCGTTGCCTTAATGGTGGTGTCTATTGGTGCAGGTCTCTTTTCCGGTATGCCGCTCGATAAGATCGCAGCGACGATGGAAAAAGGGATGGGAGGCACGCTGGGTTTCCTGGCCATTGTGGTCGCGCTGGGCGCGATGTTTGGCAAGATCCTGCATGAGACGGGCGCAGTCGACCAGATTGCCGTCAAAATGCTCAAATCTTTCGGACACAGCCGTGCGCACTACGCGATTGGCCTCGCCGGTCTGATTTGTGCGCTGCCGCTGTTCTTCGAAGTGGCCGTGGTGCTGCTGATTAGCGTGGCGTTCTCGATGGCGCGCCATACCGGCACTAACCTCGTGAAGCTGGTGATTCCGCTGTTTGCGGGCGTGGCGGCAGCGGCGGCGTTCCTGCTGCCTGGGCCTGCGCCGATGCTGCTGGCTTCTCAGATGCACGCCGATTTTGGCTGGATGATCCTGATTGGCCTGTGTGCAGCGATCCCGGGAATGATTATTGCCGGCCCGCTGTGGGGCAACTTCATCAGCCGTTACGTTGAGCTTCACATTCCGGATGACGTCACCGAGCCGCACCTTGGCGAAGGCAAAATGCCGTCCTTCGGCTTCAGCCTGGCGCTGATCCTGCTGCCGCTGGTGCTGGTGGGGCTGAAAACCATCGCCGCGCGTTTCGTGCCGGTGGGGTCTACCGCGTACGAATGGTTTGAGTTTATCGGCCACCCGTTCACCGCGATCCTGGTGGCGTGTCTGGTGGCGATGTACGGCCTGGCGATGCGCCAGGGCATGCCGAAAGACAAAGTGATGGAAATCTGCGGCCATGCGCTGCAGCCGGCGGGTATCATTCTGCTGGTGATCGGTGCCGGTGGCGTGTTCAAACAGGTGCTGGTGGATTCCGGCGTGGGTCCGGCGCTGGGCGAAGCCCTGACCGGCATGGGGCTGCCCATTGCGGTGACCTGTTTCGTACTGGCTGCGGCGGTGCGTATCATCCAGGGCTCTGCGACGGTGGCATGTTTAACCGCCGTGGGTCTGGTGATGCCGGTGATTGAACAGCTTAACTACTCCGGTGCCCAGATGGCCGCGCTCTCAATCTGTATTGCGGGCGGTTCGATTGTGGTGTCACACGTCAACGACGCCGGCTTCTGGCTGTTCGGTAAATTTACCGGTGCGACCGAAGCGCAAACCCTGAAAACCTGGACGCTGATGGAAACCATCCTCGGCACGACGGGTGCCATTGTCGGGATGATTGCGTTTACGCTGCTGAGTTAAACCCGGCTAAAAGCAAAAGGACAACGTGAGTTGTCCTTTTTTGTTTTTACCTAGCCCTTCATCCACGCGCGGATCCCGTCCAGGAACATCTGCGTCGCCATCATCACCAGAATCAACCCCATCAGGCGCTCCAGCGCGTTTACGCCTTTCTCACCCAGCAGGCGCAGGAACAACGACGACTGCAGCAGAATGATAAACGTCCCGCCCCAGGCAATCAGCAAGGCAATCACCAGATGGCTCATCTGATTAGGGTACTGATGCGACAACAGCATCAGCGTTGCCAGAATCGTCGGTCCGGCGACGAGGGGAATCGCCAGCGGCACAATAAACGGCTCTTCCCCCGCGGGCAGGCCGCTGCTGCTGCCTTCGGCGCTCGGGAAAATCATCTTAATCGCTATCAGGAACAGGATAATCCCACCGGAAATCGAAACTGTTTCGGCACGCAGATTCAGGAAGGCGAGGATTTTCTCACCGGCAAACAGGAAGATGAACATCACCAGCAGCGCGATAAGCAGCTCGCGGATCATGATCGCCCGACGGCGTTTGGGTTCGGTGTGCTTCAGCACCGACATGAAGATAGGCAGGTTGCCCAGAGGATCCATTATCAGGATCAATAAAACCGCCGCGGATATGATTTCACTCATTAAAATTATCCCTGAAACTCTCTATGGTTATTATGATGATTAGCGCTATTTCTGATTGGCGGGCCATCATCGATTAATTTCGCTTGCGACTTTGGCAGCATTTTGTAATGTGAAGCATATCCCAGTTGAATACTGGTTTGCACAATCAGCACACACCCTCTGCAGGAAAAAAATGCTATGAAAAACGTTGGTTTTATCGGCTGGCGCGGTATGGTCGGCTCTGTTCTCATGCAACGCATGGTTGAAGAGCGCGATTTTGACGCCATCCGCCCGGTCTTCTTCTCCACTTCCCAGCTCGGCCAGGCTGCACCTTCTTTTGGCGGCAGCACCGGTACGTTGCAGGATGCTTTCGATCTGGAAGCGCTGAAGGCACTCGACATTATTGTCACTTGCCAGGGCGGCGATTATACCAACGAAATTTATCCAAAGCTGCGTGAAAGCGGCTGGCAGGGCTACTGGATTGATGCGGCGTCTTCACTGCGCATGAAAGACGATGCCATCATCATTCTCGACCCGGTCAACCAGGACGTCATCACCGACGGCCTGAACAACGGCGTAAAAACCTTTGTCGGCGGTAACTGCACCGTCAGCCTGATGCTGATGTCCCTCGGCGGCCTGTTCGCACAGGACCTGGTGGAGTGGGTCTCCGTGGCGACTTACCAGGCCGCATCCGGCGGCGGTGCGCGCCATATGCGCGAGCTGCTGACGCAGATGGGCCAGTTGCACCACAGCGTTGCGACCGAGCTGGCAAACCCGGCCTCCGCTATTCTCGATATCGAGCGTAAAGTCACCGAGCTGACCCGCAGCGGCGAGCTGCCGGTGGATAACTTTGGTGTACCGCTGGCCGGTGGTCTGATCCCGTGGATCGACAAACAGCTGGATAACGGCCAAACCCGCGAAGAGTGGAAAGGTCAGGCTGAGACCAACAAAATACTCAATACCGCGAACACCATTCCAGTTGACGGTCTGTGCGTACGTATCGGCGCGCTGCGCTGCCACAGCCAGGCCTTCACGATTAAACTGAAAAAAGATGTGTCGATTCCGACCGTGGAAGAGCTGCTGGCTGCACACAACCCGTGGGCGAAAGTGGTTCCAAACGATCGCGACATCACCATGCGTGAATTGACCCCGGCTGCCGTCACCGGCACGCTGACCACCCCGGTTGGTCGTCTGCGTAAGCTGAACATGGGGCCGGAGTTCCTTTCTGCATTCACCGTCGGCGACCAGCTTCTGTGGGGCGCAGCCGAGCCGCTGCGTCGCATGCTGCGCCAGCTGGCGTAATAATTTGTTAAACCCCGGGGGTGATTTTCACCCCCTTTTCCGCGTACTACATGGAGTAAAACGCATATGTCTTATTTTTTATCAGGAGTCATTTAGAGCGTTGGCTATGCTTTAAGGAAGAGTTATTTCTTACCTGAGGTTAGGACGGGGCTGAGAGGATGCCCGTTCAGGTCACATTAAAGTCGTCCCAGGCGCTAAAAAAGGACGACATAAAAAACAGGATGAATACCATGTCCGATCGTGTGGATAGAGACGTGATTAATGCGCTTATTGCGGGTCATTTTGCCGACCCCTTTTCCGTACTGGGGATGCACCGTACCGAGGCCGGGCTGGAAGTCCGGGCACTGTTACCGGATGCCACAGAAGTGTGGGTTATCGAACCCAAAACCGGCCGCAAGGTCGGCAATCTGGAATGCCTCGATTCTCGTGGCTTCTTTTCGGGCGTAATGCCCCGTCGTAAAAACCCTTTTCGTTATCAGCTTGCCGTTATCTGGCATGGTCAGCAAAATCTCATCGATGATCCCTACAGCTTTGGGCCTCTTTTACAGGAGATGGACGCGTGGCTGCTGTCTGAAGGTACCCACCTGCGACCTTATGAAACGCTGGGTGCCCATGCCGATACGATGGATGGCATCACCGGCACGCGGTTTGCCGTGTGGGCGCCTAACGCCCAGCGAGTCTCCGTTGTCGGCCAGTTCAACTACTGGGATGGCCGTCGTCACCCGATGCGTCTGCGCCGTGAAAGCGGTATCTGGGAGCTGTTTATCCCCGGCGCGCACAACGGCCAGCTGTATAAATTCGAGATGATCGATGCGCACGGCAAGCTGCGTATTAAGTCCGACCCGTACGCCTTCGAAGCGCAAATGCGTCCGGAAACCGCGTCAATGATTTGCGGCCTGCCGGAAAAAGTTGTCCAGAGTGAAGAACGCAAGCAGGCCAACCGCTTTGATGCGCCAATTTCCGTCTACGAAGTGCATCTCGGTTCCTGGCGTCGCCATACTGATAACAACTTCTGGCTCAGCTACCGGGAGCTTGCCGACCAGCTGGTTCCGTACGCGAAATGGATGGGCTTTACCCATCTTGAGCTGCTGCCAATTAATGAACACCCGTTCGACGGAAGCTGGGGTTATCAGCCGACCGGGATGTATGCCCCGACGCGTCGCTTCGGCACGCGCGATGACTTCCGCTATTTTATCAATGCCGCGCACGCCGCCGGGTTAAATGTGATCCTCGACTGGGTGCCGGGCCATTTCCCGTCCGATGATTTTAGTCTTTCAGAGTTTGACGGCACTAAGCTGTACGAGCACAGCGACCCGCGCGAAGGCTATCACCAGGACTGGAACACGCTGATCTACAACTACGGTCGTCGTGAAGTGGCAAACTACCTCGTGGGCAATGCGCTGTACTGGATTGAGCGCTTTGGCATTGATGCCCTGCGCGTTGATGCCGTGGCGTCGATGATCTACCGCGACTACAGCCGCAAAGAAGGCGAGTGGATCCCGAACGAGTATGGCGGCCGTGAAAACCTGGAAGCGATTGAGTTTCTGCGCAACACCAACCGTATTATCGGCGAGCAGGTAGAAGGTGCGGTGACGATGGCGGAAGAGTCCACCGACTTCCCTGGCGTCTCCCGTCCACCGTCAACCGGCGGACTGGGGTTCTGGTACAAATGGAACCTGGGGTGGATGCACGACACGCTCGACTACATGAAGCTGGATCCCGTCTACCGCCAGTATCACCATGACAAGCTCACCTTCGGGCTGCTCTACAACTACACCGAGAACTTCATGCTGCCGCTGTCGCATGACGAAGTGGTGCATGGCAAAAAATCCATTCTCGACCGCATGCCGGGCGATGCATGGCAGAAGTTCGCCAACCTGCGCGCCTACTACGGCTGGATGTTCGCCTTCCCGGGTAAAAAACTGCTGTTTATGGGCAATGAGTTCGCCCAGGGGCGCGAGTGGAACCACGACACCAGCCTCGACTGGCATCTGCTGGAAGGGGGCGACAACTGGCACCACGGCGTACAGCGTCTGGTGCGGGACCTGAACCTGACCTACCGTCACCACAAAGCCCTGCATGAGCTTGATTTTGACCCGTACGGTTTCGAGTGGCTGGTGGTGGATGACCATGAGCGCTCGGTGTTTGTCTTTGTGCGACGGGATAAAGCCGGCAACGAAATTATCGTCGCCAGCAACTTTACCCCTGTACCGCGCCATCATTATCGCTTCGGGATTAACCAGGCCGGCAAGTGGCGTGAAATCCTGAATACAGATTCCACGCACTACCACGGCAGCAATGCCGGTAACGGTGGTCTGGTGCAAAGCGATGCCATTGAAAGCCACGGGCGACCGAATTCCCTGAGCCTTACGCTACCGCCGCTCAGTACCATCTGGCTGATCCGGGAGGGGGAATGACCCAGCTTACGGCAGGTAAACCCGAACCGCTCGGGGCACGTTTTGATGGAAAGGGGGTGAATTTCACGCTCTTTTCTGCCCATGCGGAGCGGGTTGAACTGTGCGTATTTGACGGCGAGGGTAATGAACATCGTTACGACCTGCCGTCTCGCACAGGAGATACCTGGCACGGCTACCTGGCCGGGGGACGGCCAGGAATGCACTACGGCTATCGCGTACACGGCCCGTGGGCACCTGCGCAGGGGCACTGGTTTAACCCGGCGAAGCTGCTGATCGATCCGTGTGCGCACCGCGTGGATGGCGAGTTTAAAGACGACCCTATTTTCCATGTCGGCTACGGTGAACCCGACCACCGCGACAGCGCCCCCGCCCCCGTGGCGCCTAAAAGCGTGGTGGTGAACGATCTCTACGACTGGGAAGACGATGCCCCACCGCGCACGCCGTGGGGCAACACCGTTATCTACGAGGCGCATGTTAAAGGGCTGACGTATCTGCATCCGTCAATCCCGAAAGAGATGCGCGGCACCTACAAGGCGCTCGGTCATCCGACCATGATTGCCTACCTCAAGCACCTCGGGATCACGGCCCTGGAGCTGTTGCCCGTCGCGCATTTTGCCAGTGAACCTCGTCTGCAGCGGCTGGGGCTCAGTAACTACTGGGGCTACAACCCGCTGGCGATGTTTGCGCTCGAACCCCGCTATGCCACTCATCCGGACAAGGCGCGGGACGAGTTTCGTGATGCGGTAAAGGCGCTTCATGCGGCAGGCATTGAGGTCATTCTGGACGTGGTACTGAACCACAGTGCGGAAAGCGATCTCGATGGACCGACGCTCTCCATGCGCGGAATTGATAACCGTAGCTATTATTGGATCAGGGACGATGGCGATTACTTCAACTGGACCGGTTGCGGTAACACGCTCAATCTCAGCCACCCGGCGGTCATGCATTTCGCGTATGAATGCCTGAAGTACTGGGTGGACACGTTCCACGTCGACGGTTTTCGTTTTGATCTGGCACCCGTTATGGGGCGTACGCCGGCCTTCAGCCAGCAGGCGCCGCTGTTTGAAGCGATCAAAAACTGTCCGGTGCTGTCACAGGTGAAGCTCATTGCCGAGCCGTGGGACATCGGTGAAGGGGGTTATCAGGTCGGGAATTTCCCGCCCCTGTTTGCCGAGTGGAACGATCACTATCGCGATGCCGCGCGCCGCTTCTGGCTGGAACGGAATCTGTCGCTGGGGGAGTTCGCCGGACGCTTTGCCGGGTCCAGCGATCTTTTTAAGCGCGATGGCAAACGACCGTCTGCGACGATCAACCTGCTGACGGCGCACGACGGTTTTACGCTCCGGGACTGCGTTTGTTTCAATCAGAAACACAATGAAGCGAACGGCGAGGAGAATCGCGATGGCACTAACAATAACCATAGCTTCAATCATGGTATAGAAGGGTTAGGCGGAAGCCTTGATGTTATCGAGCGGCGACGCGCCAGCGTGCATGCGCTGCTGACAACGCTGTTATTGTCGCAGGGCACGCCGATGCTGCTGGCAGGCGATGAACATGGTCACAGTCAGCATGGTAACAACAATGCGTATTGCCAGGACAACACGTTGACCTGGCTCGACTGGGGTGAAGCGAACAGCGGGTTGATTCACTTTACCGCTGCGCTGATCCATCTTCGCCAGCAAATTCCCGCGCTCACCGCCGATCGCTGGTGGGAAGAGGGCGACGGTAATGTCCGCTGGCTGAATCAAGACGCGCAACCCTTAAGCGCGCAAGAGTGGCAACACGGCGTACCACGCCTGCAAATCCTGCTTTCGGAGAGGTGGCTGGTCACGCTGAACGCGACGGATGACGTCGCTGAGATTGTTTTACCTGACGGGGAATGGCGCGCTGTTCCCCCATTTGCCGGAGCGGATAATCCGGTAGTAATGGCTGTCTGGCACGGGCCTGCGCACGGAGTGTGCGTATTCCAAAGATGATAAAAAAGGAGTTAGTCATGGTTAGATTAGAGAAGAACGATCCCTTAATGTTGGCACGCCAGCTACCATTAAAAACTGTTGCCCTGATACTCGCAGGCGGGCGTGGTACTCGTCTGAAAGATTTGACCATCAAACGCGCCAAACCTGCCGTCCACTTTGGTGGTAAGTTCCGTATTATCGACTTTGCGCTCTCCAACTGCCTGAACTCAGGCATTCGCCGCATTGGCGTCATTACGCAGTATCAGTCGCATACTCTGGTGCAGCACATCCAGCGCGGCTGGTCATTCTTCAGTGAAGAGATGAATGAGTTTGTCGATCTTCTGCCTGCCCAGCAGCGCGTTCACGGTGAGAACTGGTATCGCGGGACGGCGGATGCGGTGACGCAAAACCTCGACATTATTCGCCGTTATAACGCGGAATACATCGTGATCCTCGCGGGCGATCATATCTACAAGCAAGACTACTCCCACATGCTGATCGACCACGTCGAAAAAGGGGCGCGTTGCACCGTGGCATGCCTGCCTGTGCCTGTTGCTGAGGCGACGGCATTTGGGGTGATGCACGTCGACGCCGACGACAAGATTATCGATTTTGTCGAAAAACCGGCGAACCCACCGACAATGCCAGGGGACGATACCAAATCGCTCGCCAGCATGGGGATCTATGTCTTTGATGCCGATTATCTTTACGCGCTACTGGAAGAAGACGACAAAGACGAAAACTCCAGCCACGACTTCGGCAAAGACATCATTCCGAAAATTACCAAAGCTGGCATGGCGTATGCACATCCCTTCCCGTTGTCCTGCGTACAGTCTGATCCGAATGCTGAACCTTACTGGCGCGACGTCGGAACGCTGGAGGCCTACTGGAAAGCAAACCTCGATCTCGCGTCGGTGACGCCTGAACTGGATATGTACGACCAGAACTGGCCAATCCGTACCCACATGGAATCGCTGCCGCCGGCGAAATTCGTTCAGGACCGCTCCGGCAGTCACGGCATGACGCTGAACTCGCTGGTGTCCGGCGGATGCATTATCTCGGGGTCGGTGGTGGTGCAGTCGGTGCTGTTCCCCCGCGTGCGCGTGAACTCATTCTGTAATATCGATTCGGCGGTGCTGCTGCCGGATGTCTGGGTCGGACGCTCATGCCGTCTGCGCCGTTGCGTTATCGACCGTGCCTGCGTCATACCTGAAGGCATGGTGATTGGTGAAAATGCGGAAGAAGACGCGCGTCGTTTCTACCGTTCGGAAGAGGGGATCGTGTTAGTAACACGGGAAATGTTGCGGAAGCTGCAGGTCAAACAGGAGCGATAATGCAGGTTTTACATGTATGTTCTGAGATGTTCCCGTTGTTAAAAACGGGCGGTCTGGCGGATGTTCTTGGCGCATTGCCTGCGGCGCAAATCGCCGGGGGTGTAGATACCCGAGTTCTGTTGCCCGCTTTTCCGGATATCCGGCGTGGTATTCCAGATGCAAAGGTGGTCACTCGTCGTGAAACCTTCGCCGGACGCATCACCCTGCTGTTTGGACATTACAATGGCGTAGGCATTTACCTGATTGATGCGCCGCATTTATACGATCGACCGGGTAGCCCGTATCACGATACGAACCTGTTCGCCTATACCGACAACGTGCTGCGTTTCGCACTGCTCGGCTGGGTCGGTGCTGAAATGGCAACCGGGCTGGATCCGTTCTGGCGCCCGAATGTTGTACACGCTCACGACTGGCACGCCGGGCTTGCACCGGCGTATCTGGCGGCGCGCGGCCACCCGGCGAAATCGGTCTTTACCGTTCACAACCTGGCGTATCAGGGCATGTACTATGCCCATCACATGAATGACATCGATCTGCCATGGTCGTTCTATAACATGCACGGGCTGGAGTTTAACGGGCAGATTTCGTTCCTGAAAGCCGGCATCTACTACGCCGATCACATTACGGCCGTGAGCCCGACCTACGCCCGGGAAATTACCCAGCCGGAGTTTGGTAACGGTCTGGAAGGGTTGCTGCGACAGCGCCATCGTGAGGGCCGCCTGTCGGGGATCCTCAACGGCGTTGATGAGCAGATCTGGAATCCGGAGACCGATCTTCTGCTGGCGGCACGCTATGGCCGCGATTCCGTGGAAGACAAAGCGGAAAACAAACGCCAGCTGCAGATTGCGATGGGGCTGAAGGTGAACGATAAAGTGCCGCTGTTCGCCGTCGTCAGCCGTCTGACCAGCCAGAAAGGGCTGGATTTAGTGCTGGAGGCGCTGCCGGGCTTACTGGAGCAGGGGGGACAACTGGCGCTGCTCGGTGCCGGCGACCCGGTGCTGCAGGAAGGTTTCCTTGCGGCAGCGGCGGAACACCCCGGGCAGGTAGGGGTGCAGATTGGCTATCACGAAGCGTTTTCGCACCGGATTATGGGCGGTGCTGACGTCATTCTGGTGCCGAGCCGTTTCGAACCGTGTGGCCTGACGCAGCTTTATGGCCTGAAATACGGCACGCTGCCGCTGGTACGTCGTACCGGCGGGCTGGCGGATACCGTATCGGACAGTTCTCTGGAAAACCTTGCGGACGGTATCGCCAGCGGGTTTGTCTTTGAGGACAGTAATGCCTGGTCGCTGCTGCGGGCGATTCGGCGTGCTTTCGTCTTGTGGTCCCGTCCATCTCTGTGGCGTTACGTTCAGCGTCAGGCGATGTCTCTGGACTTTGGCTGGCACGTTGCGGCGCAGTCATACCGCGACCTTTATCAACGCTTGATGTAACGAGGCGAAGTTACTGATATGAATGCTCCTTTTAGCTATTCTTCACCCACGCTCAGCGTTGAGGCGTTAAAGCACTCTATCGCCTATAAGCTGATGTTCACCATCGGGAAAGACCCGGTCATCGCCAACAAACACGAGTGGCTGAACGCCACGCTGTTTGCCGTGCGTGACCGCTTAGTGGAACGCTGGCTGCGCTCTAACCGCGCCCAGCTCTCGCAGGAAACGCGGCAGGTTTATTACCTGTCGATGGAATTTTTGATTGGCCGCACGCTGTCCAATGCGCTGTTGTCGCTCGGTATCTATGACGACGTCAAAACCGCACTGGAAGAGATGGGGTTAGATTTAGAAGAGCTCATTGACGAAGAGAACGACCCGGGCCTCGGTAACGGCGGCCTGGGGCGTCTGGCCGCCTGTTTCCTGGACTCGCTGGCGACGCTGGCCCTGCCGGGCCGCGGCTACGGGATTCGCTACGACTACGGCATGTTCAAACAGAACATTGTGGAAGGCCGACAGAAAGAGTCTCCGGACTACTGGCTTGAGTACGGCAACCCGTGGGAATTCAAACGACACAATACGCGCTACAAAGTGCGCTTTGGTGGCCGTATTCAGCAGGAGGGAAAAAAATCCCGCTGGGTTGAGACGGAAGAGATCCTGGCCGTGGCCTATGACCAGATTATCCCCGGCTACGACACCGATGCCACCAATACCCTGCGCCTGTGGAGCGCCCAGGCCAGTAGCGAAATCAACCTCGGTAAATTCAACCAGGGCGACTATTTTGCGGCGGTGGAAGATAAAAACCACTCTGAAAACGTCTCCCGCGTACTTTATCCGGATGACTCGACCTATTCCGGACGCGAACTGCGTCTGCGTCAGGAGTATTTCCTTGTGTCCGCGACGATTCAGGACATCCTGAGCCGTCACTATCAGCTGCACAAAACCTACAGTAACCTGGCGGAAAAAACCGCCATTCACCTCAACGACACCCACCCGGTGCTTTCGATCCCCGAGCTCATGCGTCTGCTGATCGACGAGCACAAGTTCAGCTGGGATGATGCGTTTGAAGTGACCTGCCAGGTCTTCTCGTACACCAACCACACCCTGATGAGCGAAGCGCTGGAAACCTGGCCGGTCGACATGCTCGGTAAAATTTTGCCGCGCCATCTGCAGATTATCTTTGAGATTAACGACTACTTCCTGAAGACGCTGCAGGAGCAGTATCCGAACGATACTGGCCTGCTGAGCCGGGCTTCAATCATTGATGAATCCAACGGTCGCCGCGTGCGTATGGCCTGGCTGGCGGTGGTGATCAGCCACAAGGTGAACGGGGTTTCCGGACTGCACTCGAACCTGATGGTGCAGTCGCTGTTTGCTGATTTCGCGAAGATCTTCCCGACGCGTTTTTGCAACGTGACGAACGGTGTTACCCCGCGTCGCTGGCTGGCGCTGGCTAACCAGCCGCTCTCCGACGTCCTGGACGAACATATTGGCCGCACCTGGCGTACCGATTTGAGTCAGCTGGGCGAGCTTGAACAGCACCTGGATTTCCCGGCGGTGAACAAAGCCGTGCGTGAAGCCAAGCTTCTGAACAAGAAGCGGCTGTCGGTGTATCTTGCGCTGCACCTGAACGTAGTGGCCAACCCGAAAGCGTTGTTTGATGTGCAAATCAAGCGTATCCATGAGTACAAGCGACAGCTCATGAACGTGCTGCACGTCATCACGCACTACAATCGCATCAAAGCCGACCCAACGGCCGACTGGGTGCCACGGGTGAAAATCTTTGCCGGTAAGGCGGCGTCGGCATACTACATGGCGAAGCACATTATTCATCTCATCAATGATGTGGCGAAGGTGGTCAACAACGATCCGGATATCGGTGACAAGCTGAAGGTGGTCTTTGTCCCGAACTACAGTGTGAGTCTGGCGCAGTTGATCATTCCGGCGGCGGACCTGTCTGAGCAGATTTCCACGGCCGGTACGGAAGCCTCCGGCACCAGTAATATGAAGTTTGCCCTGAATGGCGCACTGACCATCGGTACGCTGGATGGCGCGAACGTTGAGATGCTGGAGCATGTCGGGGCAGAGAATATCTTTATCTTCGGTAACACGACGGAGGAGGTGGAGGCGCTTCGCAGGAAGGGCTACTCGCCGCGCGAGTACTACGAAGAAGATGAAGAGCTGCGTCAGGTGTTGACGCAAATCGCCACCGGCGTGTTTAACCCTGAAGAGCCGAGCCGCTATCGCGATCTGGTCGATTCACTGATTAACTTTGGTGACCACTATCAGGTGCTGGCGGATTACCGCAGCTATGTCGACTGCCAGGACAACGTGGACGAGTTGTACCGTCAGCAGGAGAAGTGGACCAGCGCCGCGATGCATAACATCGCCAATATGGGGTATTTCTCATCAGACCGTACTATCAAAGAATATGCTGAAACTATCTGGCATATTGATCCCGTGCGGTTATAAAAAAACAGAGCCGGGTGGCGGCTTCGCCTGACCCGGCTTGTGCGATCTGCAGGCCCGGGAAGCGTAACGCCACCGGGCCTTTTTACATCACGATGCTAATGACAGCTCACGCTTTCCCGCGTTCTGCGCCAGCCACTGCGCCACGCGCGACTGCTGCTCGGCATCCAGCCACATCCCTTCTTTGGTACGACGCCAGATGGCATCATCCAGGCGGCGCACCCACTCGTTCTCAACCAGATAGCGCAGTTCGGCTTCGTAGAGTTCGTGACCGAAATGTTCACCCAGGTCGGCAAGCGTTTTGGCTTCACCCAGGATCCATTCCGTATTACTGCCGTAGGTACGGGCGTAGTGACGCGCCATCCCTTCGGTGATGAACGGGTAACGACGGCGCAGTTTCGCGGCATAATCATCGCGGTTATCCCCAATATCGCCGCCAGGCAATACGGCACCTTTAGTCCAGGCCGGGCCAATGCCCTTGTAGTACGGCACCAGTTTTTCCAGTGCGTGTTCGGCCAGCTTACGATAGGTAGTGAGCTTGCCGCCAAAGACCGACAGCAGCGGTGCCTGGCCGTCCACGTCATGAATATCCAGCGTATAGTCGCGGGTGATGGCCTGCGGTGAGTCCGATTCGTCATCACACAGCGGACGCACGCCGGAGTAAGTCCAGACCACGTCATCGCGTGCCAGCTGTTTTTTGAAGTGCGCGTTATACACTTTCAGCAGGTAGCTGACTTCACTTTCGTCGATCTCGACATTTTTCGGATCGCCTTTGTACTCCACGTCGGTGGTGCCGATGATGGAGAACTCGTCCATCCACGGGATCACAAACACGATACGTTTATCTTCGTTTTGCAGGATATAGGCCTGCTTCTGGGTATGCACGCGTGGCACGACAATGTGGCTGCCTTTGATCAGGCGGATGCCGTACGGCGAAGGCAGGTGCATTCCCTCATCAAAGAACTGTTTCACCCACGGACCGGTGGCGTTTACCAGGCCGCGCGCTTTCCAGCTGAACTTCTCGCCGGTATCCACGTCTTCCGCTTCAACAATCCACAGGCCGTTTTCACGACGGGCAGCCGTGGCGCGGGTGCGGGTTTTCACCTCGCCGCCTTTTTTCACCACCATCTGCGCATTGGCAAGGACCAGACGCGCATCGTCTACCCAGCAGTCGGAATATTCGAATCCGCGCACGATTTCAGGTTTAAGGACCGATTCTGAGCCAAAACGCAAACCGGTCGATCCTGGCAGGCTGGTACGTTTGCCCAGATGATCGTACATAAACAGACCGATTCGAATCATCCACGCCGGACGCAGATGCGGGCGGTGGGGCAGGCGAAAGCGCATCGGAATCGCCAGATGCGGGGCCATTTTCAGCAGCACTTCACGTTCGGCCAGGGCTTCGCTGACCAGGCGGAATTCGTAGTGTTCCAGGTAGCGCAGGCCACCGTGGATCAGTTTGGAGCTGGCGGACGAGGTCGCGCAGGCGAGATCGTTAGCTTCCAGCATCAGCACGGATAAACCGCGTCCTGCAGCATCGGCCGCAATCCCGGCACCGTTGATGCCACCGCCTATCACAATCAGATCTTTGGTTTCCATAACACCCTCACGCACTTTCGTTAAAGCTCAGAAATGTTCGATATCGCTCATAATAGCAAAGGAACGCGCTTTTGGTAACATCAAAAAAACAATTTAGAGTGATATGGATAACATAATGGCGTTAACCCGCCGCCAGGACGTACACTACGGGGTAAAATAGTGCCGCTTGATGCCCTCGCCCATCCTTCTCACTTCAGGAGAGAGTGGGGGTGAGAGGAAGCGCACCACACCTGAATATAAGATGAGAGCACCATGGATCAGTTTGAATGTATTAACGTAGAAGAAGCCCATCAGAAAATGCACCAGGGAACGGCTGTGCTGGTGGACATCCGCGATCCGCAGAGCTTTGCGATGGGCCACACGCCAGGCGCGTTCCACCTGACCAACGACTCCCTGGCCGCGTTTATGCGCGATAACGACTTCGACACGCCGGTGATGGTCATGTGCTACCACGGCAACAGCAGTAAAGGTGCAGCGCAGTACCTGCTTCAGCAGGGCTACGATGCGGTTTACAGCGTTGATGGCGGCTTCGATGCCTGGCATCGTCATTTCCCGGCAGAAGTTGAATACGCGTTTGAGCGCTGATACCGCTATACTGTCCCCTTTTGTGTGGAAATAAGCGACGGCTGCCCATGTTGATGATCACCTCTTTTACCAACCCGCGCGTCGCCCAGGCGTTTGTCGACTATATGGCGACGCAGGGCGTTATTCTGACCATCCAGCAACATCATCAGACCGATGTGTGGCTGGCCGACGAGAGCCAGGCCGCGAGGGTAAATGAGGAGCTGGCGCGATTCCTTGAGAACCCTGGCGACCCGCGCTATCTGGCCGCAAGCTGGCAATCAGGCCAGACGGGCAGCGGGCTGCACTATCGTCGTTTTCCCTTCTTTGCCACCGTGCGCGAACGCGCGGGTCCGTTTACGCTGCTGCTGATGGCGGCCTGCATTATCGTGTTCATTATGATGAACGTGGTCGGCGACCAGAGCGTCATGATCGCCCTGGCATGGCCCTATGACTCTTCACTGGACGTTGACGTCTGGCGCTATTTTACCCACGCGCTGATGCACTTCTCGGTGATGCATATTCTCTTTAACCTGCTGTGGTGGTGGTACCTTGGCGGTGCCGTCGAGAAGCGTCTGGGCAGCGGGAAGCTGATTGTGATCACCGTCATCAGTGCCCTGTTGAGTGGCTATGTGCAGCACAAATTCAGCGGCCCGTGGTTTGGCGGATTATCAGGTGTTGTGTATGCCCTGATGGGCTATGTCTGGCTCAGAGGTGAGCGCGATCCTGAAAGTGGCATCTATCTGCAACGCGGGTTAATAACCTTTGCGTTAATATGGCTAATTGCCGGATGGTTTGATCTGTTTGGTATGTCTATCGCCAATGGTGCACACGTCACCGGGCTGGCCGTTGGGCTGGCGATGGCGTTTGCCGACACGCTCCATGCGCGAAAACGAACATAATTCTCAGGGATAATTGATGAAACAAACACAACGTCATGACGCCATTATCGAACTGGTTAAAAAACAGGGATATGTCAGCACCGAAGAGCTGGTCGAGCAGTTTGCCGTCAGCCCGCAGACCATTCGTCGTGACCTGAACGACCTTGCCGATCAAAACCGTATTCTGCGCCACCACGGCGGGGCGGCGCTGCCGTCCAGCTCGGTCAATACCTCATGGCATGACCGTAAAGCCACGCAAACGGCGGAGAAAGAGCGCATTGCGCGGAAAGTCGCCAGCCAGATCCCTAACGGGGCGACGCTGTTTATTGATATCGGCACCACGCCGGAAGCGGTCGCCCATGCGCTGCTGGATCATGAAAACCTGCGCGTCGTGACCAATAACCTGAATGTCGCGAATACCCTGATGCAGAAAGACGATTTCCGCATCATTCTTGCGGGCGGCGAGTTACGCAGCCGCGACGGCGGCATCATCGGTGAAGCGACGCTCGACTTTATCTCTCAGTTCCGTCTCGATTTCGGCATTCTCGGGATCAGCGGTATCGACAGCGATGGCTCCCTGCTGGAGTTTGATTATCATGAAGTCCGCACCAAGCGCGCGATTATTGAGAATTCACGCCACGTTATGCTCGTGGTGGACCACTCCAAGTTTGGCCGTAACGCGATGGTGAATATGGGCAGCATCAGCATGGTTGATGCGGTTTATACCGACGTGATGCCGCCGGCAGGCGTGATGCAGGTGATTAAGGATAATAATCTGCAGCTGGAACTGTGCTGACGTAAAAGCAAAACGGCAACCGAAGGTTGCCGTTTTTAGTTTCTGCAAAACAGGCCCGGGTGAGGGCACCCACGCGCACCGGAATTACACGCCGTACCCCATCATCTTCAGCAGCTGCTGTGCATGCTGCACCGCATCCTGACGATGGGCGACGCCAAGCTTCTGATAGAGATTGCGGATATGGGTTTTGATGGTCGTCGCCGCCACCGCCAGTTCACCGGCGATCTGCTCGTTGCTGTAGCCTGAGTAGATCAGCCCCAGCACCTGCCATTCGCGCTGAGTGAGCGGGCTGGTGCGGATCAGTTCCGGTACTTCCGGATGGTTCAGCAGACGTTCCACGAAGTTCTCATCAAAGTGCGCAAACTTATGGCGATGGTGCTGGTTAATCTCGCGCAGAATACGCTGGGCACGATGCTGATCCAGCTCTGGCAGCGTATTGAGTTGAATCAACTGTCGCAGCTGCTGGGCCATCACTTCACCTTCAATGACAAAGTGGCTGATAAACCCGGTGCGGTTCGCCAGCTGCAGCGCTTCCAGCAGGACGCGCTGGGCATCGTTTTTGCGGCCCGCCTGCCAGTAAAGCTGGTTCAGCAGAAGCAGGTTGCGGTTGAGATCGCTCATCAGACGCAGGCTGCGGGCGTTTTCATTAAGCTCTTCCAGCACGATTTCGGCAGGGTCTAATTCACCGAGCAGGATCTGGACGCGGGCAATGTTGCGCCACTGGCTCTGCAGGAAGTGGTTGTTGGCAAATTCCGGTTTAGGGGTCTGACGTAACCAGTTGGCGGCGGATTTTTTGTCGCCGGTCATCTGCCAGTAAATCACCCGCACCTTATCGGCGTTGGACACCCAGTCGCTATGGTACTGACCGTTACCGAGCAGGTTTTCCAGACGGTTAAGGTGGTTGCGGGCGTTATCGAGATCGCCACGCGCCAGCGAGCACTGGACCAGCAGCGCCAGACACTGCAATTGCTGCTGTGGCTGGAAGTTGGAGAGAACGTCCACACCCTGACGGGCGCAGCTTTCCGCTTCATCCAGACGCGACCATGCCCAAAGAAGCTGTGCACGAATGCGCAGCAGGAACTCGTGCATCGGCAGCTGTTCCAGATGCTGCTCACGAATCAGCTGGAAGGCCTTTTCCTGGTTTTCCCAGGCGGCCTGCAGGAACCCCTGCGCAAACAAAATTTCACTTTGCTGGATCAGGCTCCACAGCGCGTAATGCCAGACATCGTGGCGACGGGCCATCTGTTCAGTTTGTTGCATGAGCGAAAGGGAGCGCGTCAGCTCGCCTTTGCAGTGCAGAACTTCACCGTGTACCGAGGTGGCAACAATACGGCTGTAGAAATTGGCTAGCGGCAGTTCATCCAGCGCAACCATCGCCAGGCGCTCTGCCTCTTCCGGGTCACCGTCGTTAATCGCCACCTGCGCCCGCAGGGCGTTGAATTCGCCGTGCAGGGTGGCATCCATATCGCTTTCCATCTCCTGCTCGGCACGTGCCAGCAGGGTATTTACTTCACTGTAGCGATGCTGGCTCTGCATCAGCCAGGCCTGCAGCAGCACCAGGCGCGGATTCTCCAGCAGGCTCTCCCACGGCAGGGCTTTCAGTGACTCTTCAAGCAACGTCAGCTCGCTGTGGTTAAACAAGCCCCATGCGTGGTTAAGGAGGATATCGCGCAGCATGCCGGCATCACCGGCGGCAAGCGCGTGATGAATCGCCTCGCTCGGGAAACCTTGTGCCATCCAGCTTTCGGCGGCGGCGCGATGGATTTCAGGCAGTTCCGTCGCAAGCTCCCACTGACAGCGCTGGCGCAGGAAGCTGCCAAACAGTGGGTGATAGCTGAACCACTCGCCGGGATCGTCCATTCGGGTCAGGAACAGGCCCTGGCGTTCAATCTCTTCCAGCTGCAGTTGACCGTTTTCACAGCCGGTCACGCGCACGATCAGCGCGTCGTTCATGGAACGCAGCAGAGAACTTTTGAGCAGGAAATTTCGGGTCGACGGATCAACGCTGTTCAGCACTTCGTCGACGAGATAATCAGAAAGATGGCTCGCGTTAATCCCCGCCAGGCGACGCGCAGACTGGTGCGTCGGGCTGTTATTTTGCCGGGCAGAGAGAGCAATCAGCTGCAGCGCCGTCGCCCAGCCGGCGACATCATCACACAGGCGGCTGCTTTCGGAGGCCTCAATTGGCGAGTTCAGTCGACAGTCAAAAAACTGTTTGGCTTCCTGATGGGTAAAGGCCAGCTGCTGGCTGCCGACTTCCAGCAGCTGATCGCGCACGCGCAGGTTGGCGATGCCCAGTTGCGGCAGGTTACGCGACAGCACGACCAGGGTCAGGTTTTCCGGCTGATGACGCAGGAAGAAACGCATCGATTCATGGATAACCGGGTTAGTGATGAGATGATAATCATCAATCACCACGTACAGCGGGCGATGCCATTCGGCCAGTTCGATAAACAGCTGCGAGAAAAGGGAAGACAGGCTGGCGTACTGGCGCTTTTGCACCATGACCTCACTGGCGACGCAGTGTCCGTTGGTTGCCTGCTGAATGGCGGCAATCAGATAGCTGGCAAAACGCTCTTGCTGGTTATCGCCCTCATCAAGGGAGTACCAGCCAAGGTCGCTCTTACCTGCGGCCCATTGCGAAATGAGCGTTGTTTTTCCATAACCTGCAGGGCTCGTAACCAGCGCCAGTCGGAAATTATGCGCGCCGGAAAGTTTAGCCAGCAGACGCTCGCGGACCACTGTATGGTCAAGACGAACCGGGCGACTTAATTTAGACGGAATCAACATAGTTTTCACTTCACTGTGGGGAACGAGAGAATTTATTTTTTTTGCGCTTCGTAATTAATAGCTATAAGGTCGGCCAGAAAGAGAACTATTGCAAGTTATGTCTGGGTTTTGTGGCTCTGAATTTGCACTCTGTCACAAAACATTCAGGCGAGTACCGGAACTTTTCCAGAATGGCTTTAACACCGCGTCAGCGCTGGCTTGTCCCAGTGTCACACGGTTACGCTGAAACTGGTTTCAGAAAGGTATAGTGACGTCAAATTTAATAAAGTTCGGGTAAAGTTGAGTGAGATTAATAATCCCCTTAGGTAATGCCCCATTGCAGAAATATTATTCTGCGTAAGTAATCATTTCGGCGCGGATTAATTTCATCCGAAACTGTATTTCATTTTTTTGACATTCTCCCCGGTTATCTTTTTTTCTTCCTGGCACACTCGCACTATGCTCTCAGAGTGGCCTTGATCACACTTTTATGCTCATCCCCGCTACTCCTCCCTGCCTAATCCCCTGCGGGATGAGGAAGAGGCGAAATGAGCCTGGCACACTAGCGCCAACATGTGTTTTCTCTCTACAGGATGCCAATTCCCTATGTCACAGCCTACCTTTAACAAAGCTCAATTCCAGGCTGCCCTGACGCGTCAGTGGCAGCGTTTTGGCCTTCACGCTGCAAACGAGATGACGCCTCACCAGTGGTGGCAGGCAATGAGCGGTGCGCTCGCGGAGCAGCTGGATGCTCAACCGTTGGCAAAACCGGCGAAAGACCAGCGCCACGTTAACTACATCTCAATGGAGTTCCTGATTGGCCGTCTGACAGGTAACAACCTGCTGAACCTCGGCTGGTATCAGGAGGTGGGTGATGTGCTGAAAGAGCATGACATTAACCTGACCGACCTGCTGGAAGAAGAGATTGACCCGGCGTTGGGTAACGGTGGTCTGGGACGTCTGGCGGCCTGTTTCCTTGACTCGATGGCCACCGTCGGTCAGTCGGCCATTGGCTACGGTCTGAACTACCAGTACGGCCTGTTCCGTCAGTCGTTTGCTGATGGTCATCAGATGGAAGCGCCGGATGACTGGCACCGCAATACTTACCCCTGGTTCCGCCACAATGCACAGCTTGATGTGCAGGTAGGCATTGGTGGTAAAGTCACGAAGCAGGGGCTGTGGGAGCCTGCGTTTACCCTGACCGGCGAAGCCTGGGATCTGCCGGTGCTGGGCTACCGTAACGGCGTGGCGCAACCGCTGCGTCTGTGGCAGGCAAAGCACGCTCATCCCTTCAACCTGACCAAATTCAACGACGGCGATTTCCTGCGTGCCGAGCAGCAGGGGATCGACGCTGAGAAACTGACCAAAGTCCTTTACCCGAACGACAACCATCTGGCGGGCAAGAAACTGCGTCTGATGCAGCAGTACTTCCAGTGTGCCTGTTCCATTGCGGATATTCTGCGTCGTCATCACCTGGCGGGCCGCAAGCTGGCGCAGCTGCCGGACTTCGAAGTGATCCAGCTTAACGATACGCACCCGACGATTGCGATTCCTGAACTGCTGCGCGTGCTGATTGACGAGCACCAGCTGAGCTGGGATGACGCGTGGGCGATCACCAGCCGTACGTTTGCCTACACCAACCACACCCTGATGCCTGAAGCGCTGGAGTGCTGGGATGAGAAGCTGGTGAAAGCCCTGCTGCCGCGTCATATGCAGATCATCAACAAGATTAACGACGCGTTTAAAAAGCAAGTGGATAAAACCTGGCCGGGCGACAAAGCGGTGTGGGCGAAGCTGGCTGTGGTACATGACAAACAGGTGCGCATGGCGAACATGTGCGTGGTGAGCGGTTTTGCGGTGAACGGTGTGGCGGCGCTGCACTCGGATCTGGTGGTGAAAGACCTGTTCCCGGAATACCACCAGCTGTGGCCGACCAAATTCCATAACGTGACCAATGGCATCACGCCGCGTCGCTGGATTAAGCAGTGCAACCCGCTGCTGGCCGGCCTGCTGGACAAAACCCTGAAGAAAGAGTGGGCCAACGATCTGGACCAGCTTATCAATCTGGAAAAGTATGCCGACGACGCGGCATTCCGCGAGCAGTACCGCGCCATTAAGCTCGAAAACAAAGTGCGTCTGGCGCATTTTGTCAAAGCGCGTACCGGCATTGAGATCAACCCGAACGCCATTTTCGATATTCAGATCAAACGTCTGCATGAGTACAAACGCCAGCATCTGAACCTGCTGCACATTCTGGCGCTGTATAAAGAGATCCGCGAGAACCCGCAGGCTGACCGCGTACCGCGCGTGTTCCTGTTTGGGGCGAAAGCCGCACCGGGCTACTACCTGGCGAAAAACATTATCCTCGCCATTAATAAAGTGGCCGCGGCCATCAATAACGATCCGAAAGTGGGTGACAAGCTGAAGGTGGTGTTCCTGCCGGACTACTGCGTCTCTGCAGCTGAGATGCTGATCCCGGCGGCGGATATCTCCGAGCAGATCTCCACGGCAGGGAAAGAAGCTTCCGGTACCGGCAACATGAAGCTGGCGCTGAACGGTGCGCTGACCGTCGGTACGCTCGACGGCGCGAACGTCGAGATCGCCGAAAAGGTGGGGGAAGAGAACATCTTTATCTTCGGCCATACCGTCGAAGAAGTGAAAGCCCTCAAGG
Organism: Enterobacter sp. WPR_3_1; assembly: GCF_003635055.1. Lineage (NCBI taxonomy): Bacteria > Pseudomonadati > Pseudomonadota > Gammaproteobacteria > Enterobacterales > Enterobacteriaceae > Enterobacter > Enterobacter sp. WPR_3_1. Next base: position 72,209 of record NZ_RBXU01000016.1, on the reverse strand, counting down.
CCAAAGGTTACGACCCGGTGAAATGGCGTAAGAAAGACAAAGTTCTTGATGCGGTTCTGAAAGAGCTGGAAAGCGGTAAGTACAGCGATGGCGATAAACATGCCTTTGACCAGATGCTGCACAGCATGGACAAACACGGCGGTGACCCGTATCTGGTCATGGCGGACTTTACGGCCTATGTGGACGCGCAAAAACAGGTCGATGTGCTGTATCGCGACCAGGAAGCGTGGACCCGGGCGTGCATTCTGAACACCGCCCGCTGCGGGATGTTCAGTTCTGACCGCTCAATCCGTGATTATCAGGCTCGTATCTGGCAGGCAAAACGCTAAGGAAGCGCGATGGAGAGTAAACGTCTGGACAGTGCCGCGCAGGCGGCGGGGATCAGCCTCAGTTACATTAATGCTCACGGCAAACCACAGTCTATTGGCGCCGACACCAAAAGACGTTTGCTGGATGCCATGCACAAGACCGACGCGAAAGCGTCGGTTGCTCCGGTGCCGAACGTGAAGGTGTTTACCGCCGGTAAAAAGATGCCGCTAACGGTAAACGGGCGCGGCGAATTTAGCTGGCTGCTCACGACCGAAGAGGGGCAACAGCACAAAGGCCACGCCACCGGTGGCAAAGCGCTTAACCTTCCGGCAAAACTGCCGGAGGGCTATCACACGTTAACCCTCACGCAGGACGACCAGCGTTTTCATTGTCGGGTGATTGTTGCGCCAAAACGCTGCTATGAGCCGCAGGCGTTGCTCGAGGGTAAAAAGCTGTGGGGGGCCTGCGTGCAGCTCTACACGCTGCGCTCTGACAGCAACTGGGGTATCGGCGATTTTGGCGACCTGAAAAAGATGCTGGCGGATGTGGGCGAGCGCGGCGGTGCGTTTATCGGCCTCAACCCCATTCATGCGCTCTATCCGGCGAACCCGGAAAGTGCCAGTCCGTACAGCCCGTCATCCCGTCGCTGGCTGAACGTGATTTACATTGACGTGAATGCCTTAGACGATTTCAAAAGCAGCAAAGAGGCGCAGGCGTGGTGGAACCTCACGACCACTCAGCAGGCGCTGAAGCAGGCGCGCGAGACGGACTGGGTAGACTATGCCACCGTCACCGCACTGAAAATGGCCGCGTTACGTCTGGCGTGGAAAGGTTTTTCGCAGCGTGATGACGAGCAGATGTCGGCTTTCCGCCACTTTGTGGCCCAGGAAGGTGAGAGCCTTTACTGGCAGGCGGCGTTCGATGCATTGCACGCTTATCAGGTAAAAGAGGACGAAATGCGCTGGGGCTGGCCGGTATGGCCGGAAGCGTATCAATCTGTCGATACGCCCGAAGTGCAGGCGTTCTGCAAAAAATATGCTGACGAGGTGGATTTCTTCCTCTGGCTGCAGTGGCTGGCTTACAGCCAGTTTGCCGCCTGCTGGCAGGTGAGCCAGGGCTATAAAATGCCGATCGGCCTGTACCGCGATCTGGCCGTTGGCGTGGCGGAAGGCGGGGCGGAAACCTGGTGTGACCGCGAGCTTTATTGCCTGAAGGCCTCCGTGGGCGCACCGCCGGATATTCTTGGCCCCCTCGGCCAGAACTGGGGTTTGCCGCCGATGGATCCGCACGTCATGGCTGCGCGGGCTTACGAGCCGTTCATCGACCTGCTGCGCGCCAACATGCAAAACTGCGGCGCGCTGCGAATTGACCACGTGATGTCCGTCCTGCGTCTGTGGTGGATCCCTTATGGTGAAACGGCTGACCACGGCGCGTATGTACAGTATCCGGTTGACGATCTGCTCTCGATCCTGGCGCTGGAGAGTAAACGTCATCAGTGCATGGTGATCGGCGAAGATCTCGGTACCGTGCCGGTTGAGATTGTCAGTAAGCTCCGCGACAGCGGTGTTTACTCCTATAAAGTGCTCTATTTTGAAAACGACCATGAGAAAACCTTCCGCGCGCCGAAAGCGTACCCTGAACAGTCAATGGCAGTCGCGACGACGCATGACCTTCCTACGCTTCGTGGCTATTGGGAAAGCGGCGATCTGACACTCGGTAAAACGCTGGGTCTGTATCCGGATGAAGAGGTCTTACGTGGGCTGTATCAGGATCGCGAGCTGGCGAAGCAAGGGTTGCTTGATGCGTTACACAAGCATGGCTGCCTACCGAAACGCGCCGGGCATAAGGCATCACTGATGTCGATGACGCCTACGCTCAACCGCGGATTGCAGCGCTATATCGCCGACAGCAACAGTGCCCTGCTGGGTCTGCAGCCGGAAGACTGGATTGATATGGCGGAGCCGGTGAACATTCCGGGTACCAGCTATCAGTACAAGAACTGGCGTCGCAAATTGTCCATCACGCTTGAGAAGATGTTTGCCGATGACGGGGTGAACAGGCTGATTAAGGATTTGGATAAGCGCAGAAAAGCGGTGGGTAAAACGCGGTAGTCTCGCAGAGAGAAGAAAGCCGGGTAAGCGCAAGCTACCCGGCTTTTTGATATCAGATAACCATGTTCAACAGCAGAACCCCGACCAGACCACACACCGAAATAATGGTTTCCAGTGCAGACCAGGACTTGATGGTTTCACCGATAGTCAGGTTGAAATATTCCTTGAACAGCCAGAAGCCCGGATCGTTCACGTGAGAGAAAATCACGCTACCGGAACCTACCGCGATAACCATCAGCTCAGGGCTCACGCCCGTCGTCGCAATCAGCGGTGCAACGATACCACCGGCGGTGATTGCTGCAACGGTTGCAGAGCCGAGCGCGATACGCAGCACCGCAGCGATAGACCACGCCATCAGCAGCGGTGACACATTGGTTTCATGCATCATGGCCGCGATGTATTTATCCACGCCGCTGTCGACCAGCACCTGCTTGAACGCACCGCCACCACCGATAATCAGCAGCATCATGGCAATGATTTTGATGGAAGAGGTCAGCGTGTCGTTAATCTGATCCATTGAACGACCACGGTTCAGGCCGAAGGTGAACATCGCAATCAGTACCGCAATCAGCGTCGCCATCACCGGGTCGCCCAGGAATTCGGCAACGGACAGGAACGGGTGGCCTTTTGGCAGGATCATTTCCGCCACGGCACGCATCGCCATCAGGATGACCGGCACCAGAGAGGTCCAGACGCTGACGCCAAAACCAGGCATCTCTTCTTCCGTGAAGGTTTTCGCGCTGTACAGACCTTCCGGGATAGGCTTATCAATCCCTTTCAGGAAGCGGGCATAAACCGGGCCGGCCAGGATCACCGTCGGGATTGCCAGAATCGTACCGAACAGCAGGGTTTTACCCATATCGGCATGGAAGATGGTGGCGATGGCGGTTGGACCCGGGTGTGGTGGCAGGAAACCGTGCGTAACGGACAGCGCGGCGGCCATCGGTACACCGACATACAGCAGTGGAATGTTCGCTGCCGCTGCGATGGTGAACACCAGTGGCAGCATCAGGACGAAGCCCACTTCATAGAACAGTGCGAAACCGACGGTAAACCCGGTTAACACGACCGCCCACTGAATATTCTTCTTACCAAATTTGGCAATCAGCGTGGTGGCAATACGCTGGGCGCCCCCACAGTCTGCCAGCATTTTGCCGAGCATAGCGCCAAAGCCCATGATCAGTGCCAGGCTACCGAGCGTGCCGCCGACACCGGCTTTAATGGAGCTGATGACTTTCACCAGCGGCATCCCTTGCATCAGACCGACTGCAAGTGCCACCAGAACCAGAGCGATAAACCCGTTCATTTTGAAACGGATCATCAAGAGCAGTAATAACACAACACCGATAGCAACGATGACTAATGGCATGATTTACCTGGCCTTTGAATTGTTATGGGTAACGTCATTGTTTCAACGACAAATTCCGATTGTCCCAACTGGGAACAGAGTGTTAACGGCACTAATACTGTTGCCTCGGAAACTATTAAGTTTAGTCGGCTGTTATGAAGGTGCTTAGTGCCCACGAGAATGATACGGGTAACATGTTGTGGTTGAGAATCACCCTGGGGGGCTAAATTTGAATTATGAGACGCAGGTCAACATATGGGGAGGCAAGGCAGGGAGGGGAAAGCAGGCCCGGTAAGCATAGCGCCACCGGGCAAAAGCAGGCGGACGCTTAGTAGTAAGAGTGCTCGCCGCGCTGGTGTTCGGTCAGATCGCGCACACCTTTCAGTTCCGGGAATTCGTTCAGCAGCTGCTTCTCGATCCCTTCTTTCAGCGTGACATCAACCATTGAACAACCGTTACAGCCGCCGCCGAACTGCAGGATCGCCAGGCCGTCTTCAGTGATTTCCATCAGGGAAACACGACCGCCGTGGCCCGCCAGCTGTGGGTTGATCTGAGACTGCAGCAGGTACTCGACGCGCTCCATCAGGGGGGCATCGTCAGACACTTTACGCATTTTGGCGTTTGGCGCTTTCAGGGTCAGCTGAGAACCCAGCTGATCGGTGACGAAGTCGATCTCCGCATCTTCAAGATACGGTGCGCTCAGCTCATCAACGTAAGCCGTGAGCTGTTCAAATTTAAGGGCAGTGTCAGTCGCTTCCACTGCGTCCGGAGGACAATAAGAGACACCACATTCTGCATTCGGAGTGCCTGGATTGATCACAAACACGCGGATCTGCGTCCCTTCTTCCTGATTTGCCAGCAGTTTGGCAAAGTGCGCTTGTGCAGAATCGGAAATACGGATCATAGCTTTGGCCTAATAGTTGACTAAATTACCTGGGTATAATCATACGCCCATTGAAGAAGGGCTACAAGGTACGGCACAGACACCATACCTGAACCGACGCGGCGCCGCTTTGCAAAAGCAGTCGGGAAAGTTCAGCAACGGTACTGCCTGTGGTGACGACATCATCCACAATCGCGATATGGAGGCCTTTGACCGGGAATTCAAGACGAAAGGCATTTTTGAGGTTCCTTTTGCGAAGCCGGGCCGTGAGCTGATGCTGGATGGCCGTATTATGGACGCGTTTGAGCGCACGGGCGTCGTACCGGCAACCGAGCCATCGCGCGAGCGGGCGGCAAAGCAGGTCACTTTGGTTGTAGCCGCGTCGCCAGTGTCGGCGACGGTATAAAGGCACGTTAACTACCATGTCGATGTTCGGCAGGCCGCGGGTGCGTCGCGCCTGTAAAACGGTCAGCAGTAACAGGCGGGCGAGGGGACGCGCCAGCACACTCTGGCCGGCAAACTTCAGCGCATGTATAAGGCCGCTTAACGGCGCAACATAATCATCCACAGCCACCAGGGCACACCACGGCGGCGCTTTTTTCAGGCAGCGGCCGCAGGGAACGTCTCGCCCGGTGGCCGCTAGCCCACACTGCGGACACGTCATCGCCTGCCTTTTCAGCGAGCGGGTGCAAACGGAGCAGACGCCCCATGCGCTGAGGGCAAGCGGCATCCGGCATAGCCAGCACAAGCCAGGCACTGTTAACATGTGCAACCTCCATGTGAAAAAAGAGAACAGTAACTGATGAAGACGCTGTGGTGGCAGACCGTAGGGACGGGAAATTGCCATCTTGTGCTGCTGCACGGATGGGGCCTGAATGCCGAAGTATGGAATTGCATAACCGGGGAACTCGCCTCGCAATTTACCCTGCATCTGGTGGATTTACCGGGCTTTGGCCGCAGCCGCGGCTTTGGGGCAATGTCGGTCGAGGAGATGGCGCAGCAGGTGCTGGACGCTGCGCCGCAACACGCCATCTGGCTGGGCTGGAGCCTGGGCGGGCTGGTGGCGAGCCAGATGGCGTTGACCCATCCCGAGCGCGTGCGTGCGCTGGTCACGGTAGCCTCGTCACCGTGCTTCAGTGCAAAGGACGACTGGCCGGGCATAAAACCGGATGTGCTGGCCGGGTTCCAGAAACAGCTGAGCGAAGACTTCCAGCGGACCGTTGAGCGTTTCCTGGCCCTGCAGACAATGGGAACCGACACCGCGCGTCAGGATGCCAGAGCGCTGAAGCAGACCGTGCTTTCCCTGCCGATGCCGGACGTTGAGGTGCTTAACGGGGGCCTTGAGATCCTCAAAACCGTCGATTTGCGTCAGCCGCTGGCCGCGCTGGCGATGCCGCACCTGCGTATCTACGGCTACCTCGACGGGCTGGTGCCGCGCAAAGTGGTTCCAGTGCTGGATTCACTCTGGCCACAAAGTGAGTCTCTGGTGATAAACAAAGCCGCGCATGCGCCGTTTATCTCTCATCCGGCGGAGTTTTGTTCAGCGCTCGTTGCGTTAAGTCAACGTTTAGACTGATTATTTTCTATCCAGCCTGGAAAAAGTTTCACACCGCAACCATACTCCAGATGTCGTTGCGGTTGTTCTGCCTACGATAATCAAAACAACAATCCTATGGAGAGTCAGGCTATGAAACTTGTTACAGGTATCGTCACTTCTCTGGTTATTGGGTCACTTTCATTTGGCGCCTTTGCGGCACAAGAGCTGGAAAAAGATAAAGTTGCCGGGATGAATCTGACCAAAGTTGGTGAGATTTCTACGTCTGACACGACCGCGCCGATGGACGCCAAAAAAGAGCTGTCTAAGAAAGCGGATGAGCTGGGTGGGAAGTACTACGTCGTCACCAGTGCAGAAAAACAGACCAAAAACGTGCGCGCAACGGCGGACGTCTATAAGTAATACGATAATGCCGGGCAGCGATGCCCGGCTTTATGCGCGCAGTGCCCACCACTCTCTGAGGCAGGCTTTTCCTTCCGGGCATCTTTTACAACTGCCGGACAGGCAGCCTTCCGCCTCTTCCTGAATACGCACCGCTTTTCCCATGGCTTCCAGCCTTTCCAGCATGGCATCGATCATCGGCTGCGGGGTATGCAGGGTGAGGCTCAGCTGTTTCGCCTCCATTCGCCCTTGTAACGCCAGCAGGTCACGTACCTGAATCAACGATGCCATGGCTTACCCCTTAGTGACAGTCGCCCGCCGGGCTGTTGCAGCAGGTGGCAGCCGTTTTGCGGTTTGCCAGCAGGTTGATATCAACCCGGCTGCGTGCCCGGCGTAGCAGGCCGAGAACGAGCACGTTAAACAGCACAACCGCCAGGATGCACACCAGGCTATAACGCGGGTGCTGGCTAAAGTTAACGGTCTGATAAAAGAGCGTCGCCAGCGAGTACGCGATGTTGAGCCCCCACAGAATGGAGAAGCCCATCCAGCCACGGCTGGACTCGCGGGCAATCGCGCCCATGACGGAGATGCACGGAATATAGAGCAGAACAAAGATGAGGTAGCTGTAGGCCGCAGAGGCGCTGCCAAATTTCTCGCTCATCACGCCCATGGCACCCGTTGCCATTTCGCCGTCACCTTTACTGGCCTCGATAGGGTTCGCCAGCACGCTCAGGCTGAAGGTGTCTTTCAGGCTCTGCCATGTCTCTTCGACGGCGCCCAGCAGTTCGTTACCGAGATGAAACTCTGCCGGATTGAACGCTTGCTCCTGGATGTTCTCCGCGGTGTAGAGCGTATTCAGGGTCCCGACGACCACCTCTTTCGCCATCGCACCGGTGAACAGACCGACGGTCGCCTGCCAGTTATCGTCATGGACGCCAATCGGTTTGAAGACCGGGGTTATGACGCGGCTGACGGAGGCGAGGGCGGAGTCGTTGATGTTATCCGCAGCCTGTCCGCTCAGGGTGAAGCTGTTCAGCGCGCTCAGGAAAATACTCACGATAACAATCACTTTACCGGCACGCAGGACGAAGCCTTTCAGGCGCTGCCAGGTCTGGATCACCAGGCTTTTAAGATGGGGGACGTGGTAGACCGGCAGTTCCATGACGAACGGCGACGCTTCGCCGCGCATGATGGTGTGTTTCAGCATCAGCCCCGTGAGAATGGCCATGACGATACCCAGCACGTACAGCGAGAAGACCGCCAGCGCCCCCTGCTGCCCAAAGAAGGCCGCGGCAAAGACCGCGAAGATAGCCAGTCGCGCACCGCAGGACATAAACGGTGCCATCATAATGGTCATCAGACGTTCACGCGGCGCATCCAGCGTACGGGCACCCATAACCGAGGGCACGTTACAGCCGAAGCCCACGATCAGCGGCACGAAGGATTTGCCTGGCAGACCGAGCGCCTGCATCAGGCGATCCATGACGAAGGCGGCGCGTGCCATGTAACCGGAATCCTCAAGGAAGGAGAGGAACAGATACATCATGCCGATTTGCGGCACCAGAGGCAGTACGGTGTTGATACCACCGCCAATCCCCTGGGCAAGGAAGATGGTCAGCCATTCCGGGAAATGCAGGGTGTAACCCACCCACTGAATGCCATGAACAAAGATAGCAACGGAACCGGCATCGAAAATCGGCTGGAGTGCGCCACCAATGTTAATGGCGAGCAAGAACATCAGGTACATCACCAGCAAGAAGACCGGCAAACCGAGGAAGCGGTTAAGCACAACCTTATCCACGGCAGCGGTGAAGCGGCTCGGTTCCGCCGTCAGGGCGTTACTGACCACGTCGCAAATCGCGGCGATGGCCTGATAGCGAGCATCAGCGATATGCAGGGCCGGGTCATCCAGCTCGTCGCTCAGACGGGCGAGGACCACGTCCAGTTTATCTGCCGCATGACCAGCATAGGCGCGGCTGTAGATATCCCCTTCCAGCATTTGCAGGCCGAGCCACAGGCGCTGTTTCGCGGGCATGCTTTTGTCCATCTCTTGCGCCAGCAGATCCGCTTCGCGCAGGAGCGGCTGGGCGTAGTGCACCAGCTCAACGTTACGATTTCCCGCGTGGCGATCGATAGCCAGTTTCAGGGCATCAATACCGCGGGCGCGCGTCGACACCAGCGGAACGACCGGGCACCCCAGCCGTGCGGAGAGGGCATCGACGTCGATACGCAGTTTCTGTTTCTCTGCAATGTCCAGCATGTTGAGCGCCACGATGCAGGGAATGCCCAGCTCCAGCAGCTGCAGCGTCAGGTAGAGGTTACGCTCAAGGTTTGAGGCATCAACCACGTTGATGAGCAGATCCGCGTCGCCGCTAAGAATATAGTGGCAGGCAATCTGCTCATCGAGCGAAGTTTGCGAGGAGATCGTGGTTAAGGAGTACGTGCCGGGCAGGTCAACCAGTGTGACCTGGTGATCTGTTGTTGAGAACAGGCCTTCTTTACGTTCAACCGTTACGCCAGCCCAGTTACCGACGCGCTGGCGCGCACCCGTGAGCTGGTTAAATAGCGTTGTCTTGCCGGAATTAGGATTGCCAATTAAGCCAATAGTTAATTTTTTCATTTTTCTGGACTCACTGAAACCGCTGGCTTGTTATCGGGATAAGGCTTCGACTTCTATTAATGCGAGATCTTTTTTACGCAATACCAGATTTACGCGTCGGGTTTCGATATGCACCGGATCACCTAACGGGGCGACGCGCACGACCTGAAATGACGAGCCGGGCAGCATGCCCAGCGACAGCAGCTTTTGTCGGTAGGCCGGGCTAATTTCGTGGGTAAAACCGGTAATTTTCCATGCACTGTCTGGAGTGAATTGCATAATGCCTGATTCCACGAGAGGTTAAAATATCTACTATGGGATGATAATGAGAATAGTTTTTATCAGCAATAATAAAACTGTGACGGAATGTTGTTTGCGGTATTAATTTACGGCCTGTTTGACCTTGCTCAATATTTACTGATTCTGCGGCAGGGAGAGGAAAGGCTTATTTGTTAATAGTGTGATCACTGATAGTTGAAATATAGATATACAACCGGTTTCATATTTTACAATTAATTTCGGCGGGATATCGGCCCGGTGAGTGACGCATCACCGGGCCTTTTTTATGCGGTTAGCGTTTCTTACCCATTGCTGCCGCCAGCGCATCCATCATGGCGCTGTTGCCCGCAGGCTGGGCGTCACGTCCGCGTGGCTTCGCCGCTTTTGCGGCCGGGCGCTGCTGCTCGCGTCCGCCGCCGTTACTGCCGCGGCGCGCGTTGGTTTCACCTGGCTGCTCGTCCAGACGCATCGTCAGGGCGATACGCTTACGCTGCAGATCCACTTCCATCACCTTCACCTTCACAATGTCGCCCGCTTTGACCACGGTATGCGGATCTTCAACGAATTTATCGGCAAGGGAAGAGATGTGGACCAGACCATCCTGATGCACGCCGATATCGACAAACGCGCCAAAGTTGGTGACGTTAGTGACCGCCCCTTCGAGTACCATGCCTGGAAGCAGGTCATTCATGGTTTCAACGCCGTCGGCGAAGGTCGCGGTTTTAAACTCAGGACGCGGATCGCGGCCCGGTTTTTCCAGCTCTTTGATGATGTCCGTGACCGTCGGCACCCCGAACTGTTCGTCGGTAAAATCGACCGCCTTCAGGTTGCGCAGCGCGCTGCTGTCGCCCATCAGGTCTTTCAGCGCCTGCTGGGTTGCGGCCAGAATGCGTTCCACTACCGGGTACGCTTCCGGGTGAACGGTTGAGGCATCCAGCGGGTTATCGCCGTGGTTGATGCGCAGGAAGCCTGCACACTGCTCAAACGCTTTTGGCCCCAGACGGCTCACCTTCAGCAACTGCTGGCGGTTCTGGAACTGGCCGTTTTCATCACGCCAGGCAACGATGTTTTGCGCCATCATGCGGGTTAAGCCCGCCACGCGGGTCAGCAGGGGAACAGAGGCCGTGTTCAGGTCAACGCCGACGGCGTTTACGCAGTCTTCCACGACCGCATCCAGCTTCCGGGCCAGCTGAGTCTGGCTCACGTCATGCTGATACTGGCCGACGCCGATGGATTTCGGGTCGATCTTAACCAGCTCCGCCAGCGGATCCTGCAGACGACGGGCGATAGAAACTGCACCGCGCAGGGAAACGTCCAGGTCCGGGAACTCCAGCGCGGCCAGTTCAGACGCCGAATAGACGGAAGCGCCCGCCTCGCTGACAATCACTTTCTGTGCGGTGACTTTCGGGAACTGTTTCTGCACGTCGAGGTAGAAACGCTCGGTTTCACGGGAGGCCGTACCGTTGCCGATGGCCACCAGCTCCACGTTGTATTTCTCGCACAGCGCCGCAACCACGACGGCAGCCTTCGCCGCCTGGCCGGTATGCGGATAAATGGTGTCGGTAGCCACCAGCTTGCCGGTACCGTCAACCACGGCCACTTTTACGCCGGTACGCAGACCCGGATCGAGACCCATGGTGGCGCGCAGGCCGGCAGGTGCGGCCATCAGCAGGTCGTGCAGGTTACGGGCGAAGACGTTGATTGCTTCGTCTTCGGCGCGTTCACGCACGGTGCCCATCAGTTCGGTTTCAAGGTGCATCAGCACCTTGATGCGCCACGTCCAGCTCACCACGCCTTTGCGCCAGCTGTCTGCCGGCGCGTTGTTCAGGCGCAGGCCGAGGTGGTCGATAATGATCTGCTCGCAGTGGCTCTCTTTTGGTGGCTCGTCAAACTGTGGGTCGGCATTCAGGGAGAGCTGGAGCACGCCTTCGTTGCGGCCGCGGAACATCGCCAGCGCGCGGTGTGAAGGGGTGGTAGAGATGGGTTCGTGATGATCAAAATAATCGCGGAACTTGGCGCCTTCTTCCTCTTTCCCGCTGACCACGGTAGAGACGATGTGGGCGTTTTTCCACAGATAGTCACGCACTTTCGCGAGCAGGGCGGCATCTTCGGAGAAGCGCTCCATCAGAATATAGCGCGCGCCGTCGAGTGCGGCTTTGGTGTCTGCAACCCCTTTATCGGCATCGATAAACTTCGCGGCTTCGGTTTCCGGGTCGTGGGACGGTTCGTTCCACAGCAGTTCGGCCAGCGGCTCCAGGCCTGCCTCAATGGCAATCTGTCCACGGGTACGGCGCTTCGGTTTGTACGGCAGATAAAGGTCTTCGAGTTCGGTTTTGCTCAGGGTTCCGTTGATTGCGGTTTCCAGCTCGCTGGTCAGTTTTCCCTGTTCGCCGATGGATTTGAGGATCGCCTGACGACGGTCTTCCAGTTCGCGCAGGTAACCGAGACGGGTCTCCAGGTTACGCAGCTGCGTGTCATCCAGACCGCCGGTGACTTCCTTACGATAACGTGCAATAAACGGCACGGTGTTCCCTTCATCAAGCAGGCGAACGGCAGCTTCTACCTGTTCGGCTCTGGCCTGAAGTTCACCCGCAATAATGCGGCAGAGCGAATCTTTCATCATGGCTTTATCATCTGTTGAGTCGAAAAAATCAGGGGATAGTTATACGGGCTGACACGGCAAAATGCCAGCCGCGGAGGGCGCTCTCGGACTATTTAACGTACGTAATTTCGTTGACGTACCAGCTGGCTTCGCCGCCAGGGGTCTGCACGACGGCCAAATCGCCCACTTCCTTTTTCAGCAGCGCACGGGCCATTGGTGAGTCGATAGAGATGTAATCCTTACGACCAAAAATTTCGTCATAGCCGACGATACGAAAACGCAGGGTGTCGCCATCGTCGTTCTCAATCTCGACCCACGCGCCGAAAAACACTTTGCCTTCCTGCTGTGGGGAGTAATCCACTATTTTGAGGTTCTCAAGGCATTTGGTCAGATAGCGGACCCGGCGGTCGATTTCACGTAACCGTTTTTTGTTGTACTGGTAGTCAGCATTTTCACTGCGATCGCCCAGGCTTGCGGCCCAGGTCACTTTCTTGGTCACTTCAGGACGCTCTTCGCGCCACAGGTAATCCATCTCTTTTTTGAGTTTCTCATACCCTTCGCGGGTGATCAGGGGCGTTTTCATGGGGTGACCTTAAGACTCGACATCATTGCATTCTTTGCGCACATTACGTATCACGTAGTCTAACAGACAACGTTAATAATGATTTATGTGATGAAATGTGCAGATAAGCTGCTGTTAAATATGCTTTGTAACAATTTCGACTAGAATTTATACCAGAATTAGCTGGTCGAACACGTGCACTTTTTTAGAATACGCTGTTATTAGACTATCCGAACCTTTGGGAGTACACACAATGCAAGAGAACTACAAAATTCTGGTCGTGGATGACGACATGCGCCTGCGTGCGCTGCTTGAGCGTTATCTGACCGAGCAGGGCTTCCAGGTTCGTAGCGTGGCCAACGCTGAGCAGATGGATCGTCTGCTGACCCGCGAATCTTTCCATCTTATGGTACTCGACCTGATGCTGCCTGGTGAAGACGGGCTTTCCATTTGCCGCCGTCTGCGTAGCCAGAGCAACCCTATGCCGATCATCATGGTGACGGCGAAAGGGGAAGAGGTTGACCGCATCGTTGGTCTGGAAATCGGTGCTGACGACTACATTCCAAAACCGTTCAACCCGCGTGAACTGCTGGCCCGTATTCGCGCCGTGCTGCGCCGTCAGGCGAACGAACTGCCTGGCGCACCGTCGCAGGAAGAAGCGGTGATTGCGTTTGGTAAGTTCAAGCTCAATCTCGGTACCCGTGAGATGTTCCGTGAAGATGAACCTATGCCGCTCACCAGCGGTGAGTTCGCGGTGCTGAAAGCGCTGGTCAGCCACCCGCGTGAGCCGCTTTCACGTGACAAGCTGATGAACCTGGCGCGCGGCCGTGAATACTCCGCAATGGAACGTTCCATTGACGTGCAGATCTCCCGTCTGCGCCGCATGGTGGAAGAAGATCCGGCGCATCCTCGTTATATTCAGACCGTATGGGGTCTGGGCTACGTGTTTGTCCCGGACGGCGCTAAAGCATGAGGCGAATGCGCTTCTCTCCGCGAAGCTCATTTGCCCGTACGCTGTTACTGATTGTCACCCTGCTGTTCGTCAGCCTGGTGACAACCTATCTGGTGGTGCTGAACTTTGCGATCCTGCCGAGCCTCCAGCAGTTCAATAAGGTTCTGGCATACGAAGTGCGTATGCTGATGACCGATAAACTGCAACTGGAGGACGGCACGCAGTTAGTTGTTCCCCCGGCGTTTCGCCGTGAAATCTACCGTGAGCTGGGTATTTCGCTTTACTCCAACGAAGCGGCAGAAGACGCTGGCCTGCGCTGGGCGCAGCATTATGAGTTCCTCAGCCAGCAGATGGCGCAGCAGTTAGGTGGCCCGACGGAAGTGCGCGTTGAGGTCAACAAAAGCTCGCCGGTCGTCTGGCTGAAAACGTGGCTGTCACCCAATATCTGGGTGCGCGTCCCGCTGACCGAAATTCACCAGGGTGACTTCTCACCGCTGTTCCGCTACACCCTTGCCATTATGCTGCTGGCGATAGGCGGCGCGTGGCTGTTTATTCGTATACAGAACCGACCGCTGGTCGACCTGGAGCACGCTGCGCTGCAGGTCGGTAAAGGGATTATTCCTCCGCCACTGCGTGAGTACGGTGCCTCAGAAGTGCGTTCCGTGACGCGGGCCTTTAACCATATGGCGGCTGGCGTGAAGCAGCTGGCGGACGACCGTACGCTGCTGATGGCGGGCGTGAGTCATGACCTGCGCACGCCGCTCACGCGTATCCGTCTGGCGACGGAGATGATGGGCGAAGAGGATGGTTATCTTGCGGAGTCCATTAACAAGGACATCGAAGAGTGTAACGCCATTATCGAGCAGTTCATTGACTACCTGCGTACCGGGCAGGAGATGCCGATGGAGATGGCCGATCTGAATGCGGTACTCGGTGAAGTGGTCGCGGCGGAAAGCGGCTACGAGCGGGAAATCGATACCGACCTGCAGGCCGGTGAAATTCAGGTGCGGATGCACCCGCTTTCCATTAAACGTGCGGTGGCCAATATGGTGGTTAACGCGGCCCGTTATGGCAATGGCTGGATTAAAGTCAGCAGCGGATCTGAGCTCAATCGCGCCTGGTTCCAGGTGGAAGATGACGGTCCGGGCATTAAGCCAGAGCAGCGTAAGCATCTGTTCCAGCCGTTTGTGCGGGGCGATAGCGCGCGCAGTACCAGCGGAACCGGCTTAGGCCTGGCGATTGTGCAGCGTATTGTGGATAACCATAACGGCTTGCTGGAGATTGGGACCAGTGAGCGGGGCGGTTTAAGCATTCGCGCATGGTTACCGGTGCCGGTGACGCGCGGGCAGGTGAGAGAGAGTTAAAAAAGGGTGGCAAAAGCCACCCTTTTTTTTGCAGGTCGTGTCAGCTGTTACAGCTTCGGACCCGCACTCACCAGCGCTTCACCTGCCGGGGTATCGGTATACTTCTCGAAGTTCTCAATAAACAGTTTCGCCAGCGATTCTGCTTTCTCACGCCACTGCTCCGGTGAACCGTAGGTATTGCGTGGGTCGAGAATACGGGTCTCTACGCCCGGCAGCGCCGTCGGGATTGCCAGATCAAACATCGGCAGCGTGAAGGTTTCGGCGTTATCGAGTGAACCATCCAGAATGGCGTCGATAATGGCGCGGGTATCTTTGATGGAGATACGTTTGCCGGTGCCGTTCCAGCCGGTATTCACCAGGTACGCCTGCGCACCGGACGCCTGCATGCGTTTAACCAGCACTTCCGCGTACTGCGTCGGGTGCAGCGACAGGAACGCTGCGCCGAAGCAGGCGGAGAAGGTTGGCGTTGGCTCCGTCACGCCGCGCTCGGTACCGGCCAGTTTGGCGGTAAAACCAGACAGGAAGTGGTACTGCGTCTGGCTGGCGGTCAGGCGGGACACCGGAGGCAACACGCCGAACGCATCTGCCGTCAGGAAAATCACCTTCGTCGCGTGGCCCGCTTTTGACACCGGCTTCACGATGTTGTCGATGTGGTAGATAGGGTAAGACACGCGGGTGTTTTCGGTTTTCGAAGCATCGTCGAAGTCGATCGTTCCATCGGCACGCACGGTGACGTTTTCCAGCAGCGCATCGCGGCGGATGGCATGGAAGATATCTGGCTCCGCTTCTTCAGACAGGCGAATGGTCTTCGCGTAGCAGCCCCCTTCGAAGTTAAACACGCCGTCATCATCCCAGCCGTGCTCGTCATCGCCAATCAGACGACGTTTCGGATCGGTAGAAAGGGTGGTTTTACCGGTGCCGGACAGGCCGAAGAACACCGCCACATCCCCTTTTTCACCGACGTTTGCCGAACAGTGCATGGAAGCGATACCGCGCAGCGGCAGCAGGTAGTTCATCACCGAGAACATCCCTTTCTTCATTTCGCCGCCGTACCAGGTACCGCCGATCAGCTGAATACGCTCGGTCAGGTTAAAGGCGATGAAGTTTTCGGAGTTAAGACCCTGCTCTTTCCACTGTGGGTTCGTGCATTTCGCCCCGTTCATCACGATGAAGTCAGGGGTGAAATCCTGCAGCTCTTTGTCGTCAGGACGAATAAACATGTTTTTCACGAAATGCGCCTGCCAGGCCACTTCAGTGATAAACCGCACGGAAAGACGGGTGTCGGCGTTAGCGCCGCAGAAAGCATCAACGATAAACAGACGCTTGCCGGAAAGTTGATGGGTAACGAGCCCTTTCAGATGCTGCCAGGTTTCCGGAGAGAGCGGTTTGTTATCGTTCTTCCCTTTGCCTTTATCAGCCCACCACAGTGTGTCGCGGGTGGTCTCGTCTCGGACGATGTATTTATCTTTCGGCGAACGACCGGTAAAGATACCGGTATCGACGGCGATAGCACCAAGGTTAGTCAACACACCTCGCTCGTATCCTTCCAGTGCTGGATTGAGCTCTTCCTGATACAGCGTATCGTAATCGGGGTTGTAGACGATTTCCTGGACGTCGTGAATACCATAAGCCTTGAGATCTTGCGGGGTTAAACCAGTAACACGCATATCACTGCTCCTTAGCCAATATGTACTGTCTGAAATTGTAGGGTTTTTGTGAGGTTGTTAACCGCGACGGGGCTCATAGATTTACGCATCTGGACAAAACCCTTACTAACGGAAAACGCTGCGACTCCAGTCACAGGGCAGGCGGATTATCGCAGGAATCGCTTTTTGGTTGGGGAAAATGTTCCGAAAAGGTTAATGGGTGGTGATTTTATCGGAAGGAATGTGAATGTAATCGCATACACGTAAGAAAATTACGTAAGAGTTACAGTGTTAAAAACGATTCAGCCAGAGAGGGCTTTTTTGCACTTTGCCCTCTCGCAAAAGGGAGAGGGCAAAGTGAGGGCAGGCTTTGCTTAGTGGACCTGAGGATCCGCCGGGGAGGCGTTGTTGCGGATCTCAGCAATATCCATCGAATTGAACACGTAGTGCGTACCGCAGTAGTCACAGTGCATATCGATTTCGCCGTCTTCCGCCATGATGCTGTCGATCTCTTCATCCGGCAGGGTCTTCAGCGCGCCAGCGCAGCGTTCACGTGAACAGGTGCACTTAAATTCCACCGACTGTGGGTCGTAAACCGTCACTTCTTCTTCGTGATAAAGACGCCACAGGACATCGGTCGCCGACAGGGTGAACAGCTCTTCTGCTTTGACGGTTTCCGTCAGGGTCGCGAGGTGCTCGAAGTCGTTGGTCTGCGCGTCCTGCGCAGGCAGAACCTGCAGCAGCATACCGCCAGCAGCAGGCTGACCGTCTACTTCACCGGTGCGGATGAACAGACGCGTTGGCAGCTGTTCTGAACGCATGAAGTAATCTTCCAGGCAGGCCGCCAGCGTATCGCCTTCGAGGCCAACCACGCCCTGATAGCGCTCACCTTCCTCCGGGGAGATGGTGATGACCAGATAGCCATTACCCACCAGCGTTTTCAGGTCCGCGTTTTCAGGAACATCGCCCTGTACGCGCGCCACGCCACGCATCTGCTGCTGGTTATTACCGTTGATGACCGCCAGGGTCATAGGGCCATCACCCTGCAACTGCACGGTGATATCCCCGGCAAATTTCAGGGTGGCAGTCAGCAGGCTGGTGGCAACCAGCAGTTCGCCCAACAGGGTTTTCACCGGCAGCGGGTAGTTGTGGTTTTCCAGAATCTGTTTCCAGGTTTCGGATACGGTGACCAGCTCGCCGCGCACGGCGAATTGTTCAAACAGGTAGCGGTGTAATTGGTCGTGTTGGGCCATAATAGTCTCTCGTGCAGGTGAGGGTTACTCGGTCTCACCGTGTTTAAATTTCATCAGATCGCGGCGCTCTTTTTTATCCGGACGCCGGTCCGGGTGGGGCATTGTCAGCGCATTCATTTTGCGCGCCAGCGCGGTCTTCTCGCGTTTTTCAATGCTCTCAGCCGTCTCTTCATACAGCAGGACGGCTTCGGTTGCGGGCCGTCGTTGTTCAGTAATGGCTTTAATCACCACGGTACGTTCATCGTTGCCCTGACGCAGCGTTAAGGTGGCATTCAGTTCGACCAGCTTGCTCGGTTTGCTGCGCTGGCCGTTGTAATGCACTTTACCGCCGTCGATCATGTCGCGGGCAAGGGCGCGCGTTTTATAAAAACGGGCCGCCCACAGCCATTTATCCAGTCTTACCCCTTCAGAGGGTTTTTCTTTCATGGCCTCTCCTTCACGGTCAGTGAGGGGATCATCTGGCGATAGTCGTTCAGCCCCGGATGGCGCAGATAGCTTTTTTCAGCCAGGCCAGAGTCAGGATTGGTAACGCCCAGACAATAGCGAATGCCAAACCTGGCCGCGGAATCCAGAATAGGCTCGCTGTCATCAATAAACAGCGTACGTTCCGGCTGCAAACCGGTCTCTTCCGCCACCGCATGCCACAACCGCTGATCCTCTTTCGGATAACCAAATGTGTGGGTGGAAAGTAATAAATCAAGGTGCGAAGCAAGACCCGTATGCTCCAGCTTCACGGCCAGATTGTGAGGATGGGCGTTGGTCAGCAAGATACGGCGCTTGCCGCTCGCTTTCAGCGCATCCAGAAAAGGCACGGTATCCTCACGCAGTACGGCGCGCGGGCCCTGGGCGGTGGTCATGGCACAAATATCCAAACCGAGGCGCTCGCTCCAGTAGTCAAGACAGTACCAGTTTAGCGTATGCTGCACCGCGCTATATTGCGAACGAATGAATTCCTGCGCTTCTGCCGCGGAGATCCCCTGCTGTTCACCATAGGTTTCCGGAACCAGCTTTTGCCAGAAATAGTTATCAAAGGCGAGATCGAGCAGCGTGCCGTCCATATCCAGCAGAACGGTATCAACCTCCTGCCAGGCGATATCAAGATGCATAAGGGGGAACTCCAGCCTGAAGAAACGTGCGCGACAGGGTAGCACATCTTGTCGCGCATCGACGTTATCAGATCAGGCTCTCAGAGGAGGGGATCAGCTTAGGGTTAAGGCAATTTTCGTAATACTGCTGGATGTCGGCAAGCCTGGTACGAGAGCGCTGATAGCGACGCAGCGCCATAAAACCGTTCCAGCAAATGCATACCAGCATCGCAATCATCAGCAGCGAGGTGCCGATGTAGCGCCACAGGCCTGCGCTGTCCGGCATGCGGTGCAGGCCGATGTGGCGCGTGCCGTTGGCATCGGTAAAGATACTCGTCACAATCCCTTCAGCGCTAAACGGCGTCTGCATCAGCATCTGCGCCAGGCGCTGGAACTGGCCCCACTGTTCCTGAGCCGGGTAGTCATAAAGTGCGACCTGCGGGTATGGCTGATCGACCAGGTCGCTCCCTTCATCACTGACGATCACAAAGCCGCCCGGTGCCGGGCTGTTCAGCGCCTGCGCCGCGCGGGTGGTTTCGCGCATCACGAAGGGTGCGGTTGACGTGGCGACCAGATTATCCAGCGACTCGGCGCTGACCGGACGCAGCAGCACGTTAACGCCATCCAGCCGGCCCGCTTCCGCGCGTTTCACCAGCGAATCCCAGTCTTTACTGTTACCCAGGTTCACAAGGGCGTTTTTGAGACGTACGCATTCGTCCTGAGCGGAACACAAATCCTGTGTTTTCAGAACGATGTCACCAAAGTCGTCCAGAAGCACCATCCCCGATTTCTGAATGGCCGAGCGCAGGGCAGGGCTCACGCGTGAGTCGTCATCGGGTTTCGGGTGCAGCTGGCGGTTGACCGTCTGGGTAAGCGACGTGGCTTTATTAACAACCTCAGATTCAGGTAGCGGCAGCGGCGGCGCATCATTCCAGATAATTTGCGAGCAATCGAACGGCATGAACGGCGAGCTCTGACGCGTATTCCATGCGCCAGGCGTATGAATGTTACACATCCCGGTGCCCTTCAGGCGCAGCGTATCACCGACCCGCACGCCAGCCTCGTCCAGCTGGTTGACGCTGGTTGCCTCAATGGTTTGCGCCCCTTTTATCCATGACAGGGTAAATTTAATGGGCATATCCAGCGGGACAAACAGCAGGAGCATGATAAAGACCAGCGCTGCCCCCCCGGCAATGACCGCACTGCGTAACCAGTGCTGAAGCGGGAAGTTTTTTACTTCATCATGCAGGGATAAAAAGCGCCCCTGGCGCACCACATGGCGGTCAAGGTAGATATCGATATCGGTTTTCTGCCCTAAATCCTGGGCAATCCACGGCTGCCAGTGGCGCGGGTAGATAAGATCGATAATACCGAGCGAGATATTATTGAGGTGCTCCTGGTCACTCTCACCGAACAGACCCCAGCGCTTAGGAGTACCGCGCAGGCAGTGGATCTCACGTAGCGAGGTTTTTGCCGGCGGGGCAAAGAGCCCCCACAGCCCGGCCGCCAGCAACAGTACGGCACCGCCAGCCAGCCAGGGGACAAACACATCCGGCGTCAGCAGGCAGATGAAAAAGAGCAGGAACGCGGCCACGATCAGAATCGCTTCGCGAATGCCGTCAGGGCGGCTCAGGGCGTACTCTTCATGCGTCTCCTGGCGAATGTTCAGCAGCTCGATCTGCTCTGTCTCTTCGCCACGAATGGAGGCCTGCGTTGAACTTGCGCGTTCCAGCGCAAAACGCGGGGCTTCCTGAAGATATTCATTCAACGTATGGCCGTTGAGTGAGATAACCAGCGGCAACGAATCGGTATGGATCAGCTCTACGCTGTTTTCGTCATTAATGTACTGCTCCCAGGACGGGGGCAGATGCACTTCAACCGAATCCAGATAATAGCGCCATTTGTTGGGATCGTCTGTGGTGATGCCATAGCGGGTGATGGAGCGCGTCACACTGAGCACTGTGTCACTTTGCGCATTTAACTTGAGCGCCACCGGCGCAGCAGTTGCCCCCGTCGGCCCAGGTGTTAACTGAGAACGGTTCAGTGTTTCGAGATAGTTTTCTACTGCATCGCGCTCTTCTTGCGTCAGTTTACGCGTCGTCGCACCGGCAAAGGCGTTTAAAAAGGGCAGCCGGTAACGACGCCTTACGCGACGCCTGTATACCCACCCTGCAACCAATGCGCCGGCCAGCATAGCAGCGAGAACAATCAAAATGGTGCTCATGCTTTCCCCATCTTACTTATCTTCTTACAGGTGTAGTCAGTAGCACCTTTAACATTGAATGAGAGTCTGTGGTTGGCTATCGGCAAGTATGGAGTCGAACTTGAGCATTCTGAAGCGCATCCCAGTGACCGATGATGATAGCAAAGCCTGTTATGGCGCGATATCAGCAAATTCCTGGAAACATTTCAACCTCTTGACATTTGTTTTGAATTGAGGATTGATTCCTGTTACGTTGCATAAATGTAAATACAGAACAATTGACATTGCCGAAACCGTGCGGCGTATCGCACAATAAAGCCAGTTCCCACTGCTAAGACCCCATCACGATGAGCAAACCACTACAAAAACCCACCATTCTGAATGTTGAAACAGTCGCAAAATCGCGCCTGTTTAATGTCGAAAGTGTGGATCTGGAGTTCAGCAACGGTGTGCGTCGCGTTTACGAACGTATGCGCCCTTCTTCGCGCGAAGCGGTGATGATTGTTCCTGTCGTCGACGACCATCTGATCTTAATCCGCGAGTATGCCGTGGGAACCGAATCTTACGAACTTGGGTTCTCGAAAGGGCTCATCGATCCGGGTGAAACGGTCTTTGAGGCGGCCAATCGCGAGCTGAAAGAAGAGGTCGGTTTTGGCGCGAACGAACTGACGTTCCTGAAAAAACTGAGCATGGCACCCTCCTATTTTTCCAGCAAAATGAACATTGTGGTTGCTGAGGATCTCTATCCAGAATCGCTGGAAGGGGACGAGCCGGAGCCACTGCCACAGGTTCGCTGGCCGCTGGCCCATATGATGGACCTGCTCGAAGACCCTGACTTTAACGAGGCCCGCAACGTGAGCGCGCTGTTCCTGGTACGCGAATGGCTGAAGGGGCAGGGGCGGTTATAACAGCCTGATGTCTACAACGTGTGAGAGAACAAAAAAAACGGCAACCTGAGGTTGCCGTTTTTACGTTGCCCGTTAGAACAACTCGTGCGTTTCGCCGTTATCAATGATTTCTGTACCCACCTCATGCACCGCCTGTGTGGTTGGCTGCGTGCCCTCGATGAAATACTCTGCACGGCTATTGCCGCCATTGGCGAGCTGCCCGGTGCTGCGGTCGATATTGACGGTAACCACGCCCGGTGGTGGCGTCAGCGGTTGCTCCGGAACGCCTTCCAGCACGGATTTCATATAGGCATCCCAGGCCGGTTGCGCACTCTTCGCGCCGCCTTCGTAGCCAGAAATCTGATCTTTAATCGCGCCTGAAGCCGTGGTGCGGCCTAAATCACGGCGATGATCGTCAAAACCGATCCAGACTGACGTCACCACGCCCGGGCCGTAACCGGAGAACCACGCATCTTTCGAGCTGTTTGTTGTCCCCGTTTTACCGCCGATATCATGGCGCTGTAAATCACGTCCTGCCCGCCAGCCGGTCCCTTGCCAGCCAGGTTCGCCGAAGATGTTGGTGTTCAGCGCGCTCTTTATCAGGAACGACAGCGGCGTGTTGATGACATGCGGTGCATACTCCTGCGCCCCGCTCTGCGCTACCAGCGACTGGTTAGCCTGTTCCAGCTGCGGCTGCGGCAACACAGGGTTCGTCTGCTCCTGAGACACGGCAACGTCTTCCATGTCTTTGTTTTCAATCACCTCAGATTTTGGTGTATTGCCGTAAATGACCGGAATATCGCAGTCAGGGCAGGCAATTTTCGGCTTCGCTTCAAACAGCACGCCACCCTGGTCGTTCTCGATTTTACTGATGAAGTACGGGTCAATCAGGAAGCCGCCGTTAGCCATCACCGAGTACCCGCGCGCCACCTGAAGCGGCGTAAAGGACGCAGACCCTAACGCCAGCGATTCGGTGCGCACGATGTTCTGAGCCGGGAAACCGAAGCGTTGCAGATATTCCGCGGCATAGTCGACACCCATCGCACGCATTGCGCGCACCATCACCACGTTTTTCGACTGCCCAAGACCCTGACGAAGACGAATAGGGCCTGAATATTCCGCCGGTGAGTTCTTCGGCTGCCAGTCAGAACCGGCACCAGCATCCCAGCGGGAGATAGGCACGTCGTTCAGGATACTGGCGAGAGTCAGTCCCTTATCCATTGCTGCGGTGTAGAGGAACGGCTTGATGTTAGAGCCAACCTGACGCAACGCCTGGGTGGCGCGGTTAAATTTGCTCTGGTTAAAATCGAACCCACCGACCAGGGCCAGCACGGCACCGTTCTGCGGATTGATGGACACCAGGGCCGAGTTAACGTCTGGCACCTGCGCCAGCCACCAGCTGTCGCCCACCTTGCGTACCCAGATTTGCTGTCCGGTCTGGACGACATCCGTCACTTTACGCGGCGTCGGGCCTTGCAGGGTGTCTGAGCGGTACGGGCGAGCCCAACGGATCCCGTCCATACGCAGGGAGACAGACGTTCCATCCGCCAGCGTTGCCACCGCTTCCTGCGGATCGGCCTGAGTCACCACGGCGGGAAGGAGCGGGCCATAGGTGGGCAGCGCTTTCAGCGTACTGGTGATTTTTTTGCTGTCCCAGGCGCTTTCGCCGACTTTCCACAGCACATTCGACGGGCCGCGATAACCGTGGCGCATGTCGTAATCCATCACGTTGTTACGCACCGCTTCCTGAGCCGCCTGCTGAACGTTGCGGGTCACGGTGGTGTAAACGCGGTAGCCATCTTCGTAGGCTTTATCGCCGTAGCGGCTCACCATCTCCTGACGCACCATTTCGGTGAGATAAGGGGCAGAGAAGGCAATCTCCGGCGCATGGTAGTTGGCATCGATGACATCGTTGCGCGCCTGTTCGTACTCGCTCTGGCTGATATAGCCTTCGCTCAGCATACGTGACAGGACGACGTTACGACGCGCCGTGGCGCGTTCAAGCGAGTAGAGCGGGTTGAAGGTCGATGGCGCTTTAGGCAGACCGGCAATGGTCGCCATTTCGCTTAACGTCAGCTGCTCGACAGGTTTACCAAAGTACACCTGCGCGGCCGCACCAACACCGTAGGCGCGGTAGCCGAGGTAGATTTTATTGAGGTACAGCTCAAGGATCTCGTCTTTGCTCAACAACTGCTCAATACGGATCGCAAGGAACACCTCTTTGATCTTACGGGTCAGGGTCTTTTCTGGGCTAAGGAAGAAGTTACGCGCCAGCTGCTGTGTAATGGTGCTTGCCCCCTGAGAGGCATGACCGGAGAACAGCGCAATACTTGCAGCACGGAAAATCCCCACCGGATCGACACCGTGGTGCTCGTAAAAACGGCTGTCCTCGGTAGCGATAAAGGCTTTGACCATCACGGGCGGAATTTGATTTAAGGTCAGCGGGATACGACGCTTTTCGCCGTACTGCGCCATTAACTCGCCATCGGCGCTGTAGACCTGCATCGGGATCTGGAGTCGCACATCGCGAAGCGTAGCGACATCAGGCAGCTGCGGCTCAATATATTTGTACAAACCATAAATCGAGCCTGCTCCCAGCAGAATGCAACAGACTGCAAGGATTAATAAATACTTTACGAACTTCACCGGAGATTTCCCATTTGGTTTCACTTGGGCAGTTTCTAAACAATCGCGCGGTAGTATAAAGGCAAGCCTGATTCATTGATATAGCCGTCACCTGACGGGCGATAAGGAGATCGTGAAGCATGGCTTTCAAAATATGGCAAACAGGCGTTCATATTCAACAGGATAGGGTGCAGATAGTGGCGCTGGCCCGGGAGCGGTCGGGCTGGCGTTTGTGCCGCTGGTGGGCTATCACTCTGGCCGACGGGATTATCCGGGATGGCAAAATTTGCCAGCCTGAACAACTGGTTGACGCCCTGCGCGACTGGCGGAAAACGTTGCCACACTCCCATCGGGTGTTTCTCTCATTTCCGGCGGCACGCACGCTGCAACGATCGCTTCCTCGTCCGGGCGTGGCGCTGCGCGACAGCGAACAGCTCTCCTGGCTGGGGGCGACGCTCGCGCGTGAACTGGAGATGGCTGCTGACACGCTCTGTTTTGATTATGTGCAGGATACGTTCAGCAATACATTCCATGTCACCGCTGCACAAAACAACGAGATTCACCCCCTGCTGACGCTGGCAAAGATGTTGCGTTTACGGCTCGTGACGATCACCCCGGATGCCAGTGCGCTGGCGAACCTTCTCCCTGCGGTAGCGCCGGCGCAGTGTGTCGCCTGGCGGGATGGGCATCAGTGGCTGTGGGCGATGCGCCATCAGTGGGGACGGCGTTTTACCACGGAAGCGGAAAACGTGGCCGATCTCGCGGCACTGCTGGCCCTCACGCCGCAGGACATTGCCCTCTTTGATAGCCAGCGAGACCCCTGGGACGCCCTGGTTCGTTGCCATGCTCCTCTGCCGGTATGCGGCGCTGATTATACCGTCGCGCTGGCGCTGGCCATGAGTGAGGTGCCGGAATGAGCATGACGAACTTTCTGCCGTGGCGGCGGCAGCGGCGCGTGCGCTGCCTGCGATTCTGGGGCGTACTGTTTGTCGCTACGTGGCTGCTGATACTGATGGGGGTTTTCAGCCTGCGGATGAATCCTCTCGTGATGACACGTGCGTTGCATATTCAACTGGCGGGCATGCAGTCCGTGCAGCAGGTGCTGGTGTCTCGTACAAGGTCAGGCACAGAGACGCCCGCGCCAGCGCCTCAACGACGCGCCTGGCAGCCGGTGCTGGAGTCCTTTGCCGGGATGATGCCATCCCAGGTCTGGCTGACCGAACTGCGCTATCAGCCCCCTTCACTGATGTTAACCGGATATGCCGCAACACTCCCCGCGCTCTCTGCTCTGCGGGATGGGCTCGGAAAGATGGCGGGGTTTACCCCCGGGCCGACGGGGGAATTACAGCAGGATGACCTGGGGCGCTGGATGTTCACTTTTCATCTGAGAAGCGAGGGCTAACGCGTGGAAACCTTGTTCGAACGCTGGTGCGAAAGCAGCCCCCGATGGCGGGTGCTGTGCTGGTGTCTGAGCGTTCTCTTTCTGGGGAGTACGACGTGGGGCATGGTGCTTCGACCGGTAACAAAGCAGGTGGCTGAACTTCAGCGGCAGGTCAGCGAGGCCGCACAGGCTAATGTCTCGCTATGGCCCGCCGCCAGTCAGGTGCCGCAGCGTCACGCCCCCCGTGAAGCCACGGTAATGACGCCTTTTTCGCCACTCGAGTTTCAGGGGGCGGGTACAAGACTGGTTCACTGGAAGCCGTCGCAAAACGGAGGGGAACTGACGCTGGATGCTGAATGGCAGGCCATCCCGACTGTTTTCAGCCGGCTGGCGCAGCGGGATGTTCAGGTTGCCGCCTTTGCTCTCTCTGCACAGGGTTCGGCATTACGCCTGCGGGTGGAGCTGGAGGAGCAGCATGCGAAATAGCGCGCGTTGCCTGCTGGTGAGTTGCGCCCTGTTAGTGACCGGGATGCGGGATCCTTTTCGCCCGCCGGATGACCCTTGTGCGGTAGGGCAACTGGCGCAGTGGCATTACCACGGGATGGTGGGCGGCACTCAGGACACTGGCATTTTACAGGACGGGCAAAAGCGCTGGCATCGCCTGACACCGCAACAGCGTCTCCCGGTGGGCTGGCGGGTAACGGCCCTCAATGAAAGGGAACTGGTCGTCGATGTGGGGGATGCATGTGAACCCAGACAATGGACGTGGCAACGAGAAGGAACGAAAAAGAATGAACATAAGGATAACGCTGTGGCTGCTGGCGTTCAGTCATCCGCTGTGGGCCGCCGCGCCAAAGCCGGTCACGCTGGTGGTGGATGAGGTACCGGTGGTGCAGGTGCTACAGGCGCTGGTCGCACAGGAGAACCGTAATCTGGTGGTATCGCCAGATGTCAGCGGCACGCTGTCGCTCAATCTGACACGCGTCCCCTGGCGACAGGCGCTACAGACGGTCGTCACCAGCGCCGGGCTTGTTCTGCATGAAGAAGGGGGCATTTTTTATGTTCACACCGCAGCCTGGCAGCGTGAACAGCTGGAACGCAAAGAGCAGGAGCGGACACGCCGACAGCTTGATGCGCCGTTGGTCTCGCACAGCATACCTTTTTCTTACGCTGACGCCGGGGAGCTGCAAAAAGCGGCGGAAAAACTTCTCAGCCCAAAAGGGAGTTTGTCTGTCGACAAGCGCACGAACCGTCTGCTGATACGGGATAACCAGGCGGTGCTTGATACGCTGCAGCACTGGGCGACACAGATGGATATCCCTGTCGAGCAGGTGGAACTGGCGGCGCATATCGTGACCATCAATGAAAAAAGCCTGCGTGAGCTGGGGGTGAAGTGGAATCTCGCAGACGCAACGGAGGCGGGCAAGGTCGGGCAACTCACAACGCTTGGCAGCGATTTGTCCGTGGCAAACGCCACCACCCATGTGGGTTTTAACATTGGGCGGATTAACGGCAGGCTGCTGGATCTGGAGTTGTCGGCGCTGGAGCAAAAGCAGCAGGTCGATATCATCGCCAGCCCACGACTGCTGGCCTCGCATATGCAACCGGCCAGTATTAAGCAGGGCAGTGAGATCCCATATCAGGTCTCCAGCGGTGACAGCGGGGCTACCTCCGTGGAATTTAAAGAGGCGGTGTTAGGCATGGAGGTGACGCCGGTGGTGCTGCCCGGAGGTCGCGTACGCCTGAAGCTGCACATCAGTGAAAATATGCCAGGACAGGTGCTGCAGCAGGCCGATGGTGAAACGCTCGCCATCGATAAACAAGAAATTGAAACCCAGGTGGAAGTAAAAAGTGGAGAAACGCTGGCGCTGGGCGGAATTTTTTCGCAAAAGAATAAAACCGGAAGCGATCGCGTGCCTGGGCTGGGCAACATCCCGTGGCTTGGACAGCTTTTTCGCCATGACGGAAAGGACAATGAACGACGGGAGTTAGTGGTGTTTATTACACCACGACTGGTCGGTATTCTCTGAAGAGTCACGATCCTCCCAATGATTTTGCATTCAGATTGTTGCAGATGTTTGACGTGGGGCATGAATTAGCATACAAGGAGTACCGATTTGAGTTGGACTTACGTCTTATTGCCTTATGCGTCTGGTGCGGTGATTTAATCAGTTGCCAAACAAGCCGGAGTATTGAGATAATTTTTAGTCTGACTCTCGCTCTATTGCATATGAGGTTTCAGTTCATGTCCTGCTACGCCGGGTGTCTGCGAAGCGGGGATTACCATTAACGAATAGTCTTAGTAGTACCGATAAAATGGCAGAGAAACGCAATATCTTTCTGGTTGGGCCTATGGGTGCCGGCAAAAGCACTATTGGGCGTCAGTTAGCTCAACAACTCAATATGGAATTTTACGATTCTGATCAAGAGATTGAGAAACGAACCGGAGCTGATGTGGGCTGGGTTTTCGACGTAGAAGGCGAAGAAGGTTTCCGTGACCGAGAAGAAAAAGTGATCAACGAACTCACGGAAAAGCAGGGCATTGTTCTGGCAACAGGCGGTGGCTCTGTCAAATCTCGCGAAACCCGCAACCGTCTCTCCGCCCGTGGCGTAGTGGTCTATCTCGAGACGACCATCGAAAAACAGCTGGCACGTACGCAGCGCGATAAAAAGCGCCCGCTGCTGCAGGTTGAAACGCCACCACGCGAAGTTCTGGAAGCGTTGGCCGATGAACGCAATCCGCTGTACGAAGAGATTGCTGATGTGACCATTCGTACTGACGATCAGAGCGCTAAAGTGGTTGCAAACCAGATTATTCATATGCTGGAAAGCAACTGATTCTGGCTTTATATACAATCGCCTGCGGGTAAAAGCATTAAAGGTGGATGTCGCGTCATGGAGAGGATTACAGTTACTCTCGGGGAACGTAGTTACCCAATCACCATCGCGGCTGGTTTGTTTAACGACCCAGCTTCCTTTTTACCACTGAAAGCGGGTGATCAGGCGATGCTGGTCACCAATGAGACGCTGGCTCCGCTTTATCTCGACCGCGTTCGCCACCTGCTTGAACAGGCGGGCGTTAAAGTCGACAGTGTGATTCTGCCCGATGGCGAGCAGTATAAAAGCCTGGCGGTACTGGATACCGTCTTTACCGCATTGCTGCAAAAACCGCATGGTCGCGATACAACACTGCTTGCCCTGGGCGGCGGTGTTGTGGGCGATCTGACGGGCTTTGCGGCTGCAAGTTATCAACGTGGTGTGCGTTTTATTCAAATCCCTACCACGTTACTGTCTCAGGTCGACTCTTCTGTCGGCGGCAAAACGGCCGTTAACCATCCGCTCGGTAAAAATATGATTGGCGCGTTCTACCAGCCGGCATCGGTGGTGGTGGATCTCGACTGTCTGAAAACCCTACCGAAACGCGAGCTGGCTTCCGGCCTGGCTGAAGTGATCAAATACGGCATTATTCTGGATGGCGAGTTCTTTGACTGGCTGGAAGAGAATATGGATGCGTTGCTGCGCCTGGATGAGGCGACACTGGCTTACTGCATTCGTCGTTGTTGTGAGCTGAAAGCGGAAGTTGTCGCTGCAGACGAGCGTGAAACGGGCTTACGTGCTTTACTGAATCTTGGGCATACGTTTGGTCACGCGATTGAAGCCGAAATGGGTTACGGTAACTGGCTTCACGGTGAAGCAGTCGCTGCCGGAATGGTAATGGCTGCCCGCACTTCTGAACGTCTGGGGCAGTTTAAACCGGAAGAGACGGCACGCATCATCACGCTGCTTGAGCGTGCGGGCTTGCCGGTAACCGGGCCGAAAGAAATGTCGGCACAAGCGTATTTACCCCACATGATGCGCGATAAAAAAGTATTGGCAGGTGAGATGCGTCTTGTACTCCCGCTTGCAATAGGGAAGAGTGAAGTACGCGGCGGAGTGCCGCATGATGTGGTTCTTGGCGCTATTGCTGACTGTCAGCAGGCGTAACAACTAGAAAGGTCAGGCCACTGTTACAGGTGGTCGTTTAGCTTCAGGCGAAATGCAAAGTCGTTGGCATAAGCCTTTGAGTGGGGTGTTAAATGGATGAATTCAAACCAGAAGACGAGCTGAAACCCGATCCCAGCGATCGTCGTACTGGTCGTTCTCGTCAATCTTCAGAACGTGATAACGAGCCGCAGATCAACTTTGACGATGTTGATCTGGATGCAGACGATCGTCGCCCTTCGCGTAGCCGCAACGCGCGTGATGAGCGAGAAGAAGAAGAGGGTTATGAGTCCGAAGAAGATTCAATGGACGAAGAGCCTGTAGAGCGTCGCCCACGTAAACGTAAAAAAGCCGCTGCGCAGAAACCCGCCTCCCGCCAGTACATCATGATGGGACTCGGCGTTCTGGTGCTCGTGCTGCTGATTGTCGGTATTGGTTCTGCGTTAAAAGCGCCTTCGACCCCTTCCGGTGAGCAAGCGGCATCCACTGAGAAGAGCATCAGCCTCTCTGGTAACGATGCGACCGATCAGGCGAATGGTGCACAGCCAGCGCCGGGTACCACCTCCGCCGAGCAGACTGCCGGAAATACAACACAGCCGCAGGATGTTTCTCTGCCGCCAGTTTCTTCTACCCCCGCACAGGGTCAGGCACCTGCCACGCCGGAAGGCCAGCAGCGTGTAGAAGTTCAGGGCGACCTGAACAATGCCCTGACGCAGCCGCAAAATCAGGCGCAGGTGGACAATGCCGTGGTTAACTCTACGCTGCCAACTGAACCTGCGACCGTTGCGCCGATCCGCGGTGGTAACGCTCAGCCGCAAACGGCTGCAACCGAAACCAAACCGCGCCAGACGCAACCTGCGACCCGTCCTGAACGTAAGCAGGCTGTGATTGAACCTAAGCGTGAAACCAAACCTCAGGCAGTCGTCAAAGCGCCTGAAGTGAAAGCGCCAGCTCAGACAAAACGTACTGAAACGGCCACGGTGAGCGAACCGGCAAAAGCACCGGTTACGCAGACAGCACCGAAAGCAACGGCGACCACCACGGCACCAACTGCCACTTCGGCACCAGCTGCAACTGCACCTACTGCAACTGCACCTGCAGCCACGGCAACAACCAGCGCCGCAGCAGGCAAGACTGCAGGTAACGTCGGTTCGCTGAAGTCAGCCCCGTCCAGCAATTACACGCTGCAGCTGAGCAGTTCGTCTAACTATGACAACCTCAACGGTTGGGCGAAGAAAACAAATCTGAAAAACTATGTGGTTTATCAGACGACCCGTAATGGTCAGCCGTGGTACGTGCTGGTAAGTGGCGTTTATGCTTCAAAAGATGAAGCGAAACGTGCTGTCGCAACGCTGCCAGCCGACGTTCAGGCGAAAAACCCATGGGCTAAGCCAATTCATCAGGTTCAGGCTGATCTGAAGTAATGTTTAAAGCGCAGGATGCTGTCGGAGCTTTCTCCACAGCCGGAGAAGGTGTAATCAGTTAGTCAGCATGAAAAAAAATCGCGCTTTTCTGAAATGGGCAGGGGGAAAATACCCCCTGCTCGATGATATTAAAAAGCACCTGCCGAAAGGCGAGTGTCTTATCGAGCCCTTTGTGGGCGCTGGATCGGTATTCCTGAATACCGATTTTTCTCGTTATATCCTGGCGGATATCAACAGCGACCTCATCAGCCTCTACAACATCGTCAAGCTGCGGACCGACGAGTACGTGGAAGAGGCTCGGAAGCTGTTTACACCCGAGCACAATAATCCGGACGTTTACTACCAGTTCCGCACTGAATTTAATCAGAGTCAGGATCCGTTCCGTCGGGCGCTGTTGTTCCTCTATCTCAATCGACACGGCTACAACGGCCTGTGCCGGTATAATCTTCGTGGTGAATTTAACGTGCCGTTTGGCCGTTATAAGCGTCCGTATTTCCCACAGGATGAGTTGTATCACTTTGCTAAAAAAGCGCAGAATGCCGAATTCCACTGCCTCTCCTATGAAGAGTGCATGGAGCTGGCAGGCGTAAACTCGGTGGTCTATTGCGACCCGCCTTACGCACCGCTGTCCGCGACGGCAAATTTCACCGCTTATCACACCAACAGCTTCAGTCCGGCCGAGCAGGCCCGTCTGGCGGAGATGGCGGAAAAGCTGGTCAGCAAAAGAATTCCGGTGTTAATTTCGAATCACGATACCCCTGATACGCGCGAATGGTACAAAGCCGCGAAGCATTTTCAGGTTAAAGTGCGGCGTAGCATAAGCAGCAACGGCGGCACACGTAAAAAGGTGGACGAACTCCTGGCTCTTTATCGCCCCTGAGCCGTTTTGCCCGCCGGTAAACACATTTCAAGGAGATGCGGATGAAACAGTTTTTGATTGCTCCCTCAATTCTGTCGGCCGATTTTGCCCGCCTGGGTGAAGACACTGCAAAAGCACTCGCGGCGGGCGCGGATGTCGTCCATTTCGACGTTATGGATAACCACTACGTTCCTAATCTGACCATTGGCCCGATGGTGCTTAAAGCGCTGCGTAACTACGGTATTACCGCGCCGATTGACGTTCATCTGATGGTGAAACCTGTTGACCGTATCGTGCCTGATTTTGCCGCTGCGGGAGCCAGTATCATCACCTTCCACCCTGAAGCGTCTGAACATGTGGATCGCACGCTGCAACTCATCAAAGAGAATGGCTGTAAAGCGGGTCTGGTTTTCAACCCGGCTACGCCGCTGAGCTATCTCGACCATGTGATGGATAAGCTGGATGTCATTTTGCTGATGTCCGTTAACCCGGGCTTTGGCGGTCAGTCGTTTATCCCTCATACGCTGGATAAACTGCGTGAAGTGCGCCGTCGTATTGATGAGTCAGGTTACGACATTCGTCTGGAAGTCGACGGTGGCGTAAAAGTGAATAACATTGGTGAAATTGCGGCAGCGGGCGCGGATATGTTCGTTGCAGGTTCAGCGATTTTCGACCAACCGGATTACAAAAAAGTCATTGATGAAATGCGCCGTGAACTGGCGAAGGTAAGTCATGGATAAATTGCAGGCAACCCGGGGTATCGCATTTGACCTCGACGGCACGCTGGTCGACAGCGCGCCGGGCTTAACCAGCGCCGTAGACCAGGCGCTGTATGCTCTTGAACTGCCCGTTGCGGGCGAAGAGCGTGTCATCACGTGGATTGGCAATGGCGCCGATGTCCTGATGGAGCGCGCGTTGACATGGGCCCGCCAGGAGCGTGTGTCCCAGCGTTCCGCACAGGGTAAACCGAGCGTGGATCATGCGGATATCCCGCAGGAAGAACAGCTGCGTATCCTGCGTAAATTGTTCAATCGTTTCTATGAAGAGACGGTCGAAGAGGGCAGTTTCCTGTTCCCGGATGTCGCAGAAACGCTGAGTGCGCTTCATGCCAACGGCATTCCGCTGGGGCTGGTGACAAACAAACCGACACCTTTTGTCGCCCCTCTGCTGGAAGCGCTGGATATCGCGAAGTATTTTTCCGTCATTGTTGGCGGTGATGATGTGCAGAACAAAAAGCCGCATCCGGAACCGTTATTGCTGGTGGCAGGAAAATTATCCTTAACGCCCGCGGAGCTGCTCTTTGTCGGTGATTCCCGCAATGATATTCTGGCTGCCAGAGCGGCGGGTTGTCCTTCAGTGGGATTAACCTATGGCTACAACTACGGTGAGGCCATCACGCTGAGTGAGCCGGACGTCGTGTTCGACCACTTCAAAGATTTGTTGCCCGCACTCGGGCTTTCGCACAGTGATAATCAGGAATTGAATAATGACTAAGCCCATCGTTTTTAGTGGCGCACAGCCGTCAGGTGAATTGACCATTGGTAACTACATGGGTGCGTTACGTCAGTGGGTCAGCATGCAGGATGATTACCATTGCATTTACTGCATTGTGGATCTGCATGCTATCACTGCACGTCAGGATCCTGAGAAGCTGCGTAAAGCCACCCTGGACACCCTGGCGCTGTATCTGGCCTGCGGAATTGATCCTGAGAAGAGCACCATTTTCGTTCAGTCTCACGTTCCAGAGCATGCGCAGCTGGGCTGGGCGCTGAACTGCTACACCTACTTCGGCGAACTGAGCCGCATGACGCAGTTCAAGGATAAATCCGCGCGCTACTCAGAAAACATCAACGCCGGTCTGTTTGATTACCCGGTACTGATGGCAGCAGATATTCTGCTGTACCAGACCAACCAGGTGCCGGTTGGCGAAGATCAGAAACAGCATCTGGAACTGAGCCGCGATATCGCCCAGCGCTTTAACGCGCTGTATGGCGACGTGTTCAAAGTGCCTGAGCCGTTCATTCCAAAATCCGGCGCACGCGTGATGTCGCTGCTGGAGCCAACCAAGAAGATGTCCAAGTCTGACGATAACCGCAACAACGTTATCGGCCTGCTGGAAGACCCGAAATCGGTCGTTAAAAAGCTCAAGCGTGCGGTGACCGACTCGGATGAGCCACCTGTTGTGCGTTACGACGTGCAGAACAAAGCGGGCGTCTCCAACCTGCTGGATATCCTCTCCGGTGTGACGGGCCAGAGCATTCCTGAGCTGGAACAACACTTCGAAGGCAAGATGTATGGTCACCTGAAAGGGGAAGTGGCGGATGCTGTTTCCGGCATGCTGACCGAGCTGCAGGAGCGTTATCACCGCTACCGTAACGACGAAGCTTTCCTGCAGAAAGTGATGAAAGAGGGCGCGGAAAAAGCCAGTGCCCGCGCGTCTGAAACCCTTAAGGCGGTGTACCAGGCGATTGGGTTTGTGGGTAAACCATAACCCTGTTTTGTCGGGTAAGCATGAGCGCTCCCCGACAAAAAACGCGCTGAGCCAGACAAAAAACCGGGACATTCCCGGTTTTTTTACGCCTGAAAAACGCTTACTGCTGTGCGGCCGGGCCGCAGCCACCGATGATCTTCGAAATGGAAATTGCCGGGTGCAGCAGGTAATCATAGCTGCAGTTATTTTTGGTATTTTGAACGTGACCGGTGCAGGCGGTCAGAGTCGATAACATGCCTACCAGAACGGCGGCTTTTGCCAGTTTAAACATACGCATTCCTTGTCTGAAAAACCGAAAATTGGATCTAACGTGAGGGAATAAATGGAAAAATTCCATTTCGCGGGCGGTATGTTATCGGGAGCGGTAAGAGGGGAGTAGTCCGCATAAGGACTACTCCGGGAAGGGGGAATATGCGTTAGTGATTCGAGAACCAGTTCAGTTTATCGCGCAGCTCCACCACGCGTCCGACAATAATCAGCGCCGGGCTTTCAACCTGCTGTGCCAGCTCACCTAACTGCGTCAGCACGCCGTTCACCACGCGCTGCTTAATGGACGTGCCGTTTTCCACCAGCGCGACGGACATATCCTCTTCCATGCCGTGCTCAAGCAGTTTGGCCTGAATGGTCGCGGCCTGGTTTAACCCCATATAGAACACCAGCGTCTGTTTTTCGGCGGCCAGGTTATGCCAGTCCAGCTCACTGCCGGTTTTCAGGTGTCCCGTCACCAGGCGTACGCTCTGGGCATAGTCACGGTGGGTCAGCGGAATGCCCGAGTAAGCTGAGCAGCCGGAGGCAGCCGTGATGCCCGGTACCACGGAAAACGGAATGCCCGCGTTGCACAACGTTTCCAGCTCTTCACCGCCGCGACCAAAGATAAACGGATCGCCACCCTTGAGGCGTACCACGCGTTTTCCTTTTTGCGCTTCACGCAGCAGGATCTGGTTAATCTCCTCCTGCGGTACACAGTGGTACCCGGCACGTTTACCGACAAATACGCGGTCAGCATCGCGGCGGACCAGGTTCATTATCTCATCGGAGACCAGACGGTCATAAACCACAATATCCGCCTGCTGGATCTGCTGCAGCCCTTTCAGCGTCAGCAAACCGGCATCGCCCGGGCCGGCACCCACCAGCACCACTTCACCGCGATGATCCAGCGGCTCGCAGAGCAACTGCGCCGTCGTCTCTTCCACCGCTTTATGATCCTGATTCGCCAGCGACTGGGCCAGCCTGTCATTCACAAAGAATTTTTCCCAGAAGCGACGGCGTTCGCCCACGGTCGCGAAGGTTTGCTTAACCCGGGAACGCAGCTGCCCGGCATAGTGGGCAATCTGGCCAAGATGCTGCGGCAGGATGGCTTCCAGTTTTTCCCGCAGCAGGCGGGCCAGAACGGGAGAGCGGCCGCCGGACGATACCGCAATCATCAGCGGCGAACGGTCAATGATCGACGGCATGATAAAGCTGGCTTCCTTCGGGGCATCCACCACGTTACAGAAGATGCGGCGCGCTTCACAGGCGTCGCTGACGCGCTGATTCACTTCATCGTCATCCGTGGCGGCAATGGTCAGCCAGCAGGTATCAAGCAGGGATTCATTAAACCCCCCCTTCACCAGCGTGAGCATCCCTTCTTTTTCCCAGGCCTCAAACTGTGGGGCAAAGGCCAGGGCGTTAACGGTGAGTCGGGCTCCTGCTTCTAACAGCAAGCGCGCTTTGCGTTCAGCCACATCGCCGCCGCCTACAAGCAGACAGTCGCGATGGCGTAATTGACAGAAAATCGGCAGGTGGTCCACGACATTACCTCACAGCATTCAAGGAGGGGGTAAGAAATTGAGGTCAGGATAACAGCAGGAATCGTACAGAACATACGGTTTTTCCTGCCGTTACCCATAAGGGGTCATAAGCTTTTCATATTGAAAAGGCGAGAGATTAGCCTTTCAGCTGCACCTTACCGTCCTTCACGCGGACATCGTAGGGCTTCACGGAATAACGCTCATCTTCCATGCAATACCCGTCGCGTAAACGAAAACGCTGTTTCTTCAACGGGCTGGCGACCCAGAGTTCACCCTGATGCTCTGCGATTAATCCCCGGGACAGGACGCTGGCCTCAAAGAACGGGTCGACATTGCTGATGGCAAAAACCTGTTCATCATGGCGAGGGCGGAATATCGCGACCTGCTCGTTACCCAGCAGGGCACAGACCCCGGTGGCAGGCAGAATGTCGTTAATGTTGCAGATGTTTACCCACTGGCTCATGCGTTTTCCTCCACCAGAGTCACCGGAATACGTTCATAAGGTGTCGCCGGACGATGTTGCTCGCGTTCTGCCACAACCTGCACATTCGGGTCGCGCTGGGTGCTGTTGATAAAGTGTCTGAAGCGAGTCTGCGCCGCCGGGGTGTTGACGGTTTCAGTCCACTCGCAGATCACCGCCTCGCGCAGGCGCGCCATTTCCGCTTCCAGATGGTCGTTCAGGCCCAGTTTGTCGTCAATGATGACTGATTTCAGGTATTCGATGCCGCCTTCCAGGTTATCGAGCCAGGACGCGGTACGGGTCAGCTTATCGGCGGTACGGATGTAGAACATCATAAAGCGGTCGAGATACTGAATCAGCGTATCGCGGTCGAGGTCTGCCGCCAGCAGGTCTGCATGGCGTGGTTTCATGCCGCCGTTACCACAGACGTACAGGTTCCAGCCTTTCTCGGTGGCGATGATACCCACATCTTTACCCTGCGCTTCCGCACATTCGCGGGTACAGCCGGAGACGCCAAACTTCATTTTGTGCGGTGTACGGATGCCTTTGTAGCGGTTCTCCAGCTCCACACCAAAGCCGACGCTGTCGCCTACGCCGTAGCGGCACCAGGTGCTGCCCACACAGGTTTTTGCCATACGCAGCGCTTTCGCGTAGGCGTGGCCGGTTTCGAATCCCGCGTCAATCAGCTGACGCCAGATTTCAGGCAGGTCATCTTTTTGTGCACCAAACAGGCCGATACGCTGAGAGCCGGTGATTTTGGTATACAGGTTAAATTCGCGCGCGATACGGCCAACGGCGACCAGCCCTTCCGGGGTGATTTCGCCACCGGCGGAGCGTGGGATGACGGAGTAAGTCCCGTCTTTCTGAATGTTCGCCAGGAAGTTATCGTTGGTATCCTGCAGCGGCGTATGTTCTGGTTTGAGAACGTACTCGTTCCAGCAGGAGGCCAGCAGGGAACCCACGGTAGGTTTACACACTTCACAGCCATAACCCTGACCGTGTTTCGCCAGCAGTTCGTCGAAGGATTTGATGCCTTCCACGCGGATCAGGTGGTACAGCTCCTGGCGAGAGTAAGCGAAATGCTCGCACAGGTTATTGTTGACTTCGATACCCTGTTTCGCCAGTTCTGCGTTCAGAACCTGTGTGACCAGTGGGATACACCCACCGCAGCCGGTACCGGCTTTGGTTTCTGCCTTTAGGGCCGCGACGGTATGGCAGCCTTTATTGATGGCCGAAATCAGCATGCCTTTGGTCACATCGAAACAGGAGCAAATCTGCGCGCTGTCGGGCAGTTTATCCACGCCGATGGACGGCTTACCGCTGGACGCATGCGCCGGAAGGATCAGCGCGTCCGGGTTTTCCGGCAGTTCGATGGCGTTCAAGACCAGCTGGAGCAGGTTACCGTAGTCGCTGGTATCGCCCACCAGCACCGCGCCGAGCAGGGTTTTGTTGTCCTGACTGACGATAAGACGCTTGTACACCTCTTTGCTTTCATCGAGGTAAACATAGCTGCGTGCGCCCGGCGTGCGGCCATGCGCATCGCCAATACCGCCTACGTCTACGCCCAGCAGTTTCAGCTTGGCGCTCAGGTCAGCCCCTTCGAAGGCGTTCTGGTTGCCGAGAATATGGTCAACGGCAACCTGCGCCATTTTGTAGCCAGGCGCGACCAGACCGTACACGCGGTTGTTCCAGCTGGCGCATTCGCCGATGGCGTAGATATCCGGGTCGGAGGTCTGGCAGGTATCGTTAATCATGATTCCGCCGCGCTGAGCGACGGCCAGACCGCACTGGGTGGCCAGCTTGTCGCGTGGGCGAATACCGGTAGAGAAGACGATAAAGTCCACTTCCAGTTCGCTGCCATCGGCAAAGCGCATGGTTTTCCGCGCTTCGGTGCCTTCCTGCACAATCTCTTTGGTGTTTTTGCTGGTGTGAACCTTTACGCCCATGCTTTCGATTTTACGGCGCAGCTGGTCACCACCCATGTGGTCAAGCTGCTCTGCCATCAGCATCGGGGCAAATTCGATGACGTGGGTTTCAACACCGAGGTTTTTCAGCGCACCGGCGGCTTCCAGACCCAGCAGCCCCCCCCCGACCACGGCGCCACGTTTACTGCGGCGGGCACATGATTCGATCGCATTGAGATCTTCGATGGTACGATAAACGAAGCAATCCTGCGTTTCCGAGCCTTTGATCGGCGGGATCCACGGGTACGAGCCAGTCGCCATGATCAGCTTGTCGTAAAAAACCGTTCGTCCGGCGCTGGAGTGAATCACTTTTTCCTGACGGTTGATGGTGATAGCGCGTTCGCCCACCAGCACTTTCACGCCATGCTTCTCGTAGAAACCATCGCGCACCAGAGAGAGCTCTTCAGCGGTATGATGGGAGAAGTAGGAAGACAAGTGCACACGGTCGTACGCCTTGCGGGGTTCTTCACAGAACACGGTAATATCGAACTGGTTAGCATCGGCTTTATCGAGAAGATCCTCAATAAAGCGGTGGCCGACCATGCCGTTACCGATGATAGCGAGTCTGACTTTGCTCATTTTTGCCTCGATTTCTTTTCTATTACTGCCTACCTTAACGATTCAGCAGGGGCACTTATTGATGCAAATCAAATACGCCTTCGCCTACTCCTTAGGTGGTATATGACTGATTTGTCAGGATTTTTATAAGTTGTGGAAATCGCTGGCTTTTCGAGGTCGCCGATTTTGTGTACAAATTAAGGGGCGCGTTGTCAAAAATGCGTACTCCCAAATTTCAGCCGCGTTTTTCAGGGGAAAGGTATGTCTACAACACCGCTTGGGCTTATCCAGAATGTTCGCTTACCGGGTCGCGAAGGGCTGTGGCAAATCGCCATTGAGCAGGGTCGTTTTGGTGGCATAACGCCGATGGGCGATACCGAAGACGAAAACGTAAGAATCTTAAACGCGCGTGGCGGCCTTGCCATCCCCCCGTTTATAGAACCGCATATCCACCTTGATACCACCCAGACGGCAGGCGAGCCGAGCTGGAACCAGTCCGGTACGCTGTTCGAAGGCATTGAGCGCTGGGCGGAGCGTAAGGCACTGCTTAGCCATGAGGATGTAAAAGCGCGCGCCTGGAAGACGCTGAAAGGGCAAATTGCTAACGGTATTCAGTTTGTGCGCACCCACGTGGACGTCTCTGACCCGACGCTCACCGCCCTGAAGGCCATGCTGGAGGTGAAGCAGGAGGTTGCGCCGTGGATCACGCTGCAAATCGTGGCGTTCCCGCAGGAAGGCATCCTTTCTTACCCGGACGGCGCGGCGCTGCTTGAGGAGGCGTTGAAGCTGGGCGCCGATGTGGTCGGGGCAATCCCGCATTTTGAATTCACCCGCGAGTATGGCGTGCAATCGCTGCACATTGCCTTTGAACTGGCGAAGAAATATGACCGTCCGCTGGATATCCACTGCGATGAAATTGACGATGAGCAGTCCCGATTTCTGGAAACGGTGGCCACCCTGGCTTATGAATCAGGGATAGGCCCGCGGGTCACGGCCAGCCATACCACGGCGATGCACTCCTATAACGGGGCATACACCTCGCGGCTTTTCCGCCTGCTGAAGATGTCAGGCATCAACTTTGTCGCCAATCCACTGGTGAATATCCATTTACAGGGACGCTTTGATGATTATCCCAAACGACGCGGGATTACCCGAGTGAAGGAGCTGCTGGAGGCGGGGATCAACGTCTGTTTCGGGCATGATGATGTCTTCGACCCGTGGTACCCGCTTGGCACCGGCAATATGCTGCAGGTACTGCATATGGGGTTGCATGTGTGTCAGATGATGGGGTATTCGCAAATTGACAACGGTTTGAACCTGATAACCCACAACAGCGCCCGAACCTTCGGCCTGACGGATTACGGTATCGAAACGGGAAATCTGGCTAACCTGATCGTGCTGCCTGCGGAGAGCGGGTTTGAAGCGGTGCGCTGCCAGGTGCCGGCGCGCTGGTCGATTCGGGAGGGGCGAGTGATTGCCACGACGCAGCTTGCGCAGACGTGGATCAAAATGGACGACGTTGTGGAAGAGCACATCTTCACGAAAAACAGCCCCTTCGCTGAGCGCAAAGGGGCGTAGGGGATCAGTGGGACGCCGCTGCCGTATTATGCTGGCGGTGGCGGGTCACAAAGCCCAGAACCAGGCACATCACAAACACCACCGCGTACAAACCGTTAGCGGTATGCAGCGCGGCCAGCGGGCCGCTGTGGGCGACGATCGGGCCGGTGACCACGAAGGTCAGCATGGTGCCGATGGTGCCGCAGGTCAGCACGAAGTTCACCAGTTTCGGTGACGCCACTTTGGTCTGCAGAGAGCCCAGCGTAATGATAGAGGTGTAAATCGCACTGGAGAAGAAGCCCAGGGTCAGGATGAACCACGGCATATGCTCCGGTGAACCGTTAATGAACAGGTACATCAGCACGGTTGCCATGCCTGCCAGCACGGTCAGAATGCGCTGCAGGTCGAAGAAGCGCAGGATGAAGCTAAACGCCCACATGCCGAACATGTAAGACATCCAGAAATCGCTCACCAGTTTACCCGCGTCGTTCAGGCTCATGCCCAGGCCTTTGGCGTATTCCGGTACCCAGGAGATAAAGCCCAACTGACCGAGGATGTAGCACAGTGCGGCCACGGAGAGGAACAGTACGCCGATACCCCATTTCTCTTTCGCGACCGGCTCGTCCGTGGATTGCGCTTTTTTGCCCAGAACCGGGAATTCACAGCCGAAGGTCAGAATAAAGATTGCCACGTAGACCAGACCGATACAGGCATAAACCCAGTACCACTCAATGCTGCGTGCCAGCAGAACGGCCGCTACCATCGGGAAAATCATCCCCGCCATGCTGAAGAAGGAGTCGGTAAACAGCAGACGTGCGCCACGCTGACGGCCTTCATACATGTGGGTAATCAGGAACGTACCGATGGACATCGTGATACCGCTCACCAGACCCAGCACAAACATGGCGGCAGAGAACAGGGCGATGCTGTGGCTCACCATTAAACCCGCGACCGCGGCGACCATCAGCACGAAACCAAAACGCAGCTGCGTTTTCAGTGGAACAATTTCCATCAGCCAGGCATTCAGGAAAATGGAGATCAGGATCCCGGCGTTGAGGAAGGTAAAGGTGTTACTCATGCTGGAAACGGGCAGCTGGAAGTAGTCTGCGATATTACCCATCACCATCCCGGTGACGATCACCAACGCGCCGGTCAGGGCGTAGGAGAAGAAGCTGATCCATGTGAGCTTGATACGATTGCTGTTAGTCATGTCTGGCCTGTTCAGGAAAAGAAAAGCGCCCGAGGGGCGCTGAGAGCGGGCAGATTTTAGACATTAAAGTGATCCATTCATATCTTTTAAGAGAAATTCGATCGCTATTGCAGGTTTTTATGTGATTCAGATCACATTAATAGGCGTCATAACCAATCGTTTGCGTGGTTACAACTGTTTCAATTTCGTAAAATTAGGTAAAAGGCTGGTCTCCGTTCATACTGCTCTTTAGAATCAAGCCATTCGCTTTTTATACTGCGCTTTGTTAAGGAATTCTCATGCTCAAATCAACGCTGGCGGCTGTCGCAGCTGTGTTTGCTCTTTCTGCCGTTTCCCCTGCTGCGCTGGCAGCCAAAGGAGACCCTCACGTTCTGCTGACCACCTCCGCCGGGAATATTGAGCTGGAACTGAATAGCCAGAAAGCTCCGGTTTCTGTGAAAAACTTCCTCGACTACGTGAATAACGGTTTCTATAACGGCACCACATTCCACCGTGTGATCCCGGGCTTTATGGTGCAGGGTGGTGGTTTTAACGAGCAAATGCAGCAAAAGCAGCCTAACGCACCGATTAAAAACGAAGCGGATAACGGCCTGCGCAACACCCGCGGTACCATCTCTATGGCGCGTACGGCAGATAAAGACAGCGCCACCAGCCAGTTCTTTATCAACGTGGCGGATAACGCCTTCCTCGACCACGGCCAGCGCGACTTCGGTTACGCGGTCTTCGGTAAAGTGGTGAAAGGGATGGATGTGGCTGACAAGATTTCTCAGGTGCAGTCCCATGACGTTGGCCCGTACCAGAATGTGCCGACAAAACCGGTTGTGATCCTCTCTGCAAAAGTTCTGCCGTAACCTTCTTTGACACGGGCGTTTCTCGCCCGTGTTTCGCTCCCCTCCCTGCGAAAGCGCGTTTTGCTGCTTATACTTGTGGCACACGGACATCTTCAGGGAGGCGTTAAGTGAAAAAACTCACCGATAAGCAAAAATCCCGTCTCTGGGAGCAGCAGCGAAACAGTAATTTCCAGGCCAGCCGCCGCCTTGAGGGGGTTGATAGCCCGCTCGTTACGCTAAACGCCCAGGATGCGCAAAGCCGTCTTGAAGAACTCAGGAGGCACTATGAGCGATAAAATCGGTGACGATCGTGACCCGTATCTCTACCCGGGTCTGAATGTGATGCGTAACCGTCTGAATATCCGCCAGGCTGACCGTCTTGCAAAGGCATCCTATGAGATCACCGCGCTGCGGGTGGCGACGCTCGGCTTAGGCCCGTCGGCGCCGGGGTTGCCGCATCTCTGTGCAATCCACCGCCACCTTTATCAGGATATTTTTGACTGGGCGGGCGATATCCGCGAAATCGATATTTATCAGGGCGACACCCGCTTCTGCCACTTCGCCTACATCGAGAAAGAGGGCAATGTCCTGATGCAGGATCTCGAGGAAGAGGGGTATCTCAACGGTCTGCAGAAAGAGGAGTTTGTGGCCCGCCTGAGTCACTACTACTGTGAGATCAACGTGCTCCATCCCTTCCGGATTGGCAACGGTATCGCTCAGCGGATCTTCTTCGAACAACTTGCCATCCATGCAGGCTATCAGCTGAGCTGGAAAGATATCGACCCGGGCAAATGGGCGGCGGCCAACCAGAGCGGCGCAATGGGCGATTTAACGGCCCTGAACGCCATCTTTGCCAAAGTAGTGAGCGAAGCGCGGGAAACTGAGTAGAATAGGGCGGCACGTTTTTCGGGAGCCGCCATGATTCTGCTGATTGATAACTACGATTCCTTCACCTGGAACCTTTACCAGTATTTTTGTGAACTGGGTGCAGAGGTGGTGGTCCGCCGCAACGACGACATCAGCCTGGCCGAAATCGACGCGCTTGCCCCGCAGAAAATCGTTATCTCTCCGGGGCCCTGCACGCCGTCGGAATCGGGCATTTCGCTGGATGTCATTCATCATTACGCCGGTAAGCTGCCCATTCTTGGCGTCTGCCTGGGCCACCAGGCCATTGGGCAGGTGTTTGGTGCCACCATTGTGCGCGCCGCCAAAGTGATGCATGGCAAAACCGCGCCGGTGACCCATACCGGCACGGGCGTGTTTACGGGGCTTAATAATCCGCTTACCGTGACGCGCTACCATTCGCTGGTCATTGACCCGTCAACGCTGCCGGAATGCTTTGAGGTTACCGCCTGGAGCGATACCCGGGAGATCATGGGGATCCGACATCGTGAATGGGACCTCGAAGGGGTGCAATTCCACCC
The DNA here is from genome assembly GCF_003635055.1 of Enterobacter sp. WPR_3_1. NCBI lineage: Bacteria > Pseudomonadati > Pseudomonadota > Gammaproteobacteria > Enterobacterales > Enterobacteriaceae > Enterobacter > Enterobacter sp. WPR_3_1. The sequence continues at coordinate 27,636 of NZ_RBXU01000016.1, read as the reverse complement.
GGAGAGTATCCTCAGCGAGCAGGGACACCAGCTGCTGGCAAATTTCCTCAATCGTTGAATAGTGGTTGCCTTGCTGTGATTTTTTATGCATATTTTGTGATTATATTTTCACAATCACTGTGACATAAAATGGATGGTCATTACATGGCAACTGAACAATCTGCAATTACCCGCGCGACATTCGATGAAGTCATTCTGCCGATTTATGCACCGGCTGAGTTTATCCCGGTAAAAGGGAAAGGCAGCCGAGTCTGGGATCAGCAGGGGAAAGAGTATGTTGATTTCGCCGGCGGGATTGCGGTGACGGCGCTGGGTCATTGCCATCCTGCGCTGGTGGAGGCGCTGAAAACCCAGGGGGAAACCCTGTGGCATACCAGCAACGTCTTTACCAACGAACCGGCGCTGCGTCTGGGCCGCAAGTTAATCAGCGCGACCTTCGCCGAACGCGTGCTGTTTATGAACTCCGGTACCGAAGCGAACGAAACCGCCTTCAAACTGGCGCGCTACTATGCCTCCACGCGCCACAGCCCGTACAAAACCAAAATCATTGCTTTCCACAACGCCTTCCACGGTCGCTCGCTGTTTACCGTTTCCGTCGGCGGACAGCCAAAGTATTCCGACGGTTTTGGACCAAAACCGGCCGATATTATCCATGTGCCGTTTAACGATCTGCATGCGGTAAAAGCGGTAATGGATGACCACACCTGCGCGGTGGTGGTGGAGCCGATCCAGGGAGAGGGCGGCGTAACGGCTGCCACGCCTGAGTTCCTGAAAGGGCTGCGCGACCTGTGCGATGAGCATCAGGCGCTGCTGGTATTTGATGAAGTGCAGTGCGGGATGGGCCGTACCGGCTCCCTGTTTGCCTACATGCATTACGGCGTTACGCCGGATATTCTGACCAGCGCCAAAGCGCTCGGCGGCGGCTTCCCGGTCAGTGCGGTATTAACGACGCAGGAGATTGCCTCCGCGTTCCATGTGGGTTCCCACGGCTCCACATACGGCGGCAACCCGCTGGCGAGTGCCGTCGCGGGTGCCGCGTTCGACATTATCAACACCCCTGAGGTTCTGAGCGGCGTCAACGCGAAGCGTGAGCTTTTCGTGAAACATTTGCAGCAGATTGATGACCAGTATGACGTCTTCAGCGAGATCCGCGGGATGGGGTTACTGATCGGCGCGGAGCTGAAGCCACAGTACAAAGGCCGCGCGCGCGATTTCCTGCACGCCGCCGCCCATGAAGGGGTGATGGTGCTCAATGCCGGGCCGGACGTGATGCGCTTTGCGCCGTCGCTGGTGGTCGAAAATCAGGACATTGAAGACGGGTTAAACCGTTTTGCCGCGGCGGTCGCGAAGATCGTAAACGCTTAAGACTCCGTTCGCGTTAAGCGACGGGTTAACCATATCCCATGGTGAGGGCGCTGACGCCATGCTACCGACGAAATGGTGTGCATGGTGTTCAGATGCCCGAGAACGCGCTGCAGATGCTGCTCCAGGGTGCTCATTGGCCCGTGGGTGAGCGTCTCTGGCGCCTCCAGAATGTTCGAATCCCCTGACTCGCCAGGCGCGTCATACTCGAGTCGCTGCTGACACCGCTGCAGGGCAATCTCACACGACTGCAGGTAGCGCTGCGCCAGATCGGGCGTCAGCATCGTATGTTCCCGCGCCAGCGTGGTCATGGCGTTGATGTGCTCAACGATAAACTGGCTGTGCGTCACCCAGAGCTTCATGTCCGCCAGATAGTGCGAGTTAAAGCCGGGCTCCTGCATTGCCTGATTCAGCGAGTTAAACAGGGCGTTATGCGCCTGGTTGACCTTCATCCGCTGATACGCCAGCGGAGAGGGCTGCGGGTCGTCACTCAGGATCAGGCGAATGGCCTGCTGGTCGGCCTCCAGCGCATCATGGGCGTTCTGTCTGAGCAGCCCGCTTTGCCACTGAGGCCACAGCCAGACCATGCCGCCAAAGGCAATCAGGCAGCCGATCAGGGTATCGACCAGCCTGGCGATAATAAACTGCTCGCCGTTGAGCGTGAGCAACTGCAGGGTATACACCGCCGTTACCGTAAAGCCCACCATCGCCCAGCCGTAGTTTTTGCGGATGATCAGGTAGCTCACCATCGTGATCACCAGCATCCCTGCCAGCGTATAGCCTTCCGGCACGTGAAAGTGCAGCGTAACGCCCGCAATGATCAGCCCCGCCATCGTTCCGCCTGCCCGGTGCAGAATGCGCACCCGCGTCGCGCCATAGCCGTTCTGGGTGACAAACAGGATGGTCATTAAAATCCAGTACGGTTTGGGCAGATGCAGCGCCATGCCCATCAGGCTGGCAATGCTCAGCATCACGCTAATTCGCGCGGCGTTGCGCAGGGCAGATGATTTAAGGGAGAGGTAGCTTCTGAGCGCCGGCAGCAGCGGCAGGCGTTTTTGTTTGTCGGCCATCAGGTCGCGCGGATAAAGCGGACGCTGGGTTCGTAACACGCGGGCGATACGGCTGAAGTGCCAGGCGGCAAACTGGCCCACCGGGTTGTCTTCATGCTGACGGGCAATCTTCTCCAGCGCGCCGAGCTGTTTGTCCATGTTAAAGCGCGTGGGGTAGCGGTGATACAGAATATCGTCAGCCAGCACCCGAAGGCGCGCGGAGACGGTTTGCGCGTTCCAGCGGATCACCGCTTCGGCATGGCTGCGCTCGACCAGTTTTTGCACCTCCTGCGGCTGGTGCAGGCTCACGGAGATATGCTCCTGTAAGTCCAGCCCCACCTGAAAGACGCGCAGCAGCCGCTTATATTCGTGGTTCTTATTGGCGGCGAGCATATGCAGCTGTTGATAACACTGGCTTATCAGGTCCACCACCTTTTGCTGACGCGTCAGCAGGGGCGGCAGTGATTTTTCTGGATCGGTATGCTGGGTGAGCAAGGTGTATTTGGCTTCACAGTAATCCGCCAGCTGCACGTAGAGCAGGCTCAGGGATTCCCGCAGCGGCTGCTCCCGCCACAGCCAGAACCAAAACCAGTTAAACAGCCCGTACCACAGCGTACCGAGGGCGTAGATCAGCAGCGGCTCCCACACCGGCATGTTGCCCGCAAGGCTCAGCGTGAAGATGGCGGCAATCAGCGACGCGGGAAGCAAACGCGCGTGCAGTGAGCTGATTTCAGCGGTTACGCCCAAGGTCATCGCCAGGACGGTGAGGATCAGCGGCAGCGGGATATCGCGGGCCAGCGAAAGCTGCACGGCGAGGCTACAGCCCGCAAACAGCGAGCCGCCCACGATCAGCCGTTTGAAAAAGCGCTTATGCGGTGTATCCAGACCGGCAATGTTGCAGCAGGCGGGAACGAGAGAGAAGAGCAGACCTTGCTGAAGATGGCCCAGAATCAGGCCCACGGCCACAGGAAGGCACAACACCAGCGTTTGTCGCAGTGCGTAGTTAACTTCCGGGTGATAAATCAGCCTGCGCCACATGGGGAATAGAGACAAAAACGGCGTGACACCTTGCGATGGCACGCCGTTTGAGCGGAATTAACGTGTTCCGTAAACCACAATGGTTTTACCGTGTGCGGAGATCAGGTTCTGATCTTCCAGCATTTTCAGAATACGGCCCACTGTTTCACGGGAGCAACCGACAATCTGACCGATTTCCTGACGGGTAATTTTAATTTGCATGCCATCAGGGTGAGTCATCGCATCGGGTTGTTTCGCCAGATTCAGCAGGGTCTGAGCGATACGGCCGGTCACGTCCAGGAAGGCGAGGTTACCCACTTTCTCAGATGTCACCTGCAGACGGCGCGCCATCTGCGAAGAAAGACGCATCAGGATGTCAGGGTTAACCTGAATCAACTGACGGAATTTCTTGTAGGAAATTTCAGCCACTTCACATGCTGTCTTTGCACGAACCCAGGCGCTACGTTCCTGGCCTTCTTCAAACAGGCCCAGTTCACCGATGAAATCGCCCTGGTTCAGATAAGAAAGGATCATCTCTTTCCCTTCTTCATCTTTGATCAGCACTGCCACCGAGCCTTTGACGATGTAATACAACGTTTCCGCTTTTTCACCCTGGTGAATCAGCGTGCTCTTCGATGGGTACTTATGAATGTGGCAATGAGACAAGAACCATTCGAGAGTCGGGTCTGTTTGCGGTTTGCCAAGCACCATGCGCTGTTATCCTCTGTTATAAGCTGTCACCAGAGTCATAAGATGCATCCGGACTCTGGGGTTGCAATCGAATTCTTACCCATACCCTGGGAAGTCGGCTATCGTAACGTTTCGCAGCCAGTAAAGTTTGATGTCCTCTGCATACATGTGTAACGTCAATGTATTACTGTAGCATCCTGAGTGTTTTAGCATAGCTTTCGCCGCGTGTCTCCTGGTGTCTCGCTTCAGCATGACGCAGGTCGCCTTCCATTGCGAGAAATGTAACGCACGCGTAATCTGTCACCAAAAATGCAACGTTGGAGTGAGTGAATATGCAAGCGCGTGTGAAATGGGTTGAAGGTTTAACGTTCCTGGGCGAGTCCGCTTCAGGACACCAGATTTTGATGGATGGTAACTCCGGCGATAAAGCACCAAGCCCAATGGAAATGGTGCTGATGGCAGCAGGTGGATGCAGCGCAATTGATGTGGTGTCGATCCTGCAAAAAGGCCGTCACGATGTGACCGACTGCGAAGTAAAACTCACCTCAGAACGCCGCGAAGAGGCACCACGCCTGTTCACCCACATTAACCTGCATTTCATCGTCAGCGGGAAAGAACTGAAAGACGCGGCGGTCTCACGCGCGGTCGATCTTTCAGCGGAGAAATACTGCTCGGTCGCGTTAATGCTCGAGAAAGCGGTAAAAATTACGCATTCGTATGAAGTGATCGACGCCTGATATTGGGGGGCATCGTTCACCCCGATGCCCTCACCGAAGCCCTCTCCCACGCGGAGAGGGAAATCATCAGGCGATTTTCTTCCCTTCTATCAACCGCTGTACCAGCGGCATCATAATTAATTCCATTGCCAGCCCCATTTTTCCGCCCGGAACCACTAACGTATTCATGTGCGAAATAAACGAGCCCTGCAGCATCGCCAGCAGCCAGGGGTAATCAATGCCGTCGAGATTGCGGAAATGGATAACCACAAAGCTCTCATCCAGCGACGGGATACTTTTGGCCGCGAACGGGTTAGAGGTATCGACTGTCGGTACGCGCTGGAAGTTGATATGCGTGCGGGAGAACTGCGGCGTCAGATAAGTAATGTAGTCTTCCATGGAGCGCACGACGGAATCCATCACCGCCTCGCGTGAATGGCCGCGCTCGCTGATGTCACGCGTCAGCTTCTGGATCCACTCAAGGTTCACGATGGGCACCACGCCAACCAGCAGATCCACGTGACGCGCCACGTCATGCTGCGGCGTCACCACGCCACCGTGCAACCCTTCGTAAAACAGGACGTCGGTCGGTTCCGGCAGCGGTTGCCAGGGGGTAAAGGTGCCTGGCACCTGGTTCCAGGGAACGGCTTCATCGTAGGTGTGCAGATATTTGCGTGACTGCCCCTTGCCGCTCTGGCCGTACTCCTGAAAGGTTTGCTCCAGCAGGCCGAAGTCATTGGCCTCCGGGCCGAAGTAGCTGATGTGTTTACCCAGATCGCGCGCCTTGCGGATAGCCATATCCATCTCCGGGCGCGTGTAGCGGTGAAAGCTATCGCCTTCGACCTCCGCCGCACGGAGATTCAGTTGGGCGAAAATCTTACGAAAAGCGAGGCTGGTCGTGGTGGTTCCCGCACCACTCGAACCCGTAACGGCAATAACCGGATGTCTGGCAGACATAGCAACTCCCTGACTGGAAAGGTTTAAAGATCAGCCATGAAACGCGTTGCGGGGCATGATATTGATCGTCTCATGCAGTTCAGACCATACCAGCACCACGTCGCCGCTTTTGAGCTGGCGCTTCACATCGTTGACCTTTTGCTCAAGCGAACGTTCATGTTCACCATAATCGGTACCTTCGCGCAAGACAAAGCTTTCAATCAGATTATCGAGCGTTTCGGGGGAGAGGTCCTGCCACGGAATAATCATTTTGCACCGTCCAGATAAGGGGTAAGCCAGTCAGGAATACGCGACTCCAGCCACATTTTCGGGCGGCGCAACGTTCCACCGATGAACCCCACGTGACCACCATGCTCTGTCAGCTGGTAGTGAACGTTGGCAGGCAAAAATTCCTGCGCGGGGATAGAGTGATGATCCATAAACGGGTCATCTTTGGCATGAATGATAAGCGTCGGTTGCGTGATCTTGCTGAGCAGCGGCATGGCGCTGCACTGACGGTAGTAGTCAATCGCATCGGCAAAACCGTGAATTTTGGCGGTGATCAGATCGTCGAACTCGCGGATGCGACGGACCTTTTTCAACTGACGCAGGCTCACCGGCAGCGTATCCGGATAGGCCTTCAACTTGCGCGCCGCGTTGGCTTTCAGCAGGTTGAGCAGGTAACGCTGATAGACCCGGGAAAAGCCTTTCTCCATATGGTAGCTGCACTGCTCCAGCATAAAGGGCGCGGAGACAATGACGGCCGCGTCCAGCGGCACGGTGTCGCCCTCTTTTGCCAGCAGGCACGCCAGCATATTGCCGCCCAGCGAGTAGCCCACGGCCGCCGTCGGGACGGTACCAAAGTTTTCCCGTAACCAGTGTAAAAACCAGGTGCCGTCTTCGGTTTCACCCGAGTGATAGATGCGCTTCTGGCGATTCGGTTCGCCGCTACAGCCGCGAAAGTGCATCACCACGCCGAGCCAGCCCCGCGCTTTGGCTGCCTGGATGAGCCCGTGTGCATAGGGACTGTGCAGACTGCCTTCCAGACCGTGAAAGACCACCAGACGCGGCTTGTGGCGCGCCTGTTCTGGCTCTTCGCTCCATGCCAGGTCCAGAAAGTCACCGTCCGGTAAGTCCAGCCGTTGCCAGTGCGGCGTAAACTGAACCTTACGGCGGATGAGTCGCGGCAGCATGGTCTGCAGATGGCAATTGGCCACGCCGCGCATGGGCACGAACTCGGTGCTGTCTTCGGCGATGATGTCGAAGTCTGATGGAATGATTTGGCTCATAACGGCGATGCTAATTCTTGTCAGTTATTTTCTGTTCTTTCCGAATTGTACCCCGTTTAGCCTGGTTTTCCGAAACATGAACTGATCTCGATCACAAATATTTACCTTGATTATTACTCTCAGGCTAATGATTCCGCCCTGCGCTTAATTGATGACTTCCTCACCACAGCGCACACTTTACTCAACGTTAAGCAAATCAGAATGATGTGCTGAATCAGGAGGTTAATAATGTTATCTGGGCAAACACCCACCCGGCAATGGAACACACGACGCACCGAGAAAGCGCGTCGTCTGGCCTCCGTACCGGTGCAGGGCAAGGTACTGCCAACCGGCGATCTTGTCGCCATGCTGGAAAAACTGATCGCGCCTGGCGACAAAGTCGTTCTGGAAGGTAATAACCAGAAGCAGGCCGATTTCCTTTCACGCTCGCTGGCTGAAGTGAACCCGCAAATCGTGCATGACCTGCACATGATTATGCCAAGCGTGGGCCGTAGCGAGCATCTGGATATCTTTGAGAAAGGTATCGCCCGCAAGCTGGACTTCTCCTTCTCCGGTACCCAGAGCCTGCGCATCTCGCAGCTGCTGGAAGATGGTCAGCTCGAAATTGGCGCTATCCATACCTACATAGAACTCTATTCACGTCTGTACGTGGATCTCTCGCCAAACGTGGCGCTGATTGCCGGCTTTAAAGCGGACCGAAAAGGTAATCTTTATACCGGCGCAAGCACCGAAGATACCCCCGCGCTGGTGGAAGCGGCTGCATTCCATGACGGCATTGTCATCGCACAGGTGAATGAGCTGGTGGACGACGAATGCGACCTGCCGCGCGTTGATATTCCCGGCTCCTGGATTGACTTCGTGGTGGTGGCCGACAAACCGTTCTTTATCGAACCGCTGTTTACCCGCGACCCGCGTCTCATCAAACAGGAACATATCCTGATGGCGATGATGGCCATTAAGGGCATTTATGCGGAACATCAGGTGCAATCCCTGAACCACGGGATTGGTTTCAATACCGCGGCGATTGAACTGCTGCTGCCGACCTACGGTGAACAGCTCGGCCTGAAAGGCAAAATCTGTAAACACTGGACCCTTAACCCGCACCCAACCCTGATCCCGGCGATTGAAAGCGGCTGGGTGGAAAGCGTGCACTGCTTCGGCGGTGAGCTGGGGATGGAAGAGTACATTCGTGCACGTCCGGATATCTTCTTTACCGGTGCCGACGGCTCTATGCGTTCCAACCGCGCTTTCTGTCAGCTGGCAGGCCAGTACGCCGTTGATATGTTCATCGGGTCAACCCTGCAGGTTGACGGGTATGCCAACTCCTCAACCGTGACCCGTGGTCGTCTCTCTGGTTTCGGCGGTGCGCCAAACATGGGCCATGACCCGCATGGTCGTCGTCATGCCACCCCGGCCTGGCTGAACATGATCACCGAACCTGATCCGATGCAGCGCGGTAAAAAACTCGTCGTCCAGATGGTGGAAACCTTCCAGGCAGGCGTGAAACCGACCTTTGTGGAAAAACTCGATGCTGTTGACGTTGCGAAAGCGTCCGGGATGCCTCTGGCTCCGGTCATGATCTACGGCGACGACGTTACACATGTGCTGACGGAAGAGGGGATTGCTTACCTCTATCGCGCAGAAAGTCTGGAAGAGCGCCGGGCGATGGTTGCGGCCGTCGCGGGGATCACCGATATCGGTCTGGGCGTCGATGCCAAACGTGTGGCGCAGTTGCGCCAGAGCGGCAAAGTGGTTTACCCGGAAGATATGGGGATTCGCCGCACCGATGCCACCCGTTCTCTGCTGGCAGCAGGCAGCGTGTCAGACCTGGTTGAATGGTCTGGCGGTCTTTACAACCCACCTGCGAAATTCCGGAGCTGGTAATGAAACTTCTGCCCCAGATTCAGGTTGAAGGCGGTGCCGAATGGCTGGCGCGAACCGCCACGCAGTGTCTGATTGACGAAGCACAGTTAAGCCCGAAACCCGGTCTGGTGGACAGTCGGGGGAACGGCGCGCACCACGATCTGTCGCTCGCGTTGATGGAGCGTTCCGCGCGCAGCCTGACCCCCACGTTTCAGGCGCTGGCGCAACACAGCTGGCAGCGTCCGGCGGATATTGCGCTCAGGCAAACCATAGGGCGGCTCGGCCGTGAAGGTGAGCAGCAGATGATGGCGGCTACCGACGGTGTAAATACCCACCGCGGCGCGATTTGGGCGCTGGGGCTGCTGGTCAGTGCCGTGGCGATGCTCGGTGGCGATGCCAGCGCGCAGGCGGTAGCGAATACCGCGGCACAGCTGGCGAAACTGCCCGATGACGCGGCGCCGAAAGTGTTCAGCAAAGGGCTACGCGCCACGCGCCGCTACCGGGTTCCGGGCGCACGTGAAGAGGCCCAGCAGGCATTTCCACACGTGATGCAGCGTGCTCTGCCGCAGCTTCGTCTGAGCCGTCTTAACGGCAGCAGCGAAACGTACGCAAGGCTCGATGCGCTGATGGCCATCATGACGTCGCTTACCGACACCTGCGTGCTGTCGCGCGCCGGGATGGCGGGGCTGGAGGCCATGCAGAACGGTGCGCGTGCGGTGCTGAGCGCCGGAGGATGCGCGACATCCGCAGGCCAGATGGCGCTGGCGAGATTAGACCGTCACATGCTGGCACTCAATGCCTCACCGGGCGGAGCAGCCGACCTGCTTGCCGCCACGCTGTTTCTCGATCGCATCGAAACGCCTTATTCAAAGCATTAAGAGGATGTTATGGAAAAAATCACATTAACCATGCCAGCGAGCCGCGCGTTAAGCGGCAAAGCGCTCGCAGGGGTTGTTGGTTCCGGGGATATGGAGGTGCTGTTTGCCGCCGAACCGGGCCAGACGTTAACCATTGATATCACCACGTCCGTCGACAACAGCCGCGGTCGCTGGGAGGCGTTGTTCAACCGCCTGCACACCGTCAGCAGCCTGCCTGCAGGAAAACTGACGATCCACGACTTTGGCGCGACGCCGGGGGTGGCACGCATTCGTATCGAACAGGTTTTTGAAGGGGTGAGCCATGCGTGATGATCGGAGTTTTATTGAATTAAAAGCTCGCCAGCGTGCGCAGGCATTGCTGGACGACGGGAGCTATCGCGAACTGCTGGATCCTTTTGAAGGCATTATCTCCCCGTGGCTGGGGCCGCAGGGCATCGTTCCTCAGGCCGATGACGGCATGGTGGTCGCCAAAGGCACCCTCAACGGCCAGCCTGCGGTAGTGGTGGCGATTGAAGGTGCATTCCAGGGCGGCAGCATGGGCGAAGTGTCCGGCGCCAAAATGGCAGCGGCGCTGGAGCTGGCGGCAGAAGATAACCGCAACGGGATCCCGACGCAGGCGGTACTGTGTCTCGAAACCGGCGGCGTGCGTCTGCAGGAAGCCAACCTGGGCCTGGCGGCCATTGCCGATATTCATGCAGCAATTGTTGACCTGCGCCGTTACACCCCGGTGGTCGGGATTGTGGCCGGGACCGTGGGCTGCTTCGGTGGGATGTCTATCGCTGCTGCACTGTGCAGCTACCTGATTGTCACCCGCGAAGCGCGTCTCGGTCTGAATGGTCCTCAGGTTATCGAGCAGGAAGCGGGAATTGAAGAGTATGACTCCCGCGACCGTCCGTTTATCTGGAGCATGACCGGTGGAGAAGTCCGCTATGAAAGCGGCCTGGTGGATGCGCTGGTTGGCGATGGCGTGAACGCGGTGAAAGCGGCGATGAACGACGCGATTGCCAAAGGCGTGCCTGCAAAACATCGCACCGATAACTATGACGATTACCTGAACCGTCTGACGAATTTCGACACCCGCAAACAGGCCGATGCCGAACAGATTAAAGCGCTCTTTGCCCGGGAGGTGAAATGATGACTAACTCAGTAAGCCGTGGCGAACTCTGGCTGCAAACGCTCGCGCCGAACGCCAGACGCCTGGAAGGGTTATGCCCGTCCGTACAGGCGGCCGATGGTGAACTTAACGGTGAAACGGTACGTTTTGTTGCCGTGGTACCGGATGCCAACAACCACTTCCCGCGCGCGGCGAAAGGGGAAGTCGGTCTGCTGGAAGGCTGGACGCTGGCGAAAGTGGTGAGCGAAACCGTTGCCGCCGATGCCAACAGCGCCGTGAAGCGCCCGATCGTGGCGGTGATTGATGTGCCAAGCCAGGCCTATGGCCGTCGTGAAGAGGCATTTGGTATTCACCAGGCGTTGGCCGGCGCGGCGGCGGCCTATGCTAACGCGCGTCTGGCCGGTCATCCGGTGATTGGGCTTATCGTTGGTAAAGCGATGTCCGGCGCGTTTCTGGCGCACGGGTACCAGGCAAACCGCCTGATTGCCTTTAACGATAAAGGCGTGCTGATCCATGCCATGGGTAAAGAGTCTGCGGCGCGTATTACGCTACGTACCGTGGATGCGCTGGAAAAACTGGCGGCAACGATCCCGCCAATGGCCTATGACATCAGCAACTACGCCACACTGGGGCTGCTTTCCAACCTGCTGGATATCACCAACCCGGATGCCCCTTCTGAAAACGATCTGACGCAGGTGAAAACCACGCTGCAACAGGCCATCCATGACGCTCGTCAGGACAACACCCTGAAAAACCGTCTCGGTGCTGACAATCGCCGCAGCTCTGCCCTCGTACGCGAACGCATGCGGGCAAGCTGGTAAGTAAAAAGAGACCTGCCAGATGCACTCCCCGCGGACGTAACCGTTACGTCCGCGCGGGAACCTGCATCCTGAAAATAATAATCATCGCGCCAGTGCTTAAACTTTTTTACTACAGGTGAATTATGACTTACGTAATTGTTCATGCTCTTGCACCGATTTTCGTCATCATGCTGCTGGGATTCTGGGCCGGTAAGGCAAAGATGGTCGATAACAAAAATGTCTCCCTGCTCAATATCTTCGTCATGGATTTTGCTTTGCCTGCCGCGCTGTTCAGCGCCACGGTGCAAACCCCGTGGACTGGCATCGTAGCCCAGTCACCGCTGATTCTGGTGCTGACCCTGGCGATGTGGATAACCTACGCGGCCATTTACTTCCTCGCGACCTGCGTCTTTAAAAAATCCCCACAGGATGCCGCCGTGCTTACGCTGACGGTTGCGCTGCCAAACTATGCCGCGCTTGGCTTGCCGATTCTGGGCAGCGTGCTGGGTGAAAGTTCTTCAACCTCACTGTCCGTGGCGGTCTCTATTGCCTGTGGTTCGGTACTGATGACGCCGTTCTGCCTGCTGATTCTGGAACGTGAAAAAGCGCGTGCCGAAGGCAATAACTCCGGTTCAACGCTCTCGATGCTGCCGGTGCTGATGTGGCGCTCGATTAAAAAACCGATTGTGATGGGTCCCCTGCTGGGTGTGATTTTGTCTGCTATCGGCATCAAAATGCCTGAACTTGTTCTGGCCGCCATTAAGCCACTGGGGCTTTCTGCAACGGCTGCCGCGCTGTTCCTGACCGGGGTGATCCTCTCTGCGCGTAAGCTGCAGATCAACACCATGGTGATTACCTCAACCGTAGCCAAGCTGCTGATCCAGCCTGCGATTGCCTGGGGTATCGTTCTGATCTTCGGTCTGCACGGCTCCGTGGCGATCACCGCTATCCTGATGATTGCGCTCTCAGCCGGTTTCTTCGGCGTGGTGTTCGGTAACCGCTTTGGCGTGCAGTCTCCGGATGCGGAAGCGGTGCTGCTGTTAAGCTCGGTACTGTGTATCCTGTCGCTGCCACTGTTTATCTCGCTGACTTCAGGAATGTAATCATGACCACAACATTACGCCCTCACGACCTCATCTGGCTTAACGCGCGTGACGCGCTGGAAGGCATCACTGACGACTGGGTGGATACGGTATGGCATACCGGTTTGCCGGTGGTCGTGCGGCGTGATGTTGATAACGCTGGCCGTATTCCCGTTGGCGTACGCGGTTTACGCCGCGACCAGCGGGCGGCCGGTTGGGTGAAGCCAGACAACGTCGTGCGGGTGGTCTCACCCGAGGCGTTGAGCGTGACCGCCGATCTTCTGCGTTCACCGTTTGTGACTCAGCCACCGGTGCAGGTGGCATCGCAACTTTCTCAGCAGGCATGGCCGTGGACGTGGGGAATTACGGGCAGCACGGGCTACGCCCTGGCGACCGGTATCCCGGTCATTCATGCCGACAGCGATCTCGATCTGCTGGTGCGAGCCCCTCAGCCTCTGTCGGCTGACGCTTTTCGTGTCTGGGCGTCACAGCTCAGCCGCGCGTTATGTCGGGCAGACACCCAGGTCGACACCCCTGAAGGCGGCTTTGCGCTGACGGAGTGGCTGCGCGACGGCAAAACGTTGCTGAAGACCCGCCGTGGGCCGCGCCTGGTGGCGGACCCGTGGCACAGGGAGGAGTGATGAAAATACTGTTTACCTTTCCAGGGCAGGGCACCCAGCATGTCGGTATGCTGCAAAACCTGCCTGGCACGACGCTGGAGCAGGCCCGCGAGGTATTGGGTGGCGAAGTCGATATGCTGGATACCGCGGCAGCGTTAACCCACACGCGAGCCGTTCAGCTTTCGTTGTTAATTGCCGGTGTTGCCTGGGCGCGTGAGCTTGAACAACGCGGCGTGGCACCGGATATCGTCAGCGGTCTGTCTATTGGCGCGTATCCGGCCGCGGTCATTGCCGGTGCGCTGGAATTTGCCGACGCGCTGAAGCTGGTCGCGCTGCGTGGCGATCTCATGGAGCAAGCCTATCCGCACGGTTATGGCCTGACCGCGATAATGGGGCTGACCCTGCCTCAGGTTGAAGCGTTGCTGGAAGGCACCGGAACGTATATCGCCAATTTGAACGCGGAAACACAGATTGTGATCGCCGGCACCGATGAGGGGATGGCGCAGGTGGCGAAACGCGCGCTGGCAAAAGGGGCTAATAAGGCGCATCGGCTGACCGTCAGCGTGCCTTCCCATTGCGAACTGCTGGCGGAGCCGGCGCACAAGCTGGTGGAGGCGTTCACATCCGTCACGCTCACACGCCCGCGCTGTGCTTACCTGAGCGGCAGCACAGGACGCGTGCTCTGGACGCCTGAGAAAATCGCGGACGATCTGGCGATGAATATGGCGCGCACGGTGCGCTGGCAGGAAGCGGTGATTTCTGCCAACGAGCGTGAAGCTCGGCTGGCGATTGAAATGCCACCTGGCGGAGTACTGACCTGCCTGACGCGTCAGGCGGCCTGGGAAGGGGAGTCAGTTTCGCTGGAGCGCAGTGGTGTTGACGTGGCGGTACACCTGGCTAAGCGGCTACAGCGGTAGGGTCTGCGCAGGGTCGGTGGCGATACTGCGGGCATACATTCGCCCTTCGGCTGCCAGTGCCCGCAGGCTGGGGTCTTGCTCGCGGTTGCGGGCAAACACAATGGCAATCAACTGCTGCATTTGATATGGCTGAGCCAGCTTCAGTAGCTGTACTGAGTTCTCATACACTTTCTTCATTCTGCCTGGCATGAGCGTAAAGCCCACGCCCGCCTGCACCAGACTCAGCATCGAGAAAATGTCATTTACGCGGGTGACGATTTCCGGTTCGAAACCGGCAATATGAAACGCCTCCTGAAACCCGGCGTAGGTGGCAAACCCTTCCGACAGCGCGACAAACTTCTGGTCTTTGTAATCACGTAAGTCGGCAGGCCCGCTGGTGTTCAGCGTGGCAGAGGCAGGCGCGGCAAGAAAAATGTCGTCATGGAACAGGGGGAGCACTTCCAGACTGTTGCGATCGATATCGCTTTCGGAAATAGAGATGAGGATGGCGTCGAGCAAACCGTCGTCCAGCATACGCAACAGGGTCTCGTTAGAGCCCATCGTCAGGTCCATCTCCAGGTCCGGACGGCGCAGTTTCATCCCCATAATCAGGCGTGGCACGGTTTCCAGCGTCAGCGAGTAGAGCGTGCCGACACGCAGTCGTCCCTGGCCAACGCCGGCCGTTTTGCGCGCTTCTTCCAGCCCGCGCGCCATTACCTGCATCACTTCCTGACAATATTCCAGCAGCGTCCAGGCTGAAGGCAGCGCAATGAGATTGCGACCTTTGTGCGTAAAGAGCGGGCAGCGCACATTTTCTTCGAGAGTATGCAGCGCGCGGTGCACGCTAACGCCGCTCAGGCCAAGCGCTTCGGCGGTACGGGCGATATTGCCCTTCTCCATAAAGGTCATGAAGATGCTGAGTTTACGAAATGTAATGTCGCTCGTGATATCGAAACTCATAACCCTCCCGGGGATTTAGTCGGCCTGCAGCATGGCTTCCAGCTGTTCCTGGGCGTCCAGCCACGCCATCTCGCACGCTTCGAGGCTGGATTTCGTCTTCGCCTGAGTCTGCAGGCAGTCGGTCAGTTCCGCCTTACGGCTCTGGTCATACAGACCGCTGTCGCCCAGCTTCTCTTCAACGGTAGCCAGCAGAGCGTTAAGTTTCTCCATCTCCTTTTCGAGACGGGCAATCTCTTTACGCAGCGGCTGGGTTTGAGTACGCAGTTCCGCTTCACGGCGCTTCTGGTCTTTACGCGCCTGGGCGCTGTTGGCGTTATCTTTCGACGAGTCGTCCGGCTGGTTTTCCTGCTTCTGCACGTCCGTCAGCCACTGCTGGTAGTCTTCCAGATCGCCATCGAACGGCTCGACTTTGCCATCGTGCACTAAATAGAGATCGTCCGTTGTGGAGCGGATCAGGTGACGATCGTGCGAGACGACAACCAGCGCGCCTTCAAACTCAATTAACGCTTCGGTCAGCGCCTGACGCATGTCGAGATCGAGGTGGTTTGTAGGCTCATCGAGCAGCAGCAGGTTCGGGCGCTGCCAGACGATAAGCGCCAGCACCAGACGTGCTTTCTCGCCGCCGGAGAAACGTTCGGTGTTTTCGGTGACTTTATCGCCCTGGAAGCCAAAGCCGCCAAGGTAATCGCGCAGCTTCTGCTCCATCTCCTGCGGCGCCAGTCGCGCGAGGTGCTGGATGGGCGATTCATCCGCGCGTAAGAATTCCAGCTGATGCTGGGCGAAGTAGCCAAGCTTAATGCCTTTTGCCAGGCCGATCTCGCCGCTGACCGGGTTAAGCTCGCCCGCCAGCAGTTTAATCAGCGTCGATTTACCGGCGCCGTTACGCCCCAGCAGACCAATACGTGAACCCGGCACCAGGTTGAGCTTGATGGAGTCGAGAATAATGCGATCGCCGTAGCCAGCGCTCACCTTTTCCATCTTCAGCAGTGGGTTCGGCAGGCTCTCGGGCTCGCGAAAACTGAAGTGGAACGGGTTATCGACGTGCGCCGGGGCGATCATCTCCATGCGTTCCAGCATCTTGATGCGGCTCTGGGCCTGCTTGGCTTTAGACGCTTTTGCCTTGAAGCGGTCAACAAAGCTTTGCAGATGCGCCACGCGCTGCTGCTGGCTTTCATACATCGCCTGCTGTTGAGCAAGGCGCGTCGCGCGCTGGCGCTCGAATGAGCTGTAGTTGCCGGTGTATTCAAACAGGCTTTGCTGTTCGATATGAATGATTTTATCCACCACCGGGTCGAGGAAGTCGCGGTCGTGGGAGATCAGAATCAGAGTGCCCTGATAGCTCTTGAGCCACTTCTCCAGCCAAATAACCGCATCGAGATCGAGGTGGTTAGTGGGTTCATCAAGCAGCAGCAGGTCGGAACGGCAAATCAGTGCCTGCGCCAGGTTAAGGCGCATACGCCAGCCGCCGGAGAAGTCGCTGACGGGGCGTTCAAGCTGTTCGTTGCTGAAACCCAGACCGTGCAGCAGGCTGGAGGCGCGGGAGCGAATGGTCCATGCGTCGATGGCGTCCAGCTTACCGTGGACGGTGGCGATAGCATGACCGTCATTACGCTCGTTGGCGGCGTTCAGTTCAGCTTCCAGCTTACGGTATTCACGATCGCCGTCGATAACATAGTCGAGAGCGGGTTCGCTCAGGGCAGGCGTCTCCTGATTTACCCAGGCAAGCTGCCAGTTGCCCGGATAGGTAAAGTTACCGCCGTCAGCGCTAATCTCGTTTTTCAGCAGCGCAAGCAGGGTCGATTTTCCGCAGCCGTTTTTGCCGACCAGACCCACTTTTTGACCGGGATTGATGGTGGCGGAGGCGTTATCCAGCAGGACGCGCACGCCGCGGCGAATTTGTAACGAGGAGAAAACAATCATAGAAGCGCCGTATGTTCCGACTATGTTAATTTGTCATTATGATAATGTAAGGTGTGGGCCATTTTCCGCACCGGGCCGCCATGGTAGCCCAAAACAACGACGATACACAAAAACAGAAACAGAACCGGGAGGGGAGTGATGTCTCAGACAGCGAAAGTGCTGCTGCTGTATGCCCATCCGGAATCTCAGGACTCGGTGGCAAACCGGGTTCTGCTTAAGCCGGCTACTCAGCTCAGCAATGTGACGGTGCACGATCTCTACGCGCACTATCCTGATTTCTTTATTGATATTCCTTACGAGCAGGAACTGCTGCGTCAGCATGACGTGATTGTGTTCCAGCATCCGCTTTATACCTATAGCTGTCCGGCACTGCTGAAAGAGTGGCTGGACCGTGTGCTGAGCCGGGGGTTCTCCAGCGGGGTGGGGGGCAACCAGCTGGCGGGAAAGTACTGGCGCAGTGTCATTACGACCGGTGAGCCAGAGAGCGCTTACCGCCACGACGGTCTTAACCGTTATCCCATGAGCGATATCCTGCGGCCGTTTGAGCTGACGGCCGCGATGTGCCGCATGCACTGGATGAGCCCGATTATTGTCTACTGGGCGCGTCGCCAGAAGCCTGAAGCGCTGGCGAGCCACGCCAGAGCGTATGGCGATTGGCTGGCATCACCGATTTCGGCGGGAGGTCGCTAATGGAAGGATCGAATTTACTCCTGGCCGGCGTGCTGTTTTTATTTGCCGCAGTGGTGGCGGTTCCGCTGGCCGCCCGGCTGGGCATTGGCGCGGTGCTGGGCTACCTGCTGGCCGGGATCGCCATTGGCCCCTGGGGGCTGGGGTTCATCAGCGATGTGGATGAAATTCTCCACTTCTCTGAACTGGGCGTGGTGTTCCTGATGTTCATCATTGGCCTCGAACTGAACCCGTCAAAACTGTGGCAGCTCCGGCGATCGATATTTGGCGTGGGGGCGGCGCAGGTCTTGTTCAGTGCTGCGATTCTGGCCGGGCTGTTAATGCTGACCAACTTCTCGTGGCAGGCGGCGGTGATCGGCGGAATAGGTCTTGCGATGTCGTCGACAGCGATGGCGCTGCAGCTAATGCGTGACAAAGGGATGAACCGCAACGAGGCAGGACAGCTGGGCTTTTCGGTACTGCTGTTTCAGGACCTGGCCGTGATCCCGGCGCTGGCACTGGTGCCGTTACTGGCAGGCTCTGGTGACGATCATTTTGACTGGGTCAAAATCTCCATGAAGGTGCTGGCCTTCGCCGGCATGCTGATTGGCGGACGTTTCCTGCTGCGGCCGGTGTTTCGTTTTATTGCCGCCTCTGGCGTGCGCGAGGTGTTTACTGCCGCGACGCTGCTGCTGGTGCTGGGCTCGGCATTGTTTATGGACGCGCTGGGGCTGTCGATGGCGCTCGGTACGTTTATCGCCGGGGTGCTCCTTGCCGAAAGCGAATATCGTCACGAACTGGAAACGGCTATCGATCCGTTTAAAGGGCTGCTGTTAGGGCTGTTCTTTATTTCGGTGGGAATGGCGCTCAACCTGGGCGTGCTCTATACCCATTTGCTGTGGGTGGTGATGAGCGTTGTTGTGCTGGTGGCGGTAAAAACGCTGGTGCTGTACGTCATGGCACGGATATACGGGCTGCGCAGTTCCGAGCGCATGCAGTTTGCCAGCGTCTTAAGTCAGGGCGGAGAGTTCGCGTTCGTGCTGTTCTCCACCGCCTCCTCCCAGAAGCTGTTTAAAGACGATCAGATGGCGCTGCTGCTGGTAACGGTCACGCTGTCGATGATGACCACCCCGCTGCTCATCAGGCTGGTGGATAAGCTGCTCTCGCGGCGCTTAAATCCGACAGAGGATGAAGATGAGATGCCGTGGGTGGAGGATGATAAGCCGCAGGTGATTGTGGTGGGCTTTGGCCGCTTTGGGCAGGTGATTGGACGTCTGCTGATGGCGAACAAAATGCGCATTACGGTACTGGAGCGCGATATCAGCGCGGTGAACCTGATGCGTAAATACGGCTACAAGGTTTACTACGGCGACGCGACCCAGCTCGAACTGTTGCGTTCAGCGGGAGCAGAAGCGGCAGAATCCATCGTGATTACCTGCAACGATCCGGAAGATACGATGAAGCTGGTGGAACTGTGTCAGCAGCATTTCCCGCATCTGCATATTCTGGCGCGTGCGCGTGGACGTGTTGAAGCGCACGAACTGCTGCAGGCAGGTGTGAAACACTTCTCCCGTGAGACATTTTCCAGTGCGCTGGAGTTGGGGCGTAAAGCGCTGATTTCGCTGGGCATGCATCCCCATCAGGCTCAGCGGGCTCAGATGCATTTTCGCCGGCTGGACATGCGAATGCTGCGCGAATTAATGCCGGTACACTCTGATACGGCGCAGATCTCCCGCGTGCGGGAAGCGCGTCGGGAGCTGGAAGAAATTTTCCAGCGTGAGATGCAACAGGAACGACGCCAGCTCGATGGCTGGGATGAATTTGAATAAAGGGTAACGAAAGATGGCTGTACGTAAACGCTTTATTGCGGGCGCAAAATGCCCGAGCTGCCAGGCGCAAGATACGCTGGCGATGTGGCGGGAAAATAATATTGATGTCGTAGAGTGTGTTAAGTGCGGTCATCAGATGCGCGAGGCGGATAAAGAAGCCCGCGATCATGTTCGCAAAGAAGAGCAAGTTATCGGGATTTTTCATCCGGACTAGCGATATGCCCTGAGTTTTTTTAAGCTAAAGGGTACACGGGTGCAGATTTCCGCTACAATCTGCGCCAGCAATTTTCCCTTGCTCAGGAGATATCATGAAAGTAGCAAAAGACCTGGTGGTCAGCCTGGCCTATCAGGTACGTACAGAAGACGGTGTGTTGGTTGATGAGTCTCCGGTGAGTGCGCCGCTTGACTACCTGCATGGTCACGGTTCCCTGATTTCCGGCCTGGAAAACGCGCTGGAAGGTCATGACGTTGGCGACAAATTCGACGTTGCTGTTGGCGCGAACGACGCTTACGGTCAGTACGACGACAACCTGGTGCAGCGCGTTCCTAAAGACGTGTTCATGGGCGTTGACGAACTGCAGGTTGGCATGCGCTTCCTGGCGGAAACTGACCAGGGTCCGGTTCCTGTTGAAATCACTGAAGTGGAAGACGACCACGTTGTGGTTGACGGCAACCACATGCTTGCTGGCCAGAACCTGAAATTCAACGTAGAAGTTGTTGCGATCCGTGAAGCGACCGAAGAAGAGCTGGCTCATGGCCACGTTCACGGTGCGCACGGTCACGACCATGACCACGATCACGGCCACGACGGCTGCTGTGGTGGTCACGGCCACGATCACGACCATGGTCACGACCACGGTAAAGGTGGTTGCGGTAACGGCGGCTGCGGTTGCCACTAATTCCGTTATGCGGAAAATAAAAAAGCGGGATAATAATCCCGCTTTTTTTACGCCTCAATAATGAGGTGGTGGCGTCTCTTCTGACTGAGAGGCAATATGTGACGGCTGTGTGGCCTTCAGTTTGTCCGTCAGCAGGCGCATGAGATCCCGCAGTTTCGCCATTTCCAGTTCATGTGCGGTCACGGTCTGGTTTAGCTCTTCGATGGTGATGTCCTGAAAAGCCAGGCGGCTTTCCAGCTCAGCCATTCTCGCTTCTAACATTGTGTCCTTCATCATTCACCTCGTTGTATCTCATTAACCACAATCGGCCAGCGGCGGCGAAGTTTAACTGAGTTTATCCTTAAGTTCAGTATCTATCCCCTTGGCAAGAAACTTATTTAAACAAAAATAGTCTGAAAAGTGGCGAGAATCGGGAGAGTCTGTCTGTAGATTTCTTCCGCAACGTTTTATAGTACGTAACTCATTTACGTTTAACGCTGGGGTGAGAGTCCCCAGGCCCTGGAGATATGGATGAAATCACTGTTTAAAGTAACGCTGCTGGCGACGACGATGGCTGTTGCGCTGAACGCGCCGCTGTCCTTCGCTGCTGATACTGCTGCGAAGCCTGCTGCAACTGCAGACAGCAAAGCGGCGTTCAAAAATGACGACCAGAAATCCGCCTACGCACTTGGCGCATCTCTGGGTCGTTACATGGAAAACTCTCTGAAAGAACAAGAGAAACTGGGCATTAAACTGGACAAAGCTCAGCTGATCGCGGGCGTTCAGGACGCATTTGCAGATAAGAGCAAACTGTCTGACCAGGAAATTGAACAGACTCTGCAGGCGTTCGAAGCACGTGTGAAAGGTGCCGCTCAGACTAAGATGGAAGCGGATGCAAAAGACAACGAAGCGAAAGGCAAAGCCTACCGCGATACCTTTGCTAAAGAGAAGGGCGTGAAAACCTCCTCTACGGGTCTGGTGTACAAAGTTGAGAAAGAAGGTACCGGTGATGCGCCTAAAGACAGCGATACTGTCGTGGTTAACTACAAAGGTACGCTGATCGACGGTAAAGAGTTCGATAACTCTTACACCCGTGGTGAGCCTCTCTCCTTCCGTCTGGATGGTGTGATCCCAGGCTGGACTGAAGGTCTGAAAAACATCAAGAAAGGTGGCAAGATCAAACTGGTTATTCCACCGGATCTGGCATATGGCAAAACCGGCGTTCCAGGTATCCCTGCTAACTCTACCCTGGTCTTTGACGTAGAGCTGCTCGATATCAAGCCAGCGCCGAAAGCTGATGCGAAACCAGAAGCGCAGGCAGAACAGAAAGCTGCGACAGACGCGAAGAAGTAATGGAATGAAAACCGCCGCCTTTAAGGCGGCGGTTTTTTTTATTGTGGGGCAGATATAATTAACACTGGAAAGCGTTATGCACGCTGTATTAATTTAGTTGTCCGTGTAGATAATGAGCCTGCCCTGAAAACCTAACGACAGGCTCCTGAAAAGGAGTGTTTTTTTCATGTCCAGGTCGCTTTTAACCAACGAAACCAGTGAACTTGATTTACTGGATCAACGTCCTTTCGACCAGACCGACTTCGATATTCTGAAATCCTACGAGGCGGTAGTGGACGGGTTAGCGATGCTCATTGGGTCCCACTGCGAAATCGTATTGCACTCCCTGCAAGATCTTAAGTGTTCCGCCATCCGCATTGCTAATGGTGAGCATACTGGCCGTAAAATTGGTTCGCCAATCACCGACCTTGCATTGCGTATGCTGCATGACATGACCGGCGCGGACAGCAGCGTCTCCAAATGTTATTTCACCCGCGCCAAAAGCGGCGTACTGATGAAATCAGAAACCATCGCGATTCGAAATCGCGAGCATCGCGTGATCGGTCTGTTGTGCATCAACATGAACCTTGATGTGCCGTTCTCGCAAATCATGAGCACTTTCATACCGCCTGAAACGCCGGACGTTGGGTCCTCAGTTAACTTTGCCTCCTCTGTTGAAGATCTGGTGACGCAGACGCTTGAGTTCACTATCGAAGAGGTGAATGCCGATCGCAACGTATCGAACAACGCCAAGAATCGTCAGATCGTGCTGAATCTCTATGAGAAAGGGATTTTTGACATCAAAGACGCCATTAACCAGGTGGCCGATCGCCTGAACATTTCCAAGCATACGGTCTACCTCTACATCCGCCAGTTCAAAAGCGGTGATTTCCAGGGGCAAGACAAGTAATGCGTTTTTCGCTGATGGTGACAGGCCCGGCGTATGGTACTCAGCAGGCCAGCAGCGCGCTGCAGTTTGCGCATGCGTTACTGGCTGCCGGACATGAGCTGGTGAGCGTCTTCTTTTATCGGGAAGGGGTGTATAACGCCAACCAGTTTACCTCACCGGCCAGCGATGAATTTGATCTGGTGCGCGCCTGGCAGACGCTGAACGAGACAAGGGGGGTTGCGCTGCATATCTGCGTGGCGGCAGCCCTGCGTCGCGGCGTGACCGATGCCACCGAAGCTGAACGTCTTGGCTTGCCAGGGGCCAACCTGCAGCCGGGGTTTACGTTGAGCGGTCTGGGCGCACTGGCACAGGCTGCGTTAACCTGCGACAGAGTGGTGCAATTCTGATGAAACGCGTGGCGTTTGTTTTTTCATCTGCTCCGCACGGTAGTGCGTCCGGCAGAGAAGGGCTGGATGCGTTGCTCGCAACATCAGCGCTGACCGAAGACATCGGTGTCTTCTTTTTAGGGGATGGCGTGTTCCAGCTTCTGGCGGGCCAGCAGCCGCAGGCTATTCTGGCGCGGGATTACATCGCGACCTTTAAAGTGCTGCCGCTTTACGACATTGAAACCTTTTTTGTCTGCGCTGATTCTCTGGCTGCGCGCGGTCTGAGCGATAAGACGTCTTTCGTGCTGGATGTAACACTCCTCCCGGCCGACGCGCTGCGCGACCAACTTTCCCATTACGACACTGTTCTGAATTTCTGAGGCTGACATGCTCCATACCCTGAGCCGTTCACCGTGGCATTGTGATATCGACGCATTACTGAGCATGCTGCGCGAAGGTGATGACCTGCTGCTGATTCAGGATGGCGTACTGGCTGCGCTTGAAGGGAGTCGTTTCGTTGAAATTCTCAGCAATGCCCCCATATCCGTCTCTGCGCTGAAAGACGATCTTGAGGCGCGAGGTCTTTCTGGTCAAATTTCAGCCAAAATTGACGTGGTTGGCTATACTGATTTCGTCAATCTTACTGTGACACACGCCAGTCAAATGAACTGGTGATCCGAGATCGCTGTATATTTCTTGACACCTTTTCGACGTAGCCCTAAAATTTCGCGTCCTCATATTGTATGAGGTCGTTTTATTACGTGTTTACGAAGCAAAAGCTAAAACCAGGAGCTATTTAATGGCAACAGTTAACCAGCTGGTACGCAAACCACGTGCGCGCAAAGTTGCAAAAAGCAACGTGCCTGCACTGGAAGCCTGCCCGCAGAAACGTGGCGTATGTACTCGTGTATATACCACCACTCCTAAAAAACCAAACTCCGCACTGCGTAAAGTATGCCGTGTGCGTTTGACTAACGGTTTCGAAGTGACTTCCTACATCGGTGGTGAAGGTCACAACCTGCAGGAGCACTCCGTGATCCTGATCCGTGGCGGTCGTGTTAAAGACCTTCCGGGTGTTCGTTACCACACCGTTCGTGGTGCGCTGGACTGCTCAGGTGTTAAAGACCGTAAGCAGGCTCGCTCCAAGTACGGCGTGAAGCGTCCTAAGGCTTAATGGTTCTCCGTTAAGTAAGGCCAAACTGATTTATCTTAATGTCAAACTAAACTCGTAGAGTTTTGGACAATCCTGAATTAACAACGGAGTATTCCCATGCCACGTCGTCGCGTCATTGGTCAGCGTAAAATTCTTCCAGATCCGAAATTCGGATCAGAACTGCTGGCAAAATTTGTAAATATCCTGATGGTAGATGGTAAAAAATCTACTGCAGAAGCAATCGTATACAGCGCGCTGGAGACCCTGGCTCAGCGCTCTGGTAAAAATGAACTGGAAGCTTTCGAAGTCGCTCTCGACAACGTGCGCCCGACTGTAGAAGTTAAGTCTCGCCGCGTTGGTGGTTCTACTTATCAGGTTCCAGTTGAAGTTCGTCCGGTTCGTCGTAATGCTCTGGCAATGCGTTGGATCGTTGAAGCTGCTCGTAAACGCGGTGATAAATCCATGGCTCTGCGTCTGGCGAACGAACTTTCTGATGCTGCAGAAAACAAAGGTACTGCAGTTAAGAAACGTGAAGACGTTCACCGTATGGCAGAAGCCAACAAGGCGTTCGCACACTACCGTTGGTAATCCCTTCGGAGTATTAGTCACCAGGCGGGCGCTTCAGCGAAGCTGCCCGTCCTGGGTTACTTAACTGAACGCCTAAAGAAACAAACGAGGAATCAAATGGCTCGTACAACACCCATCGCACGTTACCGTAACATTGGTATCAGTGCGCACATCGACGCCGGTAAGACCACTACTACCGAACGTATTCTGTTCTACACCGGTGTAAACCATAAAATCGGTGAAGTTCATGACGGCGCAGCCACCATGGACTGGATGGAACAGGAGCAGGAGCGTGGTATTACTATCACCTCCGCAGCGACTACTGCATTCTGGTCAGGTATGGCTAAGCAGTACGAACCGCATCGCGTTAACATCATCGACACCCCAGGGCACGTTGACTTCACCATCGAAGTAGAACGTTCCATGCGTGTTCTTGACGGCGCGGTAATGGTTTATTGCGCAGTTGGTGGTGTTCAGCCACAGTCTGAGACCGTATGGCGTCAGGCGAACAAATATAAAGTTCCACGCATCGCGTTCGTTAACAAAATGGACCGTATGGGTGCTAACTTCCTGAAAGTTGTTGGTCAGATCAAATCCCGTCTGGGCGCGAACCCTGTTCCGCTGCAGCTGGCAATTGGTGCTGAAGAAGGCTTCACCGGCGTTATCGACCTGGTGAAAATGAAAGCCATCAACTGGAACGATGCAGACCAGGGCGTTACCTTCGAATACGAAGATATCCCAGCTGAGATGCAGGATCTGGCTGACGAATGGCACCAGAACCTGATCGAATCCGCTGCTGAAGCTTCTGAAGAGCTGATGGAGAAATACCTGGGTGGTGAAGAACTGACTGAAGAAGAGATCAAAAAAGCTCTGCGTCAGCGTGTTCTGAACAACGAAATCATCCTGGTAACCTGTGGTTCTGCATTCAAGAACAAAGGTGTTCAGGCGATGCTGGATGCGGTAATTGATTACCTGCCATCCCCGGTTGACGTTCCTGCGATCAACGGCATCCTGGACGACGGTAAAGATACTCCGGCTGAACGTCACGCAAGCGACGAAGAGCCGTTCTCTGCACTGGCGTTCAAAATTGCTACCGACCCATTCGTGGGTAACCTGACCTTCTTCCGCGTTTACTCTGGTGTGGTTAACTCCGGTGACACCATCCTGAACTCCGTGAAAACGGCGCGTGAACGTTTTGGCCGTATCGTACAGATGCACGCTAACAAACGTGAAGAGATCAAAGAAGTTCGTGCGGGCGACATCGCTGCAGCAATCGGTCTGAAAGACGTGACTACTGGTGACACCCTGTGTGACCCGGATCACCCGATCATTCTGGAGCGTATGGAATTCCCTGAGCCGGTAATCTCCATCGCGGTTGAACCAAAAACCAAAGCTGACCAGGAAAAAATGGGTCTGGCTCTGGGCCGTCTGGCGAAAGAAGACCCATCATTCCGCGTATGGACTGATGAAGAATCTAACCAGACCATCATCGCTGGTATGGGTGAACTGCACCTGGACATCATCGTTGACCGTATGAAGCGTGAATTCAACGTTGAAGCGAACGTGGGTAAACCTCAGGTTGCTTACCGCGAAGCGATTCGTGCGAAAGTTACCGATGTTGAAGGTAAACACGCTAAGCAGTCTGGTGGTCGCGGTCAGTACGGTCACGTTGTGATCGACATGTACCCACTGGAGCCGGGCTCTAACCCTAAAGGTTACGAGTTCATCAACGACATCAAAGGTGGTGTAATTCCTGGCGAATACATCCCAGCCGTTGATAAAGGTATCCAGGAACAGCTGAAAGCGGGCCCTCTGGCTGGCTATCCGGTTGTTGACATGGGTGTCCGTCTGCACTTCGGTTCTTACCACGACGTTGACTCCTCTGAACTGGCGTTTAAACTGGCTGCGTCTATTGCCTTTAAAGAAGGCTTTAAGAAAGCAAAACCAGTTCTGCTTGAGCCAATCATGAAGGTTGAAGTAGAGACTCCTGAAGAGAACACCGGTGACGTTATCGGTGACTTGAGCCGTCGTCGCGGTATGCTGCGCGGTCAGGAATCCGAAGTAACTGGCGTTAAGATCCATGCTGAAGTTCCGCTGTCTGAAATGTTCGGATATGCAACTCAGCTGCGTTCTCTGACCAAAGGTCGTGCATCATACACCATGGAATTCCTGAAGTATGATGATGCGCCTAACAACGTTGCTCAGGCCGTTATCGAAGCCCGTGGTAAGTAATCCACAGGATTAAAACCTAAGTCCCGTGCTCTCTCCGAAGGGGAGAGCACTATAGTAAGGAATATAGCCGTGTCTAAAGAAAAATTTGAACGTACAAAACCGCACGTCAACGTTGGTACTATCGGCCACGTTGACCATGGTAAAACTACCCTGACCGCTGCAATCACTACCGTACTGGCTAAAACCTACGGCGGTGCTGCTCGTGCATTCGACCAGATCGATAACGCACCAGAAGAAAAAGCGCGTGGTATCACCATCAACACTTCTCACGTTGAATATGACACCCCGACTCGCCACTACGCACACGTAGACTGCCCAGGCCACGCCGACTATGTTAAGAACATGATCACCGGTGCTGCGCAGATGGACGGCGCGATCCTGGTTGTTGCTGCGACTGACGGCCCAATGCCTCAGACTCGTGAGCACATCCTGCTGGGTCGTCAGGTAGGCGTTCCTTACATCATCGTGTTCCTGAACAAATGTGACATGGTTGATGACGAAGAGCTGCTGGA
>NZ_RBXU01000015.1:0-222751 GCF_003635055.1 Enterobacter sp. WPR_3_1 | reverse complement strand
TCGGAACAATGGGCAATCTGACCGCACTGGCCGGAGAAAAACTGGGGCTCTTTGCCCGGACCGGACAACTGAGCGTCAAATCCGGAGAAGGGCCAATAGATATCCATGCGCAAAACGCCAGCCTGCGGTTGCTTGCAGAGAAGAAGCTGACGCTGAGTTCAGCGAATGACATCTCCCTGGCCGGAAAAAAACGTATCACGCTGATCGGCGGCGGAAGCTATCTGAGGCTGGAGGCGGGAAAAATAGAATACGGTACGACAGCGTCGTATCTGCGTAAGGTGAAGCGGACTATGTTTGCTGGTGCACATTCAACAGCAATGTCATCAATATCAATGGCATTAGTTGAAGATTTAATCAGGAATGGATTCTTCGATGAACAATTCCGGATCTTGAATGATAGTGGTAAGCCTATGGCCAATGTGCCGTATTTTATCTCTAGCGAAAGTGGTGAAACATTTAAAGGGGTCACCGATAATCAAGGTCTATGCAAACGCGTTTTTTCAAAGGAATCATCCAAACTTACCGTTTGGCTAGGTGTCCAAGCTCTGGAGAGATGGTAGATGACTGAGCATTCAACTTTAACTAATGAAACTCCACATTCAACGCACGACGTAACTGGTTTGTTAATGCCAGCTCGTGCGTTTTTCTTTATTATTGTCGACGAGCCTGGGAAAGATGGTTTTTTGGTAAGAAAAATATATGCTTCAAAATCTAACCCTTATTTGTCCCAAATGGATTTATCGCCACTAAGATTACTTTCAGAGACAGATCCAGAGCGGTATGGCTTACTTCCCAAAAGTTTTGATACAACAGTTAGTGTTGCTGAGCATGTGATGGGTAAAAACAAATCACCCTATATCTCTACAAGCTCTGTTTTTCCCGGCGGTTCTCCCAGATTTGATGGTAAGTCAATATATATTGACGTCGAGAAAGCATTAAAATCTGGAGCAGAGTTAGTTACGACTGATGAAATTTTGAAAGCACTTGATGAATACAAAGTAAAAAAACCCACATTTGGTTAAACGTGTTTATAAGATTGCAGCATTTGTAAGAGATGTTGATAAGGAAATTTTGATAATGGGTGAGGAAATACCTGAGAAAGCCATTTTCACACCAGAATCTCTTAGCTTAGTAAAAGGGATGGCGAAAGCAGGTAGGGTAGTTCAGGTCGTAGGGATAGTTCTTACAGCGTATGATCATGAACAAGCCACTGAAAAATCTATAAAGACCGGAAGTGTAAAACCTATCAGCGCTGAAGTTATACGACAAGCAGGGGGTTGGGGCGGATTCGTCGCGGGAGCTAAAATAGGAACCGTTGCTGGTGCGGCAGTGGGAGTGGAGACAGGTCCAGGTGCAGTTATTACAGGACTTATTGGTGGTATAATATTCGGCTGTGCTGGGTATTATGGTGCGGACTGGATTGCGGATTACATAGATGAAAATTAAATTTATTGATTTTTTCAGAAAAAAAATGATCTCCAAGATATTTACTCAGCCTCAGGCTTTGAAGTCTTGGCAAAATCGATAAATACATACCCATTTTTTTTGTGTCTGAAAAGTAACAATGTATATGCATATTCATCAAGATTTATGGTTAAACCTGGCGATGTAGATAAAGTAGAAAAAATAATAGAGTCTTTTTTTCGGAAAAAAATTGAAAATGAAAAGGTATGTTTAATCAATAATGAGAAAATAGTACACTACTATAAGTTTAATGAACTTAGTCAAATAGTGCTTGATATAATCACTAATGATAATGATAATGATAATGATAATGATAATGATTTGATTAGAAAACTCTGCAATGAGCACTTTGAACCGCCAGCTCCTGATACTGTTTTTCCATATTCTGATTTTGAATCAGTGGGCAGTTTACAAGGACAGATAGGTCTGTGGTGGAACGTTTACTGGTCTCCTTTTTGGATATCTTTATCTGAAGAAGATAAAGCGAAGTACTTAGAGCGTAATAACATATCTGGTGAATTGAGAGAATTTTTGATACTTCATAGTTAATATGTATTTACCGGGTTGTCGGCTCGTTTTGAAAACTTGAGTTAAAAAATTGGTTAGAATCTGACCTGGCACACCCTTGCCACCGGCACGGTCGCCACGCGGGATTATAACTACCGGACAGCCTCCACACCGATGGATGCGACGGTCAGCGTGCGTAACGATGCGGTCACCACCGGGGAGCATTACCGCTACGCAGCGCCTTATCGTGACGCAGGTGATGACACCGGCCCGGAGCCGGAGACCGAATCCATTACATTTCTAGCAACATCTATAAAACCAAAGCACTCTTCAGTAATCTTTAGCCTGGTTATTATCTTTATGCTTTATTCTTGGTATGGAACAAATCCACTTCGAGTAATATTGATGTTTTGTTCCTCATTATCCGGTTGCTTAATAATTATTTTTGCAAAAAAATCCTTAAAAGAAACATAAGGTAATTCACATCCCTTAGAACCTAAACCTCTATCATTTAAAATAATATGCTATATTATGAATCAAAAAACGCCCTCTTTATATGAAATTCTTACCGGCAACTTTACAGGGGATCTTCCCCTTGAAGTTGTAAACGAAGAAGACCAGGTTATTTTATCTGTACTGGATAACATCCAGCGTATTTTGAACGCCCGAGCCGGGACCATATCCCATTTACCAGATTATGGTTTGCCGGACATGACCAAAATTCTGCAAGGCATGCCGGGTACAGCCCACGAGCTGATCGATACGCTGGCCGGTGTCCTGCTCAAGTATGAACCCCGTTTGCAGTCCCTCAATGTAACTTTACTCGAACAGCACGTGCCAGGAGAGTTGCGTTATGCCATTGATGCTGAGCTTAAGGGCATTGGCCTCGTACGTTACGGCACCGAGTTTATGCCCGAAGGACGCGTGATGCTGAGGCACCTGAAGCAACAGCAGTATCTCGATACCGCAATTCGTGTGTAAGGCCAGACAGCTTTCATCAGTTCCAACACACAGTAAGAGTCAGGCCGATATTGCAGATTTTTGCCATCGAATGCGCAGCTTCAGGAGCAAATGGACGCGTGGCTGGAGGGTACCGGATTGAACGAGGGGACGCTGAATACATCCGTTACGGATCTGCTGGTGGAGTACGGGGCTCTTGAGATTACCGATATCTTTCTGTGTGTAGATGACCAGTCTGTGAAATTTACACCAGTATTTTTGTACGGCCAGGGCGTGACCGGATGCGTGGAAGTGACCCTTCATGCAGAAGGCTGCGTGATCTCTCTGGGGCGCCTGTTCATACGGGCAGGTCATTTCAGTGACTGGACCTTTAATCCCCCGGGGATGTTGCTGCGCACAGTACAACCTTTTGATCAAAGTACTTCTTTTTGTCTGATTTTAGCGCTTCTTTCATAGCTGTTAACCTGGCAGTACCAGCAGACTTGTGGTGAAGCTGCATAAACAGGAAGTACAGCACCGCAACCTTCATTTGGATATTCAGCCATGAATGACATCAATCCACGAAAAATCAAAACCGGTGGCGATCCGCGCACGCTAGCGGATTATGCCACCCTGCGTGATGAACTGAGTAAACTGACACATCCGGCCCGTCCGGATGTGAACTGGCATTATGTCGAAAAACTCTGCCTTTCACTGTTTGAGCAAAACGGTGTGGAGTTACAGACGGCGGCCTGGTACACGCTGGCACGGACGCAACTGGCCGGCTTATTCGGCCTCAATGAAGGCCTGGCGATACTGGATGCGCTGATAAGCCATCAGTGGGGGACACTGTGGCCGCAGCCGGTACATGCCCGCATGGAAATCCTCAGCAGTCTGAACCAGCGTCTTCAGCAACGGATGCGCTCGCTCCCGCTCAATTACAGCGACCTCAGACAACTGTATCGGGCTGAGCAACTGCTTGGCAGTCTGGGGGAGGTGCTTCAACGTCTGGAGCTTAAGCATCTGAGCCAGCTCGATACGTTGCGTTCCCTGATGCACAACAGCGCTGTCCGGCTGGAAAACAGCAACGATACAACCAGTACCGGGTCGAATATTCAGTCTGGTATTGTCCTGCCTGCCACCGTAAAGAATGGTGCAGTAATATCAACAGGCTCTCATACCGGTAGTCTCTCTGAAGAGACCCCTGCGCCAGACAGCCCAGTGAAGTGGGTATTCGTTGCACAGCCAGAACACCACGCTAATGTGGAAGTACTGACGGCAATGCCCACTCAGGTAAAAAAGTGGAAATCCTTCGCTGCCGGAATGTGTACCATGCTGATAATAAGTACGGGCGCAGTGTGGAGCTGGCAATTTCTTCACCGGCCAGACCCGCTACAGACTCAGCTTGCTGCCTCACTGGCTCCGTTACCTGCACCTCTCGCGCCTCAAAAACTGGATATGTTGCGTCAGCAATCTCCGTCATCACAAACAATGATAGAACAAACACAGCAGCAGCTTGCCCGACTGGATAAATTGCCTCCTGACTGGAGTATTACTTACAGCCGAAAACTT
This sequence comes from Enterobacter sp. WPR_3_1, assembly GCF_003635055.1. Taxonomy (NCBI): domain Bacteria; kingdom Pseudomonadati; phylum Pseudomonadota; class Gammaproteobacteria; order Enterobacterales; family Enterobacteriaceae; genus Enterobacter; species Enterobacter sp. WPR_3_1. Next base: position 218,269 of record NZ_RBXU01000015.1, on the reverse strand, counting down.
ACAGAACAGGCTCAGGTGCTGTGGCCGGAGCAAGCAAAACCCCTGACACAACAGTGGCAGCAACACCTTAATGCTGCCGCATTACCGGTAGAACAGCTCAATGGCTGGTATAAGGGGATGTCAACGCTACAAAAATTGAGTGACCGGCTGAACGGGCTTGATGAGCAGAAAGGCAAATACATGACGGTCAGTGAACTGAAGTCGGTTGTATTTTCCGTCCGGCAGTCTTTTAACCAGTCCATACCGGCTGAAGAGCAACTGCGTATCTTGTCAGAAAATCCTCCTGGTGTACCTTTACCTGCAGCTGCGAGATCTCAGTTGGAGATGCATCTGAAACAACTGGCAGCCCGATATGCTGAAATAAAACGGAATGCATCAGAGTAAATCCATCGTTAAGATACTTTAAAACTCGTCATTATGACGGGAAGTTTCACGGATATTTCCCCCTTTTAAGATGATGACGTGTCAGGCCAGTTATGCTGCCATGAGGGATCGTTTTATCGTCCGTTCCGCTGTTTTTGAGGTGATATCGGTAATTATGGACATGCTTTTTTCTCCGAAACCCTGTATGCCATTTGTTTTGACTATCCGTGGATCCCGCCAAATTTAAACACCCTGCGATAGCAATATCGCAGGGTGTTTTCGTTCTACAACCCAATAACCAGTTCCCCTGAATGGCTTCGCGAGCAGCACAGCGCCACCTGCTGGTCTGCCGCGCTTTTCTCCGCCTCCGACTGCACGCTATCCCGGTGATCCACTACGCCGTCGATAACCGGCGTCAGACAGGCGCCGCAAATCCCCATTTCACAGGAGAGCGGTACCGCCACGCCGTTTTCCAGCAGCACCTGCGCGATAGTTTTGTCCGCCGGCACCGGCCAGCGCTCGCCGGTTGATGCCAGCTTGACTGTAAAAATCTCGCCCGTTTCATTACAGTCGGCGGGCATAACGGGCTGGAATGCTTCGCTGTGAAGATTGCTCTCAGCCCAGCCTCTCGTGAGGGCGACCTGATACACTTTCTCCATAAAACCTGCCGGCCCGCAGACCCAGGCGTGGAAACCGGGCGCTGGCGTGGGCATGTGCTCTGCCAGCGCAGTGCGCGGGCTGATGGTATGGATGACACACTCGCCGCGTTTAAATTGCCTGAGTTCACGCGCAAACGCCGCGTTGCCATGCTCTTTAACGTAATAGTGCAGCGTAAACGGGGTGCCGGAAGCCTCCAGCTGCCGGGCCATCGCATACAAGGGCGTTATGCCTATCCCTGCCGCCAGCAGCAAGAAGCGTTCAGCCTCGTGCAGCGCAAACAGATTGCGCGGTGAGGAGATAAGCAGTTTCTGCCCCGGACGTAGCGTCTCGTGAACATAGCGTGACCCGCCGCGCGAGGCGGTTTCACGTCCTACGCAAATAAGATAGCTCTCGCTGTCGCTTGCCCCGGTCAGCGAATACTGGCGAACCAGCCCGCAGGGCAGATGCACGTCAATGTGCGCCCCGGGCTGCCAGCCCGGCAGGGCTTCACCGCATTCTGACACCAGCCTGACGGCGAGACTCTTATCCCCCTCACGCCAGAGACCGTCGACAATAACGCTTAACATTTCGCTCATCACGTTCCTCCGTCACACCAGGAAAAACTCGCCGAAGCCCATCTTTTTCAGCCCCCGGCGGTAGGCAATAGAGCTTTTATCTGCAGGGATGTGGGCTTCCAGAGTCAGATCCAGCGGCAGGCTTTCCGGGCGCTGCGTCTCAACCATCAGGCGGTCTTCTTCAAAAATACGCAAATTGAAGGCGTGCACTTCCTCTACCGGAATATGCAGGTCAAAGTTGCGCGCGATAGGGGCGAACATGCGGGTTACCCGTGAAGAGACGGGCGAGGCGGCGTTCATGATCACCAGCCTGGCTTCCCCCGGAAAATGGATCGTCAGCGTGGCGGTAAACGGCAGATGCATTTCAAAATGACGCAGCCACTGGAAGCCTTCCGGCGCCTGGACATCGGAGCTGGCGGGGTAGTTGCTCACCGAGCTCCAGTAATCGGCAACAAAGCCAAACGGCGTCTCCTGGGGCTGATAATGGGGTACCAGCGGATTATTGGGGTCAGCAAAGGTGTCAGTGTGGATCCAGGCAAAATGCGCCACGTCCAGAAACCCTTCCACCTGACGGCCGGCGAAGCCATTCACTTCAAACGCCGGGCAGTTGATCTGCTGAAATCCGTCGTTATCCCAGTGCGGCATGGTGGGCAGCGGCATTGGGTTATCCGGATCAAACGCCAGGCAGGTCCAGATCAACCCAAAGCGCTCCTCCACGGCATAGTTGATCAGGTTAAGCTTCGCGGGAACCGGCTGGTCAGGGCTGGACGGAATGCGGTTGCAGCGTCCATCTTCACCAAAGCGTAAGCCATGATAAGGGCAGATAATCCCGTGTTCATCGTGAAAGCCCAGCGTCAAAGGTACGCCGCGGTGCGGGCAAACGTCCCGGGCGACCACAACCTGGTCTTTGACGCGGTAGATAACCAGTTGTTCGTCGAGCAGGGTGGCTTTGACCGGTGCCGCGCCGATGTCGCAGGCGCGAGCAACCGGATGCCAGCATTTTGCCAGACGCAGCCAGTCCTCTGGCTCAAACGTACAATGGGCGGGTGGAGTCGGTTGTATTTTCATGGTTGTCCCTCTCGCGTTCAGCCTAAAGGCCCGGCCTGAATGGTGTCGCACAGACCGTTAATGATGCGCTCTCCGGTCTCTTCTTTGAGCTCCTGGTACCAGGCCCGGGTCAATGCCATGTCTTTGCCATGCGTGATATCACAGCGTTTACGGGCCTTAAGCACCAGGTCGCGGACCCGGTCACAGCGCAGCGCTTCGTACTGCCGCAACGCCAGTGCGATGTTGTGGTTCTCGCGCAGGCAGTCACCCAGCACCACGGCGTCCTCCATCGCCGCGCATCCGCCCTGGCCGATATCCGGCGTGGTGCTGTGCGCGGCATCGCCAAGAAGCGCCACGTTGCCGCGCACCAGGGTGTCGAACGGTTCAATGTCGTGGATTTCGATACGGTTTGTGGTCTCGGGATCCAGCGCGGCGATGAGCTTCTGTACCGGTGGCGCCCAGCCGCGGAAATAGCCCGTGAGATCGGCGCGAAGGGTAGTGCGATCTTCCGCCAGCCCGAGGGGGAGCGGAACATCAAAAAAGAAATAGAAGCGTCCGCCGGCGACGGGCATCAGCGAAACGCGCTTGCCCTCGCCGACGAAGGTGGTCCACTGGTGCGCAGGGGCAATCTCTTCATCAATCTTCACCAGCCCGTTCCAGTTGACGTAACCGGCGTAGCGGCGCTCGGGCGTATAGCCCAGCACGTACGGGCGAACCGCGGAGTGACTGCCATCGGCGGCAATCAGGAAATCCCCCGTCGCGGTAGTACCGTCGATGAAGGTGACGGTGATGCCAGCCGCGTCCTCACGGACGCTTTCAACGCGTTTGCCGAACTGAACGTTCTCGTGCCCCCAGAAGTTCAGCATTTCGCGCTGCAGTTCCGTACGCGACACGGGGCAAGGGCGACCGCCCGTGCGCTCGACCAGCGGGGCAAGGCTAAAGCGGGTGAGGGTATCGCCGCGCCGGTGATCCTTATAGGCCATAAAGCGCATAGGGCCGCCGTAGGTCTCGATGATGTCGCCCATTCCGAGGTGCTGCATGCATTTCACCCCATTGGGCCAGATGGAGATGGCCGCACCGACGGGCTTCATCTCTTTCACGGCCTCAAACACGGTACAGTCGATTCCCGCCTTCTTCAGCGCTACAGCGGCGCTCAGGCCGCCAATGCCCGCGCCAATAACGATTGCTCTCATGCTTCTCTCCTTTTGCAGGGTGTAAAAAGGAAAGAGCAATTTGCGTACCAGGCTGCAGAGTGGCGAAAAGCGCGTTGTTTGAAGCGGTTTTGCACTGCTAAGGTGCGCAAACGCGGTGAGAATGCCTTTTTATGAATCAATAATTTCCTGTTGTGCGATCCGGAATCGACTGTTTCATGGGGGATGGCAAGAGTGGCGTAGTTTGTGCAAAGCGATAAAACGACGATATGACGGGAGTGAGTATGATTGCATTGCAAACTTTTAATCAACTGAGCCACGAAGAGGCGCTCGCGCATTTGCAGCCCTGCGTGGCGTTGCCCGACTGGGCCGATGCGCTGGTGCGGGGGCGGCCCTATTTACACCGCAAAGCACTGTTCGACGCCGCCCGGGCGCTGGCACAAACCTGGGATGAAACGGCGCTTACGCAGGCCCTGAATGCGCACCCGCGAATTGGTGAGAAACCGACGGGCGCCCGGGCGGAGGCGGTGCTTTCGCGCCAGGAGCAGGGCGCCGTCGACAACCGCGACAGGCAGCTGGCACAGGCACTGCAGGAAGGGAACGCTCGCTATGAGGCCCGTTTTGGACGCGTGTTTTTGATCCGCGCGAAAGGCCGTAGCGGTGAGGCGATTTTACGCGCCCTCAACGCCCGGCTGGAAAACAGCGATGCGCAGGAGGTACAGGCCGCACTGGAACAGCTGCGGGAAATTACGCTGCTTCGGCTGGAAGGAGTCATTGACGAATGAGTACGTTAAGCACGCATATTCTTGATATTTCAACGGGAAAGCCTGCGCAGGGCGTAAGGGTTTATCTTGAGCAGGACGGCGCCGTATTGGCCACTGCTTTCACTAACGCCCAGGGGCGCATCACCGCGTTTATTCCTTTCCTGCCTGCAGGACGTTACCGGCTGGTGGCCGAGATAGGGGCTTGGTTCACCGAAACCGGCCGCGACACGCTTTACCCCTGCGCACAGATCGATTTTGTGACGGGAGAAACGGCAGACGAGCACTTCCACCTGCCGTTTGTGATTGCGCCGGGCGGGTGGTCAACCTACCGCGGCAGTTGACCACACCTGCACACCGTTGACCCAGGTCTCGCTAATATTGCGCTCGTCGCCCAGGGTCATCAGCACAAACAGCTGCTCATAAATGTCCTGACAGCGCCGGTTACGCAGGCGCTGTAGCGGCGTAACGGCCGGGTCGATGACGATAAAATCGGCCTCTTTGCCGGGGGCGAAATTGCCAATCTTATCGTCCAGCCTCAGGGCGTGAGCGCCGCCCAGCGTGGCGTGATAAAACGCTTCGCTGGCGCGCAGGCGGTAGCTCTGCAGCTGACCCACCTTGTACGCCTCCCCGAGGGTGCGCAGCATGCTGAAGGTGGTTCCGGCACCCACATCGGTGCCAATGCCCATACGCACCTGGTGTTGCCAGCAGGCGGGTAAGCGGAACAGTCCGCTGCCAAGAAACAGGTTCGAGGTGGGGCAAAACGCCACCGCCGAGCCGGTATCGTGCAGACAGCGCCACTCGCTCTCATGGAGGTGGATCCCATGGGCAAACACGCTGCGTTCGCCGGTCAGCCCGTAATGATGATACACATCCAGATAACGTTCATGTTCCGGCCACAGATCGCTTACCCAGGCCACTTCATTTGGGTTTTCGCTCAGATGGGTCTGCATCCAGGTGTCGGGAAACTCCTCTCTGAGCAGGCTGACCGCGGCCAGCAGTTCCGGTGAGGAGGTCGGGGCAAAGCGTGGCGTAATGGCGTAGCCCAACCGTCCACGGTGGTGCCAGCGCTGGATCAACTCGCGCGTCTGCCGGTAGCTCTCTTTCGCGGTTTCACTCAGGTAGTCAGGCGTGTGGCGGTCCATCATCACCTTGCCGGCGATAAGGCGCATGTTAAGGCGCAGGGCCTCGGTGAACAGCGCCTCGACCGATTCAGGATGCAGCGTACAAAACACCAGCGCGGTGGTGGTGCCGTGGCTGACCAGTTGGTTGATGAAAAACGCCGCAATCTCTTTCGCATAGGCCTCATCGGCAAACTGGCTTTCTACCGGGAACGTGTAGGTGGTCAGCCACTCCAGCAGCTGCTCACCAAAAGCGCCAATCATCTCCGTCTGCGGGTAATGGACGTGGGTATCGACAAAACCCGGGAGCAGCAGTTTGCCGCGCAGGTCGGTGTACCCTTTGTAGGGATCAAGATACTGCTCGCCCTCCTGCCAGGCCATCTGCGCCAGAATTTTGCCGTTATGGATGAACAACAGCCCGTCTTCAAGGTAGCGCGCCTGTTGGGCGATAACGTCTGCACTGTCGCAGACCTGGGCAATATCAAAAAATGCACCGCGGATCGCAGTCTGGTAGTCCATCATGATTCCTGCCTTAGTGTTTGCGTAGCGGGGTGATGAGACTGAGCAAAAACGGTGCCAGAATGAAAAAGGCCGCAGAGGAACTGCGGCCCGAAGGAAGGGTTACTCTTTTTGCGTCGCCACGCGGGGGCTGAACGACGAGGCGTCTGCCGCTTCACGCTCTTCCCGCGCCAGCCAGCGGTAGGTGACCCCGCCCAGGAAGACACCGATAAACCAGCTAAAGTTTGCCACTTCATGCAGGGAGGGAATAAAGCTTATCACCAGTCCAACGGCAACGGATGGCACCAGCGCGCCGATGGCTTTCGGGTTGAAACCGTTGCGATACCAGTATTTGCCTTTTGGCGTGTCATCAAACAGATCGTCTACGGAGACTTTGCCGCGCTTAATCAGGTAAAAATCGGCAATCAGAATCCCGAACAGCGGGCCAATAAACGCCCCGAGCACGTCCAGAGTGTAGTGAATAAGCTCCGGCGAGTTAAACAGGTTCCACGGGGTTAACAGGATAGAGCCGACGGCGGCGATCATCCCCCCGGTGCGGAAGCTGATTTTTTGCGGTGAACAGTTAGAGAAATCAAACGCCGGGGAGACGAAGTTCGCCACGATGTTGATCCCGATGGTGGCGGTGATCATGGTCAGCAAGCCAATGGCCACGGCCAGATCGTTGCCCACACGGCTGACGGTTTCAATCGGGTCAGTGATCATGCGGCCAAACAGCGATTGCGTACCCGACACAATCACCACGGTAACGATGGAGAACAGCAGGAAGTTAAATGGCAGACCCCAGCGGTTACCGCGGCGGATCTCTCCCATGCTTTTACCGTAGCGGGAGAAGTCACCAAAATTGAGCAGCGGGCCGGAGAAGTAAGAGACCACCAGTGCCGTGGCGGTGATCATCTGCCAGGTCTGCTCACCGGCGCTCAGGGATTTGCTGGCGAGGGTAAAGGAGATGCCGTCAAAACCGGTCTTGTATACAATCCATCCCGCCAGCGCCAGCATCACCACGTAGACCGCCGGACCGGCGATATCAATAAAGCGCTTAATGGCGCTCATGCCGTGCCAGAAGACCATCGCCTGCAGCACCCACATGATAGCAAAACAGATCCAGCCAAGATGCGACAGGCCCAGGAACGAACCGGTGGTGAGCGTCGCGAGTGAAGGCCAGAACTTAAGCGCCACCAGCATCAGCGCGTTGGCGGCCAGGTAGGTCTGAATGCCGTACCATGCGAAAGCAATCAGCCCGCGGATCACCGCCGGAATATTGGCCCCGAAAACGCCAAATGCCTGACGGCAAATCACCGCGTAGGGTACGCCTGCCATCTGACTCGGTTTCGCCACCAGGTTGGCGCACAACTGCACAATGCAAATCCCTATCAGCAGGCAGAGCAAGACCTGCCAGCTTGCCAGCCCGAGCGTAAAGAAGCTCGCGGCAACAACATAACCCCCCATGCTGTGGACGTCCGACATCCAGAAAGAAAAGATGTTGTACCAGCTCCAGTTCTGGTCACGCGTCGGTGCCAGATCCTCATTGCAAAGCCGTGGGCTGTAAACCGCACCGGAATCAGCGGCCGTACCGTGCTGCGCGTTTTGTCTGTTTGGCATGAAACCTGCTCCTGTGAATGAAAACCCGTTAAGTGGGAGTGCAGACGGTGTTGCAGGATCCAGGCCAAAATAATAAATCTTGTATGCAATATTTTATTTTTATGTATACGATTCGATAGCGAAAAGTAAAAATCGGAGTGGTTAATGAACAACATAAACAGCCTGCAGACCGCGCCAGACCTGCATGACAAAGATGAATCCATCTTTCAGGCGCTGATGACTGCGATAGTCGAACATCAGTTGCTCCCGGGAAGTAAATTGCCTGAAGAGGCGCTGGCTGAGGTCTTCGGCGTGAGCCGCACCGGTATTCGCAAGGTGCTGCAACGACTCGCCGCTGTGCAAATGGTCACCTTAACGCCCAAACGTGGTGCACACGTGGCCAGCCCGACGGTAGAAGAGGCGCAGCAGATCTTCCGCACGCGCGCGCTGCTTGAGGTGGCTAACCTGCCGGACGTGCTGGCCCACTGTCAGCCGCCGCATCTGGCTGCACTGGAAGGGATTATTCGCCAGGAGCAGCAGGCGCATGAGGCGTATGACGGTCCCGCCGCAATCCGCCACTCCGCCAATTTCCATATTCAGCTTCAGGCCATTTCAGGCAATCAGGTGCTGACAGAGATGGTGACCGGACTGAGCCAGCGGTCGTCGCTGGTGATCGCAGCCTGGGGCGCGCCGTGGCGTCAGGGCTGCCGCTGCAATGACCACGAGCAACTGGTGGAACTCTTGCGCCAGAAGGCGCTCCAGCCCCTGAGTGAGGCCTTAATGCACCATTTTGAACATATTGTCGCCAGCCTCTGTTTCGAACGGGCCGGTGAGTGCCTGCCTGATTTTGCCCGGCTGTTCGCCAGCCACAAGGAGTCGTAATGTCGTCTGTTTGTATACAAGTGATTAACCCCAACACCAGCCTCGCGATGACGGAAACCATCGGCGCCGCAGCCCGCGCGGTAGCAGCACCGGGAACGGAGATCCTCGCCGTCTGCCCGAGCGCAGGTGTGCCCTCGATAGAAGGTCATTTTGATGAGGCCATCGCCGCCGTGGGCGTTCTCGAACAGATAAAACGCGGACGGCAACAGGGCGTGGATGGACACGTGATTGCCTGCTTTGGTGACCCCGGCCTGCTGGCGGCGCGCGAGCTGGCGCAGGGGCCGGTCATCGGTATCGCAGAAGCTGCGATGCATATGGCCACGCTGGTGGCAACACGCTTTTCCGTTGTGACTACGCTGCCTCGCACGCGGATTATCGCCCGCCATCTTTTGCACCAGTATGGTTTCCAGGACCACTGTGCAGCCCTGCATGCCATCGATCTGCCGGTGCTGGCACTGGAAGACGGTAGCGGCCTGGCTCAGGAGAAGGTGCGCGCGCGCTGCATCCAGGCGCTGAAAGAAGATGGCTGCGGCGCGATTGTGCTCGGCTGCGGTGGAATGGCGACGCTGGCGCAGGAGCTGACGCGCGAGCTGCACGTGCCGGTGATCGACGGCGTCAGTGCGGCGGTGAAAATGGTCGAGTCGCTGGTGGCGCTGGGGCTGTCAACCAGCAAGCACGGGGACCTGGCTTTCCCGGAGAAAAAAGCGTTGAGCGGACACTTTCAGGCACTGAATCCATTTTAATTGAGGGGGTGATAATGGCGCTTTTTAACGAAGATTATCCGCGGGACTTACGCGGCTATGCAGGCAAGCCGCCGCACGCGCAGTGGCCGAACCAGGCGCGCATCGCCGTGCAGTTTGTACTCAATTACGAAGAAGGGGCGGAAAACCACGTTCTGCACGGTGATGCCGGCTCAGAACAATTCCTCTCGGACATCATCGGTGCGGCCAGTTATCCGGACAGACACATGTCGATGGACTCCCTCTATGAATACGGCAGCCGCGCTGGGTTCTGGCGGATCCATAACGAATTCTGCAAGCGTGGCCTGCCGCTGACGGTCTTTGGCGTGGCAATGGCGCTGGCGCGACATCCCGATATCGTTGACGCCATCAAAGCGGCTGATTATGACGTGGTTAGCCACGGCTGGCGCTGGATCCACTATCAAAGTATGGATATCAACCAGGAGCGCGAGCACCTGCACAAGGCGGTGCATGTCCTGACTGACCTGTTTGGCAAACCGCCTGCCGGCTGGTACACCGGGCGTGACAGCCCAAACACCCGCCAGCTGGTAGTGGAGCATGGGGGCTTTGACTATGACAGCGACTACTATGGCGACGATTTACCGTTCTGGACGCAAGTGGCGTGCAGCGACGGCACGCGCAAACCCCACCTGATTGTGCCGTATACGCTGGATGCCAACGACATGCGCTTCGCGACCGCGCAGGGGTTCAACACCGCCGAGCAGTTTTATACCTACCTGAAAGACAGCTTTGACGTGTTGTACGAAGAAGGGGAACGTGCGCCGAAGATGATGTCCATCGGCATGCATTGCCGCCTGCTGGGGCGTCCGGGGCGTTTTCGTGCTTTGCAGCGGTTCCTCGATTACCTTGCGCAGCACGATCGGGTATGGGTCTGTACCCGCCAGCAGATAGCCGATCACTGGCGTGAAGTGCACCCGTTCCAACAATAACGGTCCAGCAGTGTGCCGGGCGGCGGTGACGCCTGTCCCGGCCTGCTGCTTATCTGATGGGAAAAGCGCCATCGGGCAGGGTTATTAACATTACGCCATCACGCTCACCTGCGCCGCCACAATTCGCCAGCCGTACGGGAAGCGTACCCATGTCTGCTGCTGGCGGCCAATCCGCTCCGTTCCTTCGCGGGTGAATTCGGTGCTACACACGGCGTAATCCTCTCCGAAGGTGGTGATTACCGTATGGCGCAACGTCCTTTGCAGGCCCGCGGACGGGCGCGCCGCCCGAAAGGCGCGGATTTCCTCAATGCCGTACAGGTTTTCGCCCGCACCGAGACGCACCGTGTTTTTGTCGTGCCAGAACAGCTCATCCAGCACCGGAATGTTGTTGCTTACCAGCGCGTCTTCATAGCGGTAAAAGGCTGCGGTCACTTCTGCAACGACCCACGGAAGGTTAATGTCATCGTGATTTATCATGGTGTCATCTCCGCCGGCCGGGCATCAGTTATTCCGCTTGCTTCCAGCACCCGCGCCACGCGCAGGCAGGCTTGCTCGTTAAACGGCGCGGCGATCAACTGCAGGCCAACAGGTCTGCCCTGAGCGGTGCGCAGCGGGACGGTGGTAACGGGTAAACCTAAAAACGAAATCGGCTGCGTCAGCATGCCCATGCTGGCGCGAACCGGTAACGGCTGGCCGTTGATCTCCATAATCTCTTCGCCAATCCGCGTTGCACTGCGCGGCGTGGCCGGGGCGATCAGCACGTCGGCCTGCGCAAACAACGCTTTAAACGCCTGTCGGGCCTGCGTGCGAAAACGCTGGGCCTGAATATACCAGGCAGAAGGGATCATCGCGCCGGCCAGAAGCCGTTCGCGCGAATGGGGTTCAAAACGCCCGGGCTCGCGGCGAAGCGCGGGCAGGTACTGATTTCCGCCTTCCGAAGCGCTGATGATAAACGCCGCGGAGCGGGCCAGTTCGGCATCGGGGAATTGCAGCGTTTCCTGAACGTCGAGGGCTTTTGCCACCCGCGCCACGGCGTCCCGCATGTCGCTGTCACACCAGGTACTGAAATAGCCGCCGAGCACCGCGCAGCGCAAACCATCCAGACCGCGGTCGAGCAGGGGCCGGGTCTGCTCCCGGGAGCTCTCCGCCTGAAATCCGTCGCTGGTATCCCGACCCTGCAGTGCATCGTACACCGACGCCAGATCGCTTACGCGACGGGCAAACGGCCCGATGTGATCCAGACTGGCGACAAACGGATGGCTGCCGGCGCGTGACAGACGACCAAAAGTGGGCTTAAGACCGTATATTCCGCACAGGGAGGCCGGTACGCGAATCGACCCGTTGGTGTCGGTACCGAGCGAAAAATGAACCAGTCCGGCAGCGACCGCGGCGGCAGAACCGCCGGACGATCCTCCGGCAATGCGCGTCACATCGTGCGGGTTACGCGTTGCGCCGTAGTAACTGTTTTCCGTCGTAAAGCCGTAGGCGTAGGCATCCATGTTGACCATTCCCGACAATAAGCCACCGGCGCTGCGCAACTGGCGTACCGCAAAGCTGTCAGCGGTGGCGGGGGGGCGCTGGCTGAACAGCTCTGCACCGGCAAGGGTCGTATGCCCGGCGACGTCGAACAGGTTTTTCACCGCGTAGGGAATACCTGCCAGCGGCGGCAGAGGGCGTTTCTCCCGACGCAGGGTGTCGATATTCTCGGCTTCGGCCAGCATGCGTTCTTCCGTGACGGTGGTCCAGGCGTTGATATGGGGATTGATGCGCGTAATGGCTTCCAGCGTCTGGCGGGCGATGTCATGGGCGCTCAGGTCGCCTGCACTCAGCGCCTGCTGGATCTCACTGATACTCATCTCGTGTAGCGTCATGCTTTGTATACTCCTGCGATTTCCAGACGGTCATCAAGCGGCAGCGCCATCAGCGGGGCGGCCATCGCCGCGATACGGCAGAACTGTACATGGAGTTCTGCCCGGCGGGCGTCATCCAGCTCAACGCCCAGCACGGACTCCATTTGCGCCAGATAGGCATGCCAGTCAGGTTGTGTGGTATTCATCAGTCTCTCCTTAAAATCCGGCGGCGGCGCCGTTGCTGCGCGGGTCAAATGCCCCTTCAAACAGCCCGTTGGGATGGCGAACAATCGCACCCGCGTGGCCCATGGCTTCGCTGAATGCCGGGAAGCACTCCACGTCGTGGCCCAGCGCCTGCAGGCGCGCGACGGTCTGCGGCGTAAAGCGGCCTTCCACCTTCAGAGTGTCGGATGTCTGTCCCCAGGTGCGCCCCAGTAACCAACGCGGGCGGGCGATGCTCTCCTGCAGCGGGACCCCCTGCACCACATAGCGGGTAAACAGGGTGGCCTGGGTTTGCGGCTGGCCGTCACCGCCCATCGAGCCGTAGACCATGACGCGTCCGTCATGCAGACGCGCGGCTGCCGGGTTCAGGGTGTGGAACGGTTGTTTTCCTGGCGCAAGCGCCAGCAGGTGACGGGGATTGAGGCTGAATGAGGCTCCCCGGTTTTGCCAGACGATGCCGGTATCAGGCAGGACCACGCCGCTGCCGAACTCGTGATAAATGCTCTGGATAAACGACACGGCAAGACCGCTGTTATCCATCACCCCCATCCAGACCGTATCACCAGGGCCTTTGCCGCAGCCCCACGGTGCGGCCTGGTTATCATCGACCTGGTCGGCGAGGGCGGCCAGTGCGGCAGGATCCAGCAGACCCTGGATATCGGTTTTCAGCTCGCGCGGGTCGGTGATATGGGCATCGCGCAGACCAAACGCCAGTTTGGTGGCCTCTACAATGCGGTGAACGGTGGTCGCTTCGTCAGCATCGGCCATGGACAGGCGGTCGGTTATCCCGAGGATCGCCAGCGACACCAGCCCCTGCGTTGGCGGCGCAAGGTTCCACACTTCGCCCTGCTGATGCTGTAATTTCAGCGGCGCGGTGCGCCGGGCGACATGCGCGTTTAGGTCAGCCAGGGTGATGGGCAGCCCCAGCGTTGCCATGCCCCGGGCCAGACGCTCCGCCAGCGGGCCGCGATAAAAACTGTCCAGACCGTCTTCTGCGAGGTGCGAGAGCGTGGAGGCCAGCGCCGGTTGATAAAACCGGCTGCCGACCTGCGGCGGTTTGCCGTCCGTCAGCCAGGTCTCCGCGAAGCCGGGCAGGTCCTTCAGTTCATCCAGCTTACTGGCCGTGGCGGCGGCCTGAGACGCGGTCACCGGTGTGCCGTTTCGGGCATAGTCAATGGCGTCTGCCAGCAGGCGATTCAGGGGAAGAGCGGTGCCCGTCAGCGTGCGCGAAACCTTCAGCGCTTCGTCCCAGCCGCTCACCGTTCCCGCCACGGTCAGCGCCGCGCGAGGCCCGCGATGGGGGATCTGAGAGACATCGTCATAGGCGGCAAGCGTCGCCAGTGAGCCTGCTGCGCCGCTGGCGTCAATGGCAACCGGTTCGCCGTCAGGCGGCACGATAAGCCAGAAACCGTCCCCACCGAGACCGTTCATGTGCGGGTAAACCACGGCAATGGTTGCGGCGGCGGCGACCATTGCCTCAATCGCGCTACCGCCTTCGCGCAGAATGGCCAGGGCGCTCTGGCTGGCAAGATGGTGGGGAGCCACGGCCATTCCGTGTACGGAGACATTACTTTGCATGGAGAGTCCTCATAACCCAAAAGTCACAAGGTGCTGCAAAAGCTGTTCCAGTTATGAATGAAAAGTTTCACGTCAGTCGTAACATAACGTTTTAAGAAGCTGGCATACTTAATGAAAGGTATAGTGAGGTGAAACAAAAGTTACAGAGGCTTTATGGAACAGCTTGATGAACGTCTGAAAGCGCAATACGCGTCGTTGTCACCGCAGGAGCAACGGGTGGCTGATTTTATTTTTGATCATTTCGACGACCTCATTAGTTATAACAGCGCCGAGCTGGCGCAGCTGAGCGGGGTGTCGAAAGCCACGGTGAGCCGTCTGTTTAAGCGTCTGGGCTATGAGAAGTATAAAGAGATGCGCGACGAACTGCGCACGCTGCGCCAGAGCGGCATGCCGCTGACCGATAACCGCGATGCGGTGCAGGGCAACACTCTGCTGGCGCGGCATTATAAGCAGGAGATGGCAAACCTCACCCAGTGGGTCAACGCTCTGGATGCTCAGCAGTTTGCCGAGGCCATGGCCTCAATGGTGAAGGCACGGCGGATTGTGATTATCGGGATGCGCAACGCCTATCCGGCGGCGCTGCACCTGCGCCAGCAGCTGTTGCAGGCGCGCGGACAGGTGCTGCTGCTGCCGCAGCCGGGGCAGAGCCTGAGCGAGGAACTGGTCGATCTCACGCCCGACGATCTGGTGATTATGATGGCGTTTCGCCGTCGCCCGCGGATCGTTCGGCCGCTGTTGCAGCAGCTTCAGCACAGCGGTATTCCGGTTCTGCTGATGTGTGAGCCGCAGGCACACAGCCTGTTTCCGCTGACCAGCTGGCAGCTCTGCGCCCCGCTGGACAGCGTCTCGGCGTACGACAGCTACTCGTCGGTCAACAGTCTGATCAACCTGCTGGCTAATGCCTTCCTGCATGAAATCCTCGATAAAGGCCGCCCCCGGATCCACGATATCGCCTCCCTTTATCAGCAGCTGGACGAACTGGAACAGCGATAATGGGGCATCAGGCTGGTGCTTTGCATTAAAATAGTGCAACAGAGCGGGGCGGAAAAGGGAGGTCTTTTCCGCCCCGCTCTCGTTTTATCAGGCCTTCAGAGAAAATTTCCCGTTTCGCTTCATCTGGCACATTAGTTGCAAAATCCAATTCAAAGAATCTTTTGTTTCATGTTAACGTTACGGGGAAGCACCATGAAAAAGTTATTGATTGCACTGACCGGGGCCGTCTGTCTGTTTGCAAACCTGCCAGCAAAAGCTGACCAGCTTCAGGATATTGAGAAACGCGGCACTCTTCGTATCGCCGTCCCGCAGGATTTTCCTCCGTTTGGTTCAGTCGGGACCGATCTCCAGCCGCAGGGCTACGACATCGACATGGCGCGCTATCTGGCAAAACAGATGAAGCTCAAGCTGCAGCTGGTGCCGGTGACCAGTGCCAACCGCGTGCCGTATCTGCAAACCGATAAGGTGGATCTGGTGATCTCAAGCCTCGGTAAAAACGCCGAGCGTGAAAAGGTGATCGATTTTAGCCGTGCCTATGCCCCGTTCTTCCTCGGCGTGTTCGGCCCGAAAGGCGCTGAACTGAAAGATGCTGCTCAGCTGAGTGGAAAAACCATTGGCGTGACGCGCGGTGCGGTGGAGGACATGGTGCTGACCAGCCTTGCGCCGAAAGATGCAGACGTCAAACGCTACGAAGACAATAACACCACGCTGTCGGCTTACCTGTCCGGTCAGGTCCAGTACGTGGCGACAGGCAATCTGGTCGTGGCGGCGATTTCCCGCCAGAACCCCGCCAAAGCCCCGGTTCCGAGCTTTATGCTGAAGGACTCGCCGTGCTTTATCGGGCTGAAGAAAAACGAACCGGCATTGAAAGCGAAAGTTGATGCGGTGATCGAGCAGGGAATTAAAGACGGCACCCTGAATAGCCTCTCTGAGCAGTGGCTGAAAGCGCCGTTGCCGGCAAGCCTGGGCGTGTAAGGCGATGACAGAGCAACTCCATTTCTCTGCGCTCTGGCCGTACTGGCCGGCGCTGCTGGCAGGGCTGTGGGTCACCATTCAACTGACGGTGATGGCAACCCTCGGCGGGCTGGCGATCGGTATTTTCGGGGCGGTGATTCGCAGCGGCCGGACGACGTGGTTTAGCCGGATCTGGGGCGGCTACGTGGAGATTATCCGCAACACGCCCTTTGTCGTGCAGCTGTTTTTCATTGTGTTCGGTCTGCCGAATCTGGGGCTGAAGATGACGGCGGGCGAAGCGGCGCTGCTGGCAATGGTTGTCAACCTGGGCGCGTACAGCACGGAGATTGTCCGTGCCGGTATTCAGGTTACGCCCAAAGGACAGTGGGAGGCCGGCCGCGTGCTGGGGCTTACCCGCCTGCAAACGTTTATACGTGTGGTGCTGCCACCGGCCCTGCAGCGTATTTATCCGGCGCTGGTCAGCCAGTGCATTATCGTTATGCTCGGTTCGTCGGTGGTGTCGCAGGTCTCCTATGAAGAGCTGACTTTTGCCGCCAACCTGATTCAGTCAAGAACGTTCCTGAGCTTTGAGGTCTATCTGGTGACCACCGGAATTTACCTGGTGCTGTCAATTACCCTACGCCAGCTAATGATGGCGGCAGGACGGAAGTGGCTGGGGGTACAGGCATGATGACCACCTTTACCGACTGGGACATTATTCGCAATCTGCTGCTCGCCGGACGCTGGACGGTGCTGCTGTCACTGGTGGCGTTTGTCGGCGGGGCGGCGGTAACGCTGCCGCTGTTGCTGTTGCGCCTCACGGGTGGGCGTACGGTAAAACGGCTTATCCGCGGCTATATCGAACTGTTTCAGGGCACGCCGCTGCTGATGCAATTGTTCCTGGCCTTCTTCGGCGTGGCGCTGTTGGGTATCGATGTTTCGCCGTGGACCGCCGCGTCGCTGGCCCTGACGTTCTACACCAGCGCCTTTTTGCTTGATATCTGGTTTGGCAGTATTCGTGCGCTGCCGAAAGGGCAGTGGGAGGCGTCGCGCTGTCTGGGGCTGACCTTCGGCCAGACGCTGTTTCGCGTGGTGGCTCCCCAGGCGTTACGCATCGCCATCGCCCCAACGGTGGGGTTCGCCGTGCAGGTGATTAAGGGGACCGCGCTGGCATCCATTATCGGTTTTATCGAGCTGACCAAGGCCGGGACGATGCTGACCAACGTGACCTATCAGCCGTTTAAAGTCTTTGCGCTGGTGGCGCTCGGCTACTTCATTCTGTGTTATCCGCTGTCGCGCTACAGCCGTTATCTGGAGACTAAATTCAATGCCTCTCATCACCATTAATCAGGTGCAGAAGTACTACGGCGATAACCACGTGCTCAAGGGCGTGGATCTGGACATCGACATGGGCCAGGTTATTTCAATTATCGGGCGCAGCGGTTCGGGTAAAAGCACGCTGTTGCGCTGCATTAACGGCCTCGAAGGGTATCAGGACGGCAGCATCAAGCTCGGCGGCATGACCATTACCGACCGGGATTCCCAGGCGCGTGAAATCAGTCGCTCGGTCGGCATGGTATTTCAGAACTTCAACCTTTTCCCGCACATGACGGCGATGGAAAACGTGATGCTCGCGCCACGTCGGGTGCTGAAGAAAAGCGCAGCAGAATGTCAGGCACTGGCGCAGCGCATGCTGGAGAAAGTCGGGCTGGGTGACCGTCTGGATTACTACCCGTCAAGCCTCTCCGGCGGCCAGCAGCAGCGCGTGGCGATTGCCCGTGCTCTGGCGATGTCGCCTAAAGTTTTACTCTGTGACGAGATAACTTCCGCGCTCGATCCGGAACTGGTAGGCGAAGTGCTCAAGGTGCTGGAACAACTGGCCGCTGAGGGGATGACGCTGATCCTGGTGACCCATGAAATGAATTTTGCCCGCGAAGTGGGCGACCGCGTGGTGTTTATGCATCAGGGGCGCGTCTGGGAGCAGGGCGACAGTAAAACGCTGTTCGCTAACCCACAGACCACTGAGCTTAAACAGTTTATCTCCTCCGTGCGCGGCCTCAATTAACTAAGGACTTAAAAATGGATATCGCTCAATTTTCGCAAATCAATCCGCCACAACGTCTGCTGATGGGGCCGGGGCCGATCAACGCCGATCCGCGCGTGCTGCGTGCCATGTCGAGCCAGCTTATCGGCCAGTACGATCCGGCGATGACCCACTACATGAACGACGTCATGGCACTCTACCGCGGCGTGTTCCGCACGGAAAACCGCTGGACGATGCTGGTGGACGGCACCTCCCGCGCGGGGATTGAAGCGATTCTGGTATCGGCCATTCGTCCGGGAGACAAGGTGCTGGTGCCCGTTTTTGGTCGCTTCGGCCATCTGCTGTGCGAAATTGCCCGCCGTTGCCGCGCAGAGGTCCACACCATCGAGGTACCGTGGGGCGAGGTGTTCACACCGGATCGGGTGGAAGATGCCATTAAACGCGTGCGTCCGCGCCTGCTGTTAACCGTGCAGGGGGATACGTCCACCACCATGCTGCAGCCGCTTGCAGAACTCGGGGCAATCTGCCGTCGTTACGATGTCCTGTTTTATACCGATGCTACCGCGTCGCTCGGCGGCAACGCCCTGGAGACCGATGCCTGGGGGCTGGATGCGGTCTCGGCGGGGATGCAGAAATGTCTTGGCGGTCCGTCCGGCACCTCGCCTGTTACCCTGAGCCCACGGATGGAAGAGGCAATCCGTCGCCGCAAATGCATCGAAGAGGGGATCCGTACCGATGCCCATCGCGACGGCGACGAGGAGATGATTTACTCCAACTATTTCGACCTCGGCATGGTGATGGATTACTGGGGACCCGAGCGTCTGAACCACCACACCGAAGCGACCACCGCGCTGTTTGGCGCCCGCGAATGTGCCCGCCTCATTCTGCAGGAAGGGCTGGATAACGGTATCGCCCGCCACAAGCTGCACGGGGATGCGCTGCTGAAAGGTATTCAGGCGATGGGACTCGAGACCTTCGGCGACCTTAGGCACAAGATGAACAACGTGCTGGGCGTGCTTATCCCTCAGGGCGTAAACGGTGACCAGGTGCGTAAACTGATGCTGGAGGATTTCGGCATTGAAATCGGTACTTCGTTTGGTCCGCTGCACGGCAAAGTGTGGCGTATTGGCACCATGGGCTATAACGCGCGTAAAGACTGCGTGATGACCACCCTGAGTGCGCTGGAGTCGGTACTGAACTACCTGAAGTTTTCCACTACGCAGGGTGCCGCGATGCAGGCCGCGTGGGATCATTACCGCACTGAGACGGCGCTATGAATCACGCGACACGCCAGCAGGCGGCAGAACGTGTGATGGCCCGCGCCGATGCGCTGGCCGCCATCAGCGAAACCCAGGATTCCCTTACCCGCGTGTATCTCTCTGCCCAGCATCTGCAGGCTAACCAGCTGGTCGGGCAGTGGATGAACCAGGCGGGCATGACCGTCTGGCAGGACAGCGTGGGGAATATCTGCGGACGTTATGAAGGCGAGCAGGAGGGCGCACCGGCGGTGTTGCTTGGCTCGCATCTGGATACCGTGCGCAATGCCGGGCGCTACGACGGGATGCTGGGGGTGCTGACGGCCATTGAAGTCGTTGACAGCCTGCACCAGCAGGGAAAACGGCTGGCGCAGGCCGTTGAGATTGTCGGCTTTTGCGATGAAGAGGGTACCCGCTTTGGTATCACGCTGTTGGGCAGCCGCGCGCTGACGGGCACCTGGCCTGCGGGCTGGCTCGACACGTGCGATGCCAGAGGTATCAGCGTGGCGCAGGCGATGGTACAGGCAGGGCTAGATCCCAGTCGTGTCGCGATGGCCGCGCGACGCCCGGATGATTTCAGCGCCTGTCTGGAACTGCATATTGAACAAGGACCGTGTCTGGAACAGGCCGGTCTGGCGCTGGGCGTGGTTGAAGCCATTAACGGCGCGCGTCGTCTGAACTGCCGCTTCACCGGTGAGGCCGGCCACGCCGGGACCGTGCCGATGGCGCATCGTAAGGACGCGCTGGCCGCCGCCGCCGAATGGATGGTGCTGATTGAAAACACCACCCGTCAGCACGGCGGCAACCTGGTGGCCACGGTGGGTGAGTTGCGCTGTCTGCCTGGTGCGGTAAACGTCATCCCCGGCGAGGTCGCGCTCTCGTTAGATATTCGCGGCCCGCAGGATGCGCCGCTTGACCTTCTGCTTACTGCACTGCTGACGCAGGCGCAGGCGATAGCGGCCCGTCGCGGAATACATTTTGCAGCCGACGAATTTTACCGAATCGCCGCCACGCCATGCGATACACGTCTGCAGGCGCTGCTGGCGGAGGCTGTAGAATCGGTGCAGGGGAAGACATTATCGCTGCCGAGCGGTGCCGGTCATGACACCATCGCCCTGGCGGAGCGCTGGCCGGTAGGGATGTTGTTTGTGCGGTGTAAGGGAGGCGTCAGCCACCATCCGGCGGAATCGGTGATGGCTGAGGATGTCGCGCTGGCGATTGATGCCTTTACGCGTGCGGTAACGCGTCTGGCGGGTTAAGCGACCGAGCGTACCGCTTCATCGATGTCGGCACTCACCCGCACATCCTGGTCGTCAAACACCATGCAGTGGCGATCGTCAAAAGCCACATCAATTTGCTGCCACGGTGCGAATTTCACATCGCCCGGCAGCAAAATCTTCACATTGTCGTGGCCGTAGCACTGACCGAAGAGGTAGGTGTTGTTGCCCAGACGCTCAACCACTTCACAGTTAAACGTCAGCCGCGTGCCGTGGCGGAGATCGGTGGTTAAATGTTCCGGACGGATGCCCAGCGTCACCGGGCTGCCTGCGTTCAACGGTGTGGTGGTCAGGGCCAGTGTGAGTGTCTTCTGCTGGGATAATCTCACCGTCAGCTCACCCGGTTGCCAGGACTCTACCGTTGCCGGCAGGAAATTCATCTTCGGCGAGCCGATAAACCCGGCCACGAACTTGTTCGCCGGTTTGTAGTAGAGTTCCATCGGCGCGCCCATCTGCTCAACCTTTCCGTAGTTCATCACCACAATTTTATCAGCCAGGGTCATCGCTTCTATCTGGTCGTGGGTGACATACACCATGGTGGTTTTCAGCTCCTGGTGCAGACGGGCAAGATGCAAACGCATCTCCACGCGCAGCTCGGCATCCAGGTTGGAGAGCGGTTCGTCGAACATAAAGACCCGCGGATTACGTACGATGGCGCGGCCAATGGCCACACGCTGGCGCTGGCCGCCGGAAAGCTGCTTAGGTTTGCGATCCAGAAGGTGGGAAAGCTGCAGCGTTTTGGCCACCATCTCGACCTGATGGCGGATCTGATCTTTCGGCACCTTATTGACCTTCAGGCCGTAGCCCATGTTTTCGGCCACCGTCATATGTGGGTAGAGCGCATAGGACTGAAACACCATCGCCACGCCGCGGTGGGACGGGGCAACGTCGTTCATCACCTCGTCACCAATCAACACTTCCCCTTCGCTAATGTCCTCCAGTCCGGCAATCATGCGCAGCATTGTCGATTTACCGCAGCCGGAAGGACCGACAAAGACGGCAAACTCACCGTCTTCAATCTCAAGATTCACGTTGTGCAAGGTTACGGTGTCGCCAAAGCGTTTGGTGACATTCCTCAATTGTATGTTCGACATCTGTATTCCCCGAGTAAACCGCCGCGTATGTATTACGTATAACAATTATTTGCTACATGGCTGGACGGTGCAATTTGTCTGCTCTGACTATAACTTCCAGTATTCACGCACCCTATACCGATATTCCATTAATGTTATGACGATCACACAACTTACAGTTTTTTGTAGAGTTATCATGATGTGAAGGGTAGCGTATACCAAACCAAAGGCATTTGATGTTATACGTTGTACGCCAGTGTTAGTCGGTTTTCTGGCGAAGGTGTATGGCGATGGAATGCAATAACAACCATAAAATTGTTATACCTTCACATGAGGTTGATAATGAAAAAGAACATACTCGCTGCTCTGATCCTCTCTACGCTCGCGGTGCAGGCTCACGCCACCACGCAGCTTAACGTCTGGGAAGACATCAAAAAGTCGTCCGGCATTAAAGACGCGGTCGCCGATTTCGAAAAGCAGTACGACGTTAAGGTTAACCTGCAGGAGATGCCTTACGCGCAGCAGCTGGAAAAACTGCGCCTCGACGGCCCGGCAGGAATTGGCCCGGACGTGCTGGTCATTCCCAATGATCAACTGGGCGGGGCGGTTGTGCAAGGGCTGCTGACCCCCCTGAATCTGGAGGCGAAGCAGACCGAACAGTACACGCCGGCGTCAATAAATGCCTTCAAAATGGATAACACCCTTTACGGTGTGCCGAAAGCGGTTGAGACGCTGGTGCTGATTTACAACAAAGACCTGATCGCGAAGCCGCTCAACTCACTTCAGGACTGGTATGACTTTTCTAAACAGCAGCGCGCCAAAAACCAGTACGGCCTGCTCGCCAAGTTCGACCAGATTTACTACAGCTGGGGGGCTATCTCCCCGATGGGCGGGTACATCTTCGGTAAAAATGATAAAGGCGGTTATAACGCCAGCGACGTGGGCCTGAACAAGCCGGGCGCGGTAGACGCGGTCACCTACCTGAAAAAATTCTATACCGATGACGTGTTCCCGGCGGGGATCATCGGCGATAACGGTCTGAACGCGATCGATTCTCTGTTTACCGAGAAAAAAGCGGCAGCCGTCATCAACGGTCCGTGGGCGTTCCAGCCGTATGAAGCGGCGGGCATTAACTACGGCGTTGCGCCGCTGCCGACGCTGCCGGACGGTAAGCCAATGAGTTCATTCCTGGGCGTGAAGGGCTATGTCGTCTCTACCTGGAGCAAAGACAAAGCCATGGCGCAGAAATTTATCGAATTTATCAACCAGCCGCAGTACGTCAAAACGCGCTATATCGCGACGCGAGAAATTCCGCCGCTGACCGCGATGATTGACGATCCGCTCATTAAGAACGACGAGAAAGCCAGCGCGGTTGCCGTGCAGGCCGCACGGGCGACAGCGATGCCGGGCATTCCGGAAATGGGTGAAGTCTGGGCTCCGGCGAACGCGGCCCTCGAGCTGAGCCTGACCGGTAAACAGGATCCGAAAGCCGCGCTCGACAGCGCAGAAAAACAGGTTCAGATGCAAATCGAAGCCATGCAGGCCAGCAACCAGTAGTTTTCTGACGTCGCAGAACGGGAGGGTGTCTCTCCCGTTTTTTGAAAGGAGTTGTTTGTGAGTATCATCCCGGAACATTTTGCCAAACCGCGCGTGGCCGGGCGTCACGCCTGGACCAGCCTGCTGCTGGCGGTCATTCCCGGCTTCGGTCAGTTTTACCACCGTCAGTGGCTGAAAGGGGTCATCTTCCTGGTGCTGCTTGCCAGTTTTATCGGCGTATTTGCTGATTTTCTGCGCGAAGGGCTGTGGGGACTGGTGACGCTGGGTGAGGAGGTGCCGCGCGACAACTCCATCTTCCTGCTGGCGGAGGGGATCATCAGCGTGTTAATCGCGGCGTTCGGCGTGATGGTGTATTACCTGTCGATGCGTGACGCGTGGGTCAATGGCCTGAAACGTGACGAAGGGTTGCAGCTTAACAGCGTGCGTAAACAGTATCAGATGCTATTGAGCGACGGCTTCCCGTATCTGATGATCACCCCGGGCTTTATCCTGCTGGTGTTTGTGGTGGTGTTTCCCATTTTGTTCGGGTTTGCCATCGCCTTTACCAACTACAACCTCTACCACACGCCGCCGGCTAAGCTGGTTGACTGGGTCGGGTTTAAGAACTTCATCAATATCTTTACGCTCTCTATCTGGCGCTCCACCTTCTTCGACGTGCTGCAGTGGACGGTGGTCTGGACGCTGCTCGCCACTACGCTGCAGTGTACGGTGGGCGTACTGCTGGCGATTCTGGTGAACCAGAAAGATTTACGCTTTAAGCCGCTGATCCGCACCATCTTTATTCTGCCGTGGGCGGTGCCGGGCTTTGTCACCATCCTGGTTTTCGCCGGGATGTTTAATGACTCGTTCGGGGTGATTAACAACGCCATTCTGGCCTTCTTTGGGATTGCGCCTAAAGCCTGGATGACCGATCCGTTCTGGACCAAAACGGCGCTGATCATGATGCAAACCTGGCTTGGTTTCCCGTTTGTTTTCGCCATGACCACCGGCGTGCTGCAGGCCATTCCTGATGACCTGTATGAAGCGGCTACCATGGACGGCGCCAGCAGCTGGACCCGGTTGCGGACCATTACGCTGCCGCTGGTGCTCTACGCCATAGCGCCGATCCTGATTACGCAATACACCTTCAACTTCAATAATTTCAACATCATCTATCTGTTCAATAACGGCGGACCGGCGGTGGTGGGGTCGAATGCGGGCGGCACCGACATTCTGGTGTCGTGGATCTACAAACTGACGATGTCATCTTCGCAATATGCCATTGCGGCGACCATCACCATCCTGCTGTCTGTTTTTGTCGTCGGCCTGGCGCTATGGCAGTTCCGCGCCACCAAATCTTTCAAAAATGACGACATGGCGTAAGGGACGTAACAATGGCTAAATCACAAAGTATTAAACGTGAGAAATGGGTCCGCCTTTCACTCTCCTGGCTGGTTATTGTGCTGGTGTCGGTCATCATCATTTACCCGCTGGTGTGGACGGTGGGCGCCTCACTCAACGCGGGCAACAGCCTGTTAAGCTCCTCTGTTATTCCACAGAACCTGTCGTTCCAGCATTATGCCGACCTGTTTAATGGTCAGGTGAACTACATGACGTGGTACTGGAACTCGATGAAAATCAGCTTCCTGACCATGGTGTTGACCTTAATCAGCGTTAGCTTTACCGCCTATGCCTTCTCACGTTTTCGCTTTAAGGGGCGGCAGAACGGACTGATGCTCTTCCTGCTGCTGCAGATGATCCCGCAGTTCTCGGCGCTGATTGCCATCTTCGTGCTCTCGCAGCTGTTGGGCTTAATCAACAGCCATCTGGCGCTGGTGCTGATTTACGTTGGCGGCATGATCCCAATGAATACCTATCTGATGAAGGGCTACCTGGACGCCATTCCTAAGGATCTGGATGAGTCCGCGCGCATGGACGGAGCCAGTAACTTCCGCATCTTCATCGAGATCATCATGCCGCTTTCCAAACCCATTGTGGCGGTGGTGGCGCTGTTCTCCTTCACCGGGCCGCTGGGGGATTTCATTCTCTCCAGCACCATTTTGCGCACCCCGGACAAATACACCTTACCCATCGGGCTTTATAACCTGGTGGCGCAAAAAATGGGTGCCAGTTACACCACCTACGCGGCAGGCGCGGTGCTGATTGCGGTGCCGGTCGCGATCCTCTATCTGGCCTTACAAAAATACTTCGTCTCCGGTCTGACCTCCGGGAGTACTAAGGGATAACCATGAAAAGACTCAAACCCGCTTTGCTTGCTGTTTGTCTTTCTTGCGGTCTTGCCGCGAGTGCGTTCGCCGCGGACGGGGTAAAAACGCGTCCTTTTAACGCCATGCCGGCAGACTTTATTAAGGGGGCGGACATCTCGACGCTGCTCGAGGCTGAACAGCATGGCGCAACATTTTATAACCAGAACGGCCAGCAGCAGGACGCGATTGCCATTCTGAAAGCCAACGGCGTGAACTATGTGCGCCTGCGTTTGTGGGTGGATCCGCAGGATGCCAACGGAAATACCTACGGGGGCGGCAGTAACAATCTGGAAAACACGCTGGCGCTGGCGAAGCGCGTGAAGGCCCAGGGCATAAAACTCCTGCTCGATTTCCACTACAGCGATTTCTGGACCGACCCGGGCAAACAGTTCAAACCTAAAGCCTGGGAGAAGATGGATTACCCGCAGCTTAAAACGGCAATCCATGACTATACGCGCGACACCATTGCCCGCTTTAAAAAAGAGGGCGTGCTGCCGGACATGGTCCAGATTGGTAATGAAATCAATGGCGGGCTGCTCTGGCCGGAAGGCAAAAGCTGGGGGCAGGGTGGCGGCGAGTTTGACCGCGTAGCCGGGTTACTCAACGCCGCAATCAGCGGGATGAAAGAGAACCTGACCGACGGCGAGCAGGTGAAAATTATGCTGCACCTGGCCGAAGGCACTAAAAATGACACCTTCCGCTGGTGGTTTGATGAGATCACGAAGCGCGATGTGCCGTTCGATATTATCGGCCTGTCGATGTACACCTACTGGAATGGCCCGATCGGCGCGCTCAAAGCCAATATGGATGACATCAGCAAACGCTATAACAAAGACGTCATTGTGGTGGAAGCGGCCTATGGCTATACACTGGAGAACTGCGATAACGCAGAAAACAGTTTCCAGGCCAAAGAAGAGAAGGACGGTGGCTACCCCGGCACCGTGCAGGGTCAGTACGATTATATCCACGATTTAATGCAGGCCGTGATTGACGTTCCCGATCGTCGCGGTAAGGGCCTGTTTTACTGGGAGCCGACCTGGATTGCCGTACCGGGCACCACATGGGCCACCAAAACCGGCATGAAATATATCCATGATGACTGGAAAGAGGGAAATGCCCGCGAAAACCAGGCGTTGTTTGATTGTCATGGCAAAGTGCTGCCGTCGATAACGGTATTTAAATAGTATTCTGTTTCACTTCAGGACGTTTTTAATATGAATAAATTTGCGCCTTTAAGTTCGAAGGTCGCTGCGTTATTGCATGGCGCCGACTATAACCCGGAGCAATGGGAGAATTACCCCGGTATTATTGAAAAAGATATTGCCATGATGCAGCAGGCGAAATGTAATGTCATGTCGGTGGGCATATTTAGCTGGGCGAAGCTCGAACCGCGTGAAGGGGAATATGATTTTGTCTGGCTGGATAACGTCATTGATAAATTATATTCAGCGGGGATCCATATTTTCCTCGCCACGCCGAGCGGTGCGCGCCCGGCATGGATGTCGCAAAAATACCCGCAGGTGCTGCGCGTAGGGCGTAACCGCGTGCCTGCGCTGCACGGTGGACGTCATAACCACTGTATGTCTTCCCCGGTGTACCGTGAGAAGACATTCAAAATGAATAGCTTACTGGCTGAGCGTTATTCACAGCACCCGGCGGTGCTGGGCTGGCATATCTCCAATGAGTACGGCGGTGAGTGCCACTGCGATCTGTGCCAGGAGCGCTTTCGTGACTGGCTGAAAGCGCGCTACAAAACCCTGGATGCGCTGAACCACGCATGGTGGAGCACCTTCTGGAGCCACACCTATAGCGACTGGTCGCAGATTGAGTCCCCTGCGCCGCAGGGAGAGGTGTCCATTCACGGTCTGAACCTCGACTGGCGCCGCTTTAATACGGCGCAGGTAACAGATTTCTGCCGCCATGAGGTTGCGCCGCTAAAAGCCGTCAACGCAGCGTTGCCGGTGACGACCAACTTCATGGAGTACTTCTACGATTACGACTACTGGCAGCTTGCGAAAGCGATCGACTTTATCTCCTGGGACAGCTACCCGATGTGGCACAAGGAGAAAGACGAAACCCAGCTCGCCTGCTATACCGCCATGTACCACGACATGATGCGCAGCCTGAAAGGCGGCAAACCTTTTGTGCTGATGGAGTCCACGCCGAGCACCACCAACTGGCAGCCGACCAGCAAGCTGAAAAAGCCGGGGATGCATATTCTCTCCTCAATGCAGGCGGTGGCACACGGGGCCGATGCGGTGCAGTACTTCCAGTGGCGTAAAAGCCGCGGTTCGGTGGAGAAATTCCACGGAGCGGTTATCGACCACGTGGGGCATCTTGATACGCGTGTCGGGCGCGAAGTGACGCGTCTGGGCGAAATGCTTGAGCGCCTGCCGGGGGTGGTCGGGTGTCGCACGCAGGCACGGGTGGCGATTATCTTCGACCAGCAAAATCGCTGGGCGCTGGACGATGCCGAAGGGCCGCGCAACATGGGGATGGAGTACGAAAAAACCGTTAACGAACACTACCGTCCATTCTGGGAAAAAGGCATCGCGGTGGACGTGATTGATGCCGATGGCGATCTCAGCCAGTACGCGCTGGTGATTGCGCCGATGCTTTATATGGTGCGGGAAGGCTTCGCCGAACGCGCAGAAGCGTTTGTCGCCGGGGGCGGCCATCTGGTGACCACCTACTGGAGCGGCATCGTGGATGAAAGCGATCTTTGTCATCTTGGCGGGTTCCCGGGGCCGCTGCGTAAACTGCTCGGCATCTGGGCAGAAGAGATCGACTGTCTCGGTGAGGGAGAACGTAATCTGGTACAGGGGCTGGCGGGTAATGCGGCTGGCCTGCAGGGGCCGTATCAGGTTCGTCATCTGTGCGAACTGATCCATGTCGAAAACGCTCAGCCGCTGGCGACCTACCGGGATGATTTCTACGCCGGTCGGCCTGCCGTGACGGTGAACCGTTTCGGTAAGGGGAAAGCGTGGCATGTGGCGTCGCGCAACGATCTGCCGTTCCAGCGTGATTTCTTCGCCGGGATTATTGACGAACTGGGGCTGCCGCGGGCCATGGAATGCGATTTCCCACCGGGTGTGGTGGCAACGGCCCGCACGGACGGCGAAACCACGTGGGTGTTTGTGCAGAACTACACCGCCCAGCAGCAGCTCATTACGCTGCCGCAGGGGTATACCGACTGCATGACCGATGCCGCCGCCGCGGGTGATACCGCTCTGCTGCCGTGGGATTGTCGGGTACTCAGGCGTAAAGCGTAGTCGCTGAGGGCGTCGCGTCGTACAACCCTGGCTAATCAATCTGAAGGCGCCTGCTCTATGAGCAGGCATTTTTTTATCTGCATAACAGAGAGGCGTATTATGGACAGTGAAATAACTCAGCGTTTAATTCCTGCATTCGGCGGCGACGATAATATCGAACATGTTGAAGCCTGTATTACCCGTCTGCGCGTCACGGTAAAAGATTTAAATAAGGTGGATACGCAGGCGTTACAACAGGAGGGGGCGCTGGGCGTGATTATTATCGGCCAGCAGGTGCATGCGATATTTGGCCGCCAGTCTGATACCTTGCGGCAATTATTAGATGCGCATTTTAATCACTAATAATAAAAAAGGGATAGCCAAAATAATGGCTATCCCAAACGAGGAGAATAGACTGCCAGTTGTTGGAGATACAATAACGATTAACGCATATCAGGAAATAAACATTACCACCAGGCTTCCACCTGCACGCCAACGTTCCAGGTATTATTTGCGGTGCCGTCTTCGAAGGATTGTCCTTTCTCGGAGTCATTCAGGTAAGAGGCGAAGACGCGCAGTTCAGGACGCGACATAAAATCAGGCCCATCCGCCAGTCCGAGTGCGAGGGTGTACTTCTCTCCGCTCTGCTTGTAGCTGGAGCCATCGGTGTAGGTATCTTTCTGGTAGAAACCGCCCACTTCACCAATCAGACGCACATATTCGGTGAACTGGTACTGTGCGCGACCCACCAGAGAGACAAGGCGCGATTTATCGGTGAATTGCGTGGTGTCATCCGCCGAGCCCCAGGTCAGCACGTGGTTGAAGGAGAGCTTGTCCGTAATCGGAATTAAGCCGGTGTTAATCACACGGTAGCCGCTGGCGTCGTTCACGTAGTTCCACATGTCATACCAGCCGCCGCCCTGGGACACCATGTTCTGCGCCAGGCCTTTGTTCGCATACTGCAGCACCAGCTTGTTGTAGCCGCCTAACATGTCCTGGCTGATCTCACCGGTGACCATGACGCCGTTGTCGGCCTCATACAGCCCACCGTACTCTTTCTGCTTATTGGTGGGGTTTGGCATGGCGTAATCAATGCCCACTTCAGTCCATGCACCCGCCCACGGCTTCCAGCCCGCATAGCGAAGGTCGATGTAGTTGATATTAACGTCGCTATCGCCGTCCACGCGGTAGTCCACGTCGTTGGCATCGCCACGGATCCAGGCCACGGACACTGCACCCGGTCCGAGCGTGTAGTTTTCGATACCGGCACCCGCGCCTGAGATGTTCCAGTATTTGGTGTCAATGATGTGCAGGTCATGGCGCTGGTAGTAGCGCTTACCGCCCCAGATCACCGCGTTCGGATCGCCGGGGATCAGCCCCTTGATCTGCAGATTCAGCTGACGCAACCCGAACTGCGCATCGTCTCCGAAGGTGGTTTCATTGTCGTTAGAGCCGTCAGAGACCATGCTCACCATGCTGTCGAGGTAGAAGCTGACATCGTTCTTTTTGTACACCTCTGAGCCCAGTTCCAGCTCGCCGTAGGTATCCGCCTCGTTACCCAGACGGCCAATTTTATTTTTTTGCCACTCCTCCATCCCACCATCCCGTGAGACGCCCACACCGGAGCGAAGATACCCATGAAAATCAATTGGTACTGAAGACGCTGCAAACAGCGAAGGAGACGCTAACGCGGCAGCCAACGCAACAGATACAGAGCGGATCGTCGTGTTCATTGTTACCCTCTTATTGTTTTGTAATACGTTCACAAATCCGCTGTCATAAAATGCCTAAACCTTTTTTCTGGCAATTGCGTGATCGTTAATCTGTGATTAAGTGCAAATAAAATAGCCAATTTTGTTACGATTGATGAGGTGTGACCAGAAATGTAGTATTGTGAACGTAATACTTTTTGATGGTGTTATGGCAGCCGAAAGTGCCCAGTGGGCGTTTTTTTATATCGCCCCTGATACAATCAGCGCATAACAACATAAGGAACCGGACCATGAAGTCGAAAAGCGCAACGTTAGAGGACGTCGCACGCCATGCGGGCGTCTCCTATCAGACCGTGTCCAGGGTACTGAATAAATCTGCCAATGTATCCGAAGCCACGCGTCACAAGGTGGAGAAATCCATAGAGTTATTGCGGTATGTCCCGAACCGCCTGGCGCAGCAGCTGGTCGGAAAGCAGACCCAGACCGTCGGACTGGTGACGATTTCGCTGGCTTTGCATGCGCCGTCACAGGTCGCCGCGGCGGTAAAACGCTATGCAAATGTGGAAGGGTATCAGGTGTTGATCTCCATGATTGATGAGAACGTCAACCACAGCATCCAGGATTCGATCAATGAACTGAAATCTCAGCTCGTCAGTAAGGTGATCATCAACGTCCCGCTGGAAGCAGAGCAGGCGCAGAAAATCGCGACGGACAACGACGATATCGTCTGTCTGTTCCTCGACGTTGACCCTTACAGTTCCGTGTTTAACGTTTCGTTTAACCCGGCAGATGGCACCCGTGCCAGCGTCAAATATCTCTACGAACTGGGGCACCGGGAAATCGCGTTGCTGGCGGGGCCAGCCTCTTCTGTCTCGGCGCAGCTCAGGCTGAAAAGCTGGATTGAAACCCTGAACGGTTACGGTCTGGAGCCGGCCTCGGTGATCCGCGGGAACTGGGATGCGCAGAGCGGTTACGCGGGTGCGCTGCAGATGCTGCGCGAGACGCCGCAATTTTCTGCCGTGCTGGTGGCCAACGACCAGATGGCGCTGGGGGTATTAAGTGCTTTCCATCAGCATCAGATTTCCATTCCGGGTGAAAAATCGGTGATTGGCTACGATGACACCTACGAAAGCTCATTCTTCTATCCGGCATTGACCACGGTATCGCTGGACCTGGATCTGCAGGGGAAGGAGGCGGTGCGCCGCATTCTTGACAGTGGCGAAGACAATGCCGTGCGCATGTCATCCATTTTGCCTGCCCGACTGGTGGTGCGGCAGTCGACCGGGCCGAAAGGTGAGAAGGGCAAAAACCTGCAGGCGCTGGCGCAACAGCTTCGTGATATCGCACATCAGCTTGGCGATATGTAAAACGGTGAGCACCTCAACCCGGTGGGTGAGGTGCTGCTCTCTTATTCCAGCCCCAGCGTGTACTGCGCAATCTTGAAGTAGATAATCAGACCGGTTCCGTCGATAAGCGTCGCGATAAAGGGCGCGGAAACGACGGCCGGGTCAATGCCGCAGCGCTTCAGTACCATCGGAATAACTGACGAGACAATTGCACTCCACAGCGTAATACAGACCAGCGTCAGGCTGACGATAAGGGTAATTTCCAGCCCGATACCCATCATCCAGGCGCGAACACACCCGGCAAGACCAAGCGTGGCGGCAATCATCAGCGAGGTGGTCATCTCCTTTCGTAACACGCGGCCAACGTCGCGCAGGCGCACTTCACCCAGCGCCATTGCACGCACCAGCGTGGAGGTGATCTGCGTCCCGCTGTTCCCACCGGTCCCTATCAGCAGCGGAATAAAAAAGGCCAGGGCAATGGCGGATTCCAGCGCCTCTTCGAAGTGCTGAATAACCGAGCTGGTATAGGCTTCAGCGACAAACAGCAGCAGCAGCCAGACGGAGCGTTTTTTCCACAGGCTGAAGGGGCTGGTTTCCAGATACGGCTTTTCCAGCGGCAGCGTTGCTCCCTGGAGCTGGGCATCTTCGGTGACATCATCTTCCAGCAGATGGGCGATTTCGCGTTCGGTCAGGCAGCCTACCACTTTACCGTGCGTGACCACCGGCACGACATCCGCCTCGCCGTGGGCCAGCAGCCCGGCGACATCGGCACGCTCGTCTTCCGGTTTGACCTGCAGAAATTGAGAAATCATCAGCGTTTTCACCGGCTGTACCGTATCGGCGGTCTGCAGCAGTTTGCGCACCGCAACCATGCCCGCCAGCCGACCGTTATCTTCGAGGAAAATATGCGATGGAATATCATCGTCTTTTAATT
The DNA here is from genome assembly GCF_003635055.1 of Enterobacter sp. WPR_3_1. NCBI lineage: Bacteria > Pseudomonadati > Pseudomonadota > Gammaproteobacteria > Enterobacterales > Enterobacteriaceae > Enterobacter > Enterobacter sp. WPR_3_1. The sequence goes on along the minus strand of NZ_RBXU01000015.1, from coordinate 185,650 downwards.
TTTCGAAAAATTGCTCGCGTGCCAGCGCCACGCATAATGAAATATCGAGGACGATAAAATCGGTATTCATATATTGCGCGATTGCGCTGTCATTGAATGCCAGGTTTTGATTGTGAATAGCGTAAGACATAGTGAATTCCCTTTGAATAATAAAATCTCTCAGGGGCGAGCAAGACAGGGCATGTCGAAGAGGAGATCCCCACGTCCTGGGTTCAGCACTGTACACCGTATCCCGTAAGGGAAGTTATACTGACAAAGCCTTGATTCGACAGTGCCTGTTTTACCCTGTGCCGGTTCTCTCGAACCCACCAGAGCGATAACGTGTATTTGTACAGGAGCCTCGCCATAACGAGATCGTTGTAAAACGAGAGGGATAATACGCCACTTTAAAAATCGCGCTGTGGAATTTAAAAGACGTTTAAGAAACGTTTAGAACAATAATTTAATCCCGCGTATTAATGACATCGATTATTCATCAATGACGGAGGTTATTGCTCAAGAGAGTATAATTCCACACCTCTGTGTTTCTAAATGGCGCTGACATTTTCGCGTGTCGTTAATGCCTTCCTGCTGGAGGTCTGAGCGGTTGATACCCCATTTAAGGTTGTTCGTTTCTAATGGTCAGCATCACGAACGCTGCGGGGTGGAATATGACGTGGTTTGACAATCTGCTGAATCATTTTGCTCTCTATCCGACGCATCTGTTCGCGCTGCTTTTCGTCATCGCGCTGAGCAAGTCTACGGTACTGGTTTCCTCCGTGCTTCCGCCGGCCTCGGTGATGCTGCTGGCAGGGATCACCGTCAGCCAGACCAGCCTGCATCCGGGACTGACGTGGCTGGCTGTAGCGGCGGGTGCCGCAACAGGGTCGGTATTGAATTATCATATCGGCCAGTTGATGGGCCACACGCGGCTGGTCACGCGCTTTACCTCCCGGCACGCCGAGAAATTTTTGCGGGTACAACATCAGCTGCAGAAAAAAGGCGTGCTGGTGCTCTTTACCGCGCGTTTCCTGGCGGTGCTGCGCTATATCGTCCCGCTGGCAGCGGGCATGCTCAGACTGAACGCGGCGAAGGTGTACGCGGTAAGCCTGATTTCAGCCGTCGTATGGGCGGCGCTGTATGTCGGCATCGTCACCGGCATCAGCGCCTTTTGACCTACAGGTTTCCCATTCCGCCGTCGACCAGCAGTTCCGTTCCCACCATATAGCGCGATTCGTCAGAGGCAAGATAGAGTGCGGCTTTCGCCAGCTCCGTCGGCGTGCCCATTCTGCCCAGCGGCACAAGTTTGGTGATATCCCCCAGTATCGCCTTGAGCGCTTCCTCGCTTAACCCCGTTTTATTAAATGCCGGTGTTTCCACCGGACCCGGGCTCAGGCCGTTGACGCGAATACCGCGCGGCAACAGCTCCCCTGACAGCGTGCGTGCCAGCGACAGTAATCCCGCCTTGCTGGCGGCATAAACGCTGCTGGCAGGCAGCCCGATGCGGGCGCTCACGGATCCGCACAGGATCACAGAGGAGGGATTATTGAGCAGCGGCAGCAGTGCCTGAATCAAAAAGAACGGTCCTTTAAGGTTGATGCCCATCAGGCGATCCCAGGCGTCTTCCTGCCACTCTTCAAGCAGCCCGTGCGTCACATCGCCGGCGTTAATAAACACGGCATCAAGACGTGGCCAGCGAGAGGTGAGCGTGTCCGCCAGCACTTTTTGCGCGGCGATGTCACCCGCATCAGTCGGAATAACCCAGGCATTATCGCCCAGAATGCGTTGTGCTTCGGCAAGGGTATCCGGGTTACGTCCGGTGACAGCAACGTGCGCCCCTTCGGCAATAAATTCCTGCGCGGTAGCGAGACCAATACCGGAAGTACCGCCGGTAATCAGCGTATATTTACCTGCTAAACGACCCATGTGCTTCTCCTGAAATGACTCTGGAGAAAGCACTATAGAAACGTTAGTATCGAAAGGAAACCAGGTACCATTTGGATACTAATGAGGCAAGAGGTGTGCTATGGCGGAATCACTCACTATACCCTGTGAAAAAAAATCTGAGGTTTATCTTTGCCCGATGACGCAGTTTGTAAACCTGATTTCCGGTAAGTGGGCCATCCCGGTGCTCTATCGCCTGATTATGCTCAATGCACCGGTCCGGTTTGGCGATCTGCTGCGCGCCGCCGCCCCCATCACGCAAAAAGAGCTCACGAAGCAGTTGCGCCTGTTTGAGCAGCGCGGGCTGGTGTCGCGCACTATCTACCCGGAGATCCCACCGCGGGTGGAGTACCAGATAACTGCGCTGGGATTAACCCTCCAGAGCGCGCTCTCCCCGCTGGCCGACTGGATGAGCGAATACGGCGATCGCCTTGAAAAGTAATCCTCAGTTTGCGAAACGCTTCCCGGAAAATTGTCACGAATCTGTCACACTCACTGCGACATTTTAAAACGAGTGAGGAATTAGGGATGAGAAAAGCACTACTCGCGCTGGCAATCGCCGGTTCCATTGCAGTGACATCTGGCGTGCAGGCGCAAGAGACGCCGGAAGGGTATCAGCTGGAACAAGTTTTAATCATGAGTCGCCATAATTTGCGCGCGCCGCTCGCCAATAATGGCAGCGTGCTCGAGCAATCCACACCGAAGCAGTGGCCAGAATGGGAGGTGCCAGGCGGTCAGCTCACCACCAAAGGTGGCGTGCTTGAAGCCTATATGGGCCACTATATGCGCGAGTGGCTGGCACAGCAGGGGATGGTGAAAACCGGCGAGTGCCCGGCCGCGGATAGCGTATATGCCTATGCCAACAGCCTGCAGCGCACTGTCGCCACCGCGCAGTTCTTTATCACCGGCGCCTTCCCGGGGTGCGATGTGCCTGTGCATCATCAGGAAAAAATGGGCACCATGGATCCGACCTTTAACCCGGTGATTACGGATAACTCACCTGAATTCCGTGAAAAAGCGCTGAAGGCGATGGAGACTGAGCGGCAGAAAATGCAGCTTGGCGAGAGCTACAAGCTGCTGGAGCAGATGACGAATTACGCCGATTCACCGTCCTGTAAAGAGAAGAACGTGTGCTCGCTGGCGGAGGCGAAAGATACCTTCAGCGCTGACTATGAAAAAGAACCTGGCGTATCGGGGCCGTTAAAAGTCGGTAACTCGCTGGTGGATGCCTTCACGCTGCAGTATTACGAAGGCTTCCCGGCAGACCAGGTTGCCTGGGGTGAAATTAAAACCGATCAACAGTGGCGCGTGTTGTCGCAGCTGAAAAATGGCTATCAGGACTCGTTGTTTACCTCCACCGAGGTGGCGCAAAACGTGGCCAAACCGCTGGTGAAGTATATCGACCAGGCCCTCGTCACCGGGCAGGCGAAAGCGCCGAAAATCACCCTGCTGGTGGGGCATGATTCCAATATCGCGTCGCTGCTTACGGCGCTGGATTTCAAACCGTACCAGCTGCATGACCAGCACGAGCGGACGCCAATTGGCGGGAAAATTGTTTTCCAGCGCTGGCATGATAAAAGCGCCAACCAGGAGCTCATGAAGATTGAGTATGTCTATCAGAGCGCCGACCAACTGCGTAACGCCAGCGTACTGTCACTGGATGCGCCGGCGCAGCGTGTGACGCTGGAGCTGAAGGGGTGTCCGGTTGATGCGAACGGTTTTTGCCCAATCGATAAATTCAATGCGGTGATGAATAACGCGGCGAAATAGGTAAAACCCCCCGCTCAGGCGGGGGGAAACGTTCAGACGTTTTTACGTTCGATGGTTTGCTCACCCCAGAAGAGCGCGTCTTTGTCCGTTTTCCCGAAGGCACGTTCCAGCACTTCATCGCTGCCTTCTTCCCAAATCTGCTCTGCCAGCTTCTCGTCATAGTTCGCGACTTCAAAAATGGCTTCGGCGATCTCCGGAGAGGTGTTGCGTAAACTTGCCCATTCACCCACGCGGTGGGCTTTGGATTCTTGAGTTGGCATACTTGTCCTCCTGTTGAGTTAGCCGTTCAGTTTTTTGGCGAGGCCTGCGACATACTCACCCTGATAGCGGGCGATAGTGAGCTCTTCGTTGCTCGGCTGTCGGGAGCCATCGCCACCGGCAATGGTGGTGGCGCCGTACGGTGTCCCGCCACGAACCTGGGAAATATCAAACAGTTCCTGCGCGCCGTAGCCAATCGGCACAATCACCATCCCATGATGAGCAAGGGTAGTCCAGGTTGACGTAATCGTCTGCTCCTGACCGCCGCCGGTCCCGGTGGAGCTGAAGACGCTGGCGAGTTTGCCGTATAACGCTCCGGATGCCCAAAGTCCTCCGGTTTGATCGAGGAAGGTCCGCATCTGGCCTGACATATTGCCAAATCGGGTAGGGGTGCCGAAAATAATGGCATCGTAATCAGCCAGTTCCTGCGGGGTGGCAACCGGGGCATTTTGTGTTTTCCCCCCGGCTTTGGCGAACGCCTCAGCCTGCATCGTTTCCGGTACGCGTTTCACCACAACTTCTACGCCGTCCACTCTGTTTGCACCTTCTGCTACCGCGTGAGCCATGGTTTCAATGTGTCCATACATGGAATAATAGAGCACCAGAACTTTTGCCATTTTGCATCACTCCTCGTTTGTGTTTTCTGACAGCGGATCGCTGCGTTCATTTAAAGATATGTCATCACAGCCAGACTGCAAAAATGAACGGCATTTCTTTGATTTATAACAATATGGATACAAAAGCGCTTTGTAGCAAAATGAAACAACTTTCCCGCTGCGGATTTTTAAAATGATAAGAAAGGCTTATAAATGGCCGTCGCGTAATCTCACCCGAATGGCTGAGATCATGTTGCAGAATATTACCTCTGACTTGCCGGATAGCCGCATTCCACTAAGCTTAATTTCACGCGGCACAGATAAAGGCACTGTCCTTCAGCCGCGCGGTGAAAGAATCCTCTTTTACTGAATGCAATATGATGTCTAATGTTTCACACTCTGGAGGTTAGAGATGGCAAACCATCGTGGTGGTTCAGGTAATTTCGCTGAAGACCGTGAAAGAGCATCAGAAGCAGGTCGTAAAGGTGGCCAGTCTAGCGGGGGGAATTTCAAAAATGACCCTCAGCGCGCATCAGAAGCTGGCAAAAAAGGGGGCAAAAACAGTCATGGCAGCAATAAGTAATACGCCGGGCTGATACCCTGCCGCCGGGATCTCCCGGCGGTTTTTTATTTCTGCAACATTGAACTGTAACCAAAGGCATCGCACACTAGAGGATTGATGCTTATTTGCTGGTGCCGCATGTCTCTCTCCCGTTTCACATTCTCCGTCAAACCTCAGGAAGCCCTTCTCATTCTGATCACCATGTTCTGGGGCGGAACCTTTCTTGCCGTCCAGTATGCGGTTACGCTGAGCGGTCCGTTCTTTTTTGTCGGCCTGCGCTTTGCGACGGCGGCGATTGCCGTGGGATTACTCTCGCTTAAAACCTTGCGCGGGCTGACGCTTAAAGAACTGAAGGCCGGGGTGGCCATAGGGGTTGCGATTGCCATGGGCTACAGTCTGCAGACGTGGGGATTACAGACCATCACCAGCAGCAAATCGGCGTTTATCACCGCCATGTATGTGCCGCTGGTGCCGTTACTGCAATGGCTCTGTCTGGGGAGAATACCGGGTCTGATGTCCTGCACGGGGATCGTGCTGGCGTTTATTGGCCTTATCTTGCTTGCCGGGCCGGAAAACAACCTGCTGGCGCTGGGGCCGGGCGAAATCATTACGCTGGTGGGCGCTATCGCGATTGCCGCGGAAATTATTCTGATCAGCGCCTGGGCTGGCAAAGTGGACGTCAAGCGCGTCACCGTGGTTCAGCTGGCGACCGCGTCGCTGGTGGCTTTTGCCACCATGGTGCCGGCAGGGGAGTCTGTTCCGCCGATGTCCACCGGGCTGGTTGTGGTGGCGCTGGGGCTGGGTATCTTTAGCGCCATTATCCAGGTCACCATGAACTGGGCGCAGCGCAGCGTTTCCCCGACGCGTGCGACGGTTATCTATACCGGTGAACCGGTATGGGCGGGCATTTTCGGGCGTATCGCCGGAGAGCGTTTACCGCTGCTGGCGCTGGTGGGGGCGGCGTTTATTGTCGCCGGCGTGCTGGTGAGTGAGCTGAAGCTGAAACGGAAGAAAAAAGCGCTGCCTGAGCGTGACAGCGCTGCGATAAATCAAGAGTCCTGATGTACCACGTCGCCCTGCGGTGCGGCCGCTTCCCGGCGGCTCAGCAGGGCGTTAAGCAGGATTGCGCCAAAGGTTGCGGTGCCAATCCCACCAATAGTGAAGCCGCCCAGCGTCAGGGCAAAATCTCCCGCCCCCAGCACCAGCGTGACCGCCACCATAATCAGGTTGCTGTTCTGGCTCAGATCGACACGATGCTGCACCCAGATGCGTGCCCCGGCAACGGCAATCAGACCAAATACCACAATCGATGCCCCACCAATCACCGGCGCGGGAATGGTGTGGATCAGCGCGCCGAATTTCGGTGAGAACCCGAGGAGCATCGCCATCACCGCTGCCGCCACGAAGACCAGGGTGGAGTAAACTTTGGTCACTGCCATCACGCCAATATTTTCAGCGTAGGTCGTTACACCGCTGCCGCCGACCGAGCCGGAGAGCATGGTAGCCAGACCGTCGCCGACAAAGGCGCGGCCCATGTAGGGGTCCATGCTGCGTCCGGTCATACCCGCAACGGCTTTCAGATGGCCTAAGTTTTCTGCCACCAGGATCACCGCAACCGGCGCGATTAACATCATCGCCTGCGTGTTAAAGACCGGAGACGTCACCTGCGGCAGGCCGAACCAGGCGGCGTTATGCAGCAGCGTAAAATCAACCGGCTTGCCCAGACCGAAGACGTTTGCCAGCAGGGCGTACACCAGACAGGCAACGATTAACCCCACCAGGATCAACAGTCGCTGGATCATACCCCGCGTAAACACCGCCACCAGGCCAATGCAGAGTACCGTGATCACCGCCATCCAGCTTTCAAAGGGCGAACCGGAAACACTTCTGACGGCTATTGGCGCAAGGTTCAGACCAATTGCCATTACCACTGCCCCGGTGACGACGGGAGGCATCATCCGCTCTATCCAGCGTGTCCCGACCTTCATGACCACCAGGCCAATCAGCGTGTAGACCAGCCCGCAGGCGATAATGCCGCCGAGCGCGACGCTCAGATTCGGGTTGATGCCCTGACCGTTAAAGCCGGTGGTGGCGATGACCACGCCGACAAACGCAGCGCTGGAACCAAGATAGCTGGGCACGCGCCCGCCGGTGATGAAAAAGAACAGCAGGGTACCGATACCCGACATCAGAATGGACAGATTGGGATCAAGCCCCATCAGCATGGGCATCAGCACCGTTGCGCCGAACATCGCGACCGCGTGCTGAACCCCCATCACTAAAGTTGGCCCGAGCGGGAGCCTTTCATCCGGCGCGACCACGCCAGGTTCCGTAGAGGTCGATTTCAACTGCCAGTGGGGAAAACCGAACATTGCCATGAGCTGACTCCTTAAGGAGGGTTAACAGGCGGGTCGCATAAGCGCGTGATAGCCGCGGTCAAACCACACCAGCCCTTGCGGCGCGGGGTGGCGAATAATCGAAACGATGTCGCAGAACAGGATGTCGTGCGTGCCCACGCTCACCACCTGGCTGATACGGCAGTCAAACGAGGCCAGCGCCTCCTCCAGACGCGGGCAACCCGTTTCGCCGATCTCCCAGCGCGCGGCGGCGAAGCGCTCGTCCATCGGGGTTTTCCCCCCAAACAGGTTTGATAGCGGCTCTTGTCCAGCGCTCAGGGTATTGACGCACAGGGTGCGGTTTTCACTGAAGGTCGGCCAGACGGATGCGCCACGGTTCAGGCATACCAGCAGCGTGGGCGGTGAATCCGTTACGCTGCACACCGCGCTGGCGGTGAAGCCCGCCATCCCGGCAGGACCGTCGGTGGTGATGATATTGACCGCCGCACCGACGCAGGCCATGGCATCACGGAAGGTTTGTTTATCGGGTGTCATCATGATGGCTCCTTATGCCAGTGCGCATGCGTCTTCAAAGGCCAGACGCGGCAAACGGCCGTAGAGTTTGCTGGTATCGCCATAGCCAATATTGATAAGCAGATTACTTTTTAGCGACGTGCCGGTGAAAAACGCGTCGTCGACTTTTTGGCGATCAAAGCCTGACATCGGGCCCGTATCGAGCCCCAGCGCCCGACAGGCGAAAATCAGGTAAGCCGCCTGCATCGCGCTGTTGCGAAAGGCGGTCTCTTCGGCAAGCGCCGGGCTTGAGGTAAACCAGCTCCGCGCATCCCCGTGGGGGAACAGGGCGGGCAGGCGTTCATAAAATTCACTATCCCAGGCGACAATCGCCGTGACCGGGGCGGTAAGGGTTTTCTCCAGGTTGCCGCTGGAAAGCGCCGGGCGCAGTTTTTCTTTTCCCTCTGCACTTCGTACAAACACAATCCGCGCTGGCGAGCAGTTGGCGGACGTGGGACCCCATTTCATCAGGTCGTAGATCTCGCGCAGCGTCTCGTCGCTGACGGGGATCGCCTGCCAGCCGTTATGGGTGCGTGCGCCGGTAAACAGTGATGCCAGCGCGCCAGGGGTAATCGCTTCGCTCATCAGGGCTCCTTATAAAGCGGGTTCAGGGCTGTGCAGCAGGCTGGCAAGCCCGTTCAGCAGCAGCGTATTAAAGGTTTCTGGCTCGGTGACGTTGCAGGCGTGCCCGCCCTGGCGCATCACCACCTTGTGGCTGCCGGGGATGGCCGCCTGCAGCTCAGTGGAACAGACCGCAGGGATGAGCAGATCGTCGGCGGAGCAGATGAGGTGTACCGGGCAGTGAATGCGTGACGCATGGCGACTGAAGTCCGCTTTCTTCAGGGCATTCAGCCTGTGCAGCAGGTTGTTTTTGCCCTGGAAGTGGGCCAGTGCCAGGGCCTCTTCGGCCTCCAGGCGCGGCGCGCGGGCGGCCATCCAGTCGGCCGGGTAAAGAAACAGCGGCTGCGCCTCTACCCATGCCTGTGCGCCGCCTGCATGAAGCAGGCGTTCGCGGATCTGGAAACAGCGTCGGGTATGTGCATTCAGAGTGAGCCAGCCGTTCACGCACACCAGCGCGCTGAGGGCATCGGGGTGGTCGAGCGCCAGCTGCAGGCCGATCAGCGCCCCCAGCGCATGACCCACGACGCAGTAACGAACGATCCCGGCGGCATTCAGCGCCCGGGCCAGCTCGTCGGCCATCATCGCCAGGCTGTAGGCTTCCGGCAGCACGTCGGGATTATTGCCCGTCCCGCGCTGGTCGTAGCACACCACCTGGTACTCTTGCTCCAGGACGGCAAGCTGCGGTAGCCAGTAGCTGCCGCCCCCGCCAAGCCCGGCAATCAGGACAACCGTGGGCGCGCCGTCGTAAGGGGGAGGTGAGACAGAGAGCTTCATGGCCGCCTCACTTTGCGATGTGTGCAACGGTTGCGATTTCAACCAGCGCATCTGGCTTCACCAGCCCACACTGAATGCAGAACCGGGCCGGTTTATCACCTGGAAAGAACTCGGCGTAAATGTCGTTAATCGCGGCGTAGTTTTTCCAGTCGGTGATAAAGATACTGTTGAACGTCACATCCTCCATTGTGCCACCCGCTGTTTCGATCACTTTTTTGATCGTCTCCAGCACGTGGCGGGTTTGCGCCTTTGGGTCGTTGGGGTAGACCACGTTATTGTGCTGATCAAACGGCAGCGTGCCGGATACATACACCACACCATCGGCCAGCGTGCCGGGCACGAACGGGGCAATCGGGGTACTGGTTCCTGGCGGAATAATCACGGATTTCGGCATGGTCTTGTTCCTCAGGCAATACGGGCTAACGGTGGATTCAGAGCGTCGCAAAAATCCGCGACGTTACTGACCCAGCCAAAAAAGGTTTCGATGTTGAACAGGGCCGCTTGCTGCGCAAACGCCGGCCCGGCCTGATGGGTGGCGTCTTCCAGCACCACGCCAAAATATTCCAGGAAGAAGCCGTCGCGCAGGGTGGATTCCACGCAGACGTTGGTAGCGATGCCGGTAAAGACCAGATGACGGATCCCCCGGCTGCGCAGCAGGCTGTCGAGCGGGGTGTTGAAAAAGCCGCTGTAGCGCGGTTTGGGCAGCACGATATCGCCTGCCTCTGGCACCAGCTCATCCACCAGCTGGTAATCCCAGCTGCCTTTCGCCAGCAGTGTGCCCTGCAGTTCGGGCCGTTTGCGCATGGTTTTCAGGGCGTTCGATTTATGGAAATTGGGAGAGCCCGGGCCACCGGCCTCCACATATTGATCGTCCCAGCCGTTCTGGAACCAGACGATCAGCATGCCTGCCGCGCGGGCTGCGTTGACTGCGGTTTTAATGTTCTCAATCACCGGTCGGGTGGCGGAGACGTCAAATCCCGCCAGATCCAGATAGCCGCCCTGGCTGGCATAGGCGTTTTGCATATCCACCACAATCAGGGCGCTTTGGTGCGGCGCAAAGGTGATGGCTTCCGGACGTGCTGCAAGCGTGGTCATTACGCGACCTCCTTTGTGATGGCAGGAATGTGGGCGCGGCACTGCATCAGCGGCTGAATGCGCTCGCCGAATGTTTCCACACCGGTCAGGAACTCATCGAAGGTCAGCAGCACGCCTTCCGCTCCGGGCACGGCGGCCACTTCATCGAGCATTCTGGCGACGCTGGCATAGGAACCGACCAGCGTGCCCATGTTGATGTTGACTGCTGAGGTCGGGTCGGCCATCTGACGGACGTTGGTGTCCGAGCCGGAACGGGTATCTTTCTGGCTCTGTTCGGTGAGCCAGCTCAGCGCTTCATCGTCCGCGCCCGCCTTATACCGTTCCCATTTCGCGCGGGCGGCGTCGTCGGTTTCGTCGGCAATGACCATAAACAGGACATAGGAACCCACATCGCGACCGGTTTTGTCCGCGGCCTCTTTCATGCGTGCCGCGGTCGGGGCGAAGGCGGCTGGGGTATTCACGCCTTTGCCAAAGCAGAAGTTGAAGTCGGCGTATTTAGCGGAGAATTCCATTCCTGCGTCGCTCTGCCCGGCGCAGATCACTTTCATCGGGGCGGAAGGCTGCGGGCTGACGCGGCAGTCGTTCATGGTGAAGTAGTCACCTTTGAAGTCGCTTTTGCCGGTGCCCCAGAGGTCGCGCAGCACCTGCACATACTCGGTCAGGTAGTCGTAGCGGCGGGAGAAATACTCGTCGCCCGGCCAGATCCCCATCTGCTCATATTCAGGTTTTTGCCAGCCCGTAACCAGGTTAACGCCAAAGCGACCACCGGAGATGGAGTCGATGGTGGAGGCCATTCTGGCAACGATCGCCGGCGGCAGGGTGAGGGTGGCGGCCGTCGCGTAGATCTGAATGCGCGAGGTGACGGCTGCCAGCCCGGCCATCAGGGTGAAGGACTCCAGGTTGTGATCCCAGAATTCGGTTTTGCCGCCGAAACCCCGCAGTTTGATCATCGAAAGCGCAAAATCGAAATGGTAGTGCTCCGCCTTCTGCACGATAGCTTTATTCAGCTCAAAAGTAGGCATGTATTGCGGGGCGGTGGTCGAGATTAGCCAGCCGTTGTTGCCGATAGGTACAAATACGCCAATTTTCATCACGAACCTCTCTTTACGACGTTGCAGGTAAAAAGGGTTTTGCAAAGGCAATGCCAGTTTTGAAAATGGCTTTGTTATTAATGTGTTAATCAATGGTTGGTTAATTGAGGTATGCAAATGTGGACTAAATGGTCAAAAACATTGCACAGAAAACAGGCATTCATGCGCGATCGGAGTGCAGAGTGTCGTGGTCGGTGAGGGGTTTTGCTATGCTGATGGCAACGCAAAATATGGAGAGCGGGAATGACACAAGGTGCAGTGAAAACACCCGGTAAACGTTCGCAGGCGGTCAGTGCGAAGAAGCAGGCCATCCTCGGTGCGGCGCTGGAGACCTTTTCGCAGTTTGGTATTCATGGCACGCGTCTTGAGCAGGTGGCGGAACAGGCCGGGGTGTCGAAAACGAATCTGCTCTACTACTACCCGTCGAAAGAAGCGCTTTATATTGCGGTGATGCAGCAGATCCTCGATATCTGGCTGGCGCCGCTCAAGGCGTTTCGCGAAGAGCTTGCCCCGCTGGTGGCGATCAGGGAGTACATTCGCCTGAAGCTGGAGGTGTCGCGTGATTATCCGCAGGCGTCACGGCTGTTCTGCCTGGAGATGCTGCAGGGCGCACCGCTGTTGCAGGCGGAACTGACCGGGGATTTAAAACAGCTGGTTGACGAGAAATCGGCCATTATTGCCGGATGGGTGGCGGGCGGGAAGCTGGCTCCAGTTGACCCGCATCATCTGATCTTTATGATTTGGGCCTCCACTCAGCATTACGCTGACTTTGCGGCCCAGGTTGAAGCGGTAACCGGTAAGACGCTCCAGGATGAGGCGTTTTTCCACAGCACGCTGGAAAACGTTCAGCAGATGATCATTGAAGGGATCCGCGTGCGTTAGTTTCCCGGCGGAAGAGGGCAGCTTAAATCGCCCTCTTCACACTGCATCAGTGAGGCAAGAAACGCTTCACGCTCAACGGTTTTTTCGCTCAGGCACTGGCTGATGATCATCGGCTGGACGCTGCCTCCCTCAGTACCCGACCCGATAAAGTTGCAGTCGGCATCGCGCAGGGCAATCCACGCCTGCTGTGCCTTTTTCAGAAGCTCACGCTGTGGGGCTTCTGCGCGTTTGATGGCAGCCTGATACGTCTGATTCAGTTTTTTATCGGCTGCCTGGTACTGCTGCGCCGTACAGGTGTTCATTTCAAGCTGGGTGGTCGCATTTGCGCACTCTTCTGCCAGCGCGTTCGCGCTCAGCAGCAATGCAGCCCCCGCGATCAGATATCTTTTCATCATACCCTCCATGCAAAAAAGCCGGATGCGCTGTGCTTATCCGGCCCTGGGTTATTTTGTCACCCCGGTAAGCGTAGTGCCACCGGGGATATTTTACACGATTAACTGATTGTCATCAGGCTCGCGTTACCGCCCGCCGCCGCGGTGTTCACGCTGAGCGAGCGTTCAACGTACAGACGTTCCAGCAGCAGGCTGGTTTCGCCGCGGGCAAAGCCCTGTACCGAAACAATCGCACCGCTGCGGGCCGCCACCTGCTCGCACAGTTCGCGCAGCTGGTCGGAGTCACCGTGATAGATAACGGCATCAAACGGCTGAGTCAGCAGGGCATCGGGCTTCGCAAAATGAATGCGGGCAGAGACCGCTTTCGGCAGCTGTTTCGCTAGGTCACGATGCAGTGCATCTTCCGGCCACAGCACTTCACAACCGGTTGCAGCAGCGGCGGCCAGCTGGACCAGCGCATCCTGCTCGTTGTCCGCCACGCACAGCACACGCTCGCGCGGCATCAGCGTCCAGGTGTTGCGCTCACCGGTTGGCCCCGGCAGCAGGCGCTGGGTACCCGCCTGCGCCAGTTCGCCATACTGCTGTGCGACAGCGCGCAGTTCCGGGCGTGTTTCTGCCCACGTGATGAGCGCCTCCAGCGGCTGTGTCAGCACGGCCTTCAGCTGCGCGTCCACCGGACGTTCGGCATCCTGACGTGCCAGCGTCACGCCGAGCGCATTGTCCGGACGGTTTGCCAGCAGACGGTACAGGTAGAGTGGACCACCGGCTTTTGGACCGGTACCTGACAGACCTTCACCGCCGAACGGCTGTACGCCCACCACCGCGCCGACCATGTTACGGTTCACGTACAGGTTGCCTACTTTAGCGCTGCCGGTCACCTGAGCGATGGTCTCATCGATGCGGGTATGCACGCCGAGGGTCAGGCCATAGCCGGAGGCGTTAATCTGTTCAATCAGCTCGTTGAGGTTGTTACGGTTGTAGCGCACCACGTGCAATACCGGGCCAAAGACCTCTTTTTTCAGCTCGTCGAAGCTGGCCAGTTCAATTAGCGTTGGCGGCACAAAGGTGCCGGTCTGCCACTCGCGGGCATCCTCGCTGTTTTCACGCACGGCCTGGAAGACCGGACGGCCTTTGGCGCGCATGGTCTGAATGTGGTTTTCGATATTCGCTTTGGCTTCCGCGTCGATAACCGGCCCGATATCGGTCGTGAGACGGCCCGGGTTACCCATGCGGCATTCGGCCATCGCGCCGCGCAGCATCTTCAGCGTGTGGTCTGCCACGTCATCCTGCAGACACAGCACGCGCAGGGCGGAACAGCGCTGTCCCGCGCTGTCGAAGGCGGAGGCGAGAACATCGACCACCACCTGCTCGGTGAGCGCGGAGGAGTCGACGATCATGGCGTTCATGCCGCCGGTTTCAGCGATGAGCGGCGTTGGACGCCCCTGTGCATCAAGACGGGTGGCGATGTTGCGCTGCAGCAGGGAGGCCACTTCAGTCGAGCCGGTAAACATCACGCCGCGCACACGGTTATCGGCGGTCAGTTTCGCCCCGACCGTTTCACCGCGGCCCGGCAACAGCTGTATGACACCCGCAGGCACGCCTGCTTCCAGCAGAATGTTAATACCCTGAGCGGCAATCAGCGGGGTCTGCTCCGCCGGTTTTGCCAGCACGCTGTTGCCTGCGGCAAGTGCGGCGGCAATCTGGCCGGTAAAGATCGCCAGCGGGAAGTTCCACGGACTGATACACACCACCGGACCGAGAGGACGGTGGGTTTCGTTATCGAAATCATCACGAACCTGGCCTGCGTAGTAGTGCAGGAAGTCGACCGCTTCACGAACTTCGGCAATGGCGTTGCTGAAGGTTTTACCTGCTTCGCGCACCAGGATCCCGATGAGCGACTGCATCTGGTCTTCCATCAGCACCGCAGCACGTTCCAGAATGGCGCCACGCTCTTGCGGCGGCGTCGCGAACCAGATTGGTGCGTTATTCACCGCGCTGTCCAGCGCCTGATCCACTTCTGCTTCGGTTGCTTCACGCACGTAGCCGACGATATCTTTTGGCTCCGCCGGGTTAATCACGGGCTGCATTTCGCCATCAGCGACGGGCTGCTCCAGAATCGGTTTGGCCTGCCATTTCTGCAGCGCGCTGTTGAGCAGGGCGGAGGAGAGGGAGGCCAGACGGTGTTCGTTCGCCAGGTCCAGGCCCGCGGAGTTCACGCGACCTTTGCCGTACAGTTCACGCGGCAGCGGGATCTTCGGATGCGGCAGGCCAATCTGACCTTCCTGGGCCGCCATCTTCTCAACCGCCTGCACCGGATCGGCAACCAGCTCGTCAAGCGGCAGGGTGGTATCGGCGATACGGTTAACGAAGGAGGTGTTCGCCCCGTTCTCCAGCAGACGACGCACCAGGTACGCCAGCAGGGTTTCATGGGTGCCCACCGGGGCATAAATACGGCACGGACGGTTCAGTTTGCCATCCGCCACTTTACCGGTGACCTGCTCGTACAGCGGTTCACCCATGCCGTGCAGGCACTGGAACTCATACTGACCCGGATAGTAGTTCTGACCGGCCAGGCTGTAGATGGCCGCCAGAGTGTGGGCGTTATGGGTGGCAAACTGCGGGTAAATCAGGTTCGGCACGCCGAGCAGTTTTTTCGCGCAGGCAAGGTACGAGACATCGGTGTAAACCTTGCGGGTATAGACCGGATAGCCTTCCAGACCTTCCATCTGGGCGCGTTTAATTTCGCTGTCCCAGTAGGCGCCTTTTACCAGGCGGATCATCAGGCGACGGCGGCTGCGGCTTGCCAGGTCAATCAGGTAATCAATCACGAACGGACAACGTTTCTGATACGCCTGGATAACGAAACCAATTCCGTTCCAGCCTGCCAGCTCCGGCTCGAAGCACAGTTTTTCCAGCAGATCGAGGGAGATCTCCAGGCGGTCGGCCTCTTCGGCATCGATGTTGATACCGATGTCGTACTGGCGCGCCAGCAGGGTCAGGGATTTCAGGCGCGGATAGAGCTCTTCCATCACCCGGTCGTACTGCGCACGGCTGTAGCGCGGATGCAGGGCCGAGAGCTTGATGGAGATCCCCGGGCCTTCATAAATACCGCGACCGTTTGACGCTTTACCAATGGCGTGAATCGCCTGCTGGTAAGAGACCATATAAGCCTGCGCGTCGGCGGCAGTCAGCGCCGCTTCACCCAGCATGTCGTAAGAGTAGCGGAAACCTTTATCTTCGAGCTTACGGGCGTTGGCCAGCGCTTCCGCGATGGTTTCGCCGGTAACAAACTGCTCGCCCATCAGGCGCATCGCCATATCCACGCCTTTGCGGATCAGCGGTTCACCGCTCTTGCCGATGATGCGGTTCAGGGAGCGGGAGAGGTTGGCTTCGTTATGGGTCGAGACCAGTCGGCCGGTAAACAGCAGGCCCCATGTCGCCGCGTTGACGAACAGCGACGGGCTGCGGCCAATGTGTGACTGCCAGTTACCGTTGCTGATTTTGTCGCGGATCAGTGCGTCACGGGTGGCTTTGTCAGGAATACGCAACAGCGCTTCCGCCAGACACATCAGCGCTACGCCCTCCTGAGAGGAGAGGGAAAACTCCTGCAGCAGACCCTGTACCATTCCGGCGCGGCCGGTGGCATTTTTCTGGTTACGCAGTTTGTCGGCAAGCTGATACGCCAGGCTGTGCGCCTGAGAGGCAATGGCTTCTGGCAGACGGGCCTGCTCCAGCAGCATCGGTACGGCGTCGGTTTCGGCACGACGGTAAGCACCGGTAATGGCGGCGCGACTGACCGACTGAGGCAGGATCTGCTCGGCGAATTCAAGGAACGGCTGATGGTTTTCGTCAGCAGCGGCGGAAACCTCATCACTTTCATTGGCTGCACCCGCCAGCAGCGCGGGCAGCTCTGGCAGCCCCTCATCGCTTTCGAGTCTTTCGAGGTAGTTAAAAATCGCCTGCTTGATTAGCCAGTGCGGCGTGCGGTCAATGCGGGTTGCTGCGGTCTTAATCCGTTCGCGGGTTGCGTCATCCAGCTTAACCCCCATGGTGGTCATACCCATGCCAAAGCTCCTGTTGTTCTGTCGTCGTGTGCTATCGATAGCGTGAAATATCCACCATGTTGCAACTTTGTGCAACCGTGTTAAATGTGACCTGGTTTGCAACCCGGAAAATGAATGGATTGTTAAGAGATGGTTAGCTGGAAAAAAGTGCTGGCTTCTGGATGAGAGGCCTGTTTTTATGCGGGACTTAACACTTTTAAAAGGTGCAACCCGTAAAAGCGTGAGCGAGTGCAACCTATACGAAAGACGTATAAAACCAGGGATGAATTTGATGTAAATGCAGTGTTAAATCGTTTGTGTGCGAGCACTGCTTACGGCAGGATACGCGCGGCCAACAGAAACACATACACACATCACTACGTTCCGGTGATGACATAACAAGGCAACCCGGACGGTTGTCGCTCGACATTTTGGAGAATTTGAATGGCAATTAGCACACCGATGCTGGTGACATTTCTCGTTTATATATTTGGCATGATCCTGATAGGGTTTTTGGCATGGCGTTCAACAAAGAAT
The DNA here is from genome assembly GCF_003635055.1 of Enterobacter sp. WPR_3_1. NCBI lineage: Bacteria > Pseudomonadati > Pseudomonadota > Gammaproteobacteria > Enterobacterales > Enterobacteriaceae > Enterobacter > Enterobacter sp. WPR_3_1. Next base: position 168,197 of record NZ_RBXU01000015.1, on the reverse strand, counting down.
TTTGACGACTACATTCTGGGCGGGCGTAGCTTAGGGCCGATGGTCACCGCACTCTCTGCGGGCGCGTCCGACATGAGCGGCTGGCTGCTGATGGGGCTGCCGGGGGCGATTTTCATCTCCGGTATATCTGAAAGCTGGATCGCCATTGGCCTGACCGTCGGGGCATGGATCAACTGGAAGCTGGTTGCAGGCCGTCTGCGCGTGCATACCGAAGCCAACAACAATGCGTTGACCCTGCCGGATTACTTCACCGGACGCTTTGAAGATAACAGCCGCGTGCTGCGCATTATCTCTGCGCTGGTTATCCTCGTGTTCTTCACCATCTATTGTGCCTCTGGCATTGTGGCCGGTGCGCGCCTGTTCGAAAGCACCTTCGGCATGAGCTATGAAACGGCGCTGTGGGCCGGTGCTGCGGCAACCATTCTCTATACCTTCGTGGGCGGTTTCCTGGCCGTAAGCTGGACTGACACCGTGCAGGCGAGCCTGATGATCTTCGCTCTGATCCTGACGCCAGTCATTGTCATCTTCACCGTCGGCGGCTTTGCTGATTCGCTGGAAGTGATTAAGCAGAAGAGCATTGAAAACGTCGACATGCTGAAAGGGCTGAACTTTGTCGCCATCGTTTCTTTGATGGGCTGGGGTCTGGGCTACTTCGGTCAGCCGCACATTCTGGCGCGCTTCATGGCCGCTGACTCTCACCACACGATTGTTCATGCCCGTCGTATCAGTATGACGTGGATGATCCTCTGCCTGGCGGGTGCCTGTGCGGTTGGCTTCTTCGGCATCGCTTACTTCAACAATAACCCGGCGCAGGCAGGGGCAGTAAACCAGAATGCCGAGCGTGTGTTCATCGAACTGGCGGGCATTCTGTTCAACCCGTGGATTGCCGGTATTCTGCTCTCCGCGATCCTGGCGGCCGTGATGTCCACCCTGAGCTGCCAGCTGCTGGTCTGCTCAAGTGCAATCACCGAAGACCTCTACAAAGCGTTCCTGCGTAAAGATGCGAGCCAGAAAGAGCTGGTATGGGTGGGGCGTTTCATGGTGCTGGTGGTGGCCTTAATTGCCATTGCGCTGGCGGCAAACCCTGAGAACCGCGTGCTGGGCCTGGTGAGCTACGCGTGGGCGGGCTTTGGTGCGGCGTTTGGTCCGGTGGTGCTCTTCTCGGTGCTGTGGTCGCGCATGACCCGCAACGGCGCGCTGGCGGGGATGATTATCGGTGCGCTTACCGTTATCGTCTGGAAGCAGTTCGCCTGGCTCGGTCTGTACGAAATTATCCCGGGCTTCATCTTCGGCAGTATCGGCATTGTGGTGTTCAGCCTGCTGGGTAAAGCGCCTTCTGCCTCAATGCAGAAACGTTTTGCTGAAGCAGACGCACACTATCACACTGCACCGCCGTCAAAGCTGCAGGCTGAGTAATTTTTTTCGCTGATAGACAGGCCGGGTAAGCGCGCGCGCTACCCGGCTTTTTTCTTGCCAAAATCCGCAATTTACGATGATATCGCTGTGCTTATAACAATGAGGATAGCGAAGCATGACAATCAAAACAGGGGTAATGGCAGCGGCATTATTGATGCTGGCGGGCTGCAGTGTGCCGTCGCAACACGCGGCGATGGAGACCTGCAAAGCGGATAACCAGATGCAGCAAACCACGCTCTATTTCGGGCTAAACCGTCCCGCAGGCGCGCAAATCACCACCGGCGAGTGGCAGCAGTTCGTTGACCAGGACGTGACGCCGCGTTTTCGCGATGGCCTGACGGTCTTTGATGCGCGCGGGCAGTGGCTGGGTAACGACGGGAAAGTGGCGCGTGAACCGAGTAAGGCGCTTATGCTGATCCACGATAAAGATGCGCAGAGCGAGAAGAATATTGAAGCGTTGCGCGGTATTTATAAATCACGCTTCGCGCAGGAGTCGGTGATGCGGGTCGATCAGCCGGTGTGCGTGCAGTTTTAATGAAAAACGGCGGGAGAACCCGCCGTTATCGCTTACAGCACCAGTCCTGCAAAGCTGGCGGACAGCAAACTGACCAGCGTCGCGCCATACACCAGGCGTAAGCCAAAACGTGATACCACGTTCCCCTGTTGCTCGTTCAGGCCTTTGATCGCCCCGGCCACAATGCCGATAGAGGCAAAGTTAGCGAACGACACCAGGAAAACGGACAAAATGCCCAGTCCGCGTGGTGACATCTGATGCGCAATTTTTTGCAGCTCAATCATTGCCACAAATTCATTTGCGACCAGCTTGGTTGCCATAATACTGCCGGCATTCAACGCGTCGCTCAGCGGAATACCAACCAGCCATGCCAGCGGGTAAAATACATAGCCCAGGATCTGTTGGAAGCTCATACCAAATACGCTGGAGAAGAGGGCGTTAACGGCGCTAATAAGGGCAATAAAGCCAATCAGCATCGCCAGAATAATCATCGCCACTTTAAAACCGGCCAGAATATACTCGCCAAGCATTTCGAAGAAGCTCTGGGACTCGTGCAGCTTTTCAAGCTTGATATCCGGCTCTGCTTCCGGGCGCGCCGGGTTGATAATGGAGAGAATAATAAAGGTGCTGAACATGTTCAGGATGAGCGCGGCAACGACAAATTTGGCGTCGAGCATGGTCATATAGGCACCGACAATCGACAGGGATACCGTCGACATGGCCGTGGCCGCCATGGTGAAGAGACGACGAGAGGAGAGGTCGCCCAGTACACCCTTGTAGGCAATAAAGTTTTCAGACTGTCCGAGGATCAGCGAGCTCACCGCGTTGAACGATTCCAGCTTACCCATGCCATTCAGTTTTGACAGCAGTGTCCCGATCACCCGAATAAAAATCGGCAGAATTCGCCAGTGCTGAAGAATACCAATCAGTGCGGAGATAAAAATAATCGGGCAGAGTACGCCGAGGAAAATGAACGCCAGTCCTTTTTCACCCATCCCGCCAAAGACGAAATTGGTGCCTTCAGCCGCGAATTTCAGCAGTGACTCAAAGAATCCCGAGACATATTTAATAATGAACAGCCCGCTTTCGGCATGCAGGAAAAAGAACGCCAGGGCTATTTCAATGACAATCAGCTGTAAAACAAAACGAATGCGAATTTTTCGGCGGTCGAAACTCACCAGCCAGGCAAGCGCAAGAATAATCACCAGCGCCAGCAGGAAATGGATAATGTTAAACATGGTTAATTTTCAGTTGGTTTTTGAGGCAGATATTTAGCCACAGCCCTGATTAACCGTAAATGGGCATTTTCGCTATAACTTATAAACTTAACGATAACGCCAGCAATTATTACCAGGCTGGGTGTTTACAACTCGTCATCAAAACAACACACATTTCGCTTGTTTTTCTTGCTGGCGTAATGATAATCACTATCACAAGAATTTACCTTTCTTTGCATCAGTTGACCGCGATAAACATTTAAGGTGTCGGCATGTTTGTTCCATTTCTCATTATGTTACGCGAAGGTCTCGAAGCGGCCCTCATCGTCAGCCTCATCGCCAGTTATCTGAAGCGAACCCAGCGTGGACGCTGGATTGGTGTCATGTGGATTGGGGTATTCCTCGCTGCAGCACTCTGTCTGGGCCTCGGCATTCTTATCAATGAAACCACCGGTGAGTTTCCCCAGAAAGAGCAAGAGTTGTTTGAAGGGATCGTGGCCGTCATTGCCGTGGTAATCCTCACCTGGATGGTGTTCTGGATGCGTAAAGTGTCCCGCAACGTGAAGGTGCAGCTGGAGCAGGCGGTGGATAACGCCCTGCAAAAGGGCAATAACCACGGCTGGGCGCTGATCATGATGGTCTTTTTCGCCGTGGCGCGGGAAGGGCTGGAGTCGGTTTTCTTCCTGCTGGCGGCATTTCAGCAGGATGTGGGGATCTGGCCACCGCTGGGTGCGATGCTGGGTCTGGCCACTGCGGTGGTGCTGGGATTCCTGCTCTACTGGGGCGGCATTCGTCTTAACCTGGGTGCGTTCTTTAAATGGACCAGCCTGTTTATTCTGCTGGTGGCCGCTGGGCTGGCGGCGGGAGCGATCCGCGCTTTCCACGAAGCGGGCCTGTGGAATCACTTCCAGGAAGTGGCGTTCGACCTCAGTAACGTGCTCTCAACGCACTCCCTGACCGGTACCTTGCTCGAAGGTATTTTTGGTTACCAGGAAACGCCGAGCGTCAGCGAAGTGGCGATGTACTTTATCTATTTGGTTCCGGCGCTGGTGCTGTTTGCCATGCCGCCGCGCACCGGCACTCAGACGTCGCGCGTTGCGCCGTAATCTGACTGCATTAGTTACAACATACTTTTAAAGGGAAGAGTCATGGCAATTCAGTTCCGTCGTAGTGCGTTATGCGCAGGCATTGCCGCGCTGTTCGCTTCAGCATTTTCCGCCTGGGGGGCGGATGTTCCGCAGGTCAAGGTTTCGGTCAATGATAAGCAGTGCGAGCCAATGACCATCACGGTCAACAGCGGCAAAACCCAGTTTATTATTCAGAACCACAGCCAGAAGGCGCTGGAGTGGGAAATCCTGAAAGGCGTCATGGTGGTGGAAGAGCGTGAAAATATCGCGCCGGGCTTTAGTCAGAAGATGACCGCCAACCTGCAGCCGGGTGAATATGAGATGACCTGCGGGCTGCTGACGAACCCTAAAGGCAAGCTTATCGTGAAGGGCGATGCCACGGCCGACGCCGGAAAAGGCACGGCTCTGTTGAGCCTGGGTGATGCGATTACTGCTTACAAAGCGTATGTCATCAAAGAGACGGCGGACCTGGCTACCGGTACCAAAGCCTTCACCGATGCGGTGAAAGCGGGCGATATCGCGAAAGCGAAATCCCTGTATGCGCCAACCCGCCAGCATTACGAGCGGATTGAACCGATTGCCGAGTTGTTCTCTGACCTGGATGGCAGCATTGATGCCCGTGAAGATGATTTTGAGCAGAAAGCAGCCGACCCGAAATTTACCGGCTTCCACCGTCTGGAGAAAGCCCTGTTTGGCGATAACACTCTCAAAGGGATGGATAAATATGCCGATCAGCTGAACAGTGACGTGCTTGAGCTGCAAAAACGCATCAGTGAGCTGGCCTTCCCGCCATCAAAAGTGGTGGGTGGTGCCGCGGGTCTAATTGAAGAAGTGGCGGCAAGTAAAATCAGCGGTGAAGAAGACCGTTACAGCCACACCGACCTGTGGGACTTCCAGGCCAACGTTGATGGCGCGCAGAAAATTGTCGATCTGCTGCGTCCTCAGCTGCAGAAAGATAACAGCGAACTGCTGGCGAAAGTGGATGCCAACTTCAAAAAAGTCGACACCATTCTGGCGAAGTACCGTACCAAAGACGGGTTTGAAACCTACGATAAACTGACCGATGCCGACCGTAACGCGCTGAAAGGCCCGATTACTACACTGGCGGAAGATCTCTCCCTGCTGCGTGGCGTACTGGGTCTGGATTAAGCACGATGAACAAGCAGAATGAACACGACGTGGTGGAACCTTCACGTCGTCGATTGTTAAAAGGAGTAGGGGCGCTGGGGGGCGCCCTTGCTCTGGCCGGAGGGTGCCCGGTGGCGCATGCGGCGAAACCGCAAAGTGCTCCCGGCACGCTGTCACCCAATGCACGCATGGAGACGCAGCCTTTTTATGGCGAGCATCAGTCGGGCATTTTGACGCCACAGCAGGCCTCCATGATGCTGGTGGCTTTTGATTCGCTGGCAAGCGATAAAGCCGATCTTGAGCGTTTGTTCCGCCTGCTGACGACGCGCATCGCGTTTCTCACCGCCGGTGGTCCGGCGCCGGACACGCCTAACCCGCGTCTGCCGCCGATGGACTCCGGTATCCTCGGGGCATTTATCGCTCCGGATAACCTGACGATAACCGTTTCGCTCGGTGAGTCGCTGTTTGATGCGCGCTACGGGCTGGCAAAACAGAAGCCAAAAGCGCTGCAGAAAATGACGCGTTTCCCGAATGACTCTCTGGATGCTGCTCTCTGCCATGGCGATCTGCTCCTGCAGATTTGCGCCAACACCCAGGATACGGTGATCCACGCGCTGCGCGACATTATCAAGCACACGCCGGACCTGCTGAGCGTTCGCTGGAAGCGGGAAGGGTTTATCTCTGACCATGCCGCCCGCAGCAAAGGGAAAGAGACGCCGGTCAACCTGCTGGGCTTTAAAGACGGCACGGCCAACCCGGACAGCCGTAATGACCCGCTCATGAAAGAGGTGGTCTGGGTGACGGCCGATCAGGGCGAGCCGGCATGGGCTGTGGGGGGAAGTTATCAGGCGGTGCGGATTATTCAGTTCCACGTGGAGTTCTGGGACCGTACGCCGCTCAAAGAGCAGCAGACGATTTTTGGCCGCGATAAACAGAGTGGCGCTCCGCTCGGGATGAAGAACGAGCATGATGTGCCTGACTACGCCAGCGATCCGAATGGCGATGTCATCGCACTGGACAGCCATATCCGCCTGGCCAATCCGCGTACCAAAGAGACACAATCCAGCCTGATGATGCGTCGGGGATATAGCTATTCACTTGGCGTAACCAACGCCGGCCAGCTCGATATGGGGCTGCTGTTTGTCTGCTATCAGCACGACCTGGAGAAGGGCTTCCTGACCGTACAGAAACGCTTAAACGGGGAAGCGCTGGAAGAGTACATTAAACCCATCGGCGGCGGTTATTTCTTTGCCCTGCCTGGCGCACGCGATCGCAACGCCTATCTCGCTCAAGGGTTGATTGAAGCCTGATAATTGTCCCTGCGATAATTCGCGGGGACATTATTTTTTCATATGCCTGTCCTGCTGTTATATTTCTGTAATATTCCTGTATGAGACTGATTTCCACTGTAGGGACAGTCTTAAAGTTACGTTCAGGTAAAATAAATGTTGCATTTATGATAACTCCTGATGTACTTAAGATAAGACAGCGGTAGTTCCCGGCAGTGATGCTGAATCACTATGGAGATCGCGAATGGTTGCGTCCTGTACTGGACATGGTAAACACAACACCCGCAGCACCCGGCGCGGAGGCTCAGACTCCGGCAGCGATTTCCTCACCACAAAATTATCCCCCTCGACTCAAGAATCTCTTTCGACCGACGTGCAGAATGGTGCGCGTAGCCGTTCTGTTGCGTCATCCGGTAAAGCAAGCAATGGCTTACAAGGAAGCCAACCCTCTGATGTTCGTGCGCATAATCGTGCTGAAACTGGCACGTGTGATGAATACCAACAACTCAAGGTGCTATCCATGGGAAGACAAAAAGCAGTGATCAAAGCTCGTCGCGAAGCAAAACGTGTGCTGAGACGGGATTCACGTAGTCATAAACAGCGTGAAGAAGAATCGGTCACCTCGCTTGTGCAGATGAGTGGCGTAGAAGCAATTGGCATGGCCCGAGACAGCCGTGATAATTCTCCAATTGTGGCGCGCAATGAGGCTCAGGCGCACTACCTGAATGCTATCGAGAGTAAACAGCTCATCTTTGCAACCGGCGAAGCCGGATGCGGGAAAACGTGGATCAGTGCAGCCAAAGCGGCAGAGGCGCTGATCCATAAAGACGTGGAGAGAATTATTGTCACCCGTCCGGTACTGCAGGCTGATGAAGATCTTGGCTTCTTGCCCGGGGATATTTCAGAGAAGTTTGCCCCTTACTTCAGGCCCGTCTATGACGTGCTGGTGAAACGTCTGGGAGCATCCTTTATGCAGTACTGTCTGCGACCAGAGATTGGCAAGGTGGAAATCGCGCCGTTCGCTTATATGCGCGGACGTACATTTGAAAATGCGGTCGTCATTCTTGACGAGGCTCAGAACGTGACCGCAGCGCAAATGAAGATGTTTTTAACGCGCCTCGGGGAAAACGTGACGGTCATCGTCAACGGTGATATTACCCAGTGCGATCTGCCATCGGGCGTGAAGTCCGGACTGAGCGACGCCATGTCACGTTTTGAGGAAGATGAGATGATTGGGGTGGTACGCTTCACGAAAGAAGACTGCGTGCGTTCAGCGCTCTGCCAGCGCACGCTGCAAGCGTACTATTGAGTTAGCCGTTGTGTTCAAGGCCCGGGAAACCGGGCTTTGTTTTTTGTGCGGGCGTCCTGTCCGGGGAATATAAAAGAAAAAAGCCCGTACTTTCGTACGAGCTCTCATCTTAAATATGGCGGTGAGGGGGGGATTGACTCGCTTCGCTCGCCCTGCGGGCAGCCTGTTCGCTGCGCGCTCAGTCTGTCCAACTGGCTGTCGCCCGTTGTCGACCCCCTGTCGGGGATTCTCATCCCCCCTGTCGGGGATTCTCATCCCCCCTGTCCGGAGGATATAAAAGAAAAAAGCCCGTACTTTCGTACGAGCTCTTATCTTAAATATGGCGGTGAGGGGGGATTGACTCGCTTCGCTCGCCCTGCGGGCAGCCTGTTCGCTGCGCGCTCAGTCTGTCCAACTGGCTGTCGCCAGTTGTCGAACCCCGGTCAGGGATTCTCATCCCCCCTGTCCGGGGAATATAAAAGAAAAAAGCCCGTACTTTCGTATGAGCTCTCATCTTAAATATGGCGGTGAGGGGGGGATTCGAACCCCCGATACGTTGCCGTATACACACTTTCCAGGCGTGCTCCTTCAGCCACTCGGACACCTCACCATATTGTTTTGCTGCCTGACCGCTTGGGGGGCAACGGGGCGCTACTATAGGGAGTTGCGCTAAAACGGTCAAGCAGATTTTCTGCTTTAGTGCTTGTTCGGTTAAGCAATAATCAGCTCCACGTCATTTTGACCGTGGAGCCGGTGATTAACGCTGTGAATCGAGCACTTCGCTGTTTTTGACCACCTCTTGTGCTCTGGTATAGCTTTCGATCAGCAGCTGATAGGCAGGGAAGATATGGGTATACACTTCAGCCCACTCGGCTGCATCTTCCCGGTTCCATGTCCGCTGGATCTCAGAGGCAACCGCCGCGGTATCCATTGGTACCACCCCGGCCTGGACCACGCGCGCCAGGGTGATCTCCTGAGCCATTTTGCTGTAGGTGCCGGAGGCATCAATAACCGCAAACACTTTATAACCCTCCGCGACTGCGCTAATAGAGGGAAACGCCATGCAGACGCTGGTGATGGTGCCGGCGATGATCAACGTTTTGCGCCCGGTGGCTTTCACCGCAGCCACAAACTCCGGGTTATCCCAGGCGTTGATCTCACCTTTACGTGGAACGTATTGCGCATGTGGCGCATTAGCGTGGATCTCCGGGATAAGGGGGCCATTCGGTCCCTGCGGAACAGAAGCGGTGGTGATCACCGGGATCTTCGCCAGGGTAGCGATTTTTGCCAGCGCCGCAGCACGTGCGCGCAACTCTGGCATTGGCATATCCCCCACGGTCTGGAAAAGTCCGCTCTGGTGATCGATAAGCAACATCACCGCATCGTTTACATCAATAACCGGGCGTGAGCTGTTAAAATTTGCAGGTGCAGACATCTTCTTCTCCTTTATTACCATCAGATCTGGCCGAAGCGGCCGGAGTTGAAATCACGAATGGCTTCCGCGATTTCGGTTTTACTGTTCATCACAAACGGCCCATAGCCCACGATGGGTTCATTCAGCGGTTCGCCGGCCATCAGTAGGACTTTGGCATCGAGGCTCGCTTCCAGATGGAGTGTGTCGCCTTGCTGGCTTAATACAACCAGCTGTGCCTCGCCTGCCTGGGCTGTTCCGTTCACTGTAATGGTGCCTTCCATCACAACCAGCGCCGTGCTCCATCCCTCCGGCTGACTGAGCGTGAGATGGCTACCCTGATTGAGCGCGATGTCCCAGACGTTTAGCGGCGAAAAGGTGTGCGCGGGGCCAGCAACATCCTCGTAGCGACCTGCGATAACCCGCAGCGAGCCGCTGTTATCCGGCAGCGTGACCACAGGGATTTCCGTCTTAGTGATGCTCTGGTAGCCCGGCGTCGCCATTTTGTCTTTGGCAGGCAGGTTGACCCACAGCTGCATCATTTTCAGTTCACCGCCTTTCTGCGCGAACGCGCTGGAGTGGAACTCCTCGTGCAAAATGCCAGCGCCCGCCGTCATCCATTGCACGTCCCCGGGGCCTATTACGCCGCCTCTGCCGGTGGAATCGCGATGTTCAACTTCGCCGGAATAGACGAGGGTGACCGTTTCGAAACCCCGGTGCGGATGCTCGCCGACGCCGCGCTTTGCCCCATCCGCCGGGAAGGTGTATGGCCCGGCGTAGTCCAGCAGCAAGAACGGGCTGAGCGGCTCGCCGTGTGTCTGGTAAGAAAACATTGAACGTACCGGGAAACCATCACCAACCCAGTGTTGACGGGGAGCGGTATACACGCCTGTTACGTTTTTCATGATGAACTCCTGAAGCGTTGTTGATGTAATTAGCTTATATTTAGCGTTAATATCCCGGTAGATAGTGAAAATGGCATTCACTGTTCTAAAAATAGAACGATGAGGATTTATGCAGGATCTCAATGACTTCGTCTGGTTTGTGAAGGTGGTCGACTACGGTGGTTTTGCTGCAGCGGGGCGTGCGCTCGATTTGCCGAAGTCCCGGCTAAGCCGCCGGATAGCTCAGCTGGAAGAGCGGCTTGGCGTGCGGTTAATACATCGCACAACGCGGCAGTTTACGGTGACAGAAGTTGGCCAGACCTTCTATCAGCACTGTAAAGCGATGATGGTGGAAGCAGAAGCTGCTGAGGAGGCGGTGGCCGCGTTACAGGCTGAGCCGCGCGGTATTGTCAGGATCACCTGCCCGATAACATTGTTGCATGTCCATGTTGGCCCGATGCTGGCGAGATTTATGGCGCGCTATCCAGGGATCGCGCTGCAGCTTGAGGCAACCAACCGGCGGGTAGACCTGGTGGGGGAGGGGATTGATGTCGCGATTCGCGTGCGCCCGCGTCCGTTCGATGACAGCGATCTGGTGTTAAGGGTACTGGCTGACCGGGGACATTGTCTGGTCGCCGGACCGGCGTTGATACAGCGGATGGGTAAACCGTTGGTGCCCTCTGAACTCAGTGCCTGGCCTGGATTAAGCACGAACGAGGGTAAACACATCCATAAATGGGAACTGAGCGGACCCGAAGGGGCGAAGGCGGAAATCCATTACCATCCTCGCCTGATCACTACCGATATGCTGGCGCTGCGTGAAGCGGCTATAGCGGGTATCGGCGTGGTGCAGTTGCCGATATTGATGGTGAAAGATCAGCTTGCGTCAGGGGACCTCATTCGCGTACTTGATGCCTGGGAGCCACGACGTGAGGTGATTCATGCTGTGTATCCTTCAAGACGCGGGTTACTCCCGTCTGTCAGGGCACTGGTGGATTTTCTTACCGAAGAGTATGCGCGGATGGTGGAAGATTAATCTTTCCCTCTCCCCTGGAGCGAGGGTGAGGATCTTACACCACACAAGGCCTCATGCTGCACGGGCGGAGAATATAAAAGAAAAAAGCCCGTACTTTCGTACGAGCTCTTATCTTGAATATGGCGGTGAGGGGGGGATTGACTCGCGTCGCTCGCCCTGTGGGCAGCCTGTTCGCTGCGGGCTCAGTCTGTCCAACTGGCTGTCGCCCGTTGTCGACCCCCGGTCGGGGATTCTCATCCCCCCTGTCCGGGGGATATAAAAGAAAAAAGCCCGTACTTTCGTACGCGCTCTCATCTTGAATATGGCGGTGAAGGGGGGATTGACTCGCTTCGCTCGCCCTGTGGGCAGCCTGTTCGCTGCGCGCGCAGTCTGTCCAACTGGCTGTCGCCCGTTGTCGAACCCCGGTCGGGGATTCTCATCCCCCCTGTCCGGGGAATATAAAAGAAAAAAGCCCGTACTTTCGTACGAGCTCTCATCTTAAATATGGCGGTGAGGGGGGGATTCGAACCCCCGATACGTTGCCGTATACACACTTTCCAGGCGTGCTCCTTCAGCCACTCGGACACCTCACCATATTGTCATCCCGTTGTTGCCGGGACGGGCGCTAATGTAAGGAAAAGCCGAACTGGCGTCAACTCACTTTTTCAGTAAATCAGTGCATTTAGACAAACTTCAGTCAACATGGCTTTTAAATGTGCTGAAAGCGCCTTTTTTATCAACAACGCGGTGGCGGGAAAAATTTGTTATGCTGGCAATCCAGTTGAAAATGAACACAAAACAGCGCAATAAAAGGCAGGAATGACTATGGATATAATCTTCTATCACCCCACTTTTGATACTGCTTACTGGATTAAGGCACTTTCGGCGGCATTGCCCGGGGCGCGCGTGCGTGAGTGGAAACGTGGTGATAACGAACATGCTGACTACGCGCTGGTCTGGCATCCGCCGGTAGAAATGCTCCAGGGCCGTAAACTGAAGGCCGTTTTTGCACTGGGCGCCGGCGTGGATTCGATTCTGAGCAAACTGAAAGCACACCCTGAAATGCTGCCGGAAGAGATCCCTCTTTTCCGTCTGGAAGATACCGGCATGGGCCAGCAAATGCAGGAGTATGCTGTCAGCCAGGTGCTGCACTGGTTCCGCCGCTTCGACGACTATCAGGCACTAAAACAGCAATCCCACTGGGAACCGCTGCCGGATTATCAGCGAGAAGATTTTACCATTGGTATCCTCGGGGCTGGCGTGCTCGGCTCAAAAGTCGCTGAAGCACTTGCCCCGTGGGGCTTCCCACTGCGCTGCTGGAGCCGTAGCCGCAAGGATTATCCGGGCGTAGAAAGTTTTGCCGGCGCTGATGAGCTTCCTGCGTTCCTGAACGGTACGCGCGTGCTCATCAACCTGCTGCCAAATACGGCCGAAACGGTGGGGATTATCAATGGTGCACTGCTTAATCAACTGGCTGACCAGAGTTACGTAATGAACCTGGCGCGCGGGGTACACCTTGTTGAGTCCGATCTGCTGCAGGCGCTGAACAGCGGAAAACTGAAAGGGGCGATGCTGGATGTGTACAGCCGCGAGCCGTTACCGGCAGAAAGCCCGCTGTGGGCACATCCGCGTGTGGCGATGACGCCGCACATTGCAGCGGTCACGCGTCCGGCGGAAGCTGTGGCCTATATTACCCACACCATCAGTGAGATGGAGCAGGGCCATCCGGTAACCGGACAGGTCGACAGACAGCGCGGCTACTGAGTGAAACCCGGCGTTAGCCGGGTTTTTGCTAATATTCGCTGCAGATAACTGCTATCCTTTGGAAAAACCGCAGAGGAGAGAAAGATGTATCCCGTTGACCTGCATATGCACACCGTCGCCAGTACCCACGCGTATAGCAACCTCCATGATTATATCGCGCAAGCGAAACGCAAGGGCATTACGCTTTTTGCGATTACCGATCACGGCCCGGACATGGCAGATGCGCCGCACTACTGGCATTTTGTGAATATGCGGATCTGGCCACGTCTGGTGGACGGTATTGGGATACTGCGCGGCATCGAGGCAAACATTAAAAATACAGACGGTGAAATCGACTGTACCGGACCGATGCTGACCTCTCTGGATCTGATCCTTGCCGGTTTCCACGAGCCGGTTTTCGCGCCGCAGGATAAAGAGACGAACACCCGAGCGATGATTGCTGCTATAGCCAGCGGCAACGTGCACATTATTTCTCATCCGGGTAATCCTAAATACCCGATTGATATCGAGGCTGTTGCCCAGGCGGCAGCGAAACACCGCGTGGCGCTGGAGATCAATAACTCTTCTTTTGTTCACTCGCGTAAGGGCAGTGAAGCAAACTGTCGCGCCGTTGCAGCAGCAGTGCGGGATGCCGGTGGCATGGTGGCGCTGGGTTCCGATTCCCATACCGCGTTTACGCTGGGTGATTTTAGTGAATGCCTGAAAATACTGAATGACGTGGATTTCCCGGAAGACAGGATCCTTAACGTTACCCCACGCCGCATGCTTGATTTCCTCGAGTCACGTGGAATGGATCCGATTGATGAATTTGCCGATCTTTAATTGTGTAATGGAATAAAAAAATGAATGAGTTTTCCATCCTTTGCCGCGTGCTGGGTACGCTGTTCTATCGTCAGCCGCAAGACCCGCTGCTGGTTCCACTCTTTACCCTGATTCGTGAAGGGAAACTGGCGCAAAACTGGCCGCTGGAACAGGATGAGTTGCTGGAGCGTCTGCAAAAAAGTTGCGATATGCATCAGATTTCAACGGATTACAACGCACTGTTTATTGGCGACGAATGCCGCGTTTCGCCGTACCGTTCAGCCTGGCAGGAAGGGGCGACGGAAGCGGAAGTGCGCGCGTTTCTCTCTGAACGCGGAATGCCGCTGACGGATACCCCTGCGGACCATATCGGAACGTTGCTGCTGGCTGCATCCTGGATTGAAGATCACGCCGCTGATGATGAGAACGAGGCTATCGAAACGCTCTTCGAAGCGTATCTGCTGCCGTGGTGCGGTACTTTCCTCGGCAAAGTTGAAGCACATGCGACCTCGCCGTTCTGGAGAACGCTGGCTCCGCTGACCCGCGACGCCATTGCGGCAATGTGGGATGAGCTGGAAGAAGAGGATGAAGAGTGATTTAGGTCACATAAATTCTGCAACCATACATTTCATCTTGCACGTAATGTGCATCTGATCTCATTTCCATGGCGCGCTTCTGCTAAGATGCGCACCATGAACATATTACTGTGTATCGCATTAACGACAGGCATTCTCTCCGGACTATGGGGATGGGTGGCGGTCTCTCTCGGATTGCTCAGCTGGGCCGGGTTTCTGGGCTGTACGGCCTACTTTGCCTGCCCGCAGGGCGGCGTAAAAGGGCTTTTTATCTCTGGCTGTACCCTGATGAGCGGTGTTATCTGGGCACTTGTGATTATGAAGGGCAGCGCGCTGGCCCCGCATCTGGAGATCCTGGGCTATATCATGACCGGCGTAGTCGCGTTTTTGATGTGTATCCAGGCAAAGCATATGCTGCTGTCGTTTGTACCCGGTACCTTTATGGGCGCATGCGCGACGTTTGCAGGGCAGGGGGACTGGGCACTGGTGCTTCCCTCGCTAATGCTGGGGTTGGTGTTTGGCTATGCCATGAAGAACAGCGGCCTCTGGCTGGCCGCCAGACGGGATAAAGCGCAAAACATCAGTGCGGTAAGCGAATAAAAAAAGGCGAGATGATGATCTCGCCTTTTTTATGCGCTTCCTGTCAGGATTCCGGAGGCACCGACATATCGCGGTATTTAACCAGTATCGGGTTTTGCGCCTCTGCTTTGTTCTGCAGGTCCCACAATCCACGATCGATACCATCATTAATCAGGAAGATTACTCCGGTTTCTATGGCTGACATCAGACACATCATGACCGGTTCGTTAGAGGTATACCCGATTTCACCCTCCAGCAAACGCTGGTAATCGATGAAGCGGAAAACCCCGGCCTGCACTTCATAAGAAAGAATGGTTTTGCTGGTCGTTACCGAAGAGAGCACTTCGCCCGTGCTGACGTTGACGACACGCAGGTTTACGGCGATTTGGTCGAGCTGATATTGCGTATCAGCACCGATACCAAAGTAACGCGCGCCCACACCACCCGATTTAACGTTGCTTTCATAACCAATAATCGATCCCTCGATCATGACGTTCGCCGCGGCCAGTGATTCCAGCGGCATGCGGTTATTATTCGCGACGGTGCCATTTTCCTGCGCAGCGCGAATAATTTTCCGTTCATTTAACAGGTTCTGGAGACCCTGACGTTCCAGAGGAATAAACCAGTGCGAATCCTTCAGGGCGGTCACCAGCATGGCGGTGGCGCTCTGTGGCACTGCCGTAGAGAAGTTACTTGCCGGATAAGGTTTAAATTGTCCCGTTTCATCCTGAATGTTGTAAACCGAGACAAATATTTTACCGGTCGGCGCAGGTAAATGTGTTAAATCACGATAGCTTTGAGCCCGAGGCATTAATGTTGGTTTTGCAGCTTCTTTAGGTGGAGCAGTTAAACAACCGCTCAATAAGCACACTGCAACAAATATCAGGAAGCGCTGCATGATCGTTGTCCTTATTTCGTTGTTGTTTAAAAGTTCGTTGAATCACTTTGTAGACCGGAAACCTGAATGGTGGAGGTTTTCCCGGTTTTTCGATCGGTAACGTTCAACTGGAGTTGTCCGTCCTTGTTGGCGATGTCGACAATGAAGTCGTTGGTCACCATTCGGCCGGGTTTGCCGGTATTAATGTTGGTCAGCAACCCTCCCAAAATCTGCGACTGGATAGCCTGCGTGAAGTTGTCCAGTGCCGATGGGGTATCGACGCTAAAATCCTTAAAGCTGGGATCCTTATAGGAGTTTTGCGCCTGGGCTTCGTTCAACAGAAACGCCCCATTATTGGGATTACCGCCAAAGTTAGGGTTACGGAACTGGAACGTCATATTTCCGGCCCAGCTTATAGGGGTTATTAGCATTATCGAAACAACTGCATATGCAATACGCATGACAGCCTCCGGATATAGGTTCGCTAGAATTCGTCTTTTGCTAAATCGCTGGTGCTTAATAGCGCTTTATCAATTTGCAGGCGATTAATAGCATCTTCTGATTGAGCCAGTGCTAAGGCTACGTTTTTATCGAAGTCTATTTTCGTGGGGAATAAAAATGTTTGATAAATAACGTCCTGATTAGCCGTTATTGTTATCCAACTTCCCCATCGTGCACTGGGCCGCTCGTTGATTGTTATATTTCCAGTAAATGTACTGTCCCATTTGTCACTGAATGCACGATAAAAATTGTGCCCGACCGAGGAGACAGTGTGGTCTGTTAACAATCCGGGAACTTCGACCTCGACGGCCCGTACGTTCCCGGCAGCGAGCATGAAACTCGCTGCGGCGATCCAACTCAACGTGCGTTTCATTTGATTAACGCCTGAGGTTATCGTTTGCCCATGAAACAGCCTGAGTTCGGTTCTTAACAGCTATCTTCTTGAAAAGATTATAAAGGTGCGTCTTTACCGTATTTTCGCTGATAAATAACGAACGGGCGATTTCAATATTTGAAGCACCAATGCGCAATTTGTTCAGGATCTCTTTCTCACGGTGCGTTAGCAGCGCTGACTCTGAACTGTTATAGCGGTAATTTCCGGAGTGCGTGATGAGGTAGCTGGCAAGTTTTTGCGAAAAATAACACTCGCCGCGCAATATACCTTGCAGACCTTCGACCAGCCGATCTTCTTCTTCCGTGATATAGAACACACCATTGATATGCGGCCAGCTTTCAATATCTCTGAAGGGATACTCATCAGGGGTATTCAATAATAACACGCGGATATTATTGTTTTTCCTGCTTAAATTATCTTGCCAGTAATGGATAAGCTTTTTATCCGCTTCCATCATATCAATCAGAATGATACTGCCAGGTGCAATATCATCAAAAGAACGTTGAATATTATGTAATTTCCCGTGCAGAGACAGCGATTGCTTTAAATGTTGTAATAAAGCGGTCGCTTGCAACGAAGGTTTTGTGATCAACAGTAACGTATGACCATGTAAACTTTGGACTTCATTATACATGATGAAACCCCACTTTTTTATGACACCTGACAGCGGTCCTCCAGATAAAAAAGAGGACCCCAGAAGTACTGACAGATGTTGCACTGCTGTGTGAAGAAAAAAACCATAACCTCCAGCAGGAGGTAAATATAAAACAAATTTCGTACATCTGATTTCAATCTAGCTATTACTAACTTTAAAGCAAGTGTTAAACGTGTAACAGGATGTAAAAATGAATATTAATTTGTTAAAATGGACTCTTTTAAATGTTGTGGAATGATAAGAAAGTTGTACATATAAATAACCCTGCACAGATTTTAAAAATCATACAAATATTTA
This sequence comes from Enterobacter sp. WPR_3_1, assembly GCF_003635055.1. Lineage (NCBI taxonomy): Bacteria > Pseudomonadati > Pseudomonadota > Gammaproteobacteria > Enterobacterales > Enterobacteriaceae > Enterobacter > Enterobacter sp. WPR_3_1. Next base: position 150,465 of record NZ_RBXU01000015.1, on the reverse strand, counting down.
TAATCATTTGATTTTTATGAATATTAATTATTTATTTCTTCCCTTGAAGAGGTATGAGTCACAGAGATTTTCTAAGTCCTGGAATGAACGGGGCTGCGTCTTAAGAAAACAGGTCTCGTGTCACGTGTTGTGTAAAATGTCCTCCTGGCGTTTCGTTTAGCGTCCGTTGCATGGGGGCTTTACCCCTCTCGTCCCGCTGCACAATCGATTATTAAGAAAGGCTTAATAGAAAAATAAGAACCCCGGTCTATAACGTTTTTTTGCATGGAATTACTACTTTGAGGTGACGTGATAAATAAAAATAAGCCACGCGGGTGAGATATTTAAAATGTTTCGGCAGACATACTCATCACCGTAACGACGCGTTAACAAATTACGAGTCGTTCTAACACGAAGTCACAGTAACAAGGTTATGGCGTTATCAAATAGCCAGGTCCAGGGTGACAACATGAAAAATACATCGTTATTTATGATGTTTACATTACTGGGTGCGCCTGGATTTGTAATCGCGGCTGATTCAGATTTGGCTAACGCTGAATATAACTTCACGGTTAATGAATTAAGTCGTTCATCATTAAATCAGGCAGCCATTATTGGTCAGCAGGGCATGTTAAATGATGCTCAGGTTCGCCAGGACGGGTCAAAATTATTGTCCATTGTTTCTCAGGATGGAGCAGGCAACAGAGCGAGAGTTGATCAATCAGGGACTTATAATATTGCCTGGATCGATCAGAGCGGTAGCGCGAATGATGCAGGTATTACGCAAGATGGGTATGGTAATAGTGCGAAAATTATCCAAAAAGGGTCGGGTAATAGAGCAAATATTACGCAGTACGGTACGCAGAAAACCGCAGTTGTAGTGCAGAGACAGTCGCAAATGGCGATTCGCGTTATTCAGCGTTAGTTATTTAGCGGCGACTTTAATCAATCCGATGGGGGTTTACCATGAAATTTATCAAAGTGGCAGCAATTGCAGCAATCGTAGTTTCTGGTAGTGCTATGGCCGGTAGTATTAATCAAGGCGGTTGGGGTAACGGGCATGGCCACGGTGGTCATGACAGTGGTCCAAATTCAACGCTGAGCATTTACCAGTACGGTGGCGGTAACTCGGCTCTCGCTTTGCAAACCAGTGCGAGGAATTCCACACTGACCATTAATCAGAGTGGCGGCGGTAACGGTGCTGACGTTGGTCAGGGCTCTGATGACAGCTCAATTAGTCTGACTCAGAATGGTTTCGGTAACAGCGCAACGCTTGACCAGTGGAATGGTAACCACTCGGTGATGAACGTTAGCCAGTACGGTGGTGGCAACGGTGCTGCTGTTGATCAAACCGCATCCGGATCCACTGTGACTGTTCAGCAGGTTGGTTTTGGCAACCACGCGACTGCACATCAGTATTAATTTCCAGTCTGTGCTACAAAAAACAGGGCATTTGCCCTGTTTTTTTTCGGGAGTTCATCATGAATACCTTAATTCTCCTCGCGGCGCTTTCCAGTCAGATCACGTTTAAAACATCGCAACAGGGAAATATGACCACCATTATTCCGCAGGTTATTCTGACGGAACCGTGTGAATGTCAGGTGCAGATTGTCTCTTTGCGACAGGGGCAGGGGGGGCAAAGTTCTTCACGGCAACAAAACACACTTTTTATTCCCGCTAATCAGACGATTGATTTAATGCGGCTGAGTTTAAATATAGATTCCGGAGACAAGGTGAACATTACTGTCACCGTCTCTGACGGGAAATCGCTTCATTTATCACAGCAATGGTCCCCGGCGGGAAGTGCGCTCTAATGATTATGAAATCAAGACGTTGTGGATATGGCGGGCGTGCGCGGTTGAGCTATGCTGTTATCAGGAACTGTGCAGTACTGTTCCATAACGTGATGCTTCGTTTGCCCTAGCGGAGCGCGTTTACCCCTCAAGGACGACTTTCATTGAGGAGTACATATAGTGACCAAATATTTAGCCCGACGGGTTTATGGTTTAGGTTTGATCCTCTCTGCATTTATTACTCCCGCTTTTTCAGCCACGATTGTCGACGGTGGTGTGATTCATTTTCGCGGCGCTATTGTCGCAGACCCCTGCGTGGTCACACCGCATCATGACGCGTTTGCAATGACATGCCCGGATAATAATCGGATGCAAACGCGCAGAGTCAGCTATGAAGATGTACTTAACGGTCAGGTCAACGATTCCAGCCTCGCAACTCTCAGCATGAAGTACCTTAATCCCGAAAAAACGCTCGCGGTTGTTCAAATTCAGTATCGTTAATTCTCGCTCTTCCGCTCCCCGGCGGAAGAGGTTTTTCCCCGATAGTTTTTTATCCATACCTCCTCTGCGATACACTTAAGAAAAAGGCGGGTAGCAGAGGGTACGTATGAAACCGCAAATTGAAGTCATTCATGGCGATATTACGACGATGCACGTCGACGTGATCGTTAATGCGGCCAATCCATCACTGATGGGCGGGGGCGGTGTTGACGGCGCAATCCACCGGGCTGCAGGACCGCAGCTCCTTGAGGCCTGTAAGGCTGTGCGTCAGCAGCAGGGTGAATGTCCTCCGGGTCATGCGGTGATTACCCTCGCGGGAGATCTTCCTGCCAAAGCGGTGATTCACGCTGTGGGGCCTGTATGGCATGGCGGCGATCGGCATGAGGCGAGTATTCTGGAGGAGGCGTACCGCAACTGCCTGCGCCTGGCAGCGGATAACGGCTATAAGACGATGGCTTTTCCGGCTATCAGCACTGGGGTATATGGATATCCAAAACCTGCCGCTGCCACGATCGCGGTAGAGACCGTTTACCGATACCTCTCCCTCAAGCCGATGCCTGAGAAGGTGATTTTTGTCTGTTTCGACGAAGAAACCACACACCTTTATCAGCGGCTTCTCACGCAGCGTGGACAGGACGTAGAGAGCTAAAACAAACGCGGCGCACTGAGTGCGCCGCGTTTGTTTATGAGGCTTTAGCCTGTGGTTTTCCTGAAAAGAGGAAACGCAGGAGCGGGATCCGCAGATGGATTTCATAAAGCACGATGGCAATCCCAATCACAAAGACCAGTCCGGTAAAGAAACCCAGCGTGTTGGACGCAATATGTGGCGTGATATAAGCGCCGAAGAACAGCGTCAGCGGGTGGTGCACCAGGTAAATAAACAGTGAAGCATTGACGAAGTAGGTCACGCGGCTGGACTTAAAGTTCAGCAAGCGGTGTCCCAGCGCGAAGACCACATTCACCATCCACAGACCCAGCAGCATGGTGATCACGCTTTCTGTTTCATACATCCAGCCATCGCCGCTGCCATAGCGCTGATTTAACAGATAGGCCGCAAACGCGATAGCGGCACCCAGGGCGCACCATGGCGACGGGGTGGTAAACAGCGATTTAAGTTTGGGATGAATAAATGCCAGCGCACCGGCTAAAAAGAAGGGGATGTAAAACAGCGACTGCATCACGACGAAATTGAACAGCCCGTCACTCAGTATCGGCGGATACCCGATAAATAGCGTGCGTCTCACGGCCGCATAGGCGATACCCAGCAGCAAAAAGAGCAGAGACAGTTTACCCAGCGTAATGTTGGCGAAGAAGGTATCGGCCTGGGTACTCAGGCGATGGCGCAGGCGGCTGAAAATGACCAGGCTGACCGTAGTGAGCACCACCAGGACCAGCAGGAACCACAGGTGAGACACCAGTTCCCAGACCAGGGTATTGTACTTTTCATACAGCGTCAGATTTGGCCAGTTCTCCGCTTTGCCTTTGACGTACTGCAACATAATAAACTGCGGCAACGTCAGCAGGGGAATGGCGGTCAACATCGGAATGCCCACACGCTCCACGCGCACTTTCCACCAGCGTTTTACCGGGTAGCGTAAGAACAGCATGTAGGAGAAATAGCCGGATATGACAAAAAACACCTGCATACGAAAGGCATGGATAAAGTCATTAAACAGCGTGAGCCACCAGGAAGGCATCTGGCTATTCACATGCCAGGTGTGGCTGGAGTAAATCAGTGAAATGTGAAAGGGGATCCCCAACAGCATCAGCCATGCCCGGATCGAGTCGAGGAAATATTCACGTTCTACAGGTGTTGAGCTCATATAACTTTGTGCATTCTCAGACTTTTCGCCTTATCCCTAAGACTCATAATGGTTACATTCGAAGCCAACCCTACACCAAGACCGACACCCTGTCTCCAGGATAAGCACGCAAAGTGAAAAGCGGGTTCTTTCATTTGCTTAATCCATGAGCCAGCGAGCTGAACAAAGCAGTGATAATGTTGTCGGATTGCCTGAGTTTCCATTAAAATGGATCGGATCGATATAAGCACACAAAGGGGGAAGTGCTTACTTATTATGAAACATAAACCACAGATGATGAAAATGCGTTGGTTGGGTGCTGCAGTGGTGTTATCTCTGTATACCTCATCGGCACTGGCCTTTAACATCGACGATGTCGCAAAACAGGCAAAATCGATGGCAGGCAAGAGCTACGAAGCGCCAAAAAGTAACTTGCCCTCCGTTTTCCGCGACATGAAGTATGCGGACTATCAGCAGATCCAGTTCAACCATGACAAAGCGTACTGGAACAACATTAAAACCCCGTTCAAGCTTGAGTTTTATCATCAGGGAATGTACTTCGACACGCCTGTTGCCATTAATGAAGTGACGGCGACCGCGGTACGTAAAATCAAGTACAGCCCGGATTACTTCAATTTTGGCAATGTTCAGCACGATAAAGATACGGTTAAAGACCTGGGCTTCGCTGGCTTCAAGGTGCTTTACCCGATCAACAGCAAAGATAAAAACGACGAAATCGTCAGCATGCTCGGTGCCAGCTACTTCCGCGTGATCGGGGCAGGGCAGGTGTACGGGCTTTCTGCGCGTGGCCTCGCCATTGATACCGCGCTGCCATCAGGTGAAGAGTTCCCGCGTTTCCGCGAGTTCTGGATTGAACGTCCAAAACCAACCGACAAACGCCTGACTATTTATGCACTGCTGGATTCCCCGCGTGCGACCGGTGCTTATCGCTTTGTGATTATGCCTGGCCGTGACACGGTCGTTGACGTGCAGTCCAAAGTTTACCTGCGCGATAAAGTCGGCAAACTGGGCGTTGCACCGCTGACCAGTATGTTCCTGTTTGGGCCGAATCAGCCGTCACCGGCGACGAACTTCCGCCCGGAACTGCACGATTCCAACGGTCTTTCTATTCATGCAGGTAATGGTGAGTGGATCTGGCGTCCGCTGAATAACCCGAAACATCTGGCTGTTAGCAGTTTTGCGATGGAAAACCCGCAAGGTTTCGGCCTCCTGCAGCGTGGCCGTCAGTTCTCCCGATTTGAAGATCTGGATGACCGCTATGACCTGCGCCCAAGCGCCTGGGTCACGCCGAAAGGTGACTGGGGTAAAGGTAAAGTTGAGCTGGTTGAAATTCCAACCAATGACGAAACCAACGATAACATCGTTGCTTACTGGACGCCGGATCAGCTGCCGGAAGCCGGTAAAGAGATGAACTTCAAATACACCATTACCTTTAGCCGCGACGAAGACAAACTGCATGCGCCGGATAACGCGTACGTCATGCAGACTCGCCGTTCTACGGGTGATGTGAAGCAGTCTAACCTGATCCGTCAGCCTGATGGCACCGTGGCCTTTGTTGTGGACTTCGCGGGCCAGGATATGAAAAAACTGTCCCCGGATACCGCCGTTGCCGCTCAGGCGAGCATCGGTGATAACGGTGAAATCGTTGAGAACACCGTACGCTATAACCCGGTAACGAAAGGCTGGCGTCTGACGCTGCGCGTGAAAGTGAAAGATCCGAAACAGACCACTGAAATGCGTGCTGCGCTGGTCAGTAACGATCAGCCGCTGAGTGAAACCTGGAGCTATCAGCTACCTGCCAATGAATAATACATCTGAATATATTGATGCCATGCCGCTGACGGACATTGAAAAAGCGGCGCTGCCTAAAAGCGACATCCGCGCGGTGCATACCGCGCTGGATGGCGAACACCGTCCGTTTTCACGTGACGATGATACGCCGCTGGGGTCAGTAAAGGCGCGTCTGGAGCAGGCATGGCCAGATTCGCTGGCAGAAGGGCAGTTGATTAAAGACGACGAAGGACGCGATCAGCTTCAGGCAATGCCGAAAGCCACGCGTTCCTCGATGTTCCCTGACCCGTGGCGCACCAACCCGGTTGGCCGCTTCTGGGATCGCCTGCGTGGGCGTGATGTTACGCCGCGCTATCTGTCGCGCCTGACGAAAGAAGAGCAGGCCTCCGAACAGAAATGGCGGACCGTGGGGACCATTCGTCGTTACATTCTGCTGTTACTGACGCTGGCGCAGACCGTGGTCGCTACCTGGTACATGAAAACCATTCTGCCTTACCAGGGCTGGGCGCTTATCAACCCTGCAGACATGATGGGCCAGGATATCTGGGTCTCCTTCATGCAGCTGCTGCCGTATATCCTGCAGAGCGGCATTCTTCTGCTGTTTGCCGTTCTCTTCTGCTGGGTGTCAGCCGGTTTCTGGACCGCGCTGATGGGCTTCCTGCAGCTGCTGATGGGGCGGGACAAATACAGCATTTCAGCCTCAACGGTCGGGGATGAACCCCTTAATCCTGAGCACCGTACGGCGCTGATCATGCCTATCTGTAACGAAGACGTTGACCGCGTATTTGCGGGTCTGCGTGCGACCTGGGAGTCCGTAAAGGCAACCGGTAACGCGGCGCATTTTGACGTCTATATCCTGAGTGACAGCTACAACCCGGACATCTGCGTTGCCGAGCAAAAAGCCTGGATGGAACTGATCGCGGAAGTACAGGGTGAAGGCCAGATCTTCTACCGCCGTCGTCGTCGTCGCGTGAAACGTAAAAGCGGGAACATCGATGACTTCTGCCGTCGCTGGGGGAATCAGTACAGCTACATGGTCGTGCTCGATGCTGACTCCGTAATGAGCGGCGACTGCCTGAGCGGTCTGGTGCGTCTGATGGAAGCCAACCCGAACGCGGGGATTATCCAGTCTTCGCCAAAAGCGTCCGGTATGGACACGCTTTATGCGCGCTGCCAGCAGTTTGCAACCCGCGTCTACGGGCCGCTCTTTACCGCTGGTCTGCACTTCTGGCAACTGGGTGAGTCTCACTACTGGGGTCACAACGCCATTATCCGCGTGAAGCCGTTCATTGAGCACTGTGCGCTGGCTCCGCTGCCGGGTGAAGGTTCGTTTGCGGGGTCTATTCTGTCGCACGACTTCGTGGAAGCGGCGTTGATGCGTCGTGCTGGCTGGGGCGTCTGGATCGCCTACGACCTGCCGGGATCTTACGAAGAGCTGCCGCCGAACCTGCTGGATGAGCTCAAGCGTGACCGCCGCTGGTGTCACGGTAACCTGATGAACTTCCGCCTGTTCCTCGTAAAAGGGATGCACCCGGTTCACCGTGCTGTGTTCCTGACTGGCGTAATGTCTTATCTCTCCGCACCGCTGTGGTTTATGTTCCTTGCGCTCTCTACTGCGTTACAGGTGGTGCATGCTCTGACGGAACCGCAATACTTCCTGCAACCGCGCCAGCTGTTCCCGGTGTGGCCGCAGTGGCGTCCGGAGCTGGCGATTGCGCTGTTTGCCTCCACCATGGTACTGCTGTTCCTGCCTAAGCTGCTCAGTATCATTCTGATCTGGTGCAAAGGCTCGAAAGAATACGGTGGTTTCTGCCGCGTGACGCTCTCGCTTCTGCTGGAAGTGCTGTTCTCCGTGCTGCTGGCGCCGGTGCGTATGCTGTTCCATACCGTGTTTGTGGTCAGCGCGTTCCTCGGCTGGGAAGTGGTCTGGAATTCACCGCAGCGTGATGATGACTCCACGCCGTGGGGGGAAGCCTTCATGCGTCATGGCTCGCAGCTGCTACTGGGTCTGGTATGGGCGGCAGGTATGGCCTGGCTGGATCTGCGCTTCCTGTTCTGGCTGGCACCGATTGTCTTCTCGCTGATCCTGTCACCGTTTGTGTCAGTGATTTCGAGCCGCTCAACGGTGGGGCTGCGTACCAAACGCTGGAAACTGTTCCTGATCCCGGAAGAGTATTCGCCGCCACAGGTGCTGGTGGATACCGACACGTATCTGGAGCAGAACCGCAAACGCTCGCTGGAAGATGGTTTTATGCACGCGGTGTTTAACCCGTCATTTAACGCTCTGGCGACGGCCATGGCGACAGCGCGTCACCGTGCAAGCCAGGTACTGGAGATTGCCCGCGATCGTCACGTTGAGCAGGCGCTGAACGATACGCCGGAAAAACTCAACCGCGACCGTCGTCTGGTGCTGTTGAGCGATCCGGTTACGATGGCACGCCTTCACTACCGTGTGTGGTCTGCGCCGGAAAAATACTCTTCGTGGGTCAGCCACTATAAAGAGATTAAAATTAATCCACTCGCGCTGAAGGCGAAGTAAGCCTTCTGTGCCCGGCGGCGTTATGCTACCCGGCAAATAAAAATACCGGCTGAAAAGCCGGTATTTTTTTAGAGGTCATTGATGAAAATAATCCTCGCCGTGATGATGGCGTGTTTACTCAGCGGCTGTGGCAGCATCATCAGCCGCACCATTCCAGGGCAAGGCCACGGTAATCAGTACTACCCCGGGGTAAAATGGGATGTACGTGACTCAGCGTGGCGCTATCTCACCGTGCTCGATTTACCGTTTTCACTGGTATTCGATACGCTATTGCTGCCGATCGACGCTCAGCACGGCCCTTATGAATAGGGGAAATTAACGCTCATCCCACTCATCGGCTGCGGTCTGTCCTTCTTCCGTATCCAGCGGCGGCTCGAGCTGAAATTCGCCCTCATCCCACTCGTGCAGGGTGTTTTCTTCAAGCCATTCCTGCCGTAGTTCGATTTCGTCATAGTCGCCATCAAAGACGGCCTGCGCACCTTCTCCGCTCAGGACCGGCAAACATTCTCCTTCCTCGCCCTCATCAGCAAAGAATTCGGCCTGCCACATAATATCCCCGTCCTGCAGAACGTATTTCTGGATATTAAGTTGTTGCACGTCAGCATTTTCTTCCTCAACGCCGGGATTATCGGCGAGGAACTCTTCACGAGCGGCATCAATAGCTTCTTCCAGCGTACTATAGAATACATATTCTTTATCGGACATAATGAGTTCCTCAATGATTATGTTTATCAAATGTATAGGTGCATGAATGCGAACTGTCAAAGCCTACATCTATAGTAGGGTATCGAGCTTGCAGCAGGTTGATGCTTTTGGCTTAGATCGCCAGATTAGTACAGTATTAGACTTCCTCGAAAACGCTAAACTACCCGCTGAATTAGGGTATCAGCTCGATCCAAGCAATCATGAAGTACTGGATTCGGATAAAGGACTTAGTGGCTACGCCGGGCACAACTTCACAAAGGGGTCATTGGGGCGATTCAAGGAACGTGTAAGGTCAGGTGAGATTACAGAAGGCTGTTTGCTAATTGAGAGTGTGGACAGGTTTTCCAGAAAACAGGGCTATGATGCCATTGATGAATTCACTTTCCTGATCAAGCGTAACATTGACATTGTTGAAGTAGAGACAGGGCAAATCTACAGCTACAAGCTTGACCATAAACTGTCCACTCTATCAACGAGCATTGAACGTGCTTACCAGGAATCAAAACGTAAGGCTCGTATCAGTAAGAAGTCATGGCAAAAACGTAAAAAAGACTCTGTAGATACTGGTATTGCTCTTAACAACAATACCCCTGATTGGCTGTCATTAAGTCAGGATAAGAAGTCTTATGAATTGGATGTTCAGAAGGTGCAGACAATTACAAAAATTTTTGAGTTATACCGTGATGGCTATGGTGTAACTCAGATCGTGAATCTGCTGAACAAAGAAGGCGAGAGGTACAACGGCAAAGGCTGGAATACCGTTACGGTTTACAACAAATTGCGTGATCGTCGGCTTAATGGCTACCTTGTTGGTAAGTACACCACCATACCTAAAAAAGATAATGAAAGTACTAATGATGCTGAAAAGCGGATCTTAGAGAATATTAAAATAAAGAAAGAAGCTAACGATAATGCAAAGCGTATCTATCCAGTAGTGATTGAGGATGATCTCTTTTCAAGAGTACAATCAATGATGGATAGGAATGTATCTTCCAAAAAGCAAAAAAGTACAACTACTAAACAAAGAAATCTTTTCAATGGACTTACTAAATGTAATGAGTGCGGTAGTCCGATGATCGTCCAATCCATGTCTAATGGTGGACAATACTTACGTTGTTACAGGCAACGAACAAAAGATGAAAAGTGTAATTCCAAAATGTTACGGTACTTTGAAACTGAAAAGGTACTATTACAACATATCAAAAATCTGAACCTTGATGAAATCTATGGTGATGAAAAAAGTAATCAGTCACTTGATACCTTAAAACGATTACTTTCTGATGTGAATGAAAAAATAGCATTGCTAAATGAAAAGGTTCAGAGTGTAAACGATGAAAGTGAATTGTTTGCAATAATGGAATTTAAGAGGAAACGAATTTTAGAAAAGGATGAATTGATTGCAAAGATCAACTCGCTTGAGAACCAATGTGAAGCAGTTACTTTGAATTACACATACGACATTGAACAATTAACAAATCAAGACAATACAGTACTTAGACGTAAGGCTAACGAGCAGATAACTAAAGTGATATCTTCTGTTAAATGCCATAGAGTGGATTCTAGCTTATTGGGAGCATATTATCTCTATGACATTACTTACCATAGGGAAGTACTTAAGCATATCCTGATTACCGATAACAGTGGCAAGTTGATTAGTGAAATAGCCATATCAGAAAAAAATAAAGAACGTACTTATCAGGTAAGAGAGGACGGTAAAACTGTTTTCAAGGTAGAATCTAATGGTAATGCATGGGTATTGTATGCAAGTAGAACTAAAACAATAGATGATCTACTATACTATATAACCACAATGATGGTTGGAAGAGAGCCAGATGAGTTTGCATACCAACTGAACGAAGATCAGATCGAATGGATTGACTAGTACTGAAGAGGATTATTGGTATGTGAATTAACCCGTATATGAATATGATACTTAGTATTGGCCTAATGTGCGGTATTGGTTGGTTAATCCTTGGATTTTGGCCTTACATCTTCAGTGTAGTATTCATACTGGCGACGATCTATGAGTTGTGGAGCATCTTCATATGAACAATGTAACCATATCCCTGAAGGGTTTATTGAAAAATACAAAGTTGAGTAATGATAGTATTTCTCTTTTAAAAATGTAACTAACAATCGTTACATGTATTTTTGTGATAAATCTAACGTTACTTCCAAAGTACATAGTGATGTACTTGAAAGTAGTCTATAGTTAAATTGACAATAATAATAAAGTAGTATCAGTTGAGTAGTTAGCAGTACTTTGATGATAGTTATCATGGGACGTAAGCGAAATACGATACATTTTTTTGCCCTGCTAGTATTTGATGGTATTAGCAGGGTGTTTTTATGTTTGAAGAACAATAGTAAAGCTAACTATCATTAACGTTGAATAGTAAAAGCTATCATAAATCGAAAGGCAGACTATCTAACTTTCTGAGAACTATCTGATTATCTTAAAAACAAGATTTATACGTTTTAAAATTAATTTTGGCCTCGTGTGCGTTCGTATGCGGGGCTTTTTCGTATATGGTGATACGTTGGTGTGGTTTTGTTATAGAGCCTCTCAAAACGCGTTACAGCGAAGATTTGCGTTAAGTGATTTGTGAGGGTGACTGATATTAGGCGATGTGAGATTTTTCTTGGTGAAAAAACCTTCTATTTGATATAATACAAAAGCCAAAATTCCTGTTGGTGAATGGTAGTACTGAAATAAGGTTGCCGCCTCTACCGTTTGTCGACGGTTAAAGGTACATTACCTTCTTATAGCCCCTGAAAAGATTCAGGGGCTATAAGTATTGAAATGTTCTAACCTGGTATGTTCATATCAGTACTTCTATTATAATAACTCACATGATTACGCCTCTTTATATAAATAAATGTATACAATACAGGAGGCGTATACATGCTAAAACTATTAATTGAATTCTTACTATTCCCAATCTACACAATACTAGTATTGATGTTTATGATTCTCACAGTACTAGCACTTCCAATAAAGATACGATTTGTAGAAGGTCACGTAAGACAATACATAAATAAAAGTACTAATGTATTACGCAAGAAAAAAACCTAAGAATTTTGGATCGGGTGATTTTTTCACGGTATAATGTAGGTATCTATAACATATTTGGGACAGACGCAAAAAATGTCCTATAATATAGATGTGGCTTTCTGAGTGATCGAAAATGTTCACGTAGCCGAACTGCGAAGTATAATTCAATTTCTCCAGCCATCAGAGACTAAATAGATGGTAACATTATAATTCTCCTATATTGCTAAAGTATAGCCCCCTAAAAAGGGCTATCTTTTTTTCTTGGGATAAATAATGTATACGTATACAAATCACATGAGTTAATTAAATGAAGAATAATAAATCTAAGGATAGAAAAGATAACGTAATAACCGCACGTTTATCTAATTCACAGGTTGAAGTACTAAAGGAATTGATTGATGAAGGTAAGGTATCAAAAGGTACTCTATCTTCTGCTGTAGGTTACTTAATTGATCAGTACATTGTACTAAACAGTAAGTAATTAATTGGTTGTCTACTAACCACACAATAAGTAGAAACGCGATTACAGGAAGTAACGCGGGTAATATGGAAGTTATATATGAAAATCTGGAAAGAAACAAAATATGAATATTATGTAGTAAGTAATGAAGGTGATGTATTCAATACTAAGACAGAAACACTACTAAAGCTAACCCCTTCAAAATCTAATGGGTACTACAAAGTATCACTATCTGTTAAAGGTGGTGATAGTAGAACTGTAGAAGTACATCGACTAATCGCAGAAACTTTTATTGAACGTGATGAATCATTGAAATTAGTTGTTGATCATATTGATGGTAATCCCCTAAACAATCACGTGGATAACCTACAATGGATTACACAAAAAGAGAATATGGCAAAAGCGAAAAATAAACGTAGCTGGAATAGATTCACCGAAGAAGAGAGAGTACAAATCATTGCTGCGTGGAATACTGGAAAGTACTCATACATTGGGATTACATCTCACTTCAATCAACTATGGAACCGTAATACCACACGAAATAGTTACACAAGAATTATCAAAAAAGCATAATAACTTAGGGGCTATCATGTAGGAGTGACAGCCCCATATTAAGGGGGGATTATAATGGCAAGAAAAGAAACAATACACAATAATCAAATGATCCAGAATGAACTACGTTTCATTTGCTTTAATTCACTATCGAGTGAAGCAAAAGAAGTAATGCGTAGAATAATACAGGAAAGTACTTTTCTAGGTAAACACCGTGTACCGGAAGAAGATGTATTTGCGATAGTAAAGAGTGCTCCTGAATTCAGTGAAGTGATGGTATTTGAACATCTAAAACTATTCAGACAGAATAAAAATCAAAACTATCCAGATAGTAAATCATCGCGTGAAAAGTACAAACGCATAGCAACCCTAGTATCACAGGCGTTTGAAGTACTGGTAAAGGAAGGGAAATCCCTTAATAGAATGAAGCAATACAAACCAAAGAAAACCGTAACTGAAGAACATGTAGCACTTGTTGAATTGCTAAAAAATGAAGGTGCTGATCTTGATACCCTAATTGAAAAACTAGTGGCAATAAATAAGTGATTGATTTATATTGAATTAATAACCGTAACTATATCCGTATTGTATACGTCGAAAATACGGTTATTATGCGTAAAATACGGTTAATACCACAATATATAGTAGTAAAATCAACTGGTTACACACCATATATTGATTCCCGTAACTTAATATAATATACACTTTAAAGTAAATGCCTTACTTGTCTATTAAGTCTCATAGAGCCTAACTCGCTTTGCTCGTTAGTCTCTGTAAAACCAAAAAGATAAGATCGTAAACTTGCGTTTTTCTCGCTAGTCACTCGAAGTACGCCACGCCTTTGGTTTTTGTCTATCGACTACTGAAGGAAGTGAAAACCAAAACTGTTTTGGGTCTGCCGTCTTTTGGAGTAACTACGCGGGCTTTGCCCTTGTCGGGTTATCGGGCTGTTTAAGCCCTTACTATTAATTAATCTACTACTGGGTCAGTACTACCAGAACTAAGGATTTATCAGATGATTAGGCAGTATACTTCCAACAATCATTAGTTAACTTAGAGTTAGATACAATAATCCGAGTAATTAATATCTTATCTAATCATCTAAAGATAGTATCATCAGATAATCCCATATAACCTTTAAGGTCTATTTGCGACTTCATTAGTACCGATTAACATTAAGAAATCATTAGGAAAGATGATGCTTACGTAAATGATTGAAATCCAGTATTAAACACTATGAAAACCGGATATGAGAGACAAGTACACAATTTACATTCGAAACCTTGAAAACATGTAAATTCTAAGTATGTTTAGAAATAAAGGTAGTTAAAAAAGAATAAGTAACTTAACAAAAATTTTAGTGCTTACAATGCTGAGCTGGGGAAGTGATTGATATGAAACATTTTTTCATTGTGGAGCCATTGGTAGACCCCATTTCTATGAAGTTAAAAGGTGTTGAAATCTTAACTCGTTTCCAAGATCAAGATGGAAAGTACATACCACCTGATGCCGTCATTGACAGCATGAACAATGAAGAAAGGTGCTTGTTACTCAAAGAACAAATCATCGCCATCAGAGAGAAAAGTGCGTTCTTCATAGAAAACAATCTTCTATGTAGCCTCAATGTTAATAGGGATATGATCGAATGTATCAACCGAACACCTGAAGAGGACTGTTTACTAAAGGGTATGGATTATGTGCGGCTTGAGATCTCAGAGAGCCTAGCCACATGCGAGTTACAAACCCGTACTAAGCTAACAGAAGCACTCTGTCTTAGATTGGGTAAGGTATGGCTGGATGACATGGGGGCAGGGTACTGTGATATAAGCATGGTCGATGCCTCTCAGTATGAACTAATCAAGATTGATCGTGAATACTTCTGGCGGGAAGCCAAGAAAGAGCAACCCTTTAATGGTCTTGTACTCTATAAAAAGAAATGTGACAAAATTGTCTTTGAGGGAGTAGAGACAGATGAACAACTTGAACTAGCAAGGCGTTTAGAGGTGTGGGGTGTACAAGGTTACTTGTTTAACTCTTGTAAATTAATCGATATTGAAAGTCTAACACTTCGCTATGACTTTATAAGGCTGACAAATTAATATCTAGAATCGTTATGTGCTATAAAATTCTTCCCCTTGATAATGGTATATATGAGATATATCGCTTGAGTGAAAGCAGCGATGATTCGTTTACTCAGTTAGCCCGGACTATCCTTAGTTCACATGAGGTTTTACTAACAAATCCTCAGACGTATCCCGACATTTCATATATAGACTATATTATGTTCTACGTACCCTAGTTAAGGAAGAAAAATGAATTATAATAAATGTGACTATTCTGCTATAGAATTAGTGGATGGTGTCATCTTTCGCATGAAAGATGATATTACTGGTTTTTATAAGTTAGTTGATAATGAAAAATATTACTATTATCATTTTGAGGATGGCGTCTATACTCGTACTGATGATTTAGTAACTATAGAGAAGGGTGATCTTTTTTCTAATCTACTAGACCTGAGAGCGGAAACTTTCATTAATATCTCAGACCAAAATATAGATAAGCCTCAAAGTGAATTTCGTAGTGCTTTTTTACATTTCGATAGTTTACGAGTCAGCATTGAAAGCATTGACGGAAACATGTCAGTAAAGTCATTTGATTATAAAACTGATACTGAAATTCAGACTTATAATGATGTACTACAGTTCTATAACCACATCATGGATAATAAATGTGCGTATTATGGCAGACCTGATTTTGATAATGACATTCTTATCAATTCATTACGTCATGTTGGGGTTCCTATCGATCAGGTTAAGGAACATCTTATTAAATTTGATATGTTTTGTAGATTGGTTATTCCTGAATACCAGTATCCAATCGCACCAACAGAGATAAAACAGCTTAGCTATTAATTTTCTCAATGCCTTTACTACTTGGTAAGGGCATTCTGCTTTTGGATTAACTTTAAAAAAACTTATCGATAATCTTATATGGCTTTACCTCTATATCATACCTAAAGTACACTCATAACCTCACGCCCCCCACTATGGGTAGGTTTGTTGAAGGTGTGGGTGTGGCGTGAAGCTACCATACGATAGCCCTCAGTACTGTTACTCCCCCTTCAGTTTACATGTAAGTAAAGAAATTCTACATAAGGCCGATACTACCCATTGTGACTTAGAGGGTGTTGAAACAACCTCTTGTATTCTAGATAGTTCACAAGGGTTACTAATGGGGAAAATTATTGTAGTTTTGTTGGTGCTCATCGCTTTGTATTTCAAAATCTCAGGTGGAGATGTTAAGCATGAAGCACAGAAGGAAGAACCGTCTACCCAGCTCACCAATCAAGAGTTACAGGACGCTAAGGATTTCGCTCAGGCTCTTATCCAGCGTGATTACACATGCGATAAAGTCACTACGTTTAGCAATGCGAACTTCTCAGGCCGTATAGATGTATGGTGTGATGATCAGTACCAGTATGAGATTACAAAGCCTGGTGGACGCTGGCAGGTAGTAGCGAAATAATCTGAAAATTTCAGTGCTAAGCCCTGTATGATGTGAATCTACAGGGCTTTTTTAATTTGTAAATGATATTATCATTCAGAACTTGCCTATAGTGAAGAGTGCTAAAATGAAAATTACTGTTGAAAATATCTCTGATATGTTCGAGGGAACGAAAGAACTATTGATTGGTGGGCTGATCACTGCTATCACTGGTTTGATTATTATAATTGGTCCAAATGGCAATGAATATGTAAAAGTGCCTTTGATGTTAGTTGCGATATTTCTAATTACTATAATACCTGGTTTTGTCGCGATGCTTTTCTCACCATTAACAAAACTGACAGCAAAGATTTTTGATATTAAAAGTAGCAATATACTTTGCCGCCTGTTTTCATTTTTGTATTTCCTACTGTATTGGTTTGTAACGCTTTCAGTATTCAACTTTATAATTAGATATGTATTAAATGTACACCCAATAGAAGATGGTATGAAAGTATGCTTTGCTATTGGGTGCTTTATTGTCGCAATAGTACAAACAAGAAGATTTTACTCAATACTTATTAAGTAATTGAATATGCCCCAATAACATGAACTGTCCTACTCAATGGGACCGTCCATGTGTAGGGGCATTTTTTAGAATGGCAGTTCTTCTTGCCCACAGAACCAATCATCAGCATGTTGTTCAACCACACGGCGTTCAGCATGTAGATAAACTAGAGCATCCAACACCTTGCTAAAGGGTGTCTCGCTAATCAGTACAAAACAATCCCTTTCAACCGTTCCCAACCAGAACAACCCGCCTACAGAACCTTCAAATATCACCCGATCACCAAACTTGAATTGTTCAAGAATGCTTCCCCGATAACAGACCGTGAACCAAATCCCAGCGTGTGAGAACTGATGAACACCTCTACGTATGGATGGATCGTAACCGTTCTTATTGCCCATTTCTTAGCCCTCCACTAACCATTAACTACTGTAAATTTATACAGTACAAAGCTTAAGCACAAGACGAAACGCTAAAAATACAATAAAAACGATCATATTCAATGAGTTAAATGATTTTCTTTAGGCGAATAATTTCTATACTAATAGATTAAAACGATCAATAATTGAGTATCGATCGATTAAAGAGATCAATTAGATGATAATAACTAGCTTTATAGCAGAGCCGATCATGACAACTTCAGGCCAACTGGTAGGTTGTGAATTTTTAACCCGTTTCCATCGCCAGGACTTGCCTGTACTGAACAGCAAGTACTTCATAATGGCCATGTCTGTTGAAGCGAAGAAGGAACTACTTAAGCGACAACTACAGGCCATCGAATTACAGGCGTCATGGTTCAGGGATCACCGGCTTTTCTGTACCGTTAACATTGATACCGTACAGGCACAGCTATGTGTGTTTGATACTGATGTAACGAGATTATTGGATAAGCTAGAATTCGTAAGGTTAGAAATCTCAGAGGACTTTGAAGGGCTGGAATTGGGTATCAAACACCCGGTACTTAGTACCCTGTTAAACGTAGGCTATCGTTTGTTTCTTGATGACCTTGGTTCCGGTCGGGCTAACGTCGCAGCGTTAACTACTGGATGCTATGAGGCGGTCAAAATCGATAGGGCGTTCTATCGCGAGGAAGTACAGAAACCTACATTCAACGTACTGATGAAGAACATCATGAACTACTGCCCGTATGTGATCGTGGAGGGAGTAGAGCAACGCCAGGAGCTACCAGTACTACGCGATGCTGGAGTAACGGCAGTACAAGGATACCTGTACCGATCAGTACCGTTTGACAAGATAAACAACCTTCTCTAACACCATAGTAAATACCCTATAGACAACAACTATGGGGTAAACCAATGAACATCACATTACACTTCCCTAAAGGCTCTACCAGCTCATAGACGGTACTTATACAGGTTATGAGTATTCCCGCTCAGATAAGCTAATCAACGCTCAAATCACGTTTGATGAATCATACAAGCTATTCATCAACCAACACCGTTTAGTACTCAGCTATAAATACATCACAGTGAATCACCAGAACAGCTACACAATCGGTAGATGGGTTTATGACTGGAACACAATAGACGATTACAAAGGCTCAGAGCGAGTACACCTCGACTATCTACAGTGCTTGACTCAGGAACTATTTCAAGATGAATCATTGAACGGTAGACCTATAGATAACTATCGAATTGCTCTATTGATCAATCAATTCAGAAAAGAAAAATAACTCGACAATATGAGAACTTTTTTCATTTAGGTTCTCTTTGGGCTTTAAAACACCGCGTAGATTTCGACGCACTTTGTTTTAAATATATGTGAAAAAATAATAAAGAGGCGAAACGTTAAACAGATGAATAAGAACATTAGCATGAATCAGCTTGCGAAGCAGTACGGGTATAACGAAAGCACAGTTCGCGAATGGAAAGCACAGGGTATGCCAATTGGTGAAGGTACTGAAGAAGCTGATACACGAGCATGGATAGTACAGAATGTAATTCTACCATTACGTAATACCGATACACGCGAACAAATAGATCAAGAACGTCTACGTAAACTAAAAGCAGAAGCGGCATTATCTGAACTTGAATTACAGGTGAAACATGGAACGGTAGTTAGTACTGAATATCTTGAACAAGTATTAACTGAATACCTCTTTCAAGTTAAAACCGCAATGAGAGCAATCCCTAGTAAAACATACTTAGAGTTATTCGCACAGACAGACGCAAAAGATTTACGAGATATATTAAAACAACATATTGATAGTACTTTATTCCAGCTAGGAAGCATGGAATTTGAACTACCCACGGATGAAGAAATATTAGAAGATGGAAACGAACAAGAAGAAATTAACGCATGTACTGATGAAAGTACTGCCGACTATACAGCCACCGAAGATACAGAAAACAAGCCAATGGATAAGTAACGGTGTAGTAAAGTTTGTAGATGGTCCTAATATGGGTCTTGATTGGGTTCCGTTTTCTTTTCAACGCGAACCAATGGATATAGCACAATATAGAAGTACAAAGAAGATCGTTTTACAGTCTTGTTCTCAGCTTTTGAAAACCACAGTACTACAATCAATAGCATTTAACCTTATGGCAAATGATCCATGTAACTTTGCTTTTGGTAGTAGTTCTGAATCTGAAGTGAAAAAATTCAAGGATGGTAAATTTCTACCAGCTATTGAAACTAGCGAAGTACTCAAGCCCTTAGTAACAGATAAGAACGATAAGAACGCCGCGAATAACGCGAAGCAAACACAAATGGTAAACGGTACTTTTGTATACTGGCTTAACCTAAATACACCAGGAAACCTACGTGGTATTACTTGCCGTGTAGTTCTACTTGATGAAGTATCAAACGTAGGTGTTACTAATGAAGGTAATCCAATTAAACTAGCAGAAGCACGTACTAGTACTTTCGGTGATGATGCTCTAGTTGCTATTTCAAGTACCCCATTATATAAAGATGATTTGATTAACAGTGAATATAATCTATCAGATAAACGCCGTTGGTACGTCACTCACACATGCGGTCATGAATATACTTTTGAATGGGAACAAGTAGCATTTGAATTCAAACAACTTGAAAATGGTAGAGCAATACCAGACAGTACAACTACACGTTTAATTTGTCCTCATTGTCAGGAAGAGATAGACGAGCATACACGCCACCAAATGATCGATAACGGTCGATGGATAGCTACTAGTACTGATGGTGATCCGGGTGTAGTAGGCTATCAGATTTCGCGTATGTATTCCCCATTGAATACTATTTCAGAAATGGTTAGTAAGTTTGCCGATGCTCTTTATAATTTCAATCTTCAAACATTTTATAATAATGAATTGGGATTACCCTATGAAGATGAATACGCAAAAGAACTAGATATACTTCGATTGGAATCACTAAGAGAAGATGAATTTAATCTACATAAAATACCTGAAAGTACTTTAGGCATAACAATAGCAGTAGACCAACAATTAGATCGATGTGAAGCAACTATATTAGGCTTTGACGAGAAGAATATTTATGTACTTGGACATGAATTTTTCTATGGTCATGACTGTACAAAGATTGAATCTCAAGCATGGAAGGACTTAGATCAGTTTTGCCGTCAAGATTTCCGAAGTGTTGACGGTCGCATAGTACCTACACTTGCTGTATTCGTGGATAGTTCGAACGGTAACGCTACAGATACAGTTAAGAAGTTTACCGCACGTTGGGCTAAGTATCATCCAATCAAGGGCAGTAGCAGTACTACAAGTGACCTATTCAAACAGAGTACACAGGCCGGATATAAACTTCAGATCCTAAATGTTCACGAGCAAAAGAATACTATTCGTAAACTTTTAAACTTGATGCTCAGTACTGAAGCGGAGAACGCACCAATTCAATTACGCTTTTCCAGTACTCTACCATCAGATTACTTTGAACAACTATCTGCCGAAGAGTTAAAACCTGCTGGTGGTAAATTAGTATGGCGACTAAAGAAAGGGCAGAAGAGAAATGAGGCTCTAGATTGTCTGGTCTATGGAATGATCGCAATCGTATATTCCCAATCACAATTAGGTACGCAACCGTTTAGAAAACTACGCGAACATAAAGCCAAATCATTACCACAAAAGATAAATAAACCAGAAGAATCACAACCTACCCAAAGTACCAGACGTTCTAGGCGTACTGGTGTGGGTTCAAACTGGTTTGGAAAAACGTAAAATGATAAGGATATCCAATGGCAATTTTACCAGAAAAGATTTATATGGTTTCAAACCCATATGATTACTCTGTAACAATTCCTGCTAAAACACTTTTCGTTATTTCATATCTCAGTACTGGTAATTCAATTACATTAGATAACAGTAATAGTGATAGTGAAGGTTCATTTACTATCACCTTTGAAAATAACGTTGCTTCAGAAAAGCTATTCTGTACAACTATTACTAATGGCATTGCCAGTACTTCCCAATGTGAAGTAATCGATCCAACTAAACATACTGAAGAATACGCACGTATTCGTAAGATGATTGAAGAGATCGAAGCGGTAATTGAAGCAAAAATACAATGTGGTGCTAACTACAGCATTACAATTAATAATAAAACTCTAGTTAGTGAGTCATTAGCAAACTTAGAAGCAATCCGTGCTCGTTATATTGAACGTGCTAATTCTCTATGGGCTAAAATGAATGGTCAATCTACATCCGGTTCAAGTAAACCATTTAAGAGTATGACTGTATTCCGAGATCCTAACTATCCAAATCGTTGGGGTACTCGCTAATGTGGTTTAAGAAAAAACAACCAGAACAACCAAAACCAGTACAGAAAACTAATGAAGTCCGTGAACATGTTGGTAAAACATTACAACGTGATTTAAACCAGATTCGTACAACTAGTAATGGTGTGAATGCTTTCGGCTTTGGTGTCGGTACTAACTCAGTAAGTATTAATAACATCATTAAATGGCATTTATCAGAATGGCGTAATCAATCACGTGACGCAACACTAGTAAACCCAATAGCACGTAAGTACATGATGCTTTCTGTAGATGGTGTAGTAGGCAGTAATGGTATCTATGTAAAACCATCAGTAGATATTGATGTTGATGAAGAAACCAAACATACCATTAACCAACAACTAGAAAAACTATTTGATCGTTGGGCTTATGATGCTAGTAAATTCTCTATTGATGGCTCAATGACTTTTGATTTATTCGCACAAGTACTAGAGAAACACCGCTGCCGTGATGGTGAAGCGTTTGTACGTATTCATAATTTCAACCGCTCAATCAAAATTGAAATTATTGATTCTGCTAGATTGACTCAATTGAATAACGCAGCACTGGCAGATGGATATATCAGTAATGGAATTGAATATAACAAGTACCGTCAACCTGTAAACTACTATTTCGCTAAATATAATCCAGTAATATATACATATGATGCTACTAGTTATGAAGTTGTACCAGCAAGTGAAATCCTACATTACTTTGTTATGGATGATGCCACACAGGAACGCGGTATACCGGATCTAATTGCCAGTACTAAAGTATTAGCAGACCTAAAGAACTTCCAGGAAGCGGCATTACTTGCTAAACGAATCTCAGCCAGTGTAACCACATTTATTACCAATAATGGAAGTAACAATGAATTAGCACTATCTGAAGGTGAACAAGATACAGCGATTTATAACGAGTACTTAGAGCCTGGTGCTATCTTTGAATTAAATGCTAATCAAGATGTTAAATCGGTAGATCCTCGTAATGGTGTTGACGGCATAGCAGAATTCACCGATGTACTATTTGATAATATTTCAATGGGCTTAAACGTCACTAAGCAATCCCTAATGGGAAGTACTGCTGATGCGTCATTTAGTGCTGCGAAACTTGCCGAACGCCTACAAGCTACAACTTTCAGTACTAGAACTAATGTACTCATAAATAAAGTACTCAAGCCAATTTATACAGCTTGGTTAAAGAATGAAATGCTAAATAATAGTAAGTTGAAATTAAGTTTTTCTGATTTCGATGATCTTGTATGTGCTCGTTATATCCCTACTAAACCTATTTCACTTGATCCATTGAAGGATATTCAATGTGAAGTAGCTGCTATTGATGCTGGTTTGAAATCCCGTACACAGGTAATTAGTGAAATGGGCGGTGATCCACGTGTTGTACTTCAAGAAATAGAGAATGAGAAAAATATGAACAAGGAAGTTCTAGATGAAAATCAAAAACCAGACGAGGGAATTAACCCTACCAACGGCGATTAATTCTGATAATCGTACCGTTGAAGTTGCTTTTTGTTCTGAAACTCCTGTAGCACGTGAAATAGAAGGAAAGTTATATAACGAAGTACTTCTATGTAATCCAGAAAATGTAGACCTATCGCGTTTGAACAATTCAGGGGCAGTACTTTTCAATCATGACCGAGATCATTTGATTGGCAAAGTACTATCAGCACGTATTGATTCAGATAAAGTAGGTCGTGCT
Organism: Enterobacter sp. WPR_3_1; assembly: GCF_003635055.1. Taxonomy (NCBI): domain Bacteria; kingdom Pseudomonadati; phylum Pseudomonadota; class Gammaproteobacteria; order Enterobacterales; family Enterobacteriaceae; genus Enterobacter; species Enterobacter sp. WPR_3_1. Next base: position 126,765 of record NZ_RBXU01000015.1, on the reverse strand, counting down.
GTATTACAGATTTCCAATGCTTCGGAAAAAGAATGGGAACAAATCAATGAAGGTGTATTAACACATATTAGCTTTGGTTACACGGTTAATGATTACCATATTGAAGGTAACATTATCTACGTAACTCATTTCACCCCATATGAAATATCACTGGTAACTGTACCTGCTGATGTATCGGCTGGTGTTGGTCGTTCATTGATAAATAACAATGATGACAACCAGAAGGATATGATCATGGAAGATGAAAATGAAATTGAAAGTACTGAACCTGAAATCAAAGATGAATCAGAAGTAATTAGTACTGAAGTTGAAACTGAAGAAGAAATTACCGAACAAGAAGAAGTAGAAGAATCTGAAGAAGTACGTATGAGCGATGAAGAACTATTAGCACTAATGGCTAATCGTCCAGACTTGCTTGAACAAATGATAAATAAAATCGACGTTGAAGAACAACGCGAAGAAGTACAAGAAAGTACTGATGATTCTGAAGTGGAAAATTCTACAGAAGAAGTGGAACGTAAACGTGAATTGGAATCAATCGGCGTAGTTCTAAATATTGATGTGTCTGAAGCAATTGAAAATGGAATTTCAGTTGAGGACTTCAAACGCACACTAAATACAAAAACAAATCCAAATCATGATAAGGAAATCAAAATGGAAAAATCCGTATTAAATGGCCTAATTCGTTCACTAAGTGAAGGTAATTTTGCTGGTAAAACTGAAATCCCTGCGGGTGATTTCGTCCGTACTTCTACTACTGTTGGCGGTGCTGCTCTAGTTAAAGAAGTATACGCAGATTCTTATATTGATGTGCTACGTGCTCAGTCAGTATTTGCTACTCTACCTGTACAAGTATTCGCAAATCTAGAAGGTGAAGGTAATCTAGTTCTACCTAAACTATCTGCTGATTTCACTGATAACTTCGGTTATGTTACAGAAGGTGCTCCATCACCATCTTATAACGCCGCTTTTGAGAAGATCACTCTAAAGCCAGAAATCTTTACCGGTTCTGTTGAACTAACTCGTACTCTAATCAAATCTGCTAGTACTGCTGAACAGTATATTCAAGATGCGATGGTTAAGGGTGCTGCTCTAAAACTAGAACGTCTAATTCTTGATGATGTTGTTGCTAAGGCTCCAGAAGTAACCCTAACTGCTGCTCTAACCAAAACCGATGTTATTAGTGCTCTAGCTACTCTAGCTGCTGCTAATGTACGTGTTGAGAATGTAGTTGCTATTGTACATCCTACTACCGCTGCGGTATTACGTACTACTCTAGATGGTTCTAACACCGCTGCTAAGTACTTGCTACAAGGCTATATGGGTGACGGTATCCTAGCTGATTCAGTACGTATTATTGAATCTACTCAAGTTGCCGCTGGTGCTATTGTGTTTGGCGATTGGTCAAATATCATCATGGCTCAATGGGGTTCAGTAACTATGGATCGCGATGATACAACTCAACGTAACTCTATGGGCATTGTTCTACGTACTTTCAGCTTCCAATCTCATGCTCTAGCACACGATGAAGCATTCCTAGTACTAAACCTAGCTTAATACAGGTATGACAAATGAAAGCATTTCTTAGTAACTCGCAAATAGAGTCACTACTTAATGCTTTTGGTGAAAAGCTCGTCATTGTTCAAGATGGTGTATCAATAACGATTACCGTAATTTTTGAACAAGACGAGCTTTTTTTCGATGATAGTCAAACTACCGTAACATATTTTAGTGCCAAATCAGGAATTAAACTAAATAGTACCTTCACAATTGATAACACCGAATACCTAGTAAATAGAATAGATGATGATACAAGCGGTATCTCTAACTATCACTATATTCGCAAGATCGATTTAGAAGAGGAAATATAATATGTTCACGGCAGACTATACAATAAGAAAATATTTGATTAATAAATTAGCAGTAATTGTTAATCTACAATATCCATCAAAAGCAACAGTAGATGATACCACAATGGTTTATATTGGTGATTCTTCAGTACAACGTACTCAGATAGCCAAAGCAAATCAAATTGTAAACAATCAAATCGTACCATCAACTATCAGAAATTTATGTGAATTTCGAGTTGAGTTTGTAGCTGTCGGGCAATCATATAAAGGTGCTTCGGATGAAATAGAAAAGATTCTTGAAGCACTTTATACATCTGGTTTCTTTGATGAACTAAACCAGCAACTTCCAATGCCATTATTCAATATCCGAGTTGAAGATAGTCTAATGACTTCTCAAGCAGAAGCCACGGAAACCGCATATGTTCACACGCAAACACTATCTTTTAGCTATGGGGAATAATTATGGCTCAAACATTTTTAGGGAATCTAACTACAGTATGGATTAATACCGATACAACCAACGTTGATCCAAATGCCCGTACTTTTGTTCAAGTTGAAAACCTTTCAGCGTTTCCAAGTTTTAGTGAATCAACTTCTGTTTCAACTGTAGAAACATATAATAGTACTTACACCTCTAAAGTAGCGGGCGATAGTTCATATGGTGATATGACTATTCAAGTTAACTACGTTCCAGGTGAAAACGCCGTACTTGATTCTGCTGTTGATTCTCAGCAGTTAGTACAAGTCAAAGTAGAAATGCTTGATGAAGGTTCAAACGATACTACCGTAAACTATGTGCTTTATAACGGGTACTTATCCAGCGTATCAGATACGTCAGATATGGATCAGGTTGTTACCCGCTCATACGTCTTCACACCAGAAAACCAGGTATCAGCAGGTATTCTTGATGAATCTGTAGTTGAACTTTATCGTGGTGATTGGGGTGTTGGTTCGAACGGTAACGAGTTCCCAAGCTATCAAGGCCGTGATGGTAACTCATTCGTTAAGATCGCAGCAGCCAACGCACCAACAGGTGTTGATATGTTGGGTATCACTAACCTTGATGGTTCTAACGGTACTCAACTGGTAATGAACAAAACCGGTACGCCTGTACTCAACTTTCGTAACTTCTCTACAGCAAGTAACGGGGCATGGTACAAGGTCTACACCAGTGCCGATAAACCAACGCTAACAGAACTTGGTGCGGCAGCCGCTACCGATCTCAGTAACTACGTACCAATCACACGTACTGTCAATGGTAAAGCACTTACAGCTAACATTACTTTGGTAGCAGCAGATATTAGTGATGTTTACTCTAAGACCTACATTGATTCAAACGTAGTTCCGAAAGTATTCCAGTTAAACGGACACGCATTATCAGGAACGGCGTTGAACTTGGTAGCCGCAGATATTCTTGATGTATATTCACAGACTCAGGTTAATAATACCTTTGTTGCTAAAACGGTTACTGTTAACGGATTACCATTAAGTAGCAATATCACTCTAACGGCAGCACAACTAACTGATATGGCATCATTGGCATTTAGTAATAGTACTTATGTACCTAAGACGTTCTTAATCAATAACAAGCCATTATCTGGTACTAACATTCAATTGGTAGCAGCAGATATTAGTGATGTATATTCCCGTACTGAAAGTAACGGATTGTTTGCGTTACGTATCACTACGATTAACGGTTATGCTCTTAATAGTAACGTAACGTTGAACTATAACGATGTTGGAACGTATTCAAAAGCACAAATTGATGCTAAAGATGCCGCACTACAAGCGAACATTGATACCAAAGTTACTATCACTCAAGACCTCCTAACAATAAATAACGTAGAAGATACTTTAGAACTTGATATGTCTGATGGTAAACGTGTTTTCAAAGCAACACTAACCGCAGCAGTAACACAACTAAGTGTAATCAATGCCAGTGGAAGCAACTTAAATAGCCAAACTATTACTATGTGTTTAACACAAGGAACAGGGGCAAATAAAATTTCATGGCCTTCTAATGTTATTTGGTCTTATGGTCGTGAACCAGTATTAACCTTTACTCAGAACTCAATTGATGTAATTCAATTCTTAACTGTCGATGGGGGGAGTACCTGGTACGGCTCCTTACTAATGGCGGATCTACAAGAATGATAAGAAAACAAAATATCAGCAATGCCCAACAGATGATTGAAGGGCATTGGAAATTTTTAGAACGTAATACGGGTTTAGTTAATGACAATAAAACAGATCACTATGTACTAAACCCTCAGAACGTTCTATGTAACAACAGGCACTTTATAGCGGAAACAGGATGGGAAGCACAACCGGACGGTGACGCAACTACAGAAGGACAATCCTTAGCAATCCTTGGTGCTATCTATGCGTATCAGGCAACCAAAGAACCGTACTACCTACAACGTGCTAAAGACTTTTTCAACGCCTATCACATGGCGTTCTTCCGTGGTGTAGCGTTCCCCGATCCACCTAATGGTTCACTACGTTGTAACTGGATCTGTAATGGTAAGGCTCCAGTACTGGCACATTACCCATTAGATCCAGAGTATCCAACTCATGGCGGGTTCAAGGGCGTATTGTTCACATGGACGAACGGACAAACACAGATACCTCATGGTTCACCTAACTACGGTGAATACCTCGATGCTGTATGGTTTGCCTTTCCAGAAAGGGCGGGTCTTGGTTGGAATCAGGTTAACGCAACTGCCTATGCCTGGTTAGCCAGTGAAGATAGCATTGATTGGGATACCAAAGCCCCTACCTATGATGTTGACTGGATTGTTGACCGTACAGGCCGCAAGGTAGATAGCAATGGTGATGTACTGGCAGAAGGGCTAACAAGCCAGATCGGTACAGTCCAGCTCAAAGACACGTCTATAAACGGCAATTACCGATTCAACTACGCCACAAAGAATCCTGTATCAGAGGGTGGTTATCTTATGGGGCGTAATGAACGTTGGCACAACAGGCCAGTAAACGTACCTATTGATAACTATGGTTCGCTTGATTTCTCTGATAACGCATCAGATGCTGAATTGTGGTTCTGTCAGGCATGTAAATTACTATGGGATATTACAGGCGAACGTATCTATTACTTAGCATGGCAGAATTCACTAATTACTTGTACTGGTTATTCTGATATTGATAAATTTGATATGTTCTTTCGTAAAAGTACTCTTGCTTTAACGCCTTTTACTGATGGTATTTCATATGATTATTTCTATCCAAGTGATCAGGTAGCAACATATTCACGTGATTCAGATGGCTATATTGTAATTAATCAAAGTGCCTCAGCACAAACAACACTTGAGCAACAATCTATATGGTTCAAATTTAATAATAGTTCATCATTCCATGTTGAATATAGTGGTGTTGATACTACAGGTAAACCGTTAAGTCTTGCTGTAGCAATGACAGTGAATAAAACTAAAACAGAAGATGGTTCAATAAAATACCGTTGCGGTTTACCTATTACTAATACTGATAATAGTATTATATCTATGGATATACCGATGAACCATTTTACCCGTATTGCTAAACCCGATGGTGGACAATATCTAACGGCAGATATGCGTATGATATCCGATTATGGGGATAATACAGTAACTTCACTTCAATATGTTTCCGGTATCGCTGGAACGTACTATGACAACGTGATTTCTACTACTATGGATTCTGACGGTAGCTCTACGGTAGGTTTCTGGATCTTTGATGATGAAACACAGGACTTAAACACATTCACATACAGAACATATGCTGATGATTTTAATATCCGTATTATTGATGATCTTGGTTGGCGTTGGTGGGCTATGCTTCCAGCAAGTAACGGGGCATGGGTAACACAAACGTTTAATGTACTGGATTTTAAATTGAGTTCATATCAACCGGATCATGAAGAAGGTGATGAACAGCCAGGACAACCCACACTAACAGGACGTACAGATTTTACACTATTACTTGATACCGATCCGGTTGATGGTGTTTCAGGTCGTATTGATTGGTATTGTGTTAACGATTTGCCAGCACTCTATAACGATGGTGGTATAGGTGATTATTCTGTATTGGTAAGTTTAACATTCAATGATAGTACTGGTAATGGATATACAGCACGTTTAGGTGATTGTGTAATTCGTAATTACATGCTTGATAGTCTTTCATATACACCAGGACTAATACCATTCAGTAACATCACAGATCCATATGCTCAATTGTATTCCGGTTGGCGTGGATTACCATATCCTGGTTATCAATTGCCTGCTATATGGTGTTTCAAAGGTACTACAATTGATCAAACCAGACTAAATAATAGTATTAAGTTCTTATGTGATGCTCAGGACTGGTTTACTAATAAATTCCATCCTACTTTACCTGGTCCGTGTGCTCAGGCTTATGTATGGAACCGTCAGGACGCATTAGCATATGCCCCAGATGGTAAACCGGATCAATTCATTATGCAGCACTGGTATGAAGAAGCATGGTCAGGTTATGAACCTCGTGCGTTCTTTGCTGGTTGTGATGTAGTACATGAGTTATATCAACGTGGTGATTATGCTATTCCACAGAATATTATTACGTACTGTAAGAACTGGATGAATTACTTAAAGTGGTTCATGAAAAATAATGATGGTCACGCACCAACACGATTTAAAGATGATGGTGAAGTTATCTATGATGGCTTTACAGGTCATATGTCTGGTTTGTGGCTTGCTGGTGCTTCAATGATGGCAATAGCAGGTTATCCAGATCACGAATTACTTGATTTACTATTCGCGGAAATTCAACAGAACTATAACGTAGTTTCAGCTAATCACGTAATGAATGGTGGCTGGTCATCAGCTATCAGAAGTGGAACACCTACAACACCACAGAATAACTCTATGTTCTTTGGATTCTATACAGGTGAACTACTAAGAGGTTTAGCACTTTACATGAAGTACTACAACCAACATATATAAATAAACAGAAGGGGTATCAAGGACTGATGCCCCAAATATATAAAGGAATATTAAATATGGCTTTTAATTCTATTTTTGTAGGCAATAATGTAAAAGTTGAAATCGCTAATGCTCCAGTGGGTGGCGGTCAGGCTACAGCATTTACTGTTGTTGAAGAAGTTGGTGCTTTTCCATCAGCGGCAGGTGCGGAATCTAACGTTGTTAGTGTAAACACTTTCGGTCAACAGTACGCTAAAAAATTGCTTGGTTCTCGTTCAGTACCGGATCTAACTCTAACTGTTAACTGGAAACCAGGTGCGACAGGTCAAGAAATGCTTGCGGCAGCCGCAGCAGCACAAACCCTAATTCAAGTTAAAGTTACTTATTATCAGAACATCGATGATCAAGATGGTGCGGCATATTACAGCATCGTAAACGGTTATGTAAGTTCAGATGTAGTTAACGGTGATTTTGATGGTGTGGTTACTCGTGATTTCGTAGTTTCTGTTACTGGTGCTCCAATTGCGGTTGGTGAAGTTACTGGTGCGTAAGTACTAAATACTACAAACCAACTAACAAGGATAAAGCGAAATGGATTTTACTAATCTTATGACAGCTATTGGTGTGAAGTTAACACCAGTAGAACTAACACCAGAATGTACTGTATACATTAAACTACCAACTATTACCCAACACGCAGAAGTATCAGATCCATATAAAGCGATTTTCTATTGTGTGGTTGATGAAAGTGGTAAACAGATTTTTGATTCACCTGAACAAATTGAACAGAATGTTGATTTAACAGTACAACTAAAACTAAATGCCGAGATCGGTAAAGTGTTTGCCAAATCCTTTAATGTTGAGGATGTAGAGGTAAAGTAAGACGCGATCCGATTCTCAGACTATCACTATCTTTATTGTATAACAGCGGGTGTAGTGTGGATGATCTCTACACTATGCCCGTTTTGCTTTTCTTCTACCTATTAGTATTCAAAGAATCGGTTGATCCTGATTCTTCGCAAATTGAACAAATCAGGCATACAGAACTATTACAAGCAATATGGTTAAGTACTGGCAATATCAAGAAAGAAGATATACCTAAATTTAGTATCTATGAACTCGATTCATTGAACATTATTTCAAATAAAACCTTAGCTGAACAACACGCAGAAAGGGAGAAGAAGATCGCAGAACAACAAAAAGCAAACATGCTTAATTGGATGGGAGTAAAGCCAAATGGCAAACAATAATAAACAATCAATGATATTTGAAATCACAGGTGATGAATCTGGACTACAAAAATCATTAAAAAACGCGGCAAATGATATAGGTGATTTTGGTGATCGTGCTGGAGGGGTATTTGGTGGTTTCAATACCGGACTATCAACCACGGCTAAAGCTATGTCTGGTTTCGCTGGTGCGGTAGGGGTCGCAGGTATCGCCATTGCCGCCACATTAGCCAATGTTCAAGAACAATCAGAAAAGGCGTTTGAAGTCTTTCAGGCCGCATCACTATCACAAACTGGCATAGTACAGATCCAACAAGCGGCTAATATGTTTGCGTCCGTAGGTCTAACTATGGATCAAGTAGCCGATCAGATGAAAGATGCTAAGGATAAGTTAGGCGATGCTATCACTAATAACGCTGGCTCTATGCTAACCGATGTAATTCAACCGTTGAAGTTGAATATGTTTGAGTTACAGAAAGCAGCAGAAAGCGGTGAAGATATTATTGCTAAGATTTACTATCAAGCTAAAAAAATGGGCTTTAGTCAGGCTCAGATTGTACAGATGATGGAAACCGTAGCTAACGATGCTACTAAACGCATGACTGTATATAAAGAATTCAGTAGCGAACAAGAGTACCAAAATAGCCTTGCTAATGAAACTATTCAGTTAACAGCAGAGCAATCACGACAATTTGAAGAATATAGAACGGCAACAAATAATCTATCAAGAGCGTGGGATGCGTGGCGAAATTCAACGCTTGCCCCTGTTGCTAAAAGCCTTGCTGATATTCTTGATCTAATGACTAAGATACTTAACAGTAAGCCAGTGGCAGCAGCCGCAGCAGCTACGAGTAAGCAGGGTATACAGGCAGTACAGGAATACCAACAGCAGTACCAACAGCAGATACAGAAAAACTCTTCTATCTATGGTGCTCAGGTGGTAGAGGAACAACAGAAGCAACAAGAAGCTAATAACAAAACCTTTGAGAATCTTTTAGCAAATCTTGATGCCGCACATAATCTTTTAGCCAAACAACAAGAACAATATAACAAGGGTTCAGATAAAAGCGTTATTGATTCAGCGTTGAAGCCTTATCTATCAGCTAAGCAAAAGACACAAGCACAGATTGATACTCTTGATGCTACTCACCAACAACTACGAGCAACGATTAAAGATTCTTTAGCACGTGCTTACAAAGGTGATGAAGCGGCAATGAATGCCGATTTAGCTAAACTTGATGAAGGGTATAAAGCTAACCGTGAGAAGTTAGTAAAAAGCCTAACAGCCGATGAAGATAAAGCACGTGATGCCAAAGCTAAGAAAGATGAAGCAGCAGCCAAGAAAGCACAAGCCGCACAAGATAAAATTAATGAACAAACTAAAAGAGCAAAAGCACTATTAGAACAAACGTTATCACAGATCGGTACTAACGAAGCTCAGATACGTATTACTCGTTTCAACTATGAACAAGATGAAATTGAAAAACGTATCAGTACAGCAGGTAAATTAGCTGGTAAGAGTGAAACTGAAATTACAGCAATGTTAGATCAGCAATATAAAAGCCGTGCGACTAAGTACAAAACTATGGTTGATGAAATGCTTGCTGAAACAGACCGATTAAAGCAAGCACAAAACATTGCCGCAATTGCCAGTGATCCGAATGCCACACCAGAAGCTAAAGCCAAAGCAGCGGCAGCGGGTAAGACGTGGACAGGTGACACAGCAAGCCAGGGATTAGGGTATACAAACCCGTTAGACTTCTCACCAGATCCAACGAAAGTACAGCAAGTAAGCACTGAACAGCAAGAGAATCAGGATGGGGCTAAAGCTCTATACGATGCCAAAGTAATTGGTTTCCAGGAGTACCAGGATCAGCTAACAGCTATTCAGGCCAACGCCGATATTAAACGTGGTCGATTAACCGCAGACGCACTATCAAACACTTTAGGTATGTGGGCTACGGGGGCTGGTGATGTAGGAACTATCATGGCTGGCGTGTTCGGTGAATCATCAGCAGCGGCTAAGGCAGCTTTTGCCGTAAGTAAAGGTATTGCCATTGCTCAGGCAGTGATCAACATCCAGCAGGGTATATCCGAGGCTATCAAACTTGGTTGGCCTATGGGGATCGCAGCAGGTCTACAGGTAGCCGCACAGGGTGCTCAGCTCGTGAGTACTATCAAAGGTACAACTATTCAGGGTCAAGCCCATGATGGTTGGGATTCACTCCCAAGTACTGGTACTTACAACCTTGAAAAGGGTGAACGTGTCGTAGGTAAATCATTGAACCAGGATCTAACTAAGTATCTCAGTAATCAAGATAGTGGCGGTACTGGTGATATTAAAATTGACGCACCGTTAATTATTAATAGTAATGGTCAGATTTCCGATGCTGATTTTCAAAAGATGTGTGATAAACACGCTGATACTATCGTTCAGGCAACACGTAAATCTCAGAAGAATAACGTATAAATATCATATAGCCCACATGGATTGTGGGCTAACTATTAAAGGAATAATAATATGTTAAATAACACTCTTATCAGTGAGTTCATGTTAACGGACAATATACCGCAATACCAAAACCAAACATGGACAGGTGAAACTATTACACGTGTGGTTGGTTCGCAGTACTTCACCCTAAGTTTCAAAGTTACTTTGAACAAGATGAACCGTGCTGAACTCGCTAACTTCTACGCTTTATATGGTCAGGGCAAACCATTCTCTATGCCTCTTGGATGGTGGAGTACATACAACGGTACTCAAACATCACAAGTACAGGCAACAGCAGCAAGGGCGGCGGGGGCAACATCCATTGCCGTTAATGCTAATACACTTGAAGTTGGTACGTTAGTTCAATTCAACGGACACAAGAAACTATACCGAATCATAGCCAACACTGGCAACGTGATTACTATCTTCCCTGGATTAATCAAAAACGTCCAGCTTGGGGAAATAATGAAATATGACAATATTCAAGGTTCATTTATTCTTACACCACAGAACGCAGCATATCAGATGCCAAGTACAAACATTATGGAAGTGACAATAAACGCAACCGAAAACATCAGAGGTTAATTTATGTCAATTCCAAGCAATGTACTAACTAATGCGGATCTTATCGCGTACTGGAATCTTACACGTGGTGATAATAAAACCGTTCTAACAGAAAAAGAACTCTATCAATGTGGGGTTATGGTTAAGTTGATTGATATTCTTCCAGCTACTGGAAGTAACATATATCTAACTGATGCCATAGCCGATCAGAACTATAATGGGATTAATTATAAGTCTGTACCTGATTTCCTTGATTCATCATTTGCTAACTATGTAGAAAAGAACCAAATCAACAATAACGGTACTTCATTGAAAGTAAGTAACGTAAGCCAGGATTATCTATCTATGGCGTTACGTGGTTTATGGAATGATGCCAAAGTTAATATCTGGATGGGTATTGTTAACCCAGCTACAGGGGGCATTCTATATGCCTATCGTATGTTTAGCGGTTACATTGATTACTTTAGTTCAGACTTCAACAACACAGCAGGTAATACCACAAATGAAACAACAGTAAATCTAAATTCATTGTGGAAGAAGTTAGACCAAACACAACGTCTGTTATCCAGTACATCAGTACACCAATCATTACATACTGGTGATAAGTTCTTTGATCTAATTGGCATACTAAATAGTTCAGAGCAATTCTGGAAGAGTAGTAAGAAATAATGAAAAATGGATTTATAACAGAGTACCTAAGTGGTTTAGTTGGTGAACCATTAGTGTACGGTACTAATGATTGTCATATCATGGTACTAACAGTAATTGATATGATCACAGGTAGCAATTACCGTGATGAAATCTATCAAAAATACACAACACCAACAGCAGGTAGAAAATATGCTAAAGAAAACTGTAGCTATTCTACCTTACTTCTATTGTGTAAAGACAAAGGCCAATTAGTAACAGAGCCACTTGATGGGGATATTGTTATCTCATCAGGTCACAGTACTGTTTATTGGCGTGGGAAAGTCATAATTTTATCCGAGGATAAAACAAATTATATCGTATCTCAATATATCCCAAATGAGAAAGACAAAATATATAGATTCAAAGGGGAATAACTATGGCAATAGCAGCAGTAGCCGTAGCTATTATCGCAGGGGCATCAGCAGCAGCAGCGGCATACGCAGCAGGTTTAGCTTTAGCAGCAGTAATAGCTATAGGTATTGGTACAGCAGCACTATCTTACATCAGCTCATCACAGATGATGAATGTAGGTCAAATGGGGGTATCGTACCCAAGTACGGGAAGCAATAACGCCCGATCAACATCGCCAAGTACTGGTATCCCAATTTCATACGGTGGTTCTAACCGTAACGCAACAGAAGTAGCCTATAACAAATTAGGTTCTATTGTGGTTTGGCAGAATGTTTACAATGGTACATCAAACCAGTTATGTACTATTCATGCTATCAGTATTGGTGAAATTGGTCAGGTTCCAGGAGAACAATCACAAGGCGTAATTAAGCAAATTTATTTTGATAATGCTCCGGTACTGCTTGATGGTGCGTATATCACCACAGAAGGCCAAGTACCTACGTCAATGATGATTGAGAAGTACCGCAAGTACTTACAAATTGAGGTTCGTTTTGGTAAACCCTCATACGGTGGTTCTATGACGCTTGCCCGTCAGTATGGCGGTAGTCAATGGACTGACAACATGCGTGGTGATGGTCTTGTACAGATCTGTACCGTAATCAAGAAAACCAACGATTCATTGATTGATGGGATTCTAACGAACCAGAACTATACATTATCGGTAGAAATGCGTGGACGTATGATCTATGACTTAACTGATAATGTACGTAAACCAAGTTCAAACCCACCAAGCCAGTTATATGACTTTATCACTAATACAGAATTTGGATTTGGTTTGAATCCAAATGATATTGATATGACAAGTTTCCGTAATATGGCTAACTATTGTGCTAATAATCATTTCTATTCAAACGGAAATATTCAGTACGATAAATCATTTAAGGAAAACATTGAAAATATTCTACAGACATTTGGTGGTGTACTGTATGAATCAAATGGTATGTACTATCTAACGGTAGATGCTCCAGATATTCCAAGTGTTCATTTTGATGAAACAAACATTCTAGGTAGCGTGAACATCACTACGGGTTCTAAGTCTGATTATTTTAATACAATGGACAGTACTTATACAAACCCTGGCAATGACTATTCACAAGATATTATCCGTTATCCAAGTGATGCTATTAGTAACGCATCCATTGCTAAAGATGGTTATATTATCAAGAAGGATTTAAACTACCTTTGGGTACAGGATAAAGATCAGCTTGCTATTCTTAGTAACATTGAATTACTAAAATCTAAATACATTACGAACACGATTACTTTCAATACCTATGTAACAGACATGAAAGTATATGATGTGTTTACAATTGATTTTAAAGAAGCTGGATTTAGTAATAATAAGTACAGATGTATTCAACGTACTGTACCAATGACCGTAGATAAAACAGGCATTATCCAGATTACAGCGATTTCATATGATGATGGTATATATCAAGGAAAAGATCCGGGACAATTCCCACAAGATGGATTGACCAATCTACCTAATCCAACATACGTAGAACCGCCAAGTAACCTACAGGCTCAACGCTTAGGGGCTACGGCATCAGGTAACACCGTTCTATTAACATGGGATTTATCACAGGATACAACTGTACGTGGTTATAAGATTCGTTATAAACGCAGTGATTCCAGTGTTTGGATCAGCATTGGTAACGTAGGGCAGTACTCAACGAGCTTTGAGATATTAAATCTTTTATATGGTGTACAGTACGATTTTGCTATTGAGGCGTATAACACATTAGGTTATTCATCCGATTTAGTAGCAATCTATAATCAAACACCACAAGTTATTTTTGCTCTACCGAAGATTACTAACCTTGACATGATGAATGATGATGTAGGTTTAAACCAGACGTATGCTCAAGATTTTATTTTCCGTTGGGATGATCAGGCTAACATAGCCGTAAATGGGAAAACATTTGCTGATTTCTTCAAACACTATGAAATTCGTGTGTATGACCGATACAGGAACTACATCACATCGTACTACACCACTACAAGCAACTGGACGTACTCATATTCAATGAATACCAGTGATGGCCTTAGCCGTTACCGTGTGTTTGGGATCATCGCTCATGGTTGGGGTACAGGTATCTATAGTGAAGAAGTTCAGATTGAAGTTAGTAACCCACAGCATCCACAGTTGTTAGGGATCAATTTGAAGAGTGGTTATGATTCCGTGTTCATTGACTGGACAGAATCAAACGTACCGGATTATGCGGGGGTAGTTCTTCAAATCGCACTTGATGAGGGGTTTAGCTCAGGCTCGAAGTACTTTAGTAGTGCTAACCGCTATTCAGCATCGTTTGGTATTGAAGATGGTTCATGGTTCGCACGTGTAGCAGCCTATGACGTGTTCGGCCAGGATGAACTGGTATGGTCGCCTACTATCGGTTTTAACCAAAACACGAAAGTACCGTACAGTAAATTGAACGAAGACGTTATTGATAGTCTACTTAACAGTGATACGGCTACTGGCATTGTTGAGAAACAGATCGTAGATGAACTTGGTTCACGCTGGCAGCTACAGGTATCAAACAACGGTAACGTAACGGGCATTGCCTTAGCAGCAGATGAAAAAACATCGGTGTTTACCGTCATGGCGGATCGCTTTAGCATCATAAGTACAGACAGTGCCAAGCTATCAGACAGGGTATATCCTTTTGTGGTTCAGGGGGGTAAGACTTATATCAACTCAGCGGTGATAGCATCAGCGAGCATCAATGAGGCTATGATAAATAACCTTTCCGTTTCCCGTGCGAAAATTCAGGATGCCGCAATCGACAATACTAAAATTGCCAATGCCGCTATCCGTAACGCCCACATCATGGACGGCGTGATCGACTCAGCGAAGATCAGCCAGCAGATACAATCCAGTAATTGGGATGGTGTAAACGGTTGGATGATTAACAAGAACGGTACAGCCAACTTTGGTAACGTAACTGTACGTGGGAATATCCAGGCAACTTCTGGTGTACTTAACAACGTTACTATCAATGAAAACTGTAACATTCTTGGTACTCTAAGTGCCGCACGTATCGTAGGTGACATTTGCCGTCCTCAATCGACGGGTATCAACCCTGTACCGTTTATCTTTGGTTCACGTACTGTTTCAGGTGGTCAGGCCGCATTAGATCCAGTAGCAAACCAACACCATATAGCGTTGCGTATTCGTGGTGAAGATTTTCCACGTTATTTTGATAGTGATTTATCAATTAGTTTAACCTCATATGAACGTCAATACTTCTATATTCGTATGGGTGGTGATGGAATTGGTTTAACTAATCTCTATTATTATGATGCTGGTAACGGTGGTAGTTCTACATCTTTCAGATTGAATTCTATATATGTTCCGCCTGTAGGTCGTGGTAACTGGAATTATATCTATGTGATGTGTACAACTTCACGTAGTGGTATTGCTTCACTTAATGTTCCTGCTAACTGGTCATCATTCTTATATCGTGCTGGTGATCAGCCTTTATATAATGCGTAATAAATACTATTACCAAAAATATAAAATAGGGAAGTACTAAATGGGTATGGGAACAATTCTTGCTTTGGTTATTAGTGGTTTGGTACTGATATATACTATTTTTCGTGACAATACAAAAGATACTAATGATTTATTAAGTCGTGTGTCTGATATTGAAACTACCATTGCGGTACAAGATAGTAACATTACACGTCTAAGCGACGAACAAGACAAGATGAAAGAAACTTTGAGAAACCTTGAAATTCAAATTCACGAATTGGATATCAAACTTGAGCGAATTATTACGATTCTTGAACAATCAAAGCAGTAACAAAAAAGGGATAGTACCGTAACAGATACTATCCCTTTTCTTTTACTTGTTTGTTAGTTGTGCGATCATCGCATTAACTCTATTAGGTGTCTGACGATACCATAGAGAATCTTTAGATTGTTTAATTGCTTCGGGGTAGTTGGCATCACGAAGTGCTTGAATCATCTTTTTAAACTTCATCGTTCCAGATAGACCAAGTTGAAAAATCATGATGATCATGAAGTCTTGCCAATCTTTAGGAATGGTTAGGTTTAGTTTACTTAGCTGGCTTTCTGCTATAGCAATATCTTTATCAAGTAGTCTAAGTGCTTCAATCTCAGTAATACCATTAATGAAATTTTCACCTTGTAGTACTTTATGCCCGAATCCTACGGTTAAGAACCCTTCACTATCCTTATATGGATAATACTTGTTGTTTCTAAAGAACCCCATACGTGTTTGATATGCTCGTGATCCCTCATAATCTATTAGTCGTGTTTTTATATCCATTGAATAAATACCTTATGATAATTTTTATAAGGTATTTATATGGAAGCATGGCAATACAACGAAGATTGGAGTGAGAAGGAATTAACAAACGGTAGTTATGTAGGATTCGTGTATTTGTTCCAATTTGAAGATAACACAAGCTACATAGGTAGCAAACAGATGTACAAGAGAGTTAAGGACATTAAGAAACTAAAAGATAATTCAATAGAAAACGGATGGCGTGAGTACAGTTCAAGTTCAAAGATAGTTAATTCCAAGATTGAAGAAGGGGTGAATTATACTCGAACCATTTTGTGGGCTTTCCCCACAATGAAAGAAACACTATTCGTAGAAACAGCATTAATCATAAACGAAGGACTAAAAACGGGTAATCTAAACCTTGCCGTAATGCATAAGGCAAGATTACCAAGTGGGAAAGATGCTGTACGTATTCGCGGAATCCTTCAATCATTATATGAAATACTCAATTAAGGAATAGATATGGCTTGGAGAAACAGCAATAGTCCTAATGATATGAAGCGGTTCATAAACAAAAATAGACCAAAGATAGGGAAAGAATTTAAAAAAGAATTAAGTAGCCGTATGCGTATTGTTACACAGCACATTCAAAGAAAGATTGATAATGATGTTGCGGGTGGTGGTGTCGCTTTTACTGGAAAGAGTATGTACTTTAACTTTAGAAAGATAAGTGAGTTCAAGACAGTAAACCAAATCATTCTACTACCTAATCAAGCATCATATCTAAAGTACATTCTTGATCCAGTATATAAACGTGTTAATGAAGGTAAGATTATACCGTACCAGAATGCTAAGTTAACTAAGCAAGGTAACATTACACAGCTACGTTCAAGAACCAAGAGTGATAAATACAAAAAGGTGAAGAGTAAGAACGGTAACACGTACTTAATCGACACTACCAAGAAATCCTCTAAACGTAATCCTAAACTGGCACGTGAACAAAGGGTGATTGGTTATTATGGTTCCGTTGGTAGAAAACCATTGTTTGATTTCTATGATGAAACCGAGAAGCAAGTAATAGAACAATTAAGAACATTACGCGGTACGTTTGATTACCGTTGGAGGAAGTAAGATGGATAACTTAGAAAATTTCCCATGTTATGATCATTCTGTACTAACAGATTTTTCTTTTCAGACAATCCAACCAGTAAGTGTAACATTACCATATGATAAAGCACTATCTGGTAGTAGGCTCATAAAAAAGAAAGTAGATAAAACAAAAGGTGATTTAGTCGTATATAGTTTTCATCATCATACAACACCTAAAGTAAATGAGGATGATGTATTGATGGTTGAACTACTAAAAGAACAATTAGAAGTAAAGGTACTATTATCTTACAACCACATCTTTAAAGGTCATCGCGTAGTTTCTTGTGTTTGCCAAATACAAGGATGACTTATGATTAATATAATTTTAGGGATACTAACAAAAGGAATTAACTTCTTTCTAAAGCATAAAACTTTAGAACAGGAAGTTCAAAAAACAAATGCTGAAGGGCAGATAGAAACGAACAAAGAAGAGATTGAAAAGGTGTCATTCCATTGGCGTAATGCTCTAGGATTTGTGCTCACCTTAATCATTCTATATAACTGGATCATAGTACCAGTACTTGATGCCTTTGGTATTGTAGTAATTCAAGTGCCACTTGGTCAACTTATGCAAGTACTATTGATTATGGTTGGTGGAAATTAGGCCGGATACCCGGCCTTGTTTTACCTGGTTACGATTGTTAGTTTTACTTGATCTTGTTCTGAATTAATTTTATCGATGGTATTTTTTAAATAATCAAAGTCAGGTGTAGAACCGCAAATCTTCATTAATTCTGAACCGATAGGTGAAAGCAGGGCTTGACCCGTTGAAAATGACCAAGTGCTTGGGTCATCATTCTTAAATTCGACGTTAACAGGTATTCCATAATAATGAATACGGCCTATCTTTTGGCTATAAGTCAAGTTGTAACCAAAACCTTGTTGAATCACACCTAATGAGTCTAATAATGCAAGTTGACTGAATGTTATTCCCTCTGTGCCACCATTTTTATCATGGGTAAGAATCGGTGTTAGATTGCTTGCCTGCCAAACATATTTACCGAAATATGTGATCAGGTTTGCTTCTTCTTTGTTTAAAGTAGATAGTAGTTTTAGGGTTCTAAGGCTAAATGACCCTTTGAATTTTGCTTCCTCTGTTAAAATTCTACTCCAGAGTGTTTGCATTTGTTCATCATTAATATCTTGACACTCTCTTAAGAATGCCTCTATCCAATCCTCGTCGATGTCATTAACCTTGTCAGTTTCAGAGAGGTTTTGTGCTGCTTGTATTGTAATATTTTCAATGTTTTCTTGTCGTTTGGTTTCACGCTTGAGAAAACGCTCAACTGCCCGTTTTTCTATTCCTTCAAGTTCTAACTTTGAAATTAGCTCTGTACGCTTGGCTTCGGCCTCAGCTTTTGCTTTTTTGCGAATTCTTGTAGGTTCATAAAGAACACCAATCGCATCACTCATTTTTTCAATAAGTTTTGTTCCTGGCTGAGATAACCCGGAAAGACTTAAATCGATAAGACTCATTATGACCCCCCCTAAATACCCGTACAACAACTGTACAAGGGTATTTTATGGCAAGAATTACTAAAAAGGAATCTGCATTACACATTCAGGTTATGGATCTCATCCACTCTGATAAGCAACTCACACAAGACAATAAAGAGTTTATCTTCAATAACTACAAAGGCGATGGTATAGGGGCTACTGGTGCTTTCTTCACACCTGAAATGCTCGCATGGGATTTCATACTTGATGCTGGCTGTACTGGTCAATGTATTGAACTTTGTGCGGGTATAGGTCGCCTCAGCTACTACCAGTTCTTGAGAAACAACCCAGCACACATTACCTGTGTTGAACTCAATCAAGAGTACGTAATGATCGGGAAGAGGGTACTACCAGAGGCAGAATGGATCATTGGTGACGCTCTCCAGTACACCCCAGACCGTTTCTATGACGTTGCCTACGGCAATCCACCTTTCGGTAAGATCGACACATCAGAAGTGTATACAGGCCGTTATACAGGCTCAGAATTCGAATACAAGGTGATTGAACATGCGAGCACTTTCTCATCATATGGGGTATGGATAGTACCGCAAGGTTCAGCAGGGTTTAAGTACTCAGGCCATAGGTACTATGACGCTACAGTACAGACAGCCAAGTACCAGAAGTTTGTTAATGATACAGGGTACACGTTTCAACCTGGGGTAGGGATTGATACCAGTATCTACAAGGACGAATGGAACGGTACGAAGGTAATCTGTGAGAGCGTTTGTGTGGATTATGACGGTACAAACTTTTAATTGTAAGGTAAGTACATCCATAGATAGATACGAATCACGAAAATACAAGATCTTACAGACGAACAGAAGCAGAAGTTACGTAAGAATTTAAGGGAAGCGATGAGAGTACTGGGAGAAATCGACCGGATAAAACAAGAAATTGCCAATATACGTAACAACTCAAATTATCCTGCTACAAGGCTGAAAGGAACGATACAAAAGTGATTTGTGGGAGAATCTGTGTGGGCTAAAACGACACAAATTTCAGATGTATTTCACTTTACACTGCTTCCAGTGTGGCGTACATGGTCATTGGTGTCTCCCTGTTTTCCTGAAGGTTTCAGGGAAAGAATAGCTGAATATCGGGTTCTGCAAGTATGAATGCAAAAATAAGCTGTCACGCGTTTGTCTTATTAACGACCGGTCGTAAAGCCCTCGATAAACTGAACCACGAATAAATCGCATTAAACAGCACCACGCCCGCGGTGACGATAAACACGGCTCGGAAACCAAAACTGGCGGAAATCCCGGCTCCGACAAGCGGTCCGGTGACGTTGCCGATATCGCGAAATGACTGGTTATAGCTAAAAATGCGGCCGGCTATCTGGTTCGTTGAGTTGTACACCAGCAGGGTCTGAACCGCAGGCAGTAACGCGCCGTCTGCCGCTCCCAGTAAGAAACGCAGCAGGCCAAGCTGCCACGGTGCTTGTACCATCGACATCGGAATGAGGAGCAGAACGGAAATCACCAGGGCGCATATCAGGATTTTTTCCGGGCCCACGCGGTCCCCCAGTTTTCCCAGCCTCGGGGCGCTGAGCAGCGCTGCCACGCCGGGCACCGACGCGATAAGCCCGCTGATAAACGCAATATTACTGACGTCACCGGCCAGATCGCGAACGTAGAGCGTCAGAATAGGGGCAATCGACCCGGTTGCTACCTGAATAATCAGGGTCGTGACGAACAGGCTTAGCACCAGCCTGGGATTTTTAAGCGAGGTCAGCACATCCCGTGCGTGGAGCATCTCTTTTCGAGTGACCGGGGTGAAACGTTCACGGATACAGAGCAGCGTGACGATAAAGCAGAGAAAAAGGACGCTGGCAGTAATGAAAAAGACCGGACGCAGGCCGTAGTTATCCGCCAGCAGTCCGCCTGCCAGCGGTCCCAGCAATGCGCCGCTCACGCCACCGGTGGAGAGCGTGCCGAGCGCCCAGCCGCTTTTGTGTCGCGGAATTTGGGTGGCAATGAGCGCATTTGCGTTAGGAATAAAGCCCCCCAGCAGACCCAGTAACGCGCGCAAAATCAGAAATTGCCAGACGTTCTGCGCAAGGCCCATCAGCGCCATGATGATGGCCATCCCCAGTGCCGAACGCAGCAGCATGATCTTTCGTCCTTTGCGATCGGCAAGGCCACCCCAGAAGGGCGAAGCAATCGCGGAAAAGAGAAAGGTGATACTGAAGACCAGGCCAGACCACATATTGAGCGCACTGTGACCGGTGACGCCAAGTTGTTCAACGTAAAGCGGCAGGAAGGGCATCACCAGGCTAAACGCCGCACCGGTGAGAAAACAGCCAAGCCACGCAACCGTGAGGTTACGCTTCCAGTTTATGGGGGCATCTGAGGGTGACATAACAATCCGCATAATGAGGTGCAGAGCACCATAGGCCTGAAGTAATAAGCCTGCTAAGTATGCGCCTGGGTTATGATCGCTGCAATGCGGAGGCGCTTTTAAAGCTAAATGAGCGTGCGGCCCTGATGGCCGCACGGAAAATTAATAGCGCGACGGCATACCCTCTGGCCGTGTTTTGAAGCGACGATGGAGCCACATATACTGCTCCGGCGCGAGCATGATGCATTTCTCAACCACTCTGTTCATCCAGCGAGCGGTCGTTTCCGCATCGTCCAGCGGCGGTGCGAGTTCCGGCTCGAGCATCATTAACTCGTAGCCTGAGCCATCCGGCTTGCGACGCGGGACAAACGGGACGATTGCGGCTTTGGACATTTTCGCCAGCATCCAGGTACCGGTGGTTGTGGCCGCCTCTTCAACGGCGAAGAACGGGACAAATACGCTGGATTGCGGGCCATAATCGTGGTCAGGGGCATACCAGATCACTTCACCTGATTTCAGCGCGCGGATCATCCCCTTCAGGTCTTTACGGTCGATCATACTTTTGTTGGAGCGCATACGACCATTGGTCTGGATTAAATCGATCACCGGGTTATCGTTAGGGCGATAAACACCAATACCGGGTGCCTGCATGCCAAACATACGCGCACCGATCTCCAGCGTCAGAAAATGCACGCCAATCAGCAGTACGCCTGTCTTATTGGCCTGAAGCGTATGCACAGGCTCCATACCCGTCCCGGTGACTTCACTCCAGCGGGACATCCGTTTGTCTGGCCAGAACCACGCCATACCGGTTTCCATCAGCCCCATGCCAACGGATTCGAAATTCCTGGTAACCATCTCATGACGTTCCGCCTCGCTCATCTGCGGGAAGCACAGCTCAAGGTTGCGGTAGGCAATCCTGGCGCGGCGTTTCATGAATTTTTGACCAATACGGCCCACACATTTGCCCACACGGAAAATCACAGGGTAAGGGAGTTGGACCATAAGCCATAAAAAACCAATGCCAAGCCAGGTCAACCAATAGCGGGGATGCAAAAGGGCGACAGTAAATTTCGGTAACTGGGTCATGTCTTTCCTGTGTTCTAACGTCCTGTTTAGCTATTGTCTCATTTTTTGAGGCGTAGCCAAAATGTCTGTCTTCGAAACGTGTACGAATGCAGCAATTGTTAAGTCTGACTAACTAGGGTGTGTGAAATGTAGCGTAAATTGTGTGGATGTAAATTGTCATTGTTTGCTATATGATGCCGACCGATTTTTCATTATCTCTAACGATTGCAGGACTTGTACACCATGCCAGTGTTACACAACCGCGTTTCGAATGAGATGTTAAAGGCGCGTATGTTGGCTGAAACCGAACCGCGCACGACAATCTCATTCTACAAATACTTTACCATCAACGATCCACAAGCGACCCGCGATGCGCTTTATCAGGCCTTCACGACGCTGAATGTTTTCGGTCGCGTCTATCTTGCCCGTGAAGGCATCAATGCCCAGATCAGCGTACCGGAAAGCAAAGTAAACGCCTTCCGCGACCTGCTTTACGGGTTCGATCCGGCTCTCAACGGTGTACGCCTGAACATTGCCCTGGATGATGACGGTAAATCATTCTGGGTACTGCGCATGAAAGTGCGTGAACGCATTGTCGCGGACGGTATTGACGATCCGGCGTTTAACGCCGCTGATGTCGGGGAATACCTGAAAGCGGCGGAAGTGAATGCGATGCTGGACGATCCGGATGCGGTGTTCATCGATATGCGTAACCACTATGAGTATGAAGTGGGGCATTTCGAAAACGCGATGGAAATTCCGGCTGATACCTTCCGCGAGCAACTGCCAAAAGCGGTTGAGATGATGCAGGAACATAAAGATAAAAAGATCGTGATGTACTGCACCGGCGGGATCCGCTGTGAGAAGGCCAGCGCCTGGATGAAGCACAACGGGTTTAATAAGGTCTGGCACATTGAAGGCGGCATTATTGAGTACGCCCGCCGTGCCCGTGAGCAGGGTTTACCGGTGCGTTTTATCGGTAAGAACTTTGTCTTTGACGAACGAATGGGCGAGCGTATTTCAGAGGATGTGATTGCCCACTGTCACCAGTGCGGTACGCCGTGTGATACCCATACCAACTGCAAAAATGACGGATGTCATTTGCTGTTTATTCAGTGTCCGGCCTGTGCCGAGAAATTTAACGGATGTTGCAGCGAACTGTGCAGTGAAGAGAGTATGCTGCCGGAAGAGGAGCAGCGCCGTCGTCGTGCAGGACGGGAAAACGGTAACAAGATTTTTAATAAATCCCGTGGCCGTCTGAACACCAAACTGGGTATTCCCGACCCTGAATAAGGCTGATGCCCGGCAGCGTGAAAGCCTGCCGGGCGTCGCTATTATGACTTCTGCTGAACGCCTTCAACGGAAATAATCAGTTCGACGTCCTGAGAAGCCGGGCCCAAATCGGTAGTAATATTAAAGTCTTTCAGGTGAATTTTACCTGCGGCTTCAAATCCGGCACGTTTACCCCCCCACGGATCGTCACCCTGGCCCATTAATTTTGCATTCAGCGTAACCGGTTTTGTCACGCCGTTGAGCGTCAGGTTGCCGGTAATATCCAGCTTATCGCCATCTTTTTTCACTTCCGTGGAGGTGAAGGTGGCCTGTGGGAATTTAGACACGTTCAGGAATTCCGCACTGCGCAAATGTTTATCGCGTTCTGCATGATTGGTGTCGACGCTGTTGGTATTAATGGTCACGTTGACTTTATCGGCGGCAGGATTTTTTTCGTCAAAGCTGAATGTGCCGTCAAAATCATTAAAGGTGCCATACAGCCAGCTATACCCGAGATGCTGAATACGGAAATTGACGAAAGCATGTTGGCCCTCTTTATCAATTTTATAGTCAGCAGCAACGGCTGAGCCGGTGGTAAATAACAGAGAACCCAGTGCGATACCCAGCAGGTGTTTTTTCATTTTAAGCTCCAGAGTCAACTGACGAGCGGCCAAGCATGCGCTTTAGCGTATCGTCTTTATCGATGAAATGATGTTTAAGGGCGGCAAGCCCGTGCAGCACGGACAGGATAACCACGCTCCATGCCAGCCAGAGGTGAATCACCCCGGCAATATCGGCCTGTGATCCCGCATCGGCAAGCGTTGCCGGGACATCAAAAATGCCAAAAACGCTTATTGGCTTACCCTCTGCTGTCGAGATGAGATAGCCGCTGATCAGAAGAGCGAAGAGCAGCGCATAAAGCGTAATATGCGCGGCAACAGCGCTGATACGGGTAAATTTACTGTGGGTCTTTGGCGCGGCAGGCGGGGGTGAAATGTGTCGCCAGATCACGCGAATAACCAGCCCCATCATCAGCAGCACGCCGATGCTCTTATGCAGCTCCGGGGCCTGGTGATACCAGCCATCGTAATAGCTGAGCGTCACCATCCAGAGGCCAAGTCCGAACATGGCATAGACCGCAATAGCAAATATCCAGTGCAAGCTTATGGATATTATTCCATAGCGCCGGGAGGAGTTACGCAATTGCATCAGGATTACCATTATCAAATAAACAGAACAGTAAAAATGAACGGGAAGGAATGATATTGCAACTGAAATAAGTCGATATTGATTTTTATTTTATTTATTTCAGCGGTTTTGAAAATGATCCGCAAAGGTAATTCAATGTCTTCGTGCAAGACTTAACAAAGGGCTAATTGAGGAATTGTTCTAACTTAAGTAAATACAAAGTAATGTCAATAAATGTCAGGCAGGCTTTCAGTAAAATACAATGTAAATAAAATCAATGATGGCCAGCAGCGCCCACAATAAGATATAGAGCATCAAATGCTCACGAATATTATTGATGAGAAAACCCACAACTTTGCGCATAGCGCCCCGCAAACCGTAACAAAAAGACGGGCTCCGGAACGTCCGAAGCCCGTGGTGGATTATCCGTTAAAACGTGAAAGAGAGAAGGGCGTCAGATCAAACTGCGGCGTAATACCCTGGGCAAACTGCGCGGCAATTTCACCCAGCACCGACGCGAACTTAAAGCCGTGACCGCTCAGACCGGTGATGAGCAATGTGTTCTCATGCCCGGGCAGCGTATCGATAATAAAGTCTTCGTCCGGCGTGTTGTCGTAGGTGCATGCCGCGCCATAGAGTAAGCCACCGACGCCCGGCAGAATATTTCGCAGGAACGAGAAGGCTTCAGAGCCATCCTGTGGGTAGGCGCCAAACGGTTTACGTTCTTCAGGAGAGGAGATAATTTGTCCCCCATTGTGTTTCCCGATTTTGAGCGCGTCTTTATCCGAAGGGAAGCCGTAGAACTGATCGCCGTTGGGTAACTCGCCGGTGAACGCCGGGAATTTATTCTGCGTACTGTAACGGCCATCAGACTGGAACCAGGAGAAGACCTTGCGCACCGGCTGTACGGGCAGGTCTGGCAGCAGACGGGTTACCCAGGTACCTGCACTGATGAGCAATCGGGAGGCCGTGTACTCTCCGTCCAGGGTTGTCACCGTGACGCCGTCAGCGTCATGTTTAATGGCCTCGACCGGGCAATTGAAAAGCTGGGCGCAGCCTGCTTTCGCGGCCAGCGCTATCCAGGTTTTTATTGCTGTTTCGCAATGCAACACCCCAGAATGGGCTTCAAAGAGACCAACATAATCGTCCGGGACGGTGATTTCCGGCCAGCGTGACATGATCCCCGCCGCGTCGAGCTTCTCAACGTCCAGGTTGAATGTCTTCGCGCTGCGTTCGACGCTGGCGAGAAAATCAGAGTGGGCAGGACCAAGGTTAATGATACCCGTGCGTTCGAAAATGCGTTCCTCAGTCTGTTTAGCCAGTTCGTCCCAGAGCGCTTGCGCGCGAAGTACCAGCGGGACATAGCGCTCGCCTTCACCATAGGCGTGACGAATGAGGCGAGTATCGCCATGATGGCTTCCCTCTGAATGAGGGGGAAGATGGGCATCTATCATCAGAACCTTGAGGCCAGCCTGGGTGGCATAATATCCGGCGGCAGAACCAACGGAGCCGCTACCAATAATAATCAGATCATATTTCATGGGCATCTCTTAAACTAACGCTTTGTTAGCAGAGTAATTAACATCGGGGGCTTATACAAGGGAGAAATAAATAAGGCACCCCGAGGGTGCCTGTAGAGTGAAAAGTGGGCTAAACGCTAATGCCGTTTATACTCATTTTCCTGGTAGTCGCCAGATTCTATTTTTGCGATGCCTGCTTCCAAAATAGAAATAAACTGACGGGCGACGTCTGTCGTAAGCCACAGCGTCTGTCCAACTTCCGCTTCTTCACGGTTCAGCTGATTTGGGGTCTGGTAGTGCAAACGCAGCATCAGTGCATCGTAGCTGTCTACGGTACTGATATCCCAGCCAACGAGTGGGTGGGTCTGGATGACTTCGCTATTCTTTTCCATTATAACCCCCATAATGCGTGTTAGAAGACAACGACTTCGAGGTTCAATGCATGTTTTTCTGAAGCAACTTCAGTATACAAGTAATAAGGGTTCCTAAGGGAAAAATAAACAGCTAGCAACACATTTTTCTGCTTTTTAGGATTGTTCGAACAATAAAACACCATGTTGTTCACGATTTTTAAAGAAGTTGCCGAATTAATTTGAACTTTCTGGATTTTCAGGCGAAAAAAAGCCGGGGCAACCCGGCAAAAAAACACAATGAGGGAGCAGTGTTAATCTGTGATGAACCAGTCGTCGGCGCTTTCCCACGTTTCCTGCAGGATTTCGGTGATACGCGCTTTATCTTCTTTCGCGCCGCCAATGACGGAGAGGTTGTTTGCGGCCGCGTAACGCACCGTTACGGCACCGTCGTTTTCGGGAAAGGTGTTGTTAATACGACGGGATAATTCACCTGCAAGCGCATCAAGCGCGCCGGCAGGCAGAACGGTAGTTTTGGCTATGGTGACTTCAATACGCATAAATGCCCCCTGTGTAATATACTGTTTATTTATACAGGTATATTATCGGTTTGACAACAAGGGGCACTGATTTTTTAGCGTTTTACCGTCCAGCGAACGGTTTCACCTGCCAGGAATGGGATCAGCGTGTCATCGGTCAGTGGAATGGCTTCCTCAACCTGGCTCTCTTTACGTTCCAGCTCAATGAAGGTCTCATTGACCGGCAGCCCATAAAAACGGGGGCCATTGAGTGAGCAGAACGCCTCGAAATGCGGCAGGGCATTCATCTCTTCAAACACGGTTGCATAGCTGGCGAGAGCGGTTGGGGCATTAAAGCAGCCCGCACAGCCGCAGCTTGCTTCTTTGCGATGACGCGCATGAGGTGCGGAATCCGTGCCCAGAAACGCACGGGAGAAACCGCTGGCAACCAGTTCGCGCAGCGCCTGCTGGTGAATGTTACGCTTGAGGATCGGCAGGCAGTACAGATGCGGACGTATACCGCCAACCAGCATGTGGTTACGGTTAAACATCAAATGCTGTGGCGTGATGGTGGCGGCGATAAGCTCGTTACCGTCGCGTACATACTCAGCGGCATCTTTGGTGGTGATGTGCTCGAAGACCACTTTGAGCGCGGGAAGGCGCTGACGCAGGGGCTCCATCACGGTGTCGATAAAACGGGCTTCACGGTCAAAGATGTCGATCTCGGCATGCGTGACTTCACCGTGAACCAGCAGCGGCATACCCAGTTTCTGCATGCGCTCCAGCACCGGCATGATGGCATCAATGCTGGTAACGCCGTGGCTGGAGTTGGTGGTGGCATTGGCCGGGTAAAGTTTCGCAGCGGTGAACACGCCTTCGTTAAACCCGCGCTCCACTTCGTTTGGATCCAGGGAATCGGTCAGGTAGCAGGTCATCAGCGGGGTGAAATCATGGCCCGCCGGGACGGCATCCAGAATGCGCTGGCGATACGCCATTGCGGCATCGACGGTGGTGACTGGTGGCACCAGGTTAGGCATGACAATCGCGCGGCCATAAATTTCGCTGGTATAAGGCACGACGGTTTTGAGCATATCGCCATCGCGCAGATGGATATGCCAGTCGTCAGGGCGGCGGATTTTAAGAACCTGGGGTTGTGCAGTCATGGAAGCTCCGGCTTGTCAGGAATCAGTCATTCGGATGGCTGTTTTTGCCGGACACAAATCATAAGCGGAAACGTTTTCGTTTGCACACTTTTCCGTAAAAAAAAGGGCGCCTCGGCGCCCTACGGATTAATCAGTGAAGGGAATAATGATTTCTCCCGGTTTCACCTCTATCCCTTTAGCATACTTTTTCGCAAGCGCTTCACCCTTGCTCTTGTCTTCACTTAAGACATAGGCTGGCTGCTGATTAAAATAGTTACGCAGCGACTGATTCAGATAAGGCATCAGGGTTTGCAGCACAGATTTCATCTTGTCCGGCGTGACTTCCGCATCGACGACTTCCATCTCCTGCAGGTAAATAGCCCCTTTCTCTTTGTTAAAGACCGGCAGCGCTTTCAGCTTCAGCTTGATATTGGCTTTCTGGTTGCCGAAGAGGGAGGTCATATCGAGGTTCGCATCCCCGTTCAGCGTCACTTTGTTTGGCTCTTCACGTCCTATCTGGCTGGTCAGGTTGCTGAGGACGATATGCGCATCGGCAAGCCCGGGGACGCCGATGTCTTTTGAAAAGTTGTTATGTTTTTCCAGCGCCTGATTAATTTCCTGTTCACTGACGGTGTATTGCGTAAGCTGGTTACAGCCCACCAGCAGACCGCTGACAATGAATGCAGCGGCAATGACAATTTTCTTCATAGTGTTCCTCAACGAAAAATCGGCGCTTCTGTCCTGTTACGTCAGTATGTCAGTGTGAAATGGCAGAAACCAGCAGAAAAAACTGAGAAGTGAGGCGGGAGCGACCTCCCGCCAGAGGGAAGGGCTACGCGCCCGGTTCGAGCATGCCGCTTGCGCTGCGCTTCTGGCTGAACTGCCACCAGAGGGCCAGTAGCGTCATAAAGCCCACCGCGCCGAGCATCATCCACGGCAGTTCCGGTTGATTCAGCGCTTTGCCTGCATCAAACAGCCAGCCGCCGCCGGCGTAACCCAAAGCCCCACCAAAGGCCAGACCGAGTCGGCTGAACCCCATATAGCTGCCGCGGGCACGCGCATCTGCAAGCGAGGCGCTCAGCGTCTCACGAGCCGGCTCGGCGATGATAGAGCCGATATAGAAGGTGCAAATCAGCGTAAACAGCTGCTGGAGAGAATTCACCAGACCGATGGGCATCATGCTCAGCGTCATTAAAAACAGCCCGGCCATCAGACGATGCTCCAGGCGAAAACGCCGTTCGCTCCAGCGGGCAATCGGATAGAGCAGCGTCAGCGAAAGCGCGGCTTCGATGGCGTACATCCATTTCACGGCGGCCGGGGTTCCCGCAATATCATTCACCATGATAGGCAGCATCAGCATCACCTGCACGGCAAGCATGTAGTAACCCGTCAGGGTCAATACGTAGGTGACAAAACGTTTGTCGTGCAGGACGCGGCCCAGCCCTTCGCGTACCGGCGCTTTCACCGTCGACAATTTCCATGCGGGCAGATACAGGCCATT
Organism: Enterobacter sp. WPR_3_1; assembly: GCF_003635055.1. Taxonomy (NCBI): domain Bacteria; kingdom Pseudomonadati; phylum Pseudomonadota; class Gammaproteobacteria; order Enterobacterales; family Enterobacteriaceae; genus Enterobacter; species Enterobacter sp. WPR_3_1. The sequence continues at coordinate 96,780 of NZ_RBXU01000015.1, read as the reverse complement.
AAAGAGGGCGCACAGAATAAAGAGCACCGCGCCAGCCGCGCAGACCAGACGGAAATCGTACTGCAGCAACCAGCTCCCCAGAAGCGCGCCAATTACCGCGCCCGCGCTGTCCTGCATCATCAAAATCGAGAAGAAACGTCCGCGGTGCTGCGGGCGAATTAACTTCACCACCAGCGCGGTGCGCGGCGGGTCAAACAGGGTTCCGCCGATCCCGGAGAGAAAGCAGGAGAACCACAGAAGCCAGGGCTCATGGGCAACCGCCATCGTGGCAAAGCCTGCCGCACGAAGCAGCATACCGGTCACAATCATCGGTTTCGCGCCAAAGCGGTCAGCAATGGCGCCGCCAAACACCCCAAGGCCTTGCTGGACAAACTGGCGTAAACCCAGCGCGATGCCAACCATCAGCGCCGCCCAGCCCATCTGATCGACAAAGCGGATCGAGATAAGAGGAAACACGACAAAAAAGCCGAGCACGACCAGCATGTTATCGACTAGCAGGAAATATTTACCCAGGCTCCTCGCCTGTGATACGCGGGACATTTTCCCTCCAGGGAAAACAGGATGGTGAGCACGCTAACATTCTGCGGGGTTACTGCGCGTTTTCCCACCCCTGGGCGTGACAATATTTTTTTATCAAAAGAGCGCTTTGATAGAGAGTTCTCATCGAAAAATGTGAAAAGAGGTCAAAATGGTATGTCACTGTTTTCACAGACGGCGCAGGCACAGGTATAGTAAACCTAATGGGTCAGCAGAAGTGACGGGAAGGAGTGGTATCGATGTTTGGCTATCGCAGTAATGTGCCAAAAGTGCGTCTGACAACGGACAGGCTGGTCGTTCGTCTGGTGCATGAGCGTGATGCCTGGCGTCTGGCGGATTATTACGCCGAGAATCGCCAGTTTTTAAAACCCTGGGAACCCGTTCGGGATGAGAGCCATTGTTACCCATCCGGCTGGCAGGCGCGCCTCAGTATGATTGCGGAATTTCATAAGCAGGGAAGTGCGTTTTATTTTGCGCTGCTGGATCCCGAAGAAAAAGAGATCATCGGCATCGCCAATTTTTCAAACGTCGTGCGCGGATCGTTTCACGCCTGCTACCTCGGCTACTCCATCGGTCAGAAATGGCAGGGGCAGGGGCTGATGTATGAAGCATTAACGGTGGCGATCCGTTATATGCAACGCACGCAACATATCCATCGTATTATGGCGAACTATATGCCGCATAATCAGCGCAGCGGTAATTTGCTGGCGCGTTTAGGGTTTGAGAAAGAGGGTTACGCCAAAGACTATCTGCTGATAGATGGAGAATGGCGCGACCATGTCCTCACGGCATTAACCACCCGGGACTGGACAGCGGGTCGCTAAGGAGAAGAGATGAAATATCAGTTAAGCGGTGCAGAAGCGCGCGTCGTCGGATGCCTGCTGGAAAAACAGGTCACGACGCCGGAGCAATATCCGCTCTCTGTCAATGCCGTCATGATGGCCTGCAACCAAAAGACCAACCGCGAGCCGGTAATGAACCTCAGCGAGCATGACGTTCAGGATGTGCTGGATGAACTGGTGAAACGCCATTATCTGCGCACCGTCAGCGGCTTCGGAAACCGCGTCACCAAGTACGAACAACGTTTTTGTAATTCCGAATTCGGCGACCTGAAGTTAAGCGCCGCGGAAGTGGCGGTGATCGCGACCCTTTTACTGCGCGGGGCACAGACTCCCGGCGAGCTGCGCACGCGGGCTTCCCGTATGCATGAGTTTGCGGATATGCAGGAAGTGGAACAAACCCTGGAAGGGCTTGCAACCCGCGAGGATGGCCCTTACGTGGTGCGTCTGGCGCGCGAACCGGGCAAGCGTGAGAGCCGCTATATGCATCTCTTCAGTGGCGAGGTGGATACCGCGACGCTGGCAACGGAACAAGAGTCCACTGTTGTCAGCGGCAGCCTGACGGCGCGCGTGGACGCGCTGGAAGAGGAGGTCGCTGGGCTGAAACAGCGCCTGGACGCACTGCTGGCACATTTGGGAGATTAACAGTGAAAAAATTACGTGTAGGCGTGGTGGGGCTTGGCGGTATTGCACAAAAAGCCTGGTTACCGGTATTAGGCGCGGCAACGGACTGGACGCTTCAGGGCGCGTGGTCACCTACCCGCGAGAAGGCTGAACGCATCTGCGCAACCTGGCGGATACCTTACGCCGCTTCGCTGTCGGATCTTGCCCGCGAGTGCGATGCGGTATTTGTGCATACCTCAACGGCAACGCACTATCAGGCGGTCAGCGAACTGCTGAATGCCGGTGTTCACGTCTGTGTGGATAAGCCCCTGGCGGAGAACGTTCAGGATGCCGAGCGACTGATAGAGCTGGCGGCACGCAAGAACCTGACGCTGATGGTGGGCTTTAACCGCCGCTTCGCTCCGCTTTATCAGCAACTGAAGGCACAGCCGGGCGCGCTGGCCTCTCTGAGGATGGATAAACACCGTACCGACAGCGTCGGGCCAAACGATCTGCGCTTTACGCTTCTCGATGATTATCTGCACGTGGTGGACACGGCGCTCTGGCTGACAAACGGCCAGGCTCAGCTGAAAAGCGGGACCCTGATGACCAACGATCTGGGCGAGATGGTCTACGCCGAGCACCACTTTGCGCTGGAACATCTGCAGGTGACCACCACCATGCATCGTCGTGCGGGCAGTCAGCGGGAGTTTGTCCAGGCCGTCACTGACGGTGCGCTGTATGACATCACCGACATGCGGGAGTGGCGTGAAGAGAAAGGCAACGGTGTGGTCACGCTTCCGGCGCCGGGCTGGCAGAGCACTCTGGAGCAACGCGGCTTCGCGGGATGCGCCCGTCACTTCATTAGCTGCGTGCAAAATCAGACGGTTCCGGAAACCGCCGGTGAACAGGCCATCATGGCGCAACGCATCGTGGAACGGCTCTGGCGAGAGGCCATGAGTGAATAACCCTCTGTAACATCTGCCGATAGTAATTCCCTTAAATCCGGGTAGACTAAGCGCCGATTGTTGGTTTCGCCGGGAGGCGTTTCGCCTACCCGGCCTGCAAATCCGAAGGCCTGCGCAAGCGCAACGCCGTCGGGCATTCATTACGCCTGCTCTGCAGGCGTTTTGCCGTATGGTTGTGGAAATTCACATTAATGAACTTATTAAAATCGCTGGCAGCAGTCAGCTCGATGACCATGTTTTCTCGCGTACTGGGTTTTGCGCGCGATGCCATTGTGGCAAGGGTTTTTGGTGCTGGGATGGCAACGGACGCCTTTTTCGTCGCGTTCAAACTGCCGAATTTATTGCGCCGTATTTTTGCTGAGGGGGCTTTCTCGCAGGCCTTCGTTCCAATTCTGGCGGAATATAAAAGCAAGCAGGGCGAAGATGCTACGCGGGTGTTTGTCGCCTACGTCTCCGGGCTGCTGACGCTGGCGCTGGCTATTGTGACAGTCCTGGGGATGCTGGCTGCGCCCTGGGTGATTATGGTGACCGCGCCGGGGTTTGCCGACACCGCTGATAAATTTGCGCTTACCACCCAGCTGCTGCGCATTACCTTTCCTTATATTCTGCTGATCTCGCTGGCCTCGCTGGTGGGGGCAATCCTCAATACCTGGAACCGCTTCTCCGTTCCGGCGTTTGCGCCGACGTTTTTGAATGTCAGCATGATCGGCTTTGCCCTGTTTGCCGCACCGCATTTCAACCCGCCGGTACTGGCGCTGGCCTGGGCGGTGACCGTGGGCGGCGTCCTGCAGCTGGCATATCAGCTGCCGCATCTGAAGAAAATTGGCATGCTGGTTCTGCCGCGCATTAATTTCCGTGATGCCGGCGCAATGCGCGTCATGAAGCAGATGGGACCTGCAATCCTCGGGGTTTCTGTCAGCCAGATCTCACTTATCATCAATACCATCTTTGCCTCTTTCCTGGTGTCCGGTTCGGTCTCCTGGATGTACTACGCTGATCGTCTGATGGAGTTTCCTTCTGGCGTACTGGGCGTCGCGCTGGGGACGATTCTGCTGCCGTCGCTCTCTAAAAGCTTTGCCAGCGGCAACCATGATGAGTATTGCCGCCTGATGGACTGGGGCTTACGCCTCTGTTTCCTGCTGGCACTGCCAAGCGCGGTGGCGCTGGGGATCCTCGCGAAACCGCTGACCGTCTCGCTGTTCCAGTACGGTAAATTTTCAGCCCATGATGCGTCCATGACTCAGCAGGCGCTGGTGGCGTACTCGGTGGGATTGATGGGGCTGATTGTTGTTAAAGTGCTGGCGCCAGGGTTCTACTCCCGTCAGAACATTAAAACCCCGGTGAAGATTGCCCTGGTGACGCTGGTGATGACCCAGTTGATGAACCTGGCGTTTATTGGCCCGCTGAAGCACGCGGGTCTGGCTCTGTCTATTGGTCTGGCGGCCTGTCTGAATGCCGGGCTGTTGTACTGGCAGCTGCGTAAGCAGGATATCTTCACGCCGCAGCCGGGCTGGGCGAGTTTCCTTGTGCGACTGGTTATCGCGGTGCTGGTGATGGCAGCGGCGTTGCTCGGCATGATGCACGTGATGCCGGAGTGGTCGCTCGGCACCATGCCTTATCGTCTGCTGCGACTGATGGCCGTGGTGGGTGTTGGGGTTGTGGCTTACTTTGCCACCCTCGCCGTGTTGGGCTTCAAAGTGAAAGAGTTTGCCCGCCGTACGGCATAAACGCCAAAAGGGGAGTTCACCTTATGGTGCTCCCCACTGCTTGATTTGTCGCTTATGCTTCAAATCGAAATCTTTTTCCCGCCCGTAATACGGGCCGTCGCTGTCTGACCATCCGCACCGTACAGCCCGGTTTCTTTATGCGGCTTTAACACCTCAAGCGCTTGCTGATTACGCTCTATCTGACCTTCAAGCAGCCAGCCGTTATGCTGGTTGAGATCGCGAAGGTGCTGGGTTTTTTCTGTAATAGTCTGCCAGCGCTCAACGATATCGTCGTTAGCACTGCGCTTAGGATCCTGCTCAGCGCGACGTTGCTGCTCAAGGTAATCCAGCGTCGCCAGGAGCGAGCTTTTGTCTTCAGTAATACGCTGCAACGCGCTGCCGTTGATGTGACCGGAAGAGAGGTGCTGTTGCTCAGCGTCCATTACCGTTTTCAGGTCGTTCAGGACAACCGTCATTTGATCCAGTATTTCTGACAGTCGACTCATACGGTTAGTTACTCTGTAAGAAACTCTGCGCTTCCTGAATCAGGGCGTCAGCAATTTTGCTGGTGTCCATTTTCAGCTCGCCGTTACGAATAGCCGTTTTCAGCGCTTCAACACGTTCCATGTTGATATCGTTGCCGCCTGGCTGCATCAGTTTTGCCTGGGCATCGCTCAGGGTTACGCTGGTGCTGTTAGACGTTGACGGTTTTTCCAGACGCGTTTTCTGCGGCGTAGCGTCATTCGTTTCGCGAGGTTGTACAGCGCTTACCGGCTTCAGGGCTGATGTACGATCAATGCTCATAGTGTTGTCCTCATCGAGGGTTCGCGGCGTTGGCGCCTGACATCATCAATAGTTGAATATTTATCGGCAGCTGCAGCGAAATCTTTAAAAAGATTATAGGTTAATCAGAATATTCCCATCAGAATCGACGGTTCCGCTAACCACCTGCCCTGAAGACATTCTGACGCGGGCATTTTGTGCCACCGCGGCATTGTTTAACGCTTTCCCTTCACTGTTGATACTGAAGCCATCTCCATTGGCCACCACCATCACCTGTTGACCCGCCTTGACGCGCCACGCCTGGCGCAGCATCGACAGCTGTATCGGTTGGCCCGGTGCGACATCACGCAGGCTGATGGCGTCCTGCGCCTGGTTAATTTCAAGCATTGTCCGTGGCGGCAGCTGATCCAGACGGCCACGTTTCAACGTCACGCTGTTGGCCTGCAGTGCGGTACCCCGGGCAATGGGGACAGCGGCGACAACATAATTGCCTGTCGCCTGGACTGCAACCTGTAAATACCGTTTTTCGTTGGCGCAGCGTGCCAGCACGTTCACGTTCCCCCACAGTCTGGTGGTGCCGGTCACGGTAAATGACGGCTGCTCACAGGAGGGATACAGATTTGGTGGCGTGCGTACCGTGACGACAACTTCATCGCTAAAGCCCGCCAGCTTCTGGGCAAAAAAGGTGTTTAGCTGATCCTGTAAACCATCCGCCTGCACCAGGGGGCTAAAAAGCAAGAAAGTTGCCATCAGGCCACGTTTTAACGTTTGCATCGCAAGTTCCACCGTTTCCAGAATTGAGTGAATTCTACCTGCAGTGGTTTTTCATCAACGCAATAAATAGCGACGCATTTTGCGCTTATTCCGTCGATAAGGCGGATGGGTTGAGATTTAAGCTGTGAACTGAAATTTTGCCATCAGCGGAGGAGACATGCTCGATAAACTCGACGCCGCGTTACGTTTTCAGCAGGAAGCGCTCAATTTACGTGCCCAGCGGCAGGAAATTTTAGCCGCCAATATCGCTAACGCCGATACGCCAGGGTATCAGGCGCGCGATATTGATTTTTCCAGTGAGCTTAAAAAAGTGATGGAGCGTGGACGCGCAGAAGGGAGCGGTGTCGCGCTCGCGCTGACCTCCTCACGTCATATTCCGGCTCAGACGATGACCGCACCAACGACCGATTTGCTTTATCGCATTCCCGACCAGCCTTCACTCGACGGTAACACCGTGGACATGGACCGGGAGCGTACACAGTTTGCCGATAACAGCCTGAAGTACCAGACAGGCCTGACCGTTCTCGGCGGACAGATCAAAGGCATGATGAACGTCCTGCAGGGGGGCAACTGATAAATGGCCTTGCTGAATATTTTTGATATCGCCGGCTCGGCGCTTACCGCGCAGTCCAAACGTCTGAACGTAGCCGCCAGTAACCTGGCGAACGCCGACAGCGTGACCGGACCAGACGGTCAGCCTTATCGTGCGAAACAGGTCGTCTTTCAGGTCGATGCAGCGCCAGGCGCGGCCACCGGCGGTGTGAAAGTCTCTGATGTGGTTGAGAGCCAGGCACCGGACAAGCTGGTGTATGAGCCAGGCAACCCGCTGGCAGATGCGAACGGTTACGTAAAAATGCCTAACGTGGATGTGGTGGGTGAGATGGTGAACTCCATGTCGGCGTCACGCAGTTACCAGGCAAACGTCGAAGTGCTTAATACCGTGAAGAGCATGATGCTCAAAACACTCACTCTCGGCCAGTAAAGGAGACATGCATGTCCATCGCCGTAAATGTGAATGATCCCACGAACTCAGGTGTTAATGGCGCCAAAAGTTCGACGGGTTCCAACGCCCTGACGGGCAGTAACGCGTCCGATCTGCAGAGCAGCTTTCTGACGCTGCTGGTGGCGCAGCTGAAGAACCAGGATCCCACCAATCCGATGCAGAACAACGAGCTGACCACGCAACTGGCACAGATCAGTACCGTCAGCGGCATTGAAAAACTCAATACCACCCTTGGCTCCGTTTCCGGTCAGATTGACAACAGCCAGTCTCTGCAGGCTGCGAATCTGATTGGTCATGGGGTGATGATCCCGGGGACCACGATCCTTGCCGGCACCAGCACTACCGAGGGGACGTCAACCACGACCACCACGCCGTTTGGCGTTGAGCTGCAGCAGCCGGCTGACAAAGTGACTGCGACGATCAGCGATGCGAGCGGGGCAGTGGTACGCACCATTGAGATTGGTGAGCTGAAGGCAGGCGTACACACCTTTACCTGGGACGGCAGCCTGACCGACGGCACGAAAGCACCAAACGGTTCTTACAAAGTGGCGATCAGCGCCAGCAACGGAACCACCCAACTGGTGGCGCAGCCGCTGCAGTTCGCGCTGGTTCAGGGCGTGATTAAAGGCGCCGGCGGTAACAAACTGGATTTGGGTACCTCGGGTACCACCACGCTCGACGAAGTTCGGCAGATTATCTAAGCCTTAACACTTATCAGGAGTAAGTCATGGCCTTTTCTCAAGCGGTCAGCGGCCTGAATGCTGCGGCCACCAACCTGGATGTCATTGGCAACAACATCGCCAACTCCGCGACCTATGGTTTTAAATCCGGTTCTGCCTCATTTGCAGATATGTTTGCCGGTTCCAAAGTGGGTCTGGGCGTGAAAGTTGCGGGCATCACTCAGGACTTTACCGACGGTACGACGACCAACACCGGTCGTGGTCTGGACGTCGCCATCAGCCAGAACGGTTTCTTCCGTATGGTCGATTCCAACGGCTCTGTGTTCTACAGCCGTAACGGTCAGTTCAAACTGGACGAAAACCGTAACCTGGTGAACATGCAGGGTCTGCAATTAACCGGTTATCCTGTTGCGGGTACCCCGCCAACGGTTCAGACCGGCGCTAACCCGCAGGCGATCAATATCCCAACGACCTTGATGGCGGCGAAATCCACCACCACCGCGTCCCAGCAGATCAACCTGAACTCCACTGACACCGCGCCAACCACGGCCTTTGATCCGACCAACCCTGACAGCTACAACAAAAAAGGGACGGTGACGGTCTTTGACAGCCAGGGTAATGCGCACAACATGAACCTGTTTTACGTTAAAGACGCGACTCCGGCAAACTCCTGGAAAGTCTATGCCCAGGACGGCAGCGTTGCAGGAAGCACGCCATCCCTGGCGACCACGCTGACCTTCAACACCAGCGGCGTACTGACTGGCGGCGGCAGCATCAATATCACCACCGGCACAGTTCCAGGTGCAACGCCAGCCACGTTTGCGATGAGCTTCGCCAATTCCATGCAGCAGAACACCGGCGCGAATAACATCGTGGCAACCAACCAGAACGGTTACAAACCGGGTGATCTGGTGAGCTACCAGATTAACGACGACGGCACCGTGGTGGGTAACTACTCCAACGAACAGACCCAGGCCCTGGGCCAGATCGTGCTGGCTAACTTCGCCAACAACGAAGGTCTGAAGTCTGAAGGCGATAACGTCTGGTCTGCCACCCAGTCTTCCGGCGTGGCGCTGCTGGGTACTGCGGGCTCCGGTAACTTCGGTACGCTGACCAACGGTGCGCTGGAAGCGTCTAACGTGGATCTGAGTAAAGAACTGGTGAACATGATCGTCGCGCAACGTAACTATCAGTCGAACGCGCAGACCATCAAAACCCAGGATCAGATCCTCAACACGCTGGTTAACCTGCGTTAAGCGGCTGACAGGAAAGCGCAATGGATCACGCAATATATACCGCGATGGGCGCGGCAAGCCAGACGCTCAATCAGCAGGCTGTTACTGCCAGCAACCTGGCAAACGCCTCTACACCGGGCTTTCGTGCGCAGCTTAATGCGCTGCGTGCGGTCCCGGTGGAAGGGCTCTCCCTGCCGACGCGTACGTTGGTTACGGCCTCTACGCCGGGTGCGGATATGACGCCAGGCCAGATGGATTACACCTCACGCCCGCTGGACGTTGCCCTGCAACAGGACGGCTGGCTGGCGGTGCAGACCGCTGACGGCGGTGAAGGATATACCCGTAACGGTAACATCCAGGTGAGTGCCACGGGCCAGCTGACGATTCAGGGGCATCCGGTAATGGGTGAAGCGGGTCCGCTGACGGTGCCGGAAGGGTCTGAGCTGACTATCGCGGCCGACGGGACCATTTCGGCATTGAACCCGGGCGATCCGGCCAATACCGTTGCGCCCGTCGGGCGTCTGAAGCTGGTGAAGGCGGAAGGCAAAGAGGTGCAGCGTGGCGATGACGGGATGTTCCGTCTGACCCAGGCGACCCAGGCCACTCGGGGGGCCACGTTACAGGCCGATCCGAGCATCCGCGTGATGTCCGGCGTTCTGGAAGGCAGTAACGTCAAGCCGGTCGAAGCGATGACCGACATGATCGCCAGTGCCCGTCGTTTTGAAATGCAGATGAAGATTATCAGCAGCGTTGATGAGAACGCGGGCAAGGCTAACCAACTTCTGGCTATGAGTTAACAGGACTCCTTATGATCAGTTCTTTATGGATCGCGAAAACTGGCCTGGACGCGCAGCAAACCAACATGGATGTGATTGCCAACAACCTGGCAAACGTCAGCACCAATGGTTTCAAGCGTCAGCGTGCCGTTTTCGAAGATTTGCTTTATCAAACCATCCGCCAGCCGGGAGCGCAGTCTTCTGAACAAACGACGCTGCCATCCGGTCTGCAGATTGGTACCGGTGTTCGTCCGGTAGCCACCGAGCGTCTGCATAGCCAGGGCAACCTGTCTCAGACCAACAACAGCAAAGACGTGGCAATCAAAGGCCAGGGGTTCTTCCAGGTGCAGTTGCCTGACGGTACTTCTGCCTATACCCGCGACGGATCGTTCCAGGTCGATCAGAATGGCCAACTGGTGACGGCGGGTGGTTTCCAGGTTCAGCCTGCGATTACCATCCCGGCGAATGCCCTGAGTATTACTATCGGGCGTGACGGCGTGGTGAGTGTGACGCAGCAGGGGCAGGCCGCACCTGTTCAGGTTGGACAGCTAAACCTGACCACCTTCATGAACGACACCGGTCTGGAAAGCATTGGTGAGAACCTCTACACCGAAACGCAATCCTCCGGTACGCCAAATGAAAGCACCCCGGGCCTCAACGGTGCGGGTCTGTTGTATCAGGGTTATGTGGAAACCTCGAACGTGAACGTTGCGGAAGAGCTGGTGAATATGATCCAGGTCCAGCGCGCGTATGAAATTAACAGTAAAGCAGTGTCGACGACCGACCAGATGCTGCAGAAACTGACGCAACTCTAAGGTGTAGCCCGGTGCGGTCAACGCCGCGCCGGCTCCCTGTTTTCGAAGATGAAGGCAATGCAAAAAAACGCGGCGTTTCGTTATCCGATACTGACTGTTCTGGCTGTCACCCTCAGCGGGTGTGCCTTGATCCCGTCTAAACCTTTAGTGCAGGGTGCGACTACCGCCCAACCCGTTCCTGGCCCGGCGCCAGTGGTGAACGGCTCCATTTTCCAGACCGCGCAGCCAATCAATTATGGCTATCAACCGCTGTTTGAAGATCGCCGCCCGCGTAATGTCGGCGATACGTTGACCATTGTGCTGCAGGAAAACGTCAGCGCGAGCAAGAGCTCGTCGGCGAATGCCAGCCGCGATGGCAAAACCAATTTCGGTTTCGATACCGTTCCACGCTATCTGCAGGGCCTGTTCGGCAATGCGCGTGCTGATGTCGAGGCCTCTGGCGGCAATACCTTTAACGGTAAAGGTGGCGCGAATGCCAGCAATACCTTTAGCGGCACGCTGACGGTGACGGTTGACCAGGTGCTGGTTAACGGCAATTTACACGTTGTGGGTGAAAAACAGATCGCCATCAATCAGGGCACTGAGTTCATTCGTTTCTCGGGCGTGGTTAATCCTCGCACCATCAGCGGCACCAACACCGTTCCGTCCACCCAGGTGGCGGATGCGCGCATCGAGTACGTCGGTAACGGCTACATCAATGAAGCGCAAAATATGGGTTGGCTGCAGCGTTTCTTCCTTAACTTATCGCCGATGTAAGCGAGGTGACCCATGTTTAAATCGATCTTCGCTGTGGCGCTGGCGCTGGTGGCAACGTTTGCCCAGGCTGACCGTATTCGCGATCTCACCAGCGTTCAGGGCGTACGCGAAAACTCGCTGATTGGCTATGGGCTGGTGGTGGGTCTGGACGGAACGGGCGACCAGACCACCCAGACGCCATTCACGACTCAAAGTTTGAACAACATGCTTTCCCAGCTCGGTATTACCGTCCCGGCGGGAACCAACATGCAGCTGAAAAACGTGGCCGCGGTCATGGTCACCGCCTCCTATCCGGCGTTCGCGCGCCAGGGGCAGACGATTGATGTCGTGGTCTCGTCAATGGGTAACGCCAAAAGCCTGCGTGGCGGCACGCTGCTGATGACTCCGCTGAAAGGGGTCGACAGCCAGGTTTATGCGCTGGCGCAGGGGAACATTCTGGTCGGCGGTGCCGGCGCGTCTGCGGGCGGCAGCAGTGTGCAGGTGAACCAGCTGAACGGCGGGCGTATCACCAATGGTGCGATCATTGAGCGTGAACTGCCGACCCAGTTTGGCGCAGGCAACACCATTAACCTGCAGCTGAATAATGAAGACTTCACGATGGCGCAGCAGATTGCCGACACCATCAACCGTAGCCGCGGCTATGGCAGCGCCACGGCGCTGGATGCCCGTACCGTGCAAATCCGTACTTCTACCGGCAGCAGCAACCAGGTCCGTATGCTGGCTGATATCCAGAATATGGAAGTGAATGTTCCGGTTCAGGATGCCAAAGTGATTATCAACTCGCGCACCGGTTCGGTCGTAATGAACCGCGAAGTGTCGCTCGACAGCTGTGCCGTGGCGCAGGGTAACCTCTCCGTGACGGTTAACCGTTCCGCCAACGTCAGCCAGCCTGATACCCCGTTCGGGGGTGGCCAGACCGTGGTGACGCCACAAACGCAGATTGATTTGCGCCAGAGCGGTGGGTCGCTGCAGAGCGTACGCTCCAGCGCGAACCTCAATAGCGTGGTTCGGGCCCTGAATGCCCTGGGGGCGACGCCGATGGATCTGATGTCGATTCTGCAATCCATGCAAAGCGCGGGCTGTCTGCGCGCCAAACTGGAAATCATCTGATGCTGACCGATAGCAAGCTGTTGACCGGTGCTGCCTGGGATGCCCAGTCGCTCAACGAACTGAAAACCAAAGCAGGTAAGGACCCGGCGGCGAATATCCGCCCGGTCGCCCGCCAGGTGGAAGGGATGTTTGTACAGATGATGCTGAAAAGCATGCGTGAAACCCTGCCGAAAGACGGGATGTTCAGCAGTGATTCAACCCGTCTTTACACCAGCATGTATGACCAGCAGATTGCACAGCAGATGACCGCCGGGAAAGGCCTCGGTCTGGCTGATATGATTGTCAAACAGACCGAAGCCGCGCAGGGCATCCAGCCGGATGATAAGCCACAGCAGGTGCCGATGAAGTTCGACCTGCAAACGGTGACCAGTTATCAGAATCAGGCCCTGACGCAGATGGTGCGCAAAGCCATACCGAAGGCCACGAGTACCAGCGATGAGCCACTTTCTGGCGACAGCAAAGACTTCCTGGCGCAGCTCTCGCTGCCGGCACGTCTTGCCAGTGAACAGAGCGGCGTGCCTCATCACCTGATCCTCGCGCAGGCGGCGCTGGAGTCCGGCTGGGGTCAGCGGCAGATCCGTAAAGAAAACGGCGATCCGAGCTTTAACATCTTCGGCGTGAAGGCCACGTCGAGCTGGAAGGGGCCGACCACCGAGATCACCACCACTGAATATGAAAACGGTGCGGCGGTGAAGGTTAAAGCCAAATTCCGCGTCTATAGCTCCTATCTGGAAGCCTTATCCGACTATGTGGGCCTGTTGAGCCGAAATCCGCGTTATACCGCCGTTACACAGGCGGCAACCGCGGAGCAGGGCGCTCAGGCACTGCAGAACGCGGGCTACGCCACCGATCCGAACTATGCGCGTAAGCTCACCAGTATGATTCAGCAGCTGAAATCGATGGGCGAGAAGGTCAGTAAAGCCTATAGCACAGATATCGAAAATCTGTTCTGAAAGTTCTCAAGTCCCGGTGGAGGCTGCCGATAACCTTCATCAGGACTCGTGTCTGAACGTATAAAAGGAACCCCCATGTCCAGTTTGATTAACAGTGCCATGAGTGGCCTCAGTGCTGCGCAGTCGGCACTCAATACCGTCAGTAATAATATTTCAAGCTATAACGTGGCAGGTTATACCCGCCAGACGACAGTGCTGGGCGCGTCGAACAGCACGCTGACCGGCGGTGGCTGGGTAGGTAACGGGGTTTATGTCTCCGGTGTCCAGCGTGAGTATGATGCATTCATTACCAACCAGCTGCGCGCCGCGCAGACCCAGAGCAGCGGCCTGACTACGCGCTATCAGCAAATGTCAAAAATCGACGATGTGCTCTCGGATACCACCAACTCGCTCTCTACCACGCTGCAGGACTTCTTCAAAAGTCTGCAGACGCTGGTGAGCAACGCAGAAGATCCGGCTGCGCGCCAGACGGTGCTGGGCAAAGCGGATGGCCTGGTCAATCAGTTTAAAACCAACGATCAGTATCTTCGCGATCAGGATTCTCAGGTGAATACCGCGATTTCTGCCAGCGTCGATCAAATTAATAACTACGCCAAACAGATTGCGAACCTGAACGATCAGATTTCCCGTCTGACCGGCGTGGGTGCTGGCTCATCACCAAATGACCTGCTCGATCAACGCGATCAGCTGGTGAGCGAACTGAATAAAATTGTCGGTGTTGAAGTTTCTGTGCAGGATGGCGGCACGTATAACGTCTCATTTGGCACCGGTTACAGCCTGGTACAGGGGAGCAAAGCGAACCAGCTGGCTGCGGTGAAATCCAGCGCAGACCCAACCCGTACAACGCTGGCCTATACCGATGATGTTACAGGCAATATCGAAATTCCTGAGAAGCTGATTACCACCGGCACCCTTGGCGGTTTACTCACCTTCCGTTCTGAAGATCTGGATAAAGCGCGTAATAGCCTTAACCAGATGGCGCTGGCCTTTGCTGACGCGATGAACAAGCAGCATGAAGCGGGTTTTGATGCTAACGGCGATGCTGGCGGCAAGCTCTTTGACTTTGGCTCGCCTGCGGTTGTGTCCAACAGCAAGAATTCAGGTACCGCCGCGCTGACAGCCTCCGTGGCTGACAGTACTAAAGTCCAGGCAACCGATTATAAGCTGCAGTTCAACGGAACCGACTGGACCATTACGCGTACGTCGGATAAGACCAGTTTCACGATGAGTCCGGATGCGAGCGGCAATCTGTCTTTCGACGGCCTGAATGTCAACGTGAGCGGTACCGCGAATAACAAAGACAGTTTTGTTGTTAAGCCCGTTTCTGATGTCATCGTAAACATGGAACTCAAGTTTAATGATGAGTCCAAACTGGCGATGGCATCGACAAGCGCCGGTGGCGAAAGTGACAACCGCAACGGTCAAAAATTGCTGGATCTGCAAAATAGCAAGCTTGTCGGCGGGAATAAGTCTTTCAATGATGCTTATGCTTCCCTCGTCAGTACCGTTGGTAGCTCAACAGCGGCACTGAAAACCAGCAGCGAAACGAAAGCGAATGTGGCGACGCAGTTAACCAAACAGCAGCAGTCGATCTCAGGGGTAAACCTTGACGAAGAGTACGGCAATTTGCAGCGCTATCAGCAGTATTACCTCGCTAATGCGCAGGTTCTACAAACTGCCAGCTCGCTCTTTGATGCAATCATTAATATTCGCTAAGGCTGAGGTGAAACATGCGTATTAGCACCCAGATGATGTACGACCAAAACATGCGCGGGATCACCGATTCCCAGAGCAAGTGGTTGAGTTATGGTGAACAAATGTCCACCGGCAAGCGTGTCAATCGCCCGTCGGACGATCCCATCGCGGCGTCGCAGGCTATTGTTCTGTCACAATCACAGTCACAAAATAGCCAGTTTGCGTTGGCGCGTACGTTTGCTACGCAAAAAGTCTCGCTCGAGGATAATGTACTGGCTCAGGTTAACACCGCCTTATCGAGCGTGCGTGAGAAATTAGTTTACGCTGCAAATGGGACATTAAGTGATGATGACCGCCTTTCCCTGGCAACTGATATCCAGGGCGTGCGCGATCAGCTCATGAACCTGGCCAATACAGCCGATGGTAATGGTCGTTTTATCTTTGCAGGATATAAAACAGAAAGTGCACCGTTTGATTCTGCTACCGGGGATTACAAAGGTGGCCTTGAGCCGATCACTCAGCAAGTCGATACGGCACGAAACATGGCAATTAGCCATACTGGGCAGCAAATTTTCGAGAGCATTACGAGTAATGCACAGGAAGTGCCGGGTGGGGGATATGGCGAAACAAATATGTTCAAAATCCTTGATGCCACCGTTGCCTCGCTGAAAACGCCGATTGAGAACGATCCGACAGCTGCAGCTGCGCAAGCTCAGGTGATTGCAAATGCTCAAATTGGTATCAAAAATTCCCAGAACAATATCCTTACTGTTGTTGCTGATGTGGGTACCAAGATGAACGAGCTTGAAAAGCTGGATACACTTGGTGACGATCGTGCACTGGGCCAGACTAAGCAGATGAGCGACCTGGTTGATGTGGACTGGAACGCAGCGATCTCCTCTTACACCATGCAGCAGGCCGCGCTGCAGGCATCTTATAAAGCGTTTAGCGATATGCAGGGCATGTCCCTGTTCCAGCTGAACAGATAACATCTTGACCTCTTGGAACATGTCTTGAAACTGGGCATGTTTTACTGCCCAATCCGTGTGGATTGGGCATTTTTTTTACGCGATTTCTGCCGGTGCGGAGGCGACGCGTGCACTTTCAATCAGACGTATTGCCAGCGCAATGACACCGCATACCGTTGCCAGGGCAACCACGCCCGTCCAGCCAGCCAGCGTGTAGATTTTACTCCCTGCTGCCGAACCCAGCGCCATGCCGATAAAGACCACCGTAAAGAGCAGGGCATTAAGACGCCCCCTGGCCTGAGGCTCAAGGCTATAGACCAGATTCTGGTGCGCCACCAAACTGGACTGCAGCCCCAGATCAAACCCGATGGCTGAGACTGCAATCAGAATCAGTTGTCCATGAAGACCCAGCGCGGGCATCAGGAACATCAGGGCAAACGAGACGGTAACCAGTGCTGCGCCAAGCTGCGTGACTTTTCCGGCGCCCAGCTTGTCCGCCAGACCTCCCGCCAGCGGGGCGGCTAAGGCCCCCGCGGCCCCGGCAATACCAAAACCACCCGCGACGGCGCTCCCCAGGTGATAGCGCTCCAGCAGCATGACCGCCAGCGTTGACCAGAAGGCGCTAAAGGCAATCGACAGAAAACCCTGTGCCAGTGCTGCACGACGCAGAGCCGGATAACGACGCCACAGATGTTCCATTGAGCGCATCAGGGCGGGATAGCTCAGCGTGGAGTGAATGGCAAAACGCGGGAGTACCCGCCACATCACCGCCCCAATAAATGCGATGCTTACAGCGGCCAGCTGATACATGACGCGCCAGCCAAAAGCTTCACCCACCACACCGCTGACGGTTCGCGACAGCAAGATGCCCATCAGCAACCCTGTCATCACGGTTCCCACGGTTTTTCCCTGCTTCCCTTCGGGGGCGAGGATAGCCGCTGCGGGAACGATATCCTGTGCCATGGTCGCGGCCATACCAATCAGCAGGCTTGCCAGCAGCAATGAGTGCTGCTGCCCGGTCAGGCTGCAGCCCAGCAGAAACAGTGCCAGGGCGGTGCTTTTTATCAGGATTAACGTCCTGCGGTCGTGACGATCGCCAAGTGGCAACAGAAAAAGAATACCGAGCGCGTAGCCTGCCTGGGTCAGCGTCGGGACCAGCCCCATCCCTTCAATACTAAGATGAAGGTCGGCGCCTATCAGCGGCAGCAGCGGTTGCGCGTAGTAAATGGATGCGACGCTAAAGCCAGCCCCCAGAGCCAGCATAAAAATCACCCAGCGACTGGCGGCATGGGGAGCAGTTGTTGTGTTCATAAGACGTTCCTCACTCATAGTGTGCCGCTATTTTTTATCACTATGCCTTGCGACGGTAGAGGGCCTGGTGGTAAAACGCTTATACGTTTGGCGTATAGCTGGGAAAATGATGAAGCGAGTTGAGCGTATAGACAGGGTGGAACTCATGCGCACATTTGTTCGTATTGTGGAAAGCGGATCGCTATCCGGGGCGGCAAGACTGCTTGCGACGAGCCAGGCCACGGTGAGCCGCCGCCTTCAGTCTCTGGAAACGCTGCTGGGGGTACGGCTTTTATTGCGAACCACCCATGCAACAAAACTTACCGATGACGGCGAGCGCTGCTATCAACATGCCCGGCGGGTCATTGATAGCTGGCTGGCACTGGAAGATGAAATCGGCCAGACGGAGGACGAGCCGGTAGGGGTGTTACGGGTACGTGCACCGCACGCCTTTGGGCAGGATCAGCTTCTGAGACCGTTAACGGAGTTTTTGCAGCGTTATCCTCAGCTGTCGGTGGAGTGGATGCTCAACGATAAGTCGGTGGATTTTCTGAGCGACAATCTGGATTGTGCTATTCGAGTTGGCGCAGAGGTGGATCCGGCAACCGTCTCCGTGCTGCTGGCGGAAGTGCCACGCTGTGTGGTGGCTTCGCCTGCGCTGCTGGACCAGTTTGCGCCGGTTCACACACCGGAGGATCTGCAGGCGCTTCCCTGGATTGCCATCAGCACGTTCTATCAGCGACATGTGGAGTTGTGGGATGATCTTTCGCAGGTAAAACGTATCTCCATTGCGCCACGACTAAGCACGGATAGCCTGCATGTTGCGCGCAATACCGCCCTGACAGGATTAGGGGTGGCGATGGTTTCAAGCTGGACGGTCAAGCAGGATATCCAGGAAGGGCGCTTAGTGCATTTGCTTCCACAGTGGCAGCCCGCCGCGCTCCCGGTTCATCTGGTTTATCCGTGGTCGCGTTATTATCCGGCGCGTTTACGCCGTTTTCTGGAGATGATGAAGAGGGTGATGCCGGACATTGCGGGTATGAGAAAGCCGGCACGCGAGCAATAAAAAAGCCGACCCGAAGGTCGGCTTTTTACGCTATGTGTCGTTACTCAACAGACTGCGGACGGGTAGCCGGTGCCGTCGCCTGATGCGTTGCACTGTGGCCACCGGCAGAGCCTTTACCGTCAAAGTTGAACGCAGGGCGGACCCAGTCACTGTGACGCGGCGCTTCCGGCACATATTCCGGCGCTGGTGCGCGAGTCATCGGGGCTGTCGCAACGTGAGCAGGGGCCGGCGCTGTGATTACCGGCTCGGCTTTCACTTCTGGCTCTTCTGCTTTCGCGGCTTCACGCACTGGTTCGACGTCAATTTCAACGTCCTGAACCACGTCTTCAGTCACGGTTTCGACAACCACGTCCGGGGTCTCTTCTACCGCTGCTGCTGGCTGAACCTCAGCAACAACGTCTTCAGCGACCACGGTGTCTTCTTCAGCAATAAGCTGCGGTGCGGCGTCAACCGGCGCGGCAATCACTTCAGGGTGCGTGGTTTCAACGTCTACTGCATGAGGCGCTTTTGACTCAACGGCCTGTGGCTCAACCACGATAGCGGCTTCATTTACCGCTTCTTCAGTTGCGGCTACCGGGGCAATCACCTCTTCGGTGACAGCCTGTTCTTCCACAACCTGCTCCTGACGAGCAACCGGGTAGCGGATCCAGACTTTACCGGAAGCCATTTCAGGAGACGCGCACGCCACGGTTAATGGCATTGGCGACTGTGTCGGATAACGCTCGTCGCGATAACGACGACGACGTTGACCGCTGACGCGCAGGTGACGCGGAGAGCGGCGTGAACGACGTGGCATACCCGCGTTATCACGGCCTTCACCGTTATCGTCTTGCTCAGCGTTGTTTTCGACGACGGCCGGCAGATCCACTTTCGCCAGTTGGGTGCCCGGTGCAGTGTCACTTGCTTCTGCTGGGACGATGATGGTCTCTTCCACCGGCAGGGCACCTACACGCACTTTCTGTGACAGCTGACGCTGCTTACGACGCGGCATAACCTGAGTACGTTCTTCCTGCTCGCTTTCCTGTTGTTCAACAGGCTCTTCGCGGTTCAGGTTTTTGACTTCCTGCTGCGCCTGGCGCTTCTCGTCGTTACGACGACGGCTACGCTCACGGCGTGGCTGCTGCTCGTCGCGCTGTTTGCTCTTCTCAGACTCATCGCCCGCCTGCTGGCGAATTTCACGATCTTCAACATTCTGCGGTTGCTTCTCGCGACGGTTGCGACGGTTGTCTTCGCGTTGCTCACGACCCTCATTATTGTCCGAACGGTTGTCACGGCGTTCGTTACGGTCATTACGATCGTTACGGTCACGGCGGTTGTTCTGACGTTTACGACGGTCCTGTTGACGTTCAGGTTTCGCTTCTTTCGGTGCTTCTTTCGGTTGCTCAGGCTGCTGGACTTCTTCGCCTGCAAACATCTTTTTCAGCGCACCGAAGAGGCGGCTCAGCAGACCCGGTTGTTCTGGCTGGGCTTTGACCGCAACGGCTTCTGGTTTTGGCGCAACCGGTTTGGTCACGGGTTTTTCCAGTGCCGTTTCTGGCGGAGCTTCAGGCATGATGAAGGTCGCTAAGGCTGGCTGCTCTGGCAGTTTGCGCTCGGCAGGTTCTTCATCGGAAGGCAGCGCCATCTCTTCTTCATGCAGCTTAGGCAGCAGATAGCTGAGCGTGCTGGTCTCTTCACCCTTACGGACACGCAGCACGTGGTAGTGCGGGGTTTCCATCTGATCGTTAGGCACGATGATGCAGCGAACATCGCCCTGGCGTGATTCAATTGCGCTGACGGCCGCACGTTTTTCGTTCAGCAGGTAGGACGCAATTGGCACGGGAACAATGGCATGAACCTCTTTGGTGTTCTCTTTCAGCGCTTCTTCTTCAATCAGACGCAGAATAGAGAGGGACAGAGATTCGTTATCACGAACGGTACCGGTACCGGAGCAGCGCGGACAGACGTGATGGCTGGATTCACCGAGTGAAGGGCTCAGACGCTGACGGGACATCTCCAGCAAGCCGAAGCGTGAGATATGGCTAATCTGGATACGAGCACGATCCTGACGTACCGCTTCGCGCAGACGGTTTTCAACCGCACGCTGGTGGCGAACCGGGGTCATGTCGATAAAGTCGATAACAATCAGACCACCCAGGTCACGCAGGCGGAGCTGGCGGGCGATTTCATCAGCGGCTTCAAGGTTGGTGTTGAAGGCGGTCTCTTCGATATCACCGCCGCGCGTAGCACGTGCGGAGTTGATGTCGATGGCGGTGAGCGCTTCGGTCGTATCAATAACGATAGAACCACCGGATGGCAGACGCACTTCACGCTGGAAAGCGGATTCAATCTGCGATTCGATCTGATAATGGCTGAACAGCGGGATTTCACCGGTGTACAGTTTGATTTTGCTGGTGAAATCCGGTCGACCCAGCGCAGCAATGTGCTGGCGCGCCAGCTCAAGCACTTTCGGGTTATCGATCAGAATCTCACCGATGTCCTGACGCAGGTAGTCACGGAAGGCACGCACAATCACGTTGCTTTCCTGGTGAATCAGGAACGGCGCTGCGCGGCTTTCTGCCGCTTTCTGGATTGCTTCCCAGTGCTTCAGACGGAAGCTTAAGTCCCACTGCAGCGCTTCGGCAGATTTGCCGACGCCTGCGGTACGCACGATAAGCCCCATGCCGTCAGGCAGCTCAAGACTTGCCAGCGCTTCTTTCAGCTCGGTACGGTCATCACCTTCGATGCGGCGAGAGATACCACCGGCACGCGGGTTGTTTGGCATCAGGACCAGGTAACTTCCCGCAAGACTGATAAAGGTGGTCAGTGCGGCACCTTTGTTGCCACGCTCTTCTTTATCAATCTGAACAATGACTTCCTGACCTTCACGCAGCACATCTTTGATGTTTGGGCGGCCATGGGAGTTATAGTTTGCAGGGAAATATTCGCGGGCGATTTCTTTCAGAGGGAGGAAACCGTGACGCTCAGCACCGTAATCGACAAATGCAGCTTCAAGGCTTGGTTCAATGCGGGTGATTTTACCTTTGTAAATGTTCGCTTTTTTCTGTTCGTGTCCAGGACTTTCGATATCCAGATCGTACAGGCGCTGCCCATCCACAAGGGCGACACGCAACTCTTCTTGCTGAGTTGCGTTGATTAACATTCTTTTCATCGTAACTTACTCGTTATTCTTACATTGACGACAAAGCTGCGGGCAAGGTGACGCTTTCCGGGGTATGAACCGATGGCCTCGTGTCTATTCACGTCGCCAACCTCACGGTTGTCGCTCGCTTAAGAGGCGCAGAGTGTCGGTTGCCTGTATTTCATACGGAAACACAGCGCAATTATCAGGGGAATTGCCTGGGTAGAACTCTCCAGAGAACAATCCTTATACCGGGAAGTACTGCAACCCGCAGCCCGCTAACTGCCTGAAAGATCAATACGTCTTACGCCATTGCTGCGTGGATGATCGGTCAGACAAAATTGGTCATTCCGTCGAGATCCTTACTTAACCAGGATTTAACACGGAAAACGAGTTCATTATTCCACTGCTCGCCGGGTTATAGCAAGATGACTTTTACCAATTATCACCCGGTTACTCACAGTTTCTTCACTTCAAGGTGGTGATTGGTTTAATAACCACCAAATCGATTGCGTGAAACAGGGGACAGGCCGGATAAAAGTAAATATAAGCATAGAAAAATGAGTGGCGCTAATGGCTGACGATATTTAGAATCGCCAACCATGAAAACAGAGACTCCAGCCGTAAAAATGGTTGCCATCGCGGAAGACGACGCGGGGCAACGTATCGATAACTTTTTGCGCACCCAACTCAAAGGCGTGCCAAAGAGCATGATTTACCGCATCCTGCGCAAGGGTGAAGTGCGGGTTAACAAAAAACGCGTAAAGCCTGAGTACAAACTCGAAGCCGGTGATGAAGTGCGTATCCCACCGGTCCGTGTTGCGGAACGCGAAGAAGAGGTCGTTTCACCCAGGTTGCAGAAAGTGGCCGCCCTGAGTGACGTTATCCTTTATGAGGATGATCATATCCTGGTGCTGAATAAACCGTCAGGTACCGCCGTCCATGGCGGGAGTGGTCTCAGCTTTGGCGTGATTGAAGGCCTGCGTGCGCTGCGCCCTGAAGCCCGTTTCCTTGAACTGGTTCACCGTCTCGATCGCGATACCTCCGGCGTGCTGCTGGTCGCAAAAAAACGTTCTGCGTTGCGTTCCCTGCATGAGCAGCTGCGTGAAAAAGGGATGCAGAAGGATTATCTGGCGCTGGTTCGCGGCCACTGGCAGTCCCACGTTAAGGCGGTGCAGGCACCTTTGCTGAAGAATATTTTGCAAAGCGGTGAGCGCATTGTCCGTGTGAATCAGGAAGGGAAGCCGTCTGAGACGCGTTTCAAAGTGGAAGAGCGCTATGCGTTCGCCACGCTGGTGCGCTGCAGCCCGGTAACCGGCCGTACCCACCAGATCCGCGTACATACGCAGTATGCCGGTCATCCGATCGCATTTGATGACCGCTATGGTGACAGGGAGTTTGATAAGCAGCTGGCGGGCACCGGGTTGTCACGCCTGTTCCTGCATGCGGCGGCACTGACGTTCACTCACCCGAATACCGGCGAAACAATTCGCATTGAAGCCCCCCTTGATGAGCAGTTAAAACGCTGCCTGAAGGTGCTGCGCGGCTGATTTGGCTAGCACTTACCGGCCTGAGGTCTCCCTGGCCGGTAAGTGATGTATCACCCGTAATACTCACATCTTCAGCGGATTACACTCCTCGCGTCTGAGCATCTGGCACAATGCTATCAACGGCAACCCAACCAGCGTGTTTGGGTCACGTCCGTCCAGCTTGTCGAACAGGGCAATCCCCAGACCTTCACTTTTGAAGCTTCCGGCGCAATTGAGCGGTCGCTCCCGGCGCACATAGTCGGCGATTTCCTGCTCGCTAAGATGGCGAAAATGGACGTCGAAAGGTTCGCATTCGGTTTGCAGGTGACCCGAGGCGGAGTTGTAGAGCGCCAGACCTGTATAAAAGGTGACGATATTGCCTCGCGCTTGCATAAGCTGCTGGCAGGCATTCGCTTCAGTGTGCGGCTTTCCGGTGATAACACCGTCCAGCACACAAACCTGATCGGAGCCTATAATCAAATGCGAAGGGTAGCGTGCGGCAAGTGATTGCGCTTTCTCCTTCGCAAGACGGGTGACCAGGTGACGTGGTGATTCGCCCGGCTGCGGCGTCTCGTCAACTTCCGGCGCCGCGCATTCAAACGGGATCCCGAGCTTTTCCAGCAACATTCGACGGTAGGGTGAGGTGGAGGCAAGAACGAGATTTGGCATATTTTTATCACCAGATATAGCGTATCGATGCCAGCCATTTTAAACTACAGGCCGCAATGTGTGCGAATAATTGGCAAAAGGCAGCTGTGGTTGCCTTTTTCTTTGACTATATGACGTTACAAAGTTAATATGCGCGCCCTATGCAAAAGGTAAAATTACCCCTGACTCTT
Organism: Enterobacter sp. WPR_3_1; assembly: GCF_003635055.1. Lineage (NCBI taxonomy): Bacteria > Pseudomonadati > Pseudomonadota > Gammaproteobacteria > Enterobacterales > Enterobacteriaceae > Enterobacter > Enterobacter sp. WPR_3_1. Next base: position 72,734 of record NZ_RBXU01000015.1, on the reverse strand, counting down.
GATCCGGTTCGCACGGCTCAAAAACGCCTCGATTACGAAGGTATTTATACTTCCGATCAGGCTGAGCGTGTCGCCGAATCCGTAGTCAGTGTGGACAGTGATGTAGAATGCTCCATGTCGTTCGCTATCGATAACCAGCGTCTCGCCGTTTTAACCGGTGATGCAAAGGTGACGGTAACCCTCGAATGTCAGCGTTGCGGGAAACCGTTTGTACAGCATGTTCACACAACGTATTGTTTCAGTCCGGTCCGTTCTGACGAACAGGCTGAAGCACTCCCGGAAGCGTATGAACCGATTGAAGTTAATGAATTCGGTGAAATCGATCTTCTGGCTCTGGTTGAAGATGAAATCATCCTCTCCTTGCCAGTCGTTCCGGTGCATGAATCTGAACACTGTGAAGTGTCCGAGGCGGACATGGTCTTTGGGGAACTGCCTGATGAAGCGCAAAAACCAAACCCATTTGCCGTATTAGCCAGCTTAAAGCGTAAGTAATTGAGGAGTAAGGTCCATGGCCGTACAACAGAATAAACCAACCCGTTCCAAACGTGGCATGCGTCGTTCCCATGACGCGCTGACTGCAGTTACCAGCCTGTCTGTAGACAAGACTTCTGGTGAGAAACACCTGCGTCACCACATCACCGCTGACGGTTTCTACCGCGGCCGCAAGGTTATCACTAAGTAATCACGCGTCAGCGTGATTAGGCTTAGTGAGGATTTCCCCGTGCAAACGGGGAATTTACCGAACCAGGCTGTGACGATACCTTGACACGTCTAACCCTGGCGTTAGATGTCATGGGAGGGGATTTTGGCCCTTCCGTGACAGTGCCTGCAGCTTTGCAGGCACTGAATTCTAATTCGCAACTCACACTTCTTTTAGTCGGCAATCCCGACACAATCACGCCATTACTTGCAAAAGCTGACTTCGAACAACGTTCGCGTCTGCAGATTATTCCTGCGCAGTCAGTTATTGCCAGTGATGCACGTCCATCGCAGGCGATTCGCAATAGCCGGGGCAGTTCTATGCGAATGGCGCTGGAGCTGGTGAAGGAAGGACGCGCGGAGGCTTGCGTCAGTGCGGGAAATACCGGCGCGCTGATGGGGCTATCGAAATTGTTGCTCAAACCTATTGAAGGTATTGAGCGTCCGGCGCTGGTGACGGTATTACCGCATCAGCAGAAGGGCAAGACCGTGGTGCTCGATTTGGGTGCTAACGTCGATTGTGATAGTACAATGCTGGCTCAGTTTGCCGTGATGGGGTCGGTGCTGGCAGAAGAAGTGGTCGGGATAAACAATCCCCGTGTTGCGTTATTGAACATCGGTGAAGAAGAGACCAAAGGCCTGGACAGCATTCGCGAAGCTGCCGAATTGCTCAAACAGGTTCCCTCCATCAACTATATTGGTTATCTCGAAGCCAATGAGTTGCTGACGGGGAAAACGGATGTTCTGGTGTGTGATGGCTTCACCGGGAACGTAACGTTGAAGACCATGGAAGGGGTCGTGCGAATGTTTCTCTCACTGCTTAAATCGCAGGGAGAAGGCAAAAAAAGCGCCTGGTGGTTGATTTTATTAAAGCGTTGGTTACAAAAAAGCCTGACGCGGCGATTCAGTCACCTCAACCCCGACCAGTATAATGGCGCCTGTCTGTTAGGATTGCGCGGCATCGTGATTAAGAGTCATGGTGCCGCCAATCAGCGAGCATTTACTGTCGCCATTGAACAGGCAGTGCAGGCGGTGCAGCGACAAGTCCCTCAGCGGATTGCCGCTCGCCTGGAATCTGTATTAGCTAAAAGTGACTGAGCGTACATGTATACGAAGATTTTAGGTACCGGCAGCTACCTGCCAAAACACGTGCGTACCAACGCCGATCTTGAAAAAATGGTAGATACGTCTGACGAGTGGATTGTCACGCGCACAGGTATCCGTGAACGTCGTATTGCCGCGCCAGACGAAACCGTTTCGACCATGGGTTACGAAGCCGCGCAGCGTGCTATCGAAATGGCGGGCATTGATAAAGATCAGATTGGCTTGATCGTGGTTGCCACGACCTCTGCCACGCATGCCTTCCCAAGCGCAGCGTGCCAGGTGCAAAACATGCTCGGCATTAAAGGCTGCCCGGCATTTGACGTTGCCGCAGCGTGCGCAGGGTTCACCTATGCGCTGAGCGTTGCCGATCAGTATGTTAAATCCGGTGCCGTGAAATATGCGCTGGTCATCGGTGCTGACGTGCTGGCACGTACCTGCGATCCAACCGATCGTGGGACGATCATTATTTTTGGTGATGGTGCGGGCGCGGTACTGCTCGGTCAGTCCGAAGAGCCGGGCATCATCTCTACGCATCTGCATGCCGATGGCAGCTATGGCGAATTATTGACCCTGCCTAACGCCGATCGCGTTAATCCGGATAACGCTATTTACCTGACGATGGCCGGTAATGAGGTGTTCAAGGTGGCGGTGACTGAGCTTGCGCACATTGTCGATGAAACGCTGGAAGCGAATAACCTTGACCGCTCCGCACTCGACTGGCTGGTGCCGCATCAGGCGAACCTGCGCATCATCAGCGCGACCGCTAAAAAGCTGGGCATGTCGATGGATAACGTTGTGGTGACGCTGGATCGTCACGGCAATACCTCTGCGGCGTCAGTACCGTGCGCATTTGATGAAGCGGTACGTGACGGACGAATCAAACGGGGCCAGTTGGTCTTGCTTGAAGCCTTTGGTGGCGGGTTCACCTGGGGTTCCGCGCTGGTTCGTTTCTAGTATAAGGATTAAATAATGACGCAATTTGCTTTTGTGTTCCCGGGCCAGGGTTCTCAGGCCGTTGGGATGTTGTCTGAAATGGCAGCAAAGTATCCGGTTATCGAAGAGACTTTCCGTGAAGCTTCCGCTGCGCTGGGTTATGATTTGTGGGCGCTGACCCAACAGGGACCGGCCGAAGAGCTGAACAAAACCTGGCAGACTCAGCCAGCGCTGTTGACGGCATCCGTTGCGCTGTGGCGTGTCTGGCAGCAGCAGGGCGGTAAAGCGCCAGCGCTGCTCGCGGGCCATAGCCTGGGTGAATACTCTGCGCTGGTGTGTGCCGGTGTTATCGCGTTTGCTGACGCGGTGCGTCTGGTTGAACTGCGCGGTAAGTTCATGCAGGAAGCAGTACCTGAAGGCACCGGTGGCATGTCTGCTATCATCGGCCTTGATGATGCTGCGATTGCAAAAGCGTGTGAAGAATCCGCTGAAGGTCAGGTGGTGTCTCCCGTTAACTTCAACTCGCCAGGCCAGGTGGTTATCGCCGGTCATAAAGACGCGGTTGAACGTGCTGGTGCAGCCTGTAAAGCTGCAGGGGCGAAACGCGCTCTGCCGCTGCCCGTCAGCGTACCGTCCCACTGCGCACTGATGAAACCTGCTGCCGATAAACTGGCCGTTGAGCTTGAAAAAATTACTTTTAACACACCGACAATTTCCGTTGTGAACAACGTCGATGTGAAATGCGAAACCTCGCCGGACGCTATCCGTGATGCGCTGGTTCGCCAGCTCTACAGCCCGGTACAGTGGACCAAAACCGTTGAGTTTATGGCCTCTCAGGGCATTGAGCATCTGTATGAAGTCGGCCCAGGTAAAGTCCTCACCGGTCTGACAAAACGTATTGTTGACACCCTGACTGCTTCGGCAATTAACGAGCCGGACGCGATGTCAGCGGCACTCTCGCAATAAAAGAGGAATACCATGAGTTTTGAAGGAAAAATTGCCCTGGTCACTGGCGCAAGCCGCGGTATCGGGCGTGCAATTGCCGAAACACTGGTTGCGCGCGGCGCGAAAGTGATTGGTACAGCAACCAGCGAGAATGGCGCTAAGGCCATCAGCGAGTATCTGGGTGCGAACGGTAAAGGTCTGGTTCTGAATGTGACCGAACCTGCATCTATCGAATCTGTTCTGGAAAATATTCGCGCAGAATTTGGCGAAGTGGATATTCTGGTAAATAATGCCGGGATCACTCGTGATAACCTGTTAATGCGAATGAAAGACGACGAGTGGAACGATATCATCGAAACCAACCTGTCATCTGTATTCCGTCTGTCAAAAGCGGTAATGCGCGCTATGATGAAAAAGCGTCATGGTCGTATTATCACTGTCGGTTCTGTGGTTGGTACCATGGGAAATGCTGGTCAGGCTAACTACGCTGCGGCGAAAGCAGGTCTGATCGGTTTCAGTAAGTCGCTGGCACGTGAAGTTGCGTCCCGCGGTATTACTGTAAACGTTGTTGCTCCGGGCTTTATTGAAACGGACATGACGCGTGCGCTAACTGATGAGCAGCGTGCGGGTACGCTGGCAGCTGTTCCAGCGGGCCGCTTAGGCGACCCTAAAGAAATTGCCAGCGCGGTTGCATTTTTAGCCTCTGACGAAGCGGGTTACATCACTGGTGAGACCCTCCACGTCAACGGCGGGATGTACATGGTTTAATCACGATGAAAAATATTTGCGTTATTAGGGCGAATGGCCTCAAAATAACGTAAAATCGTGGTAAGAACTGCCGGGATTTAGTTGCAAATTTTTCAACATTTTATACACTACGAAAACCATCGCGAAAGCGAGTTTTGATAGGAAATTTAAGAGTATGAGCACTATCGAAGAACGCGTTAAGAAAATTATCGGCGAACAGCTGGGCGTTAAGCAGGAAGAAGTTGTGAACTCCGCTTCCTTCGTTGAAGACCTGGGCGCAGATTCTCTTGACACCGTTGAGCTGGTAATGGCTCTGGAAGAAGAGTTTGATACTGAGATTCCGGACGAAGAAGCTGAGAAGATCACCACCGTTCAGGCTGCCATTGATTACATCAACGGTCACCAGGCGTAAGTGAACATCTCCAGGCGGTCATTCGACCGCCTGAGTTTTATCTTTTTTGTCCCACGAATCCCTTTTTTATCCCTCCCTGGAGGACAAACGTGTCTAAGCGTCGTGTAGTTGTGACCGGACTTGGCATGTTGTCTCCTGTCGGCAATACCGTAGAGTCCACCTGGAAAGCTCTCCTTGCCGGTCAGAGCGGCATCAGCCTAATCGACCATTTCGATACTAGCGCCTATGCAACGAAATTTGCTGGCTTAGTAAAGGATTTTAACTGTGAAGAGATCATCTCGCGCAAAGAACAGCGCAAGATGGATGCCTTCATTCAATATGGAATTGTCGCTGGCGTTCAGGCCATGCAGGATTCTGGCCTTGAAATTACGGAAGAGAACGCAACCCGTATCGGTGCCGCTATCGGTTCCGGGATTGGCGGTCTGGGTCTGATTGAGGAAAACCATACATCTCTGATGAATGGCGGCCCGCGTAAAATCAGCCCGTTCTTCGTTCCGTCCACGATTGTTAATATGGTGGCAGGTCATCTGACCATCATGTTCGGCCTGCGTGGGCCAAGCATTTCTATCGCTACCGCATGTACCTCTGGCGTGCATAACATCGGCCAGGCCGCGCGCATGATTGCGTACGGCGATGCAGATGCTATGGTTGCGGGCGGTGCGGAAAAAGCCAGTACTCCGCTGGGAGTGGGTGGCTTTGGTGCAGCGCGTGCGCTGTCTACCCGCAACGATAACCCGCAGGCAGCAAGCCGTCCGTGGGACAAAGACCGTGACGGTTTCGTGCTGGGTGACGGTGCGGGTATGATCGTACTTGAAGAGTACGAACATGCTAAAAAACGTGGCGCGAAGATTTATGCTGAAGTTGTCGGCTTCGGGATGAGCAGCGATGCATACCACATGACGTCACCACCAGAAAATGGTGCAGGTGCCGCGCAGGCAATGGCCAACGCGATTCGCGACGCGGGTCTTACCCCGGAGCACATCGGTTACGTTAACGCGCACGGTACTTCTACGCCTGCAGGCGATAAAGCAGAAGCTCAGGCTGTTAAGTCTATCTTCGGCGAATATGCCAGCCGCGTGCTGGTGAGCTCCACGAAATCCATGACCGGTCACCTGTTGGGTGCGGCGGGTGCAGTAGAGTCTATCTACTCTATCCTTGCGCTGCGCGATCAGGCTGTTCCGCCAACCATCAACCTGGATAATCCGGATGAAGGTTGTGACCTGGACTTCGTTCCTCACGAAGCGCGTCAGGTAAGTGGTATGGAGTACACCCTGTGTAACTCCTTCGGCTTTGGTGGTACTAACGGTTCACTGATCTTCAAAAAGATCTGAGCCTGACTGCATCATGGCGATTAAAAAAGGTCCGCTTGTCGGGCCTTTTTTATTAAGCCTAATCTTCTTGTCGGCTGCATGGCATCCTGCCAGACTAAATGCCCACGCATAAGGAGCCACCATGTTTTTAATCAATGGCCTTGAGCAAAACACGCTGCCTGCTGGTGACAGGGCAACTCAGTTTGGTGATGGCTGCTTTACGACAGCGCGCATTCTCGACGGCAATGTCTGCCTGCTCGAGGCGCACCTTCGTCGTCTTCAGCAGGGTTGTGAAGCCTTGATGATCCCCTTCACGCACTGGGACACATTGCGTCAGGAGATGTGCCAGCTGGCGGCCGGGAAGCAAAGCGGTGTTTTGAAGGTGATCATCAGCCGCGGCAGCGGTGGCCGGGGATACAGCGGTATAGCTTGCCAGCACCCAACGCGGATCCTTTCGGTGTCTGCCTGTCCTGCTCATTATCTGCGCTGGCGTGAAGAGGGCGTTACGCTAACGCTCAGCCCGGTACGTCTGGGGCGAAACCCTATGCTTGCCGGTATAAAACACCTCAACCGCCTTGAACAGGTACTGATTCGCACTCATCTTGAACAGACGGACGCTGATGAGGCGCTGGTTCTTGACAGCGAAGGGTTTATTACGGAATGCTGTGCGGCTAATTTACTCTGGCGGCAGGGGAGCGATGTTTATACGCCGTCGCTCGAGCAGGCCGGCGTCAACGGGATTATGCGTCAGTTTTGTTTGCAGCAGCTGGCACACTCTGGCTTTCGCGTTGTCGAAGTGAGCGCGAGAGAAGAGGCGCTGCACCAGGCTGAAGAAATTATCATCTGTAATGCGCTGATGCCGGTTGTACCCGTCCGCGCGTATGGTCAATACAGCTTGTCCTCGCGCGAGCTGTTTCAGTTTTTAGCCCCGATATGTGAGCAAACCCGATAGTCATGAAGAAAATGTTGCGCTTTGTCCTCCTCCTTATCGTTGCGCTGGGTGTTGCCGGCGGAGCGGGAGTGTGGAAAGTTCGTCAGCTGGCGAACAGTAAGATCCTGATTAAAGACGAGACGATTTTTACCCTGAAAGCGGGGACGGGCCGCCTGGCGCTTGGCGAACAGCTTTATGGCGACAAGATCATTAACCGTCCGCGCGTGTTTCAGTGGCTGTTACGTATCGAGCCTGAACTGTCTCATTTCAAAGCCGGTACCTATCGCTTTACGCCGGGGATGACCGTCAAAGAGATGCTTCAGCTGCTGGAAAGCGGTAAAGAAGCGCAGTTCCCGCTGCGTTTTGTTGAGGGGATGCGCCTGAGCGATTATCTCGAGCAGCTGCGCGATGCTCCGTACATTAAGCATACCCTGAAAGATGACCGCTATCAGACGGTGGCCGAGGTACTGAAATTTGAACACCCTGAGTGGGTGGAAGGCTGGTTCTGGCCAGACACCTGGATGTACACCGCAGGCACGACCGATGTGGCTATCCTTAAGCGGGCGCATAAAAAGATGGTGGCAGCCGTCGATTCCGCCTGGGAAGGGCGCATGGACGGCCTGCCATACAAAGATCAAAACCAGTTTGTCACGATGGCCTCAATTATTGAGAAAGAGACGGCCGTCGCCGCCGAACGCGATCAGGTGGCATCGGTCTTCATTAACCGTCTGCGTATCGGCATGCGTCTGCAAACGGACCCCACCGTCATCTACGGAATGGGCGAGAGTTATACCGGTAAGATTTCAAGAAAAGATCTGGAGACGCCAACGGCGTATAATACCTACGTGATTAGCGGTCTGCCGCCGGGCCCGATTGCCACGCCGAGCGAGGCTTCCCTGCGTGCGGCTGCGCATCCTGCTAAAACACCGTATCTCTATTTTGTGGCTGATGGAAAAGGGGGGCATACCTTTAACACCAACCTTGCCAGCCATAATCGCTCCGTTCAGGACTATCTGAAGGCACTTAAGGAAAAAAATGCGCAGTAAATACATTGTCATTGAGGGACTCGAAGGGGCGGGTAAAACCACGGCCCGCAACGTGGTGGTGGATACGCTCAAATCGCTTGGCGTTGCGGACATGGTATTTACCCGCGAGCCCGGCGGTACGCAACTGGCCGAAAAGCTGCGAAGCCTGGTGCTGGATATCAAATCCGTAGGTGACGAGGTCATCACAGATAAAGCCGAAGTATTGATGTTCTACGCGGCGCGCGTGCAGCTGGTAGAGACGGTCATTAAACCGGCCCTGGCTAATGGCAAGTGGGTAATTGGCGATCGTCACGATCTGTCGACCCAGGCTTATCAGGGCGGTGGGCGTGGTATTGACCAGACGATGCTGGCCACGCTGCGCGATGCGGTGCTGGGTGATTTTCGCCCTGACCTGACGCTCTATCTGGATGTGACGCCGGAAGTGGGTCTCAAGCGCGCCCGTGCTCGCGGTGAGCTGGACCGCATTGAGCAGGAGTCCCTTGATTTCTTTAACCGTACCCGCGCGCGCTATCTGGAACTGGCGGATCAGGATGGCAGTATTCGCACCATTGATGCGACGCAATCCCTGGAAGAGGTCACCCGCGCAATTCAGAAGACGGTTACGCAGTGGCTACAGGAGCAACAGGCATGAAATGGTACCCATGGTTGCGCCCGCATTTTGAAAAGCTGATCGAAAGCTATCAGGCTGGTCGGGGGCATCATGCGTTACTGATTCAGGCACTGCCGGGAATGGGGGATGATGCATTGATTTACGCCATCACCCGCTTCCTGATGTGTCAGCAGCCGGAAGGGCACAAAAGCTGTGGTAAATGCCGTGGCTGCCAGTTAATGCAGGCGGGCACGCACCCTGACTATTACACGCTCGAGCCTGAGAAGGGCAAAAGCGCGCTCGGTATTGATGCCGTGCGTGAAGTCAGTGAAAAATTGTACGAACATGCGCGGCTCAGCGGCGCAAAAGTCGTCTGGCTCAAAGACGCAGCACAGCTTACCGAGGCGGCGGCGAATGCGCTGCTTAAAACGCTGGAAGAACCGCCGGAGAAAACGTGGTTCCTTCTCTCCTGTCGTGACCCGGGGCGTTTGCTGGCAACGCTGCGCAGCCGTTGCCGTCTTCATCACCTCGCGGTGCCTCAGGAATCATGGGCGCTGAGCTGGCTTGAGCGAGAAGTGACAACGTCACAGGAAGGGGCGCTCTCTGCGTTGCGCCTGAGCAGCGGTGCGCCCGCGGCGGCGCTGGCATTACTGCAGCCAGAGGTCTGGTCACAGCGAGACGCGCTCTGCCGGGCCGTTGAGTCTTCCATCACCAGCCGCGACTGGCTAAGTTTATTGCCTGTGCTTAACGGCGAGCAGGCCGCGGAACGTCTGCACTGGCTGGCTTCCTTACTTCTGGATGCGCTCAAACTCCAGCAAGGGGCAACGCTACTGACCAACCCGGACGTCTGGCCGCTGGTTAACACGCTGGCGAACAGCCTGTCAGGCGCATCATTACACGCTATCCTTCACGATATCTGTCAAAGTCGTGAACAACTTTTAACAGTGACTGGTCTTAATCGCGAGCTTTTACTGACCGACCAGTTGCTGCGTATCGAACATTACCTGCAACCAGGCGTGACACCGCCTGTTTCCCATCTCTGAGAGAGACATTATGTTTTTAGTCGACTCACACTGCCATCTTGATGGCCTGGATTATCAATCCCTGCATAAAAACGTGGACGACGTGCTGGCCAAAGCCGCTGCCCGTGATGTGAAGTTTTGCCTTGCCGTGGCGACAACGTTACCGGGGTATCGCGGCATGCGTGAGCTGGTGGGCGAGCGCGAGAACGTTGTTTTCTCCTGTGGCGTGCATCCGCTCAATCAGGATGAAGAGTATGACGTTGAGGAACTGCGCCGGCTGGCCGCAGAAGAGGGCGTCGTGGCGATGGGGGAAACCGGGCTGGATTACTACTACACGCCGGAAACGAAACCGCGCCAGCAAGCATCCTTCCGCCATCATATTCGCATTGGTCGCGAGCTCAACAAGCCGGTGATTGTCCATACCCGTGATGCGCGCGCCGATACGCTGGCGATCCTGAAGGAAGAAAAGGTGACGGATTGCGGTGGCGTACTACACTGTTTCACAGAAGACAGAGAAACAGCGGGTAAACTGCTTGATTTAGGGTTTTATATCTCGTTTTCGGGGATCGTGACGTTCCGTAACGCTGAGCAACTTCGCGAGGCTGCGCGCTATGTTCCGCTCGATCGCATCCTCGTGGAAACAGACTCTCCGTATCTGGCACCGGTGCCGCATCGCGGTAAAGAAAATCAGCCAGCCATGACGAGAGACGTAGCCGAGTACATGGCCGTGCTTAAAGGCGTCAGCATTGAAGAGCTGGCCCGCGTCACGACGGACAACTTCTCTACGCTGTTCCATATCGACCCCGCCCGCCTGCAATCTGTTTGATACGCCTGTTTTTTTTAGGCTCGTAATTAATACATAAAACGAGTAAAGTTCACCGCCTCATTTGGGGTGGTGAAGGTGTATTTAGACACATCCAGAAACGCTTTTTGTAAATAATTGAAAGTTTTTCGACCGTCTTAAGCTGAAACGTGATAGCCGTCAAACAAACTCAGAGGGAATTATTTTACTCTGTGTAATAAATAAAGGGCGCTTAGATGTCCTGTCCACGGCACGGTACTCCCCCCGGGCCAATGCGTGAAAGCGTAAAAAAAGCACAAATACTCAGGAGCACTCTCAATTATGTTTAAGAATGCATTTGCTAACCTGCAAAAGGTCGGTAAATCGCTGATGCTGCCAGTATCCGTACTGCCTATCGCAGGTATCCTGCTGGGTGTCGGTTCTGCTAACTTCAGCTGGCTGCCAGCCGTAGTTTCCCACGTGATGGCCGAAGCAGGCGGTTCCGTCTTTGCTAACATGCCTCTGATCTTCGCTATCGGTGTGGCGCTGGGCTTCACCAATAACGACGGCGTTTCTGCGCTGGCTGCAGTTGTTGCCTACGGCATCATGGTGAAAACCATGGCAGTGGTTGCGCCACTGGTTCTGCATTTACCGGCAGAAGAGATCGCTGCGAAACACCTGGCAGACACCGGTGTTCTGGGCGGTATCATCTCCGGTGCGATTGCAGCGTACATGTTCAACCGCTTCTATCGCATCAAGCTGCCTGAGTATCTGGGCTTCTTCGCGGGCAAGCGTTTTGTTCCGATTATTTCTGGTCTGGCAGCGATTTTCACTGGCGTGATCCTGTCCTTCATCTGGCCACCAATCGGTTCCGCTATCCAGACCTTCTCTCAGTGGGCTGCTTATCAGAACCCGGTTGTGGCGTTTGGTATCTACGGCTTCATCGAGCGTTGCCTGGTACCATTTGGTCTGCACCACATCTGGAACGTTCCATTCCAGATGCAGATTGGTGAATTCACCAACGCAGCAGGTCAGGTATTCCACGGTGATATCCCACGTTACATGGCGGGTGACCCAACTGCAGGTAAACTGTCTGGTGGCTTCCTGTTCAAAATGTACGGTCTGCCAGCAGCGGCAATTGCTATCTGGCACTCTGCTAAACCAGAGAACCGTGCAAAAGTGGGCGGTATCATGATCTCCGCAGCGTTGACCTCGTTCCTGACCGGTATCACCGAGCCGATCGAGTTCTCCTTCATGTTCGTTGCGCCGATCCTGTACATCATTCACGCGGTTCTGGCGGGTCTGGCGTTCCCAATCTGTATCCTGCTGGGTATGCGTGACGGTACGTCCTTCTCTCACGGCCTGATCGACTTCATCGTTCTGTCCGGTAACAGCAGCAAACTGTGGCTGTTCCCAATCGTTGGTGCGTGCTATGCCGTTGTTTACTACACCATCTTCCGCGTGCTGATCAAAGCACTGGACCTGAAAACACCAGGTCGTGAAGATGCGTCAGAAGACAGCAAAGCCACCGCGACAAGCGAAATGGCTCCGGCTCTGGTTGCCGCATTCGGCGGGAAAGAGAACATCACTAACCTGGACGCGTGCATCACTCGTCTGCGTGTTAGCGTTGCCGACGTCGCGAAAGTGGACCAGCCGGGTCTGAAAAAACTGGGTGCAGCAGGGGTTGTTGTTGCTGGTTCGGGCGTTCAGGCAATCTTCGGGACTAAATCCGATAACCTGAAAACCGAAATGGATGAGTACATCCGCAACAGCTAAGCTGTGACCTGGGGAGACTAAGGCAGCCGAATGGCTGCCTTTTTTATGGGTAGAAACTTAAAAAGAGTAATTCGCGCTGACGGAGACGTTCAGCGGCGCGCCATAGACAACGTATGACCCGACGTAGTCGTAGTATTTTTTATCAAACAGGTTGTTAACGTTGGCCTGCAAGGCCAGGTCCCTGGTGACCTGATAACGGCTGAAGAGATTCACCAGCGCATAGCTGCCCTGTTCTGCACGTGACTGGCCTACCGGGCCACCCTCCACATCCGTCCACACTTTATTCTGCCAGTTCACCCCGCCGCCCACCGCCAGTTCTGGCAGCATAGGCAATTGATAACGGGTAAACAGCTTCATGGTCGTGCGTGGCTGATCGGAACTGATGGCATTCCCGCGCTTATCTTCTGCAATAAACCGTGTCGCCCCGAAGGTTAACTGCCAGTTGTCGGTCAGTGCACCGTTTAGCTCAAATTCAATCCCTTTGCTGACTACGCCATCCAGTGATTCATAAATAGATTCGCCGCTCGGCATATAGGTGTAGGTATTGCTCGCCACGTTATCCTGTTCAATACGGAAAACGGCCAGTGAGGTGGTCAGGCGGGTGTTGAACCAGTCCGCTTTCACCCCCGCTTCGTAGCTTTTCCCGGTCGTAGGGTCGAGGTAACGGCCGATCGCGTCACGCTTGTCCTGTGGCTGGAAAATAGAGGTGTAGCTGACATAGGTCGACCAGTCTTCATTGATGTCATAAACCAGTCCTGCATAAGGCGTTACGTCATCTTTGGAACTTTCCAGACGGGTATCCGGGGAACCTGCAGGGTTGTAGCGAATGTTATAGTTGGTGTAACGCGCGCCAAGGATCAGGTGCAGCGGGTCGGCCAGCGAGAATCGGGCCGAGGTATACGCCGATGACTGGCGAATGTCGTCCTGGCTATAGAGCTTCCACGGTGTCCACTGCGGGTCGGCGATATTGCCATTCCAGTTTTTAAAATTACCCACATCCACCATACCGTATAACGCATCCGGCATGCTGTTATCGTAATGGTTACGCTGGCGGCTGAAGCTCCCGCCAAACATCATCTCATGCTGACGACCAAAAAGGCTGAAATCGCCACGCAGGAAGGCGTCGATGGCATCCTGCTTACGTTCTCCGCGGTTCCAGCCGCCGTAGCCGACCATGCCCGCCCCGGTCTCTTTATCCGGATAGCCGGACATATACATCAGTTTGCTGTCGAAATGGGTTTCCGCATGCATGCCGTTGATGTGCGCTTCCCAGCCGTTGTCAAAACGTTGGGTCAGGTTGGCAAAGATACGGGTGTTGTCTTTATCCGAGTAAGCCCAGTCAGGCGCAACGGTCTGGCTGCGGTTGTAATGGGTTTTGCTTCCGTCGCTATACCAGGTTGGCAGCCCGCCCCAGGTGGGATCGGCGGTGTGACTTTCCTGGTATTCATAGCCTACGGAGAGGGTCGTGCTGTCGGTGACGTCGGCATCCACCACGCCATAGAGGAATTTTTTACGGTAGTGGTAGTTATCCACAGCGCTGTCGTTGTCCTGGTAACCGGTGATCAGACGACCGCGCACATTGCCAGACTCTACCAGCGGGGCCTGTAAATCCAGCACATAGCGCTGCTTGTCCCAGCTGCCGTAGCTGGCGGAGACGTTCCCTTTGAATACGTTACTGTCTGCGTGCTTGCGTACCATATTGACGTAGGCGGATGGGTTACCGGTGCCGGACATCAGCCCGGTAGCGCCGCGAACCACCTCTATACGGTCATAAATGGCGGTGTCGGCGGCGGTGTCACCAAAGTTCCATACTTCGCTGATGGAGGTCGGCAGGTCATCGAACGCATAGTTACTGACGAAGAATCCGCGCGAGTAAAATACGGTGCGGTCGCTGTCCTGTACCTGAGCCGTTACGCCGGTGGTGTTGGTCAATACCTGGCCGACTGACTGCAGGTTCTGATCTGCCATGCGCTGCTGGCTAATCACGCTGACGGACTGGGGGATATCGCGGGGAACAAGTAACAGTTTGGTCCCGGTGGTGGTGGTTTTTACGCTGTAGTCCTGATCCTGTCCGCTGGCGGGATCCTGTGCGTTATCAAAGCCACCCTCCACAACTACCGTATCTTCGGTCGTGGAGGCGGCAAAACTGACGGTTGGCATCAATGCCATAGCAATACAGGCTGTCAGCAACGAAGGTGTTGCGACAGGCTGGCGTTGCCCATCCCTGGTATGAGTAATGAAAGACATCATCAAACCCTTAATGAATGGTGAAGGTGGTCTGCATCAGTCCCGCATGTACGGGCTGATGTCGTTTTCTATGTTGAAAATGCGCATGAAAATGCAAATGCGAAATATACGCATTGAGATTAACGGTGTAAACAGATGTGTCAAAGAGAACTGAAATAATGTTTCAGGCGATCGCGACGCGTCAGCGCTCACTCTCCAGGCAGCTGGAGGACATTCAGGAAAGAAATCGGTGGAGAAGGTTGAAAGGACAGGAGAATCTCGCTCATACTCTTGTGTTGTGTCACACAGTAATACTGAGAATGTGTTAATGGCGGCGCACTACGCCAGATTAAACAAAAAAGGAAAAGGTCATGGCTGAAGAAACGATTTTTAGTAAAATTATCCGCCGCGAAATCCCTTCGGATATCGTTTATCAGGATGAGCTGGTGACGGCTTTCCGGGACATTTCTCCTCAGGCTCCGACACATATCCTTATTATTCCTAATATTCTGATTCCGACCGTAAACGACGTAAAAACCGAGCATGAAGTAGCGTTAGGTCGTATGCTGACAGTGGCCGCAAAAATTGCTGAGCAGGAAGGGATTGCTGAAGACGGTTACCGTCTCATCATGAACTGTAATCGCCACGGTGGTCAGGAAGTTTATCATATTCACATGCATCTGCTGGGTGGACGTCCTCTGGGGCCGATGCTGGCACATAAAGGTCTTTGACATGCTTAAAGGGCGTATTGCAGCGCTGGTAATGACGATGTTGATCGTAGGGTGCAGCACGCGTCCGGCGATCCCCGTCAGCGATGAACAGACGCTGGTGATGGAATCCTCCGTACTTGCTGCGGGCATCACGGCGCAACAACCTGCGTTGTCGATCAGTGAAATCAACTCTTCTGCTTCCTCTACGCTCTTTAATGAAAGACAAGAACCAGTGACGGTGCACTACCGTTTTTTCTGGTATGACGTACGAGGTCTTGAAATGCATCCGCTGGAAGCGCCGCGCAGCGTCACTATTCCGGCAAGATCGTCGGTAACGCTCTATGGCAGCGCCAACTATCTGGGTGCACATAAGGTGAGACTTTATCTTTATTTGTAAGGGGTGAACCTTGATTAAAAATTTGAGCCGTTATGCGCTCGTGACTGCTTTCGCTCTGTTCCTCGCAGGGTGTGTGACCCGAACTGAAGAACCTGCGCCTGTGGAAGAGGCCAAACCGGGTACCGAGCAGCCGACACAGCCAACACAGCCGCCGCCAACCGTACCGACTGTGCCGTCTATTCCGTCGCAGCCTGGTCCAATTGAACATCCGGATCAGACATCGCAGCCTGCGCCGCGCGTTCGCCATTACGACTGGAACGGTGCGATGCAACCGATGGTCGGCAAAATGCTGCAGGCTCAGGGTGTGACCGCGGGCAGCGTATTGTTGGTTGATAGCGTGAATAACCGTACCAACGGTTCGCTGAACGCGGGCGAAGCGACAGAAACCCTGCGCAATGCCCTGGCCAATAACGGTAAGTTTACGCTGGTCTCGGCACAGCAGCTCGCGGTAGCCAAGCAGCAGTTGGGCCTGTCACCGCAGGACAGCCTCGGTTCACGCAGCAAGGCGATTGGGATTGCCCGTAACGTCGGTGCGCAGTATGTGCTTTACTCCAGTGCCACCGGTAACGTGAACACGCCAGCCCTGCAGATGCAGCTGATGCTGGTTCAGACAGGCGAGATTATCTGGTCAGGTAAAGGTGCCGTTACGCAACTCTGACAGTACGCGTGAAGAGATCCTGACGCGTTATTTTCCACAGTATCGCCTTATCGCGCCGCAGGCCCCTTCCGGGCTTGGCGGCGCGAGTTGCATTATAGAGCAGGGCGAGCAACGTCTGGTATTGCGGCAGAATCACGATCCCTCAGCGTCTGCATCCCATTTCCGCCGTCAGTATCGGGCACTGAAACGCCTTCCGGCGGATCTGGTGCCAAAGCCCCGTTTTTACCGCCAGGGCTGGATGGCCGTGGAGTATCTGGCAGGGGAGATCGGCAACACGCTACCGGAAACGGCAGTGCTTGCGGCTATGCTCTGTCATCTGCACCGGCAACCGCGTCTGGGGTGGCGGGTGACGCTGCTGCCGTTGCTTGATCAATACTGGCAGCAGGCTTCAGCCGACAGGCGAACCCCATTCTGGCTGGCACAGCTAAAACGGCTGCGTAAAACGGGCGAACCGCAGCCGCTTCGGCTCTCGCCGCTGCATATGGATGTTCATGCCGGAAATATTGTTCATACGTCCCTCGGTGCGAGGCTTATCGACTGGGAGTATGCCGGTGACGGAGACGTAGCGCTAGAGCTGGCGGCCGTCTGGTCGGAAGATGATACTGCGCGACAGCGGCTCATCACCGACTACGCCCGGATAGCGCACATGAATGCCGACGCCCTGAGGCGTCAGGTGAGGCGCTGGCGACCGTGGGTCGTCATGCTGATGGCTGGCTGGTTTGAAATGCGCTTTCAGCAATCCCGAGACAAACAATTTATTGCGCTGGCAGATGATGCCTGGCGTCAGTTACAAACTAAAGGATAAGAGAGGTTGGTGTGGGTCCAGTCATGTTGGATGTAGAAGGGTTTGAACTGGATGCGGAGGAGCGTGAAATACTGGCGCACCCGCTGGTGGGAGGCTTGATCCTGTTCACCCGCAACTATCACGATCCGGCGCAGCTGCGAGAACTGGTGCGCCAGATCCGTGCTGCATCGCGCAATCATCTGGTGGTGGCCGTCGATCAGGAAGGCGGACGCGTACAGCGTTTCCGCGAAGGCTTTACTCGCCTGCCTGCCGCCCAATCTTTTGCGGCATTACTGGGCACGGAAGAGGGGGGCAAACTGGCGCAAGAGGCCGGCTGGCTGATGGCCAGCGAGATGATTGCCATGGATATCGACATCAGTTTTGCGCCGGTTCTGGACGTGGGGCATATCAGCGCCGCCATTGGCGAACGCTCATACCATGAAGATCCGCGTATTGCGCTGGCGATAGCGAGCTGTTTTATTGACGGTATGCACGACGCGGGAATGAAAACCACCGGGAAACATTTCCCGGGACACGGTGCGGTGACCGCCGACTCGCACAAAGAGACGCCGCGCGATCCGCGTCCGGAAGCTGACATTCGTGCCAAAGATATGTCGGTGTTCCGCTCCCTGATCACCGATAACAAGCTGGACGCCATCATGCCAGCGCACGTGATTTACAGCGACGTCGACCCGCGTCCTGCAAGCGGGTCCGCGCACTGGCTGAAAACCGTTTTGCGTCAGGAACTGGGGTTTAATGGCGTGATTTTCTCAGACGATTTGTCGATGGAAGGGGCGGCGATTATGGGCAGCTACGCGGAGCGCGGTCAGGCGTCGCTGGACGCAGGTTGCGATATGATCCTCGTCTGCAATAATCGTAAAGGTGCCGTCAGCGTGCTGGATAACCTGTCGCCGATCAATGCACAGCGTGTTACACAATTGTATCATAAAGGTTCATTTAGCCGTCAGGAGCTGATGGACTCGGCGCGCTGGAAGACGGTCAACGCGCAGCTTGAAGCCCTGAATGAACGCTGGCAGGCACATAAAGCCAGCCTGTAAATCCTCCCGGAAGGCGTAGCGTGGTGAGAAGACAATGATCATCTATTTACACGGTTTTGACTCAAACAGTCCTGGTAATCATGAGAAGGTCCTGCAGCTGCAGTTTATCGATCCGGATGTCCGGCTGATCAGTTACAGCACACGCCATCCAAAGCATGATATGCAGCACCTGCTCAAAGAGGTGGACAAGATGTTGCAGCTCAACATCGATGACCGTCCGCTGATTTGTGGCGTGGGATTAGGTGGCTACTGGGCAGAGCGGATTGGATTCCTGTGCGATATCCGCCAGGTGGTGTTCAATCCTAATCTTTTCCCGAATGAGAACATGGAAGGTAAAATTGACCGCCCTGAAGAGTATGTCGATATTGCCACCAAGTGCGTCAGTAATTTTCGGGAGAAAAACCGCGACCGTTGTCTGGTGATCTTGTCGCGTAATGATGAAGCCCTTAACAGCCACCGGGCGGCTGAGTTGCTGCATCAATACTATGAAATTGTCTGGGATGAAGAACAGACCCACAAATTCAAGAACATCTCCCCGCATTTGCAGCGGATCAAAGCCTTCAAAACCCTGGGCTAATCCACTGCGTACGACCTGCCAGGCTCGGCCGCGAAAGCGCGCCGGGCTTTCTTTTTGTCCAGAATTGTCTACTTTTAAGCCATCAAAACTTGATGCATATCAATTTTGGTATGACCAATGCGCCTGACGTGGTATTCTCAATGCACCTGAATGGTTTCAGTGCTGTAACCTGTTGTTAATTAAGGGTTATTTTTATAACTTTTAATTAACAATTGGTTAATAATTTGAGGGGGTCACGTTGACTACGCCATTGAAAAAGATAGTGATTGTCGGCGGTGGTGCTGGCGGGCTGGAGCTGGCTACACAGTTAGGCAAGAAGCTCGGTCGCGGCAAAAAAGCCAAAATTACGCTGGTGGATCGTAACCACAGCCATCTGTGGAAACCGCTGTTGCACGAAGTGGCGACCGGTTCACTGGATGAGGGCGTGGACGCGCTGAGCTATCTGGCACATGCGCGCAATCACCATTTCCAGTTCCAGCTGGGCTCCGTGGTGGATATCAATCGTGAGAGCAAAACCATTACCCTGGCAGAGCTGCGCGATGAAAAAGGGGATCTGCTGGTTCCTGAGCGCAAACTGCCGTATGACACGCTGGTCATGGCGCTGGGCAGTACCTCCAATGACTTCAACACACCAGGTGTAAAAGAGCACTGTATCTTCCTCGATAACCCACATCAGGCACGTCGTTTCCACCAGGAAATGCTGAACCTGTTCCTGAAGTACACCAGCAATATGGGTGCGAACGGGAAGGTTAATATCGCGATTGTTGGTGGGGGTGCGACGGGCGTCGAGCTTTCTGCTGAGCTGCACAACGCGGTGAAACAGCTGCACAGCTACGGCTATAAAGGCTTAACCAATGACGCGCTGAACGTGACGCTGGTTGAAGCGGGTGAACGTATCCTGCCGGCGCTGCCTCCGCGCATTTCCGGTGCGGCGCATAATGAACTGACCAAGCTGGGCGTGCGGGTTCTGACCCAAACCATGGTAACCAGCGCGGACGGCGGCGGCCTGCATACCAAAGATGGCGAGTACATCAAAGCAGACCTGATGGTCTGGGCTGCTGGCATCAAAGCACCTGATTTTATGAAAGAGATTGGCGGGCTGGAAACGAACCGTATTAACCAGCTGGTGACCGAGCCGACCCTGCAAACCACACGCGATCCGGACATTTTCGCCATCGGCGACTGTGCTTCCTGCGCGCGTCCGGAGGGCGGTTTTGTGCCTCCGCGTGCTCAGGCAGCGCACCAGATGGCAAGCCTGGTACTGCACAATATTCTGGCGCAGTACAAAGGTAAGCCGATGAAAGCCTATGTCTATAAAGACCATGGTTCTCTGGTATCGCTCTCGAACTTCTCTACCGTCGGCAGCCTGATGGGTAACCTGATGCGCGGCTCCATGATGGTGGAAGGGCGTATTGCACGCTTTGTCTATATCTCGCTCTATCGTATGCACCAGATTGCCCTGCACGGTTACTTCAAAACCGGGCTGATGATGCTGGTGGGACGAATCAACCGCGTTATTCGACCACGCCTGAAGCTGCACTAATATTCTCTCCCTCCGGGGCCTCCGGAGGGGATTTTTAGCATATCATGCTGCTCATCGTACATTGAGTGCTTAAGAGTTCTCCTAAACACGATATATCTCTCCTCCACGTCCACTTTTTGATCCTTTGTCTTATTGGCGAAGCGCGACCTGCATTGCAAAATTGTTACCAATAGCAACAAAGGAGGAAGTCCCGTGAATAAATCAATGTTGGCGGGTATAGGGATTGGCGTCGCTGCTGCGTTAGGTGTGGCTGCCGTTGCCAGTCTCAACGTACTGGATCGCGGCCCACAATACGCACAGGTCGTGTCTGCTACCCCCATTAAAGAAACCGTGAAAACGCCTCGTCAGGAGTGCCGTAACGTCTCCGTGACCCATCGCCGTCCGGTACAGGATGAAAACCGTATCGCCGGTTCAGTACTGGGTGCGGTTGCCGGTGGTGTGATTGGCCATCAGTTTGGTGGTGGTCGTGGTAAAGATGTGGCGACCGTGGTCGGCGCGCTGGGCGGCGGCTATGCCGGTAACCAGGTGCAGGGCGCTATGCAGGATAACGACACGTACACGACGACTCAGCAGCGCTGCAAAACCGTCTATGACAAGTCGGAGAAAATGCTGGGTTACGACGTGACGTACAAAATTGGCGATCAGCAGGGCAAGATCCGCATGGATAAAGACCCGGGCACTCAAATTCCGCTGGATGGAAACGGCCAGCTGGTACTGAATAACAAAGTGTAAAAAAGATGTTCTCTGAACTTAGCTCCTCAAGCGCTCAGGCTGAGGAGCTTTTTTTTACGTCAGATTTTAAGCAGTTCAGGCCACAGTTTCAGCGTGGTCGCGGTAATGGTTTGCAGTTTTTCCAGCGTAGCCCCTTCACGGGCGCTTATCGACATACCCTGCAAAATACAGTTCAGGTATTGCGCCAGCATCTGTGGATTGCAATGCGCAGGAATTTCACCTCGTTGTTGGCGCTGAGACAGGAACGCGCTTAGCGTCTCTTCCTGCATGGCATGGCGCGATTTCACCGTGTTGGCAATCTCTTTTGAGGAGGCCGCAAGGGTGGCAGAGGTGTTAATCATAAAGCAACCCGCAGGGGTATCTTTACTGGTGAAGCAGGTCGCGACGGTGGTGAAATAGTCCCGTAGCGCCTGTTCGACGCTTTTCTCTTCACAAAATAGCTGGGCTTCGTGTTTCGCCGCAAAGCGCGAAATGTATCTGTCCAGCACCGCCCTGAACAGCCCCTCTTTATTGGTGAATTCAGCATACAGCGTGGGTGCTTTGGCACCGGTAGCTTCCACCAGATCGGAAAGCGAGGTCGCTTCATACCCATGTTGCCAGAAGAGAGTCATGGCCTTATCAAGCGCTGCATCCCTGTCGAACACTTTTGGTCGGCCACGGCTTTTCTTCGCGCAACTCGTCACGTCGGTTGTCATTTGCCGTTGGTCCTCTGTTGGTTTGTTGAATAATCATTATAAAAATAATCGCGGGTGACCACCAGCACTGATGAGAGAAAAATAAATTAATCATATGGGTATGAAAAATAACGGATTTAAAATTTAATTAATGTTCGTTATAAAAAGATGTTGACGCGTGAGCTGGATCACATTTATGATTTACATATCGATCGTTAACTAAATAGCTAACGACCTCCAAATCATCTGCCCAAAGGTAAAAATCATGAAAAACGTAAAAACCCTCATCGCTGCTGCTGTTCTGAGTTCACTTTCTTTCGCAAGCTTCGCTGCTGTTGAAGTGCAATCAACCCCTGCTGACCAGCATAAAGTCGGGACTATCTCTGCTTCTGCCGGGACTAACCTGGGCTCACTGGAAGATCAGCTGGCGCAGAAAGCTGACGAGATGGGTGCAAAATCTTTCCGCATCACCTCAGTGACCGGTCCTAACACCCTGCACGGCACCGCTGTTATCTACAAATAAGCCTGGCTAAACCCTCATTTATGCCACTGCGATGCCACTGTAAAAAAGCCCTGCTCAGCAGGGCTTTTTTTATTGGGGATCACATCGACTGCTGGGTGACATCCTGATGCCGGGTGACATCGGTGGGCATCCCGGAACGCGCCTCCATCGCACGCTCCATCACGATGCCATCCGTGCGGGCATTCGTTTTAAAGCTCACCATCGCGGCATTCAGATTAATTGGCAGTGTCTGCGGATCGTCGCCAATGTTTTTCGATAACGGCTGGTGAATTTCAACCAGTCTTACGCCACCCGGCTCCTCAGAAACCTTAATGGGCGTATTAATAATATTCACTCGGGTACCAGGCGTGATCACGCTATAGAGCGTCTTGATATCATCATCGCGCAGACGAATACAGCCGGAACTGACGCGCATCCCGATACCGAAATCCGCATTTGTTCCATGCAGAAGGTAAACGCCACCATAGGCCGCAAGACGGATCGCGTGGTGACCCATCGGATTCTCCGGACCCGCTGGCACCACAGCCGGCAAATCAATTCCCTGTGCTTTATAGCGAGCACGAATATTAGCCGTTGGCGTCCAGGTTGGGTTGGCACGTTTATCCGATACGGTGGTGACCATTGTTGGGGTCAGCGTGTCGCCGCCCAGCTGGCCAATACCGATTGGATAAACGGTGACTTCATTTTTACCCGGCGGGTAATAGTAAAGACGCAGCTCGGCAAGGTTTATCACGATCCCTTCGCGCGCTACATCCGGGAGAAGGGTCTGCAACGGGATGGTCAGGACGCTGCCAGCGCGTGGCACATAGGGATCGACGCCAGGGTTAGCCTGCAGCAGAGCCAGAAAGCCTACGTTATATTTTTTGGCAATCGCTTCGAGCGATCCCCCATTATTTTCAACCACATGAAAACGGTTTTCGCCCACGACCTTGCTGCCAGCAGGGGGAAGAGGCCAGGTATTTGCGCGTGCAGGAAGCGCAACAGCTACCGTTGCTGCCAGCGCAAACACGGTTATCCAGCGGGTAAAACGCGAAGAGGTCATCATCACCATAATCCATATAAATAATAAGGTTATTGTTTTATAAGGCGTTAACGATAATTATGGCGAATGGGTATGTCGGGAAATCCAGGTGAAGTGCAAAGAGTTTGTAAATTGTCCCCCCGTAAGCATTGCGCCAACGGGGGGAAGGGGAATTATGCGACAGCGTTCTCTTCCAGCTGACGCATAAAGTGACGAACCCACTCCATCCGGTTTTTACGATCCGTCAGCTCCTGCGTAAATTTCAGACGCGTTGGACCATCCAGACGGAAATGCTGCGGCTGTTTCTGGAGCAGACCGATTAGCCACATCGGATTAACGTGATTCTTCTCGGCAAATTCAATCACGCCACCTTTTTCATTGCCTTCGAGCTTACGAATGCCCAGCTTCTGTGCCTGCTGGCGCAGCCTCGCAATATCCAGCAGGTTTCTCGCGGCATCCGGCAACAGGCCAAAGCGATCGATCAGCTCTACCTTAATTTCATCCAGTTCGTTCTCATTTTTCGCACTGGCGATACGTTTGTAGAACGACAGACGCGTGTTCACATCCGGAATAAAATCATCCGGTAGCAGGGAAGGCATGCGCAGTTCCACCTCAGTTTGCTGGCTGGTCAGATCTTCCAGCGATGGCTCACGTCCGGCCTTCAGGGCATCGACCGCATTTTCCAGCAGCTCCATATAGAGCGAGAAGCCGATGGTTTCCATCGAGCCGCTCTGGTCTTCGCCCAGAAGTTCACCTGCACCGCGGATCTCAAGGTCGTGTGTCGCCAGCGCGAAGCCCGCGCCCAGATCTTCCAGCGATGCGATAGCCTCCAGACGTTTTTGCGCATCGGTGGTCATCGCTTTCGGATGCGGGGTTAGCAGCCAGGCGTAGGCCTGATGGTGCGAGCGGCCAACGCGGCCACGCAGCTGGTGAAGCTGCGCCAGTCCAAAGTGATCCGCGCGCTCAATAATGATGGTATTGGCCGTCGGAATATCGATCCCGGTCTCAATGATGGTGGTACACACCAGGACGTTAAAGCGCTGGTGGTGGAAATCGTTCATCACCCGCTCCAGCTCGCGCTCGCGCATTTGACCGTGACCGATAGCGATGCGCGCTTCCGGCACCAGTTCTGCCAGCCTGTCCGCCGCTTTCTGGATATTTTCCACGTCGTTATAGAGATAATAGACCTGACCCCCGCGCAGTACTTCACGCAGAATAGCCTCGCGGACGACCAGGTTGTCGTACTCACGAACAAAGGTTTTTACCGCCAGACGACGTGCCGGCGGCGTGGCGATAATTGACAGGTCACGCATGCCGCTCATCGCCATATTCAGCGTTCGCGGAATCGGTGTGGCGGTCAGGGTGAGGATATCGACGTCGGCACGCATCGCTTTAATACGCTCTTTATGACGGACCCCAAAGCGGTGTTCTTCATCGACGATCAACAGCCCCAGATCTTTCCACTTCACATCACTCTGCAGCAGCTTGTGGGTGCCGATCAGAATATCGATCTTACCCTCGCTGGCCTGTTCCAGAATCTGCGTCTGCTCTTTGGTGCTGCGAAAACGTGACAGCATCTCAATACGAACCGGCCAGTTGGCGAAACGGTCGCGGAAGTTGTCAAAATGCTGCTGGGCGAGCAGGGTGGTAGGCACCAGCACCGCGACCTGTTTGTTGTTTTCTACAGCGAGGAAGGCGGCGCGCATCGCCACTTCGGTTTTGCCGAAGCCGACATCGCCGCAAACCAGCCTGTCCATCGCCAGCGGCTGGCACATGTCGCTCAGCACAGCATTAATGGCCTGGGCCTGATCCGGGGTGGTTTCAAACGGGAAGCTATCGCAGAACATCTGGTACTGTTGTTTATCATGCCTGAAGGCAAAGCCTTCTTTGGCCGCGCGTTGGGCGTAGATATCCAGCAGCTCTGCCGCCACATCACGCACTTTTTCCGCGGCTTTCTGCCGCGCGCGCGCCCAGGCGTCGCCGCCCAGTTTATGTAATGGCGCATGGTCTTCTGCACCGCCGGCATAGCGGCTGATGAGATGCAGGGAAGAGACCGGCACATAGAGTTTGGCGTCATTGGCGTAGGTCAGCATCAGGTATTCGCCCTTGATGCCACCGGCTTCCAGCGTCGTCATGCCCTGATAACGGCCAACTCCGTGCTCGAGGTGAACAATCGGCTGGCCGGGGTGCAGTTCGGCGAGGTTACGGATCAGCGTGTCCGGATTAATGGTGCGACGGCTGTCCTGACGGCGGCGCGCCACGCGTTCCCCCAGCAGGTCGCTTTCGCAAATCAGCGCCAGATTGTTGAGAGTATCCACAAACCCGTGCTCGGCGGAGCCAATCATCAGATAACGGCCATTACCGGTGGCTTCACTCAGGCGCAAAATACGTTTCGGGGCAATTTTGATCCGCCCCAGCAGTTCACCCAGCGCTTCCCGGCGGCCTTCGCTTTCAACGGAGAACACGACCGGCCCGGTAAAGGATTCGAGGAACTTGCGCAGATTATCCAGCGGCGACTTCTGCTGCGCCTGAACGGATAAATCCGGTAGCGTGCGGAAGGCGAGGTTGGTATTGGCGGCCTTGTCGGCGAGCGAATCGGTTTTGAGCTGCATACGCGGCCAGCGTTTCAGCTCGGCGTTCAGCTCATCAGTGCGCAGCCACAGCACTTCCGGTGGCAACAGCGGACGCATCGGGTCCACGCCCCGGTTTTCAAAGCGGGCGCGAGTTTCGCTCTCAAAACGGCTGGCGCTGGCGTCGATATCACCGGTGTTAACAATCAGCGTATTGGCCGGGAAATAGCTGAACAGCGCGGGCAGAGGCTCGTTAAAGAACAGCGGCTGCCAGTATTCAATCCCCGCCGGCAGCGTCCCTTTGCTGACCTGCTGATAGATATGTTCGGCATCGCGTTTAACGTCGAATCTGTCGCGCCACTGGCTGCGGAACAGCTCGATTGCGGTTTTGTCGGTCGGGAACTCATGTGCGGGCAGTAAATTGATGGAGTCCACTTCTTCCAGCGTGCGCTGCGTGTCGGCGTCGAACACGCGCAGGCTATCGATTTCATCATCGAAGAAATCCAGACGATACGGCTGGTCGCTGCCCATCGGGTAAAGATCGAGCAGTGCACCACGCGTGGCATATTCCCCGTGCTCCATCACCTGATCGACATGGCGATAACCGGCGCTGTCGAGCTGCGCGCGCAGGGCGTCCCGGGACAGGCGCTGGCCTTTTTTCATCACCAGCGCATGGCCATGAAGATAGCTGTGCGGACAGACCCGCTGCATCAGGGTGTTTACGGGGACGATCAGCACGCCGCGCTGCATCGTCGGTAACTGATACAGGGTCGACAGACGAGAGGAGATGATCTCCTGGTGCGGCGAGAAACTGTCATAGGGCAGCGTTTCCCAGTCGGCCAGACTGAACACCAGATTGTCAGTGAACTGGCGGATTTCATCATGCAGGCGCAGGGCATTTTGCATATCCGGGGCAACCAGTACCACCGGACCCGGGTGTCGCTCAGCGATTTCTGCCACCAGCGTGGCGCACGCCGCGCCAGTAAGTTCGCCCAGCTGGCGCTGATCGCCCGCTTTGACAGGCAAGGAATATCGATAGTGTTCAGGCATGGCTATGTCAGAGTCTCTTGGGGATATACCAACAGTATTGGGGCATATCACTGATACGCAATGTCTTTATTATCCTCGATCGTTTTACATAATCAAACCGGAACCGCACAGGGAGGAAATTCGCCCCCAAAAGGGGGCGAAAAGCGCATCAGCGGCTGGCCGATGACGGAGAAAGCGTGGAAGGCGGGGAGAAGAACACATCACCAAACAGTGCGCTGGAGACCTTACGCACCCCAAGCCCGGCAAGGGTGCAGAGCAACAGGCTGGCAAACGGGTAGACCAGAATCAACGTCAGCTCCGCCCAGACCGGCCAGTATGCGGCATTCATCTCACCAATCAGGAACAGGCTAAAGGCCTCAATCAGGATGCGATGGGTGGTATAAATCGCGATGGTATTAGAACCGATCACGTTAAGCAGATTATTAGGATGGACGGCATAACGTTGCTCAATGCTGTAGAAAAGCTTCATGATCAACACAATCGACAGCAGGGAGAGCAGCAGCGGGACGTTAGCAAACCACAGCACCACAGAGACGGCAGCGAACGCGGCTAACGCCAGCCAGGCGCGACGCAGATTGAACCCTTTCATCCACGCCATCAGCTCAGCGCCATACCACGCGCCGAGGCTGTAGTAGATCATGTTGCGCACCACGCTGTTCATTCCCCACCACGGCAGCGGCAGGAAGTTTATCGCGACGCTCGCCAGTGCCAGCAGCCCCAGTACCGGCAGCTTCCAGCGGCTCAGCAGTTTACACAGCGTGAAATAGACCACCAGGGCATACAGATACCAGAGACTGGTGCTGGCGGTGAGCATTCCCTTCACAAACCCGGAAAGGGAATCGGCATAGGCCGCATTGGAGGAAGTGGCCAGTTCACGCTCGGGAGCAAGCCAGGCGTTGAGGTGGCTCAGCGCCTGCCATTGCAGAACGCCCCACAGCGCCAGTACCCAGACAATGCTCCAGATCCGTTTATCGAGACTGGTACGCCAGTCCACCTCATCGATGTAACGTCGAATCAGATAGCCGGAAATGAAGAAAAACACCGGCATGCGGAAGGGAGCAAGATAGAGATTAAAATAGACCCAACATTTGGCGAGAAGACCGGATAACGGATGTTGTAACCCATTGAGATGGGGATAAAAGGTGATGACTGAATGGTAGATAACCACCAGGCAGATACACAGCCCTTTTATCTGGTTAATCCATAATGCTTTTTGCTTCATTGTTCGCGACTACCTTTTTGCCATAAACGAACGAACAATTGTTGTTAAACAAAACCGTGATGTAACGGGTAACAGTCTGTATCAGGAGGTTTTTCGGAAAAGGTGGAGGCTGTACAGGGAGGTTTCAGAGAGTAGTACCCTGATTTATCTGAATTTTTCAGAAAAATGATTACCAAAGCTTACGGTTTCAGTCATTTACGCTTAAGGGATTCGCTTATATACTCGTGGGTCTGCTATCAGCAAACAGACGGATTTCATGTACCAACCTGTCGCACTCTTCATAGGCTTACGTTACATGCGTGGGCGCGCCGCGGACCGCTTCGGTCGCTTTGTCTCCTGGCTTTCGACTATTGGCATTACGCTTGGCGTAATGGCTCTGGTGACGGTTCTCTCCGTCATGAACGGCTTTGAGCGCGAGCTGCAAAACAACATTCTGGGGCTGATGCCGCAGGCTATCCTCTCCTCAACCAACGGTTCCGTTAACCCACAACAGCTCCCGGAAAGCGCGGCGAAGTTACAGGGTGTCACGCGCGTTGCGCCGTTAACCACGGGCGATGTGGTGCTGCAAAGCGCCCGTAGCGTGGCGGTCGGCGTGATGCTGGGCATTGACCCGGCGCAAAACGACCCGCTGACGCCGTTCCTCGTGAACGTGAAGCAGACCGACCTGGAAGCCGGCAAATATAACGTGATCCTCGGCGAGCAACTGGCCGGGCAGCTTGGCGTCAACCGTGGCGACCAGCTGCGCGTAATGGTACCGTCGGCCAGTCAGTTTACGCCGATGGGACGTTTGCCAAGCCAGCGCTTGTTTACGGTGGTTGGCACGTTTGCCGCCAACAGCGAAGTCGATGGTTATCAGATGCTGGTGAATATTCAGGACGCGTCACGTCTGATGCGCTATCCGGCGGGGAATATCACCGGCTGGCGCCTGTGGCTCGACGCCCCGCTAAAAGTGGATACCCTCAGCCAGCAAACGTTGCCGGAAGGGACCAAATGGCAGGACTGGCGTGAACGCAAAGGCGAGCTGTTCCAGGCCGTGCGGATGGAAAAAAATATGATGGGGCTGCTGCTGAGCCTGATCGTGGCGGTCGCGGCCTTCAACATCATCACCTCACTGGGGTTGATGGTGATGGAAAAGCAGGGTGAAGTCGCCATTCTGCAGACTCAGGGGCTAACGCCGCGCCAGATCATGGCGGTATTTATGGTGCAGGGTGCCAGTGCCGGGATTATCGGTGCGCTACTCGGTGCGGTGCTGGGGGCGCTGCTCGCCAGCCAGCTTAACAATTTAATGCCGATCATCGGCGCTCTGCTTGATGGTGCGGCGCTGCCCGTGGCTATCGAACCGTTACAGGTGATTGGAATTGCGCTGGCTGCGATGGCCATTGCGCTGCTTTCTACGCTTTATCCTTCCTGGCGCGCTGCCGCCACTCAACCCGCTGAGGCTTTACGTTATGAATAAGATCCTGTTGCAATGCGACAACCTGTCCAAACGCTATCAGGAAGGCACTGTGCAGACTGACGTGTTGCACAATGTGAGCTTCAGCGTGGGCGAAGGTGAGATGATGGCGATTGTGGGCAGTTCCGGCTCCGGGAAAAGTACGTTATTACACCTGCTCGGTGGACTGGATACACCCACCAGCGGTGACGTGATTTTCTCCGGCCAGCCGATGAGCAAAATGTCATCTGCGGCAAAAGCGGAGCTGCGTAACCGCGAGCTGGGCTTTATCTACCAGTTCCACCACCTGCTGCCGGATTTCACGGCGCTGGAAAACGTGGCGATGCCGCTGCTGATTGGTAAAAAGAAACCCGCAGAAATTACTACCCGCGCCAGCGATATGCTGAAAGCGGTTGGGCTTGGGCATCGCGGTAACCATCGTCCTTCTGAACTTTCCGGCGGTGAACGCCAGCGTGTGGCCATTGCGCGTGCGCTGGTCAACAATCCGCGCCTGGTACTGGCGGATGAGCCAACGGGTAACCTGGATGCCCGCAACGCGGACAGTATTTTCCAGCTGCTGGGTGAGTTGAATGCCTCGCAGGGAACCGCGTTTCTGGTGGTAACCCACGATCTCCAGCTGGCAAAACGGATGGGACGTCAGCTTGAGATGCGCGACGGTCATCTGAACCCAGAACTGACCCTGATGGGGGCGGAGTAATGGCTTCACCGTTATCGTTACTCATAGGGTTGCGTTTTAGCCGCGGACGTCGTCGCGGCGGCATGGTGTCACTGATCTCGGTGATCTCCACCATCGGTATTGCGCTGGGGGTGGCGGTGCTGATCGTGGGCCTTAGCGCCATGAACGGCTTTGAGCGTGAACTGAATAACCGCATCCTGGCGGTGGTCCCGCACGGTGAAATCGAACCGGTGAATCAGCCGTGGACGCACTGGAGCGATGCCCTGAGCAAAATTGAAAAAGTGCCAGGCATCGTGGCGGCCGCGCCTTACATTAACTTTACCGGGCTGGTCGAGAGCGGCGTTAACCTGCGCGCCATTCAGGTAAAAGGGGTGAACCCGGTGCAGGAAGAGCGCCTCAGCGCGTTGCCGAAATATGTGCAAAACGGCGCGTGGGCAAACTTTAAGGCCGGTGAACAGCAAATTATTATGGGCAAAGGCGTTGCCGAGGCCCTGAAGGTTAAGCAGGGCGACTGGGTCTCTATCATGATCCCGAACGCCAGTGCCGACCACAAGCTGCAGCAGCCTAAACGTGTACGCCTGCACGTCACCGGTATTCTTCAGTTAAGCGGCCAGCTCGATCACAGCTTTGCGATGGTGCCGATGGAAGATGCGCGCCAGTATCTCGACATGGCCGACAGCGTGACGGGGATTGCCATTAAGGTCAACGACGTCTTCAACGCCAATAAACTAGTGCGTGATGCCGGCAGCGTGACCAATAACTATGTCTACATCAAAAGCTGGATTGGCACTTACGGTTATATGTACCGTGATATCCAGATGATCCGCGCCATTATGTATCTGGCGATGGTGCTGGTGATTGGGGTCGCGTGCTTTAATATCGTTTCGACGCTGGTGATGGCGGTCAAAGACAAGAGCGGCGACATCGCCGTCCTGCGTACCCTGGGGGCAAAAGACGGTCTTATTCGCGCCATCTTTGTCTGGTACGGTCTGCTGGCTGGGCTGTTCGGGAGCCTCTGCGGCGTGGTGATTGGCGTGGTGGTTTCTCTGCAGCTGACGCCAATTATCAATGGCATCGAGGCGCTTATTGGCCACCAGTTCCTGTCGGGTGATATCTATTTTATTGACTTCCTGCCGTCTGAATTGCACTGGCTGGACGTTTTTTATGTGCTGGTAACGGCACTTTTACTGAGTCTGCTGGCAAGCTGGTATCCGGCGCGTCGCGCAAGCCGAATTGATCCGGCGAGGGTACTAAGTGGCCAGTAATTACGTCATGATTTAGCGGTCGTCAGGCCGCCAAATCAAAAAGAGGAATGCATGATGTATTATGGATTTGATATTGGCGGCACCAAAATTGCGCTGGGCGTGTTTGATAAAAACCTCAAACTGCAGTGGGAAACCCGCGTTCCCACACCACGCGAAAGCTACGATGAATTTTTAACTGCCATTGCCGCGCTGGTGGCGCAAGCTGATTCACGCTTTGGCGTGAAAGGCAGCGTCGGCATTGGTATTCCGGGAATGCCCGAAACTGACGATGGTACGCTGTATGCGGCCAACGTTCCTGCTGCCAGCGGTAAACCGCTGCGCGCCGATCTCTCCGCTCTGCTTGAACGCGACGTGCGTTTAGATAATGATGCCAACTGTTTTGCACTCTCTGAAGCCTGGGACGATGAGTTTCAGCGCTATCCTCTGGTGATGGGGCTGATCCTCGGCACGGGCGTAGGGGGAGGTATCGTCATCAACGGTAAGCCGATTACCGGGCGCAGTTACATTACGGGAGAGTTCGGCCATATCCGCCTGCCGGTTGATGCCCTGGCGGTCGTCGGGCGCGACTTCCCGCTGACCCGCTGCGGTTGCGGTCAGCATGGCTGTATTGAGAACTACCTCTCCGGACGTGGGTTTGCATGGCTTTACGAACACTTCTATCATCAGAAACTTGAAGCCCCTCAAATCATTACCTTGTGGGAGCAGGGGGATGCGCAGGCGCGAGAGCACGTTGAGCGCTATCTGGATCTGCTGGCGGTGTGTCTGGGAAATATTCTCACCATCGTCGACCCGGATCTGCTGGTGATTGGGGGAGGGCTTTCAAACTTTAGCGCGTTAACGGAACAGCTGTCCGGGCGTTTGCCCCGACATTTATTGCCGGTTGCCCGCGTGCCGCGTATTGAACGTGCGCGACACGGGGACGCAGGAGGGATGCGCGGAGCCGCATTCCTTCATCTCACCGATTAGTTTACGAGGTTTTTATGCTGTCGCGTCGCTTAGGTCGACTCAGCCGTTTTCGCAAAAATAAACGCCGCTTACGTGAGCGCTTGCGCCAGCGGATCTTTTTCAGAGACAGAATGATGCCAGAAGCGATGGATAAACCCAGAGTGGTGGTGCTGACCGGGGCGGGGATCTCCGCAGAGTCAGGTATTCGTACTTTCCGCGCTGCGGACGGGTTATGGGAAGAGCACCGTGTTGAGGATGTGGCGACGCCGGAAGGCTTTGCCCGCGATCCGGATCTTGTGCAGGCGTTTTATAACGCCCGCCGTCGTCAGCTGCAGCAGCCAGAGGTTGTGCCTAATCCGGCGCATCTGGCGCTGGCGAAGCTGGAAGAGGCGCTTGGCGATCGTTTTTTGCTGGTTACGCAGAATATCGACAATCTGCATGAACGGGCCGGTAACAAAAACATCATCCATATGCACGGTGAACTGCTGAAAGTTCGCTGCGCCTGGAGCGGTCAGGTGCTGGACTGGAAAGAGGACGTGCTGCCTGAAGATAAGTGCCACTGCTGCCAGTTTCCGTCGCGCCTGCGCCCGCATGTGGTCTGGTTTGGTGAAATGCCGCTTGGTATGGATGACATCTACAGCGCGCTGGCCATGGCGGATGTCTTTATCGCCATTGGCACGTCTGGCCATGTCTATCCGGCGGCCGGCTTTGTTCACGAAGCGCGGCTGCACGGTGCGCATACGGTTGAGCTGAATCTTGAGCCGAGCCAGGTGGGCAGCGAGTTCGAAGAGAAGCACTATGGCCTGGCCAGTACCGTCGTACCGGAGTTTGTCGATAAACTCCTGAAAGGGCTGTAATCGCGATAGCCTGAAAAGGCACCCGTCCTGCGGGTGCCTTTTTTTGTTTATGGCGTAAAGTACGCCAGCGTTTTCTCCAGCGATTTCGCCTGCTCGTCCAGAGACAGGGCCGCTGCCGAGATCTGCTGTACCAGGGACGCGTTCTGCTGGGTCGTGCTGTCCATCTGATTGACGGCAATGCTGACCTGGCTAATTCCCCGATTCTGCTCATCCAGAGCCTGAACAATATCGTTAATCACCAGATGCACATGCGACACGGCCTCAATGACCTGCTTCATCATGACGCCGGTTTCATTGACCAGCTCAACGCCTTTGCTGACACGGCCTGAAGACTCGGCTATCAGCTGGGAGATCTCTTTTGCCGCGTTGGCGCTTCGCTGGGCAAGGTTGCGCACTTCACCCGCCACCACTGCAAAACCGCGCCCCTGTTCGCCCGCGCGCGCCGCTTCTACGGCGGCATTCAGCGCCAGAATATTGGTCTGGAAGGCGATACCGTCCACAATGCTGTTGATCTCTCCAATCTTACGGGCGCTTTCGTCAATTTCCCCGATCACCACCACGACATCGTTGACCAGCGTCTCGCCATGTCCGGCAAGGGTCGCGGCGCGATCGGTAAGGGTGGTAGCTTTGTGCGCATTGTCGGCGTTATTTTTCACCGTGACCGAAATCTCTTCCATGCTGGCTGCGGTTTCGACAATCGCCGCTGCCTGTTCTTCGGTGCGTGAGGCCAGATCGAGATTGCCTGCCGAAATTTCACTGGTGCCACCGTGAACGGAGTGGCTGGCTTCGCTGATGTTACCCACGATGCGCTTGAGCTGCATTTGCATGGTGTGCAGGGCGTAAAAAATACTGCTGGTATCCCCGGGACGCACCGGGATAGCGTTGTTCAGGTCGCCTCCGGCCACGGCCAGCGCGATCCCGGCGGCATCTGACGGTTCGCCCCCCACCGGGCGGTCCACTTTACGGGTAAAGATTTGCGCCATGACCAGACTGACAACCACAATGCTTAACACCATCAGGAGGATGGCTTTCAGTAAAAATTGTCTTGCCTCGGCCATCACTTCGCTGACCGGGATGACGATAGCCAGCTTCCAGGGCGTCTGACTGTTGCCGATGGTAATCGCCTGCCAGGTGATAAATGCCTCTTCCTTCAGTTGAGGATCGTTTGTGCGTATCACCTCATCCCCTGTGACAGTTCCGGTGTAAGGCTTGCCTACGGCACGTTTATCCGGGCTGGAAACCACGCTGTTGCCCGCCGACAGAAGCAGGGCGTAGCCTGTACCGTTCCACGGTTTAATCGCCCCGATCATCGATTGCAGGGTAGCGAGTGAGAAATCCGACGTGACGGACCCCAGGAACTGACCCTCACGCATGATGGGGGCGGCAATCGAGGTGAGCATTACGTCCACCCCATTGTAGGGATAAATATAGGGTTCGATGATGACATCTTTTTGCCGTTGCTTCGGCAGCAGATAATAATCGCCGCTGCCGGGCGTTTCGATGTCCGTCAGCAGATGTAATGCCGGTTTGCCTGTGGCGTCACGGTCAACGTAGCGGGCGTAACGTCCGGCGGGATCTTCACCGCTCTGACCGGCAAAGGTGGCATCGTTGCCATCGAAGGCATCAGGTTCAAAGGCCATCGACATTGAAAGAAACTGAGGGTGCGCTGAGAGATAATGGATTAGCAGCTGGTTGAGTCCCTGTCGATCAGCGATGCCCGCGTCGCGCAGTGCCTGAGCGCTATTTCCCATGTCACGCGCGGCCGCCAGGGCGGAATCCATCTGTTTACTGACCTGCAAAGACTGCACTTCAGCAATCTGACGGATGTGTTTTTTAGCCAGCACTTCTTGCTGATCCATCCACTGCCACATCATAAAACCGATCGTTGCCGTAAAGCCCACCGTCACGGTGAGGAAAATGGACAATAGCATCAACGTCTTGACTCTTATTTTTTGTTTTCGGACCATGGCGTCTTTCATTCTCAACTCCCGTAATGACGTGCATGTCGGGCAGGCACAGATCACTTATCGGATATTTCGCCATGTTTCTGTAGAGCACCGGGTATATTTAATTTAAATTTTTGATCGCTAATTCCCGTTAATTAGTGTGGATGCTTTTATTTTGTGCATTCAATCAAATTAGTGTTCGATAATGCTCGTTATCGTTGTGCAGATAGGGGATGCTAATAAATATAAAGACGTTCAGGAGGATGGGATATGTATGGATTTATCGCGAGACAACCCATTTTTAACCTCGATATGAATACCGTGGCCTATGAGCTGCTTTTCAGAGACGGAATGACCAACCGTTTCCCCGATGTGTCGGCGGAATATGCCACGTCCAGAATGATATCAGACCAGTTCTTATCCGTGCCGTCCCAGCGCATCGCCGGGGAACATACGTCGTTTATCAATTTTCCTTCCCGGATGATTATCGACCGCAGCGCTGAGGCGCTGGACAAAAACAACGTGGTCATTGAGATCCTTGAAGATGCTGACCCGGGTGAGGCGCTTTTGCAGGCCGTGAGAGAAATGTATGAGCACGGGTACTGTTTTGCGCTCGATGATTTCACTCTCGCACCGGAATGGGATGTTTTTTTGCCCTATATTTCCATCATCAAATTTGATGTCCAGAATTACACCTTAGCGCAAATTCAAAATTACCTGAGTGAGCGTAAAAGCCTGACCGGGCATATTAAATATCTGGCTGAAAAAATTGAGACTAAAGAGGAATTCAAACAATACAGCGATGCCGGATTTTCTCTTTTTCAGGGATATTTTTTCTGTCGTCCGGAGGTGATTAAATATAAACGGCTATCGCAAAATCAGCTTGCAATT
Source organism: Enterobacter sp. WPR_3_1 (assembly GCF_003635055.1). NCBI lineage: Bacteria > Pseudomonadati > Pseudomonadota > Gammaproteobacteria > Enterobacterales > Enterobacteriaceae > Enterobacter > Enterobacter sp. WPR_3_1. The sequence continues at coordinate 36,661 of NZ_RBXU01000015.1, read as the reverse complement.
TTCCGTCTGCAAATGGAAGTAGGGCGCAATAAACCTGACTTTCGGATCATCGAGGCGTTAATCAAAAGCGACCTCACGCTGTCCTATAAAATCATGCGCTATATGAAGCACACCGCCTTTAAACACATGGGGGCCTGTAATTTCAGCAAGTTAACGCTGAGTGAAGTGCTGAGGTATCTTGGAGAAAATCAGCTCAGAAGGTTTGTGGCCGTTGTAGTGCTGGCAAGTGCAGCCAACGACACCGTCACCGAGCTTTACCCGATGAGTATGATGCGCGGGAAATTCTGTGAGCTGATTGCCGAGAAGCTGAATGAGCCGATGCTGGCTGAGAATGCGTTCATGTGCGGTCTGTTCTCACTCCTTGATACCCTGCTTGAGCTGCCGATGGCAGAGTTGATGACGCAAATTGCTGTCCCGCAGAGCGTGAGTAATGCGTTGTGCCATCAGGAAGGGCAGTTAGCGGATATGGTTCGCCTCTGCCATTACTACGAGCAGCAGCAGTGGGATGAGGCAAGCAGAATAAGTCACGCGCTGGGGCTGGCAGAGGAAGAGATCGTCGAGGCGATGAGGAAGGCCACGATCTGGGCCGGGGAGAACGCCGTCAGTTAATCGTTCCTCACTCCGCTAAGACGGAGTGAGGAAGAAAGCCTGGCCGCTTACCGGCCCGCTTTTAATTTCTGGTAATACTCTTCATAGATGCGGCTTGCTTCACCGACATCGTTTTGCCACTCGCCTTTACTGATGGTTTGCGCATCCGGATAGAGCGATTTGTCGTTCGCGACGGCCGGGCTGAGCAGCTTGCGCGCAGCGAGGTTCGGGGTGGGATAACCAATGGTCTCCGCAACCTGTTTCGCGACGTCCGGGCGCAGCAGGAAGTTAATCAGCTTCAGGGCACCGTCAACGTTCTTCGCGTTTGCAGGAATAGAGAGGCTATCCATCCAGAAGATCCCGCCTTCTTTCGGCCACACTACCTCCAGCGGCGTACCGGCCTGACGGGCAACATACGCGGAGCCGTTCCACACCATGCCCAGATTCACTTCGCCTTCCATATACGGGTTTGCCGGGTTATCAGAGTTAAATGCCGCCACGTTAGGCATCAGCTTTTTCAGCTCGTTATAGGCCGCTTCAATCTCTTTCGGGTCCGTCGTATTGCCTGAGTAGCCGAGCTTACGCAGCGCTACCTGGAACACTTCGCGCGCGTCGTCGGTTAACAGCAGGCTGCCTTTGTATTCCGGTTTCCACAGATCGGCCCAGCTTGTAACGGTTTTCGGATCGATAGCCTCGCTGTTGACCCCAATGGCGGTTGCGCCCCAGATGTAAGGAATGGAGTAGTCGTTATTCGGGTCAAACGGCTTATTGAGCATCTCCGGATCGAGATTGTTGAAGTGAGTGAGCTTCGTTTTATCGATCTTCTGAATCATGCCCTCTTTGCGCATTTTATCGACGAAATAGGTCGACGGGACGACCAGATCGTACGCGCCTTCTTTATAAGTTTTGAGCTTGGCGTACATGGTTTCATTCGACTCGTAGGTAGAATAGATAACCTTGATGCCCGTCTCTTTCGTGAACTGCTCCAGCAGGCCAGGTGGCACATACTCGGTCCAGTTATAGAAATAGAGCGTTTTGCTGTCATCAGCGTGCGCGGCACCCATTCCGAGCACCAGTGCCGCAGCGGCAAGCATTTTTTTCATTTCATTGTCCCCTGAGATTTTGTTTTATCACGAGCAATAACCTGGCTGGCAATCACCAGCACCAGCGAGAACACTAACAGTATGGTCGCCAGCGCGTTCACCTCGGGCGAGACGCCGACTTTCACCATTGAATAGATCTTCAACGGCAGAATTTCATAACTCGGGCCGGTGACGAAGGAGGAGACCACCACATCGTCCATCGACAGGGTAAAACTCAGCAGCCATCCGGCAGCAACGGCGGGCATCGCCAGCGGCAGGATGATTTTGCGCAGGATGGTCATCTCACTGGCTCCCAGATCTTTTGCGGCTTCCAGCATGCGCACGTCAAACCCTTTCAGGCGTGCGAAGACGGTGACCACCACAAACGGCAGGCAGAAAGTGATGTGAGAGAACAGCAGTGACCAGAAGCCCAACTGGACGCCCAGCAGCATAAACAGCACCAGCAGCGAAATCGCCATGACGATATCCGGCGACATCATCACCACAAACAGCATCCCGCTGACGAACGGTTTACCGCGGAAGCGATAGCGGTAGAGCGCCACGGCGGTAAGCGAACCAATCAGCGTGGCGAAGGTGGCGGAGAAAATCGCCATCGTCAGGGAGTGCTGAGCAGCCTGCAGCAGGCTGTCGTTGTTCATCAGCAGGCTGTACCAGTTGGTAGTGAAACCTTGCCAGTTGATGCCGAAACGCGAGCTGTTAAACGAGTTCACGATCAAAATAATGATCGGAATATAAAGATACGCATAGATGGCGGTCATAAAACCGCCGCGAAGCAGTCGACCGATCATTCGAGTTCCACCTTTTTATTCAGTAATCGTGAAGCACGCCAGTAGATCAACAGCATCAGACCCATCACCACCGTGAGCGTAATGCTGATAGCGGAACCGAACGGCCAGTCGCGAATGTTCAGGAACTGACTCTTAATCACGTTGCCGATAAGCAGGTTTTTCGCGCCGCCCATCAGGTCGGACACGTAGAACAAGCCCATTGCCGGCAGCATTACCAGCAGACAACCTGCAATGATGCCAGGCATGGTCAACGGAATGATAATCCGGATAAAGGTCTGCAGTTTGCTGGCGCCCAGGTCTCTCGCAGCTTCCAGCAGCGGTTTATCCAGCTTCTCAATGCTGGAGTAGAGCGGCATCACCATAAAGGGCAGCAGGATGTAGACCAGACCCACAATGACCGCACCCGGCGTAAACATGATGCGCACTGGCGTATCAATCACGCCCAGCCACAACAGGAACTCGTTCAGATAGCCTTTGGTGCTGAGGAAAATTTTCAGCCCGTAGATGCGGATCAGGGAGTTGGTCCAGAAAGGCACGATCAGCAAAAAGAGCAGCAGTGGACGCACTTTTTGCGGCAGACGTGCCAGAAACCATGCAAAGGGATAACCCAGCACCAGGCAGGCAACGGTGGCGATCAGCGCCATATTAAGCGAGTGCAACAGCACGTCAAAATAAAGCGGATCGAGCAGACGCGAGTAGTTGTCCAGCGTAAAGACCAGCTTTACGAAGTCAGTATCGTCGCGTGTCAGGAAGCTGGCGGCGATGATCATCAGGTTGGGTAAGAAGACAAACAACACAAGCCAACCGACGATAGTAGCAATCACCACATTCTGGAATTTACTTGTGTTCTTCATCAGCCAGTACAACCTCCCAGCTTTCTACCCAGTTGATAACCATTTTCTGGTCGAGGGAGTGGTCGAAATCAGGGTCGTCCTCATTAAAGAACTCGCTGACCATCACCATCTTACCGTTTTCCAGTTCGACGACAGACTCCAGCGTCATCCCTTTATAGTTGCGCTCACGGATATAGCCAATCAGTCCCTCGGCATCAGTATTGCCGTGGATCTCTTCAACGCGCAGATCCTCCGGGCGCAGCAGGACGTTGAGCTTTTGCCCTTTTTCGACGGCGAAATTCACGGTGATATTGCACTCGCGGCCTTCTACGTTGGCCCGCACGCGCTGTTCGTCCAGGCGTTCAATCACCGTGGCGTTGAAAATGTTGATCTCCCCAATGAAGCTGGCCACGAACAGGTTTTTCGGCTCCTCATAGATTTCACGTGGCGTGCCGTCCTGCTCGATTTTGCCATCACGCATCACCACGATACGGTCCGACATGGTGAGTGCCTCTTCCTGATCGTGGGTAACGAAGACAAAGGTAATGCCGAGCTTGCGCTGCAGGGCTTTAAGCTCGTTCTGCATCTGCTTGCGCAGTTTATAGTCCAGCGCGGAAAGTGACTCATCCAGCAGGAGCAGACGCGGTTTATTGACCACAGCGCGGGCGATAGCAACGCGCTGCTGCTGGCCGCCGGAAAGCTGGTGTGGCTTACGCTGGGCAAATTCTTCCAGTTGCACCATGCGCAGCGCGTCGGTAACGCGAGCCGGGATCTCGCTGGTCGGTGTTTTTTGCATCCGCAGGCCAAATGCGACGTTCTCGAACACGGTCATGTGCGGAAACAGGGCATAGCTCTGAAAGACGGTATTCACGTGCCGCTCTTCGGCGGGGACCTGGGTGATATCCTGGTTTTCAAGGTGGATGTGACCGCTATCGACGTTTTCCAGTCCGGCGATAAGGCGCAGTACGGTTGTTTTGCCGCAGCCAGAGGGGCCAAGCAGCGTGAGGAACTCACCGTCATTGATGGTCAGGTTGAGCCCGGAAATAACATCTTTACCATCAAAACTTTTACGAATTCGTTCCAGTTGCACCAGCGGTGAACGTGAACGGGATTGTGTATTCAATTTTTGCGCTGTCCCATATAGACGCTCCGGGATGCAGACCGAAGCGGGGTTTGTGTGTAACCACCTTGGTGACTCGTAATGAGGGCGGACATTCTACGGCAAACCACTGTAATCGCCAATCCTTGTCACTGATTCATAAGCTACATTTACTAACGGATACGATATAAACGGAAAATATTCTCGTTTGCGGGATAAAAGTGACCTGACGCAATATTTGCCTTTTGATGCTTATTGATAATGTTGTCACAAAAAGTGAGGGTGACTGCATGGATAAATTACTTGAGCGTTTTTTACAGTACGTTTCGCTGGATACCCAATCTAAACCGGGTGTCCGCCAGGTGCCAAGCACCGAAGGCCAGTGGAAGTTATTAAACCTGCTCAAAGAGCAGCTCGACGCCATGGGGCTGGTTAACGTCACGTTAAGCGAGAAAGGCACTGTGATGGGAACGCTGCCTGCGAATGTCTCCGGTGATATCCCGGCGATTGGCTTTATCTCCCATGTCGACACCTCTCCGGATTTTAGCGGTAAACATGTGAACCCGCAGATTGTTGAAAACTACCGCGGCGGCGACATTGCGCTGGGGATTGGTGACGAAGTACTGTCGCCGGTGATGTTCCCGGTGCTGCACCAGCTGCTCGGTCAAACGCTCATCACCACCGACGGCAAAACGCTGCTGGGTGCCGATGACAAAGCGGGGATTGCCGAGATCATGACGGCGCTGGCGGTGCTGAAAGAGAAAAATATCCCGCACGGGGATATCCGTGTCGCCTTTACGCCGGATGAAGAGGTCGGCAAGGGGGCAAAACACTTCGACGTAGAGGCCTTTAACGCGAAGTGGGCCTACACCGTCGACGGTGGCGGCGTAGGGGAACTGGAGTTCGAGAATTTCAACGCCGCGTCCGTGACAATCAAAATCGTCGGAAACAACGTTCATCCTGGCTCCGCCAAAGGGGTCATGGTGAATGCGTTGTCGCTGGCGTCGCGTATTCATGCGGAAGTTCCGCCAGAAGAGAGCCCGGAACAGACCGACGGTTATGAAGGTTTTTATCACCTGACCAGCATTAAGGGCACCGTAGACAGTGCGCAGATGCACTACATCATTCGCGACTTTGACCGTAAAGCATTTGAAGCGCGTAAACGTAAGATGATGGAGATAGCCAAAAAGGTCGGTAAGGGCCTGCATCCGGATTGCTATATCGAGCTGATTATCGAAGACAGCTACTACAATATGCGCGAGAAAGTGATGGCGCATCCGCATATCCTCGATATCGCGCAGCAGGCAATGCGTGACTGTGATATTGAACCGCTGTTAAAACCGATTCGTGGCGGCACAGACGGTTCGCAGCTGTCGTTCATGGGGCTGCCTTGCCCGAATCTGTTTACCGGTGGCTACAACTATCACGGCAAGCACGAGTTCGTGACGCTGGAAGGAATGGAAAAAGCGGTGAAGGTGATTGTGCGAATTGCGGAGCTGACCGCGGCGCGGTAATGACAAAAAAAGCCGGGTCAGGCGAAGCCGCCACCCGGCACGCTTTTCTTTACGGTTTAGTCCTCAAAGAACCAGTACCCGCTGTTCACCAGCGCGGCGAGCATCGCGAGGAAAGAGGGATCTTCCAGCGCATCGCCAAAGGTATCAGCCGTTAAGGTCAGGTGGCTGGCAATAGCCTCCAGCGCCGGACGGTGAGGGGAGTCCAGCTTCTCGCCGTTAACGAAAACATCTTCACCGATGCGCAGTACGCGCAACCCGCCCAGACGAACCAGTTTGTCGCCCTGCTGCAGTGCGTCATAAATCTCGTCGGCCTGGTATGGCGGCTCTGGCGGTGCCACATCCAGCTCATGGCGTGACTGGCTGATAAACTCACCAAACCACTGGCTGAAATGCGCCGGTTCATTGATCAAATCCAGCATCATGCCGCGAAGCTTGTCCAGTTCGGCTGGCACAATATCAGCCGGGTGCTCGCGTGCAGGCACATCCGGATCGCTGTAACGATGGCTGCCCAGTTCACGCTGCAGCACGTAGTCAGCAAAGCCGCTGATCATTTCGCGACCGCTTGGTGCGCGGAATCCGACGGAGTAGTTCAGCGAGTTTTCCAGCGAATACCCTTCGTGCGGGAAGCCTGGTGGGATATAGAGAATATCACCCGGCTCCAGCTCTTCATCGATAATCCCTTCAAACGGATCGACCTGAAGCAGGTCCGGATGCGGGCAGTGCTGTTTCATCGGCACTTTGTCGCCCACGCGCCAGCGCCGGCGGCCTGTACCCTGAATGATAAACACGTCGTACTGGTCCAGATGCGGACCAACGCCCCCTCCTGGCACGGAGAAGGAGATCATCAGATCGTCCATTCGCCAGTCGGGCAGGGCGCGGAACGGACGCATTAACGCCGCAGTCGGTTCATGCCAGTGGTTAACCGCCTGAACCAGTAATGACCAGTTGTTTTCACCGAGGTGATCGTAGCTTTCGAAAGGACCGTGGCTGACCTGCCATTTCCCGTCCTGGTGGCTTACCAGGCGGCTGTCGACTTCACTCTCCATGGCCAGACCGGCCAGTTCGTCAGGGGAGAGAGGATCGACAAAATTGCTGAACCCGCGTTTAAGAACGACCGGGCGTTTCTGCCAGTAACGTTCAATAAATTCGGGCCAGTTAAGTGTTAAGTGATAATCCATATTTTTTTATTCCGCAGGCTCTTACTGACTCGGATTATAACGGAAGCACAGGAGCCTGGGTGCGAGATCCTCGCATTTTTCACATAACGGGTTAACTATCGTTCGATGTGGGCTGCTGGCGACCGAAAATGACCTCCATTCTGGCGCCTCCGAGTAAACTGTCTTCGGTTTCAATTTTTCCGTCGTACTGGTCGACGATTTCGCGTGCCACCGCTAACCCAACCCCCTGGCCGGGGCGCAACGTATCCGCACGCTGACCGCGGTCGAATACCACATCACGTTTATTGCGCGGGATCCCCGGGCCATCATCCTCAACGATAATATGCAATTCGTTATCCGTCTGACGCGCGGAAACTTCCACGAATTCCAGGCAATATTTACAGGCGTTATCCAGCAGATTGCCCATCACTTCCATGAAATCATTTTTTTCACCAACAAAGCTGATTTCGGGAGAGATATCGAGGCTGATATTGACCCCTTTGCGCTGGTAAACCTTGTTGAGCGCGGAGGTGAGGTTATCCAGAAGCGGTGCCACAGGATGCAGTTCGCGGCTCAATAACGCGCTGCCGGAACGCATGCTGGCACGGTGCAGATAGTAACCAATTTGCTGAGAAATACGGCTGATCTGTTCCAGCATCACCGGCTCGGCGTCATCAACGCTCAGCTTTGAGCTGCGCATCGAACGCAGGGTACTTTGCATCACCGCCAGCGGCGTTTTCAGGCTATGCGTGAGGTCGGTGAGGGTGGTGCGGTATTTATCATAGCGCTCACGTTCGCTTTTCAGCAGACGGTTGAGGTTACGCACCAGGCTTGTCAGCTCGCGGGTAGTCTCCGGGTTGAGTTTCTCACGATGATGTTCTTCCAGCTCGCGCACCTCTCTCGCCAGCGATTCGATGGGGCGTAAACTCCACCACGCGGCGAGCCACAGCAGCGGGATTACCAGCAGCAGATTCGCGGCCAGAACATAGACGAACCAGTTCCATACCATATAAGAACGTTTAAGTTCGACCGGGATGGTATCGACCACCACGATGGTTAACTGCGGCATGTTCATCGTGGCCGGGTAGAGGTTAATCGCCACGGAGTGCGTCATTTCTGTTTCGGCATCGTCTGCGCGGATCTCATTCAGCTTTTGCTGCAGGGAGCGGTCCTCGCGCAGCAGCGAGCTGGTGGTGTTCAGATCGGCTTCAAGTTCGTGGAAACCATTGGTCTTAAGCCATTCCGGACGAATACTTTTAACCAGCCATGGGATATCGCGTTGTGCCCAAAGTAGTTTTCCCTTTTCGTTATAAATCAGGGCCAGCGTCGGGCTTTGCTGGTTAAGGTTTTCCGGCATTTCGACGGTGATCGTGTTGTTTTCCCATTTCGCCAGGGTATAAAACAGGTTGCTTTCACCACGCAACAGTCGAAAAGTTGTTTTATCAAAACTGACGCTGTAGCCCACCAGAGCCACCATGCCGTAGGAGAGGGATAACACCAGCACGACGGCGGCCGTTGCCAGTAAAAAGCGAACCCGCAGCGAGAGGGGCAGAATATGACGCAAGATCCCTCTCATTTAGCGTATTTCGAACAGATAGCCCTGACCACGGACGGTCGTGATCACGTCCTGCGGGTACTCCGCCTGAATTTTCTTGCGCAGACGTCCCATCAACACATCAATCGTGTGGCTCTCACGCAGCTCGGCATCCGGATAAAGCTGAAGCATTAAGGAGTCTTTGCTCACCACTTTGCCGCTGTTGCGGATTAACGTTTCCATGATGGTGTATTCAAACGCGGTCAGCTTAATGACTTCATTATTGATCGAGAATTCACGACGGGAGAGATCAACCTGGAAAGGGGGAATCGAAATCACCTGGGAGGCCAGGCCGCTGTTGCGGCGTAGCAGTGCCTGCATGCGTGCCGCCACTTCTTCGATGTGAAACGGTTTGGTGACGTAATCATCCGCGCCCGCGCTGAGCACTTCAACCTTGTCCTGCCAGCCTTCACGTGCGGTCAACACCAGAACCGGAAGGGAGACATCATGGCTCCGCCAGCGACGAATCAACGACAAACCGTCTTCATCAGGCAATCCGAGGTCGACGATGGCGATGTCCGGCAGGTGCTCATTGAGATAATAATCGGCTTCTTTTGCATCTTCGGCATCGTCCACCTGATGACCCATCTCCTGAAGCTGAACCTTCAGGTGATGGCGTAGCAATGCGTTATCCTCAACAACCAGTACGCGCATCATCTTTTCTCCCTATATGAATGGTATGAATAGTTTAACGCTGATTATGTTGTTGTGGGGATAAACATTAAGTAAACCGGGGAAAAGCAGCCCCCTTTCCAGGCGGAAAGGGGGAAGGGAGGTTACTTCAGCTCGTCAACCATGGTGATGGCACGGCCGATATAGTTTGCCGGGGTCATCGCTTTCAGGCGGGTTTTCTCGTCTTCCGGCAGTTCCAGACTGTCGATAAACTGTTTCATGCCTTCGGCGTCTACGCGTTTGCCGCGCGTCAGCTCTTTCAGTTTCTCGTACGGTTTTTCAATGCCATAACGACGCATGACGGTCTGAATGGGCTCTGCCAGCACTTCCCAGTTGTGATCCAGCTCGTCCAGCAGACGGTCGCGGTTCACTTCCAGTTTGCTTACACCTTTCAGGGTGGACTGATACGCGATCAGCGCGTAGCCGATACCCACGCCCAGGTTACGCAGCACGGTGGAGTCAGTCAGGTCGCGCTGCCAGCGGGACACCGGCAGTTTGCTCGCCATGTGCTGCAGCACCGCATTCGCCAGACCCAGGTTGCCTTCGGAGTTTTCGAAGTCGATTGGGTTGACTTTGTGCGGCATGGTTGAGGAGCCAATTTCACCGGCGATGGTCTTCTGTTTGAAGTGGTTCAGCGCGATGTAACCCCACACGTCACGATCGAAATCGATCAGAATGGTGTTGAAGCGAGCGATGCAGTCAAACAGTTCCGCGATATAGTCGTGCGGCTCAATCTGGGTGGTGTACGGGTTCCACTTAATGCCCAGAGAGGTCACGAACGCTTCGCTGAACTGATGCCAGTCCACTTCCGGGTAGGCAGCGATGTGGGCGTTGTAGTTACCTACCGCACCGTTGATTTTACCCAGAATCTCGACCTGCTCCAACTGACGATACTGACGTTCCATACGGTACGCCACGTTTGCCATCTCTTTACCCATCGTGGAGGGAGTGGCCGGCTGACCGTGGGTACGGGACAGCAGCGGAATATCACGATATTCGACAGACAGTGCTTTTACCGCGTCGATGATTTTACGCCAGTAAGGCAGCACCACGTCTTTGCGCGCGGTGGAGAGCATCAGCGCATGAGACAGGTTGTTAATGTCTTCTGAGGTGCAGGCGAAGTGAATGAATTCAGACACGGCATGCAGCGCAGGCACGCTTGCCACTTTCTCTTTCAGGAAATACTCAACCGCTTTTACGTCATGGTTGGTGGTGCGCTCAATAGTTTTAATGCGCGCAGCATCTTCTTCGTTGAAGTCAGCAACGATTTTATCGAGGTAATCGTTTGCCTGGGCGTCAAAAGCAGGAACTTCCTTGATTGCTGCCTGGGCGGCCAGCTTTTGCAGCCAGCGTACTTCAACCTGAACACGGAACTTCAGCAAACCATATTCGCTGAAGATCCCGCGCAGCGCGCTGACTTTATCGCCGTAGCGTCCATCTACAGGGGATACGGCGGTCAGTGAGGATAATTCCATAATTCGCAACTCCGGGAGGTTAACAATGAGCAAGAATTTGTTTTGCCTGAGTCGTCAGGCGATTACGAGAAAACATTAACTGCAGGCGGCCACCGCCAACCTGATGCCACAGCACGGCGGCACGAATACCCGCCAGCAGGGAGGCGCGGACTTTTGCCTGAACCTGCGGGCTTTGCAGCACGGCAGGAGAGCCTGTGACCTGAATACGTGGGCCCAGCGGGCTGATGACGTCAACATAAATGCCGGCCATGGCACTGAGCAGCGTTTCGGACTGCAGATCAAAATGGTCGAGCTGGCGCTGCAGCCCGGCAATGCGGTCACCGAGCGTATCAAGGGCGCCTTTAGCCGCGCTGAGCTTACGCTCCAGCACCATCAGGCTTAACGTGTAGCGGGTCAGCTCCGCGTTCAACCCCTGACGGCTACTGGCGTTAAGCACGCCAAGCAAAGTTTCAAGACCGAGACGAAGATTGGTTTCACTCCCACCGAAGACACCCAGAGTCGAACCGGGGTTGAGGTCGATAACGCTGTTGAGTGAAACGTGCAGCGCGTCAGCATCGCAATGACCCTGATGCGCCAGCTGTTGCACCAGACGGGCAGACTGGCAAATTCCAGCCAGTGCCAGGGTGATGTCATAATAGTTCTTCGCCACACGTTCTCCTTTATGTGTGCAATCGTGTTAAACGGCCGGCAGCGGCAGGCGCTGTTCAATGATCCCGCCGCCCAGACAGATTTCGCCGCTGTAGAATACGGCGGACTGGCCTGGGGTGACCGCCGCAACCGGCTCGTCGAAACGCACATCAATGCGTTCATCATCCAGCGCGGTGACGGTACAAGGGATATCGGTCTGGCGATAGCGTGTTTTTACCGTGCAGCGCAGCGTACCCTTCAGCGGCTCACGATCGACCCAGTGCAGCTGTTGTGCGATGAGGCCGACGGACATCAGACGCGGATGGTCGTGGCCCTGAGCGACAACCAGAATATTGTTTTCGACATCTTTATCTACGACGTACCACGGATCTTCGCTGCCTTCTTTGGTGCCGCCAATACCCAGCCCTTTACGCTGGCCCAGCGTGTGGTACATCAGCCCCTGATGTTGACCAATCTCATCACCGTCGACGGTAACGATTTTACCCGGCTGTGCCGGCAGGTAACGACCAAGGAAATCGCGGAATTTGCGCTCGCCGATAAAACAGATACCGGTGGAGTCTTTTTTCTTCGCGGTGATCAGATCCAGCTCTTCGGCGATTTTACGCACCTGCGGCTTTTCAAGCTCGCCTACCGGGAACAGGCTTTGCGCAATCTGTTCGTGGCTGAGTGTATAAAGGAAGTAGCTCTGATCTTTGTTGCCATCCAGACCGCGCAGCAGCTGGCTTTTGCCATTCACATCGGCACGACGCACGTAGTGCCCGGTCGCAATATAGTCTGCGCCCAGATCTTCTGCGGCGAATTCCAGGAAGGCTTTAAATTTGATCTCTTTGTTGCACAGAATGTCCGGGTTCGGGGTACGACCGGCTTTGTACTCTTCCAGGAAAAGCTCGAAGACGTTGTCCCAGTATTCTGCGGCAAAGTTAACGGTGTGCAGTTCAATGCCCAGCTTATCGCACACCGCCTGCGCATCGGCGAGATCCGCAGCAGCAGTGCAATATTCCTCGCCATCATCTTCCTCCCAGTTCTTCATGAACAGGCCCTCCACCTTATAGCCCTGTTGTTGCAACAGGTAGGCGGAAACGGAGGAATCGACACCGCCGGACATGCCGACGATCACTTTTTTCTGGCTGTTATCTGACATGGAATACTCACGACATTGAACTTCAAGGCGGCGTATTCTATCACGCCCCCCCACCATTGGCACCCTCTGTAAACGGCCAGTTAAATTCTCCAATCACCTCAAGCGGCAGGCGACCAGCAGCCTGCCAGCAGCGGATACTCTCGGCAACCAGCGGCGAGCGCAGGTTTGGCGCGTTCAGGATCTCTTCGGCAGTGACCCACAGGCAGCGATCGATATCATCGTCCTGCGGCTCTGTGGCGCACGTTTCGCTAAGCTCGACGGCAAATAAAAAGCGCAGGAACGGAGTGTGATCAGGGGCAATCCACTGGTGCATACGGATGAAGTGCTGCGGCTCCGCGTGGATACCGGTCTCTTCCCACAGTTCGCGTTTGGCGGCCTGCAGTAAGGTTTCATTGGCTTCAAGGTGCCCGGCTGGCTGGTTCCACAGCGCCTTGCCGTTAATACTCTCTTCTACGACCAAAAACTTACCCTGCGCGTGAACCACGCAGGCGACCGTGACATGCGGTTTAAACATAGTGACTCCTTAAGGGGTAACGTCCCGCCATTCACCGTTTGCCAGTGAATCCAGGGTGTAGTTGCCCATGGCATAGCGAATAAGTCGCAGGGTAGGGAAGCCCACGTGTGCGGTCATCCGGCGAACCTGGCGATTACGGCCTTCATAAAGGGTGATTTTGAGCCAACTCGTCGGGATGGATTTGCGCTCGCGGATCGGCGGGGTGCGTGGCCACAGCCATTCCGGCTCGCTGACGAGCTCGATACCTGCAGGCAACGTAGGACCATCGTTTAACGTCACGCCGCGGCGTAATGTCGCCAGCGTCTCTTCATCCGGTTCACCTTCAACCTGGACGAAGTAAATCTTTCCCGTGCGTTTGCCCGGCTGAGTGAGCCTGGCCTGTAAGGCACCATCGTTGGTTAAGACCAGAAGTCCTTCGCTATCCCGGTCCAGACGGCCGGCGGCGTAGACGCCCTGAACAGGAATGTAATCCTTCAGCGTGCTGCGTCCGGCTTCGTCAGTAAACTGCGGCAAAACATCGTAGGGTTTATTGAACAAAATAACCCGCTTTGGCTGGGATTCTTGTGGTCTTCTGGCGGCTTGTCGTGAGCTGAATCGCTCAACCCGGTGTTTTGTAAAAGAAGTTTTCTTCATGGTATTTTCAGACGTTATCAATTGCCGCATTATAGCCTATTAACGAAGACCTTTCATGGCGTCGGACAATCAGGTACTATCGAAGGGCTCATTACAATTTATTAACATAAGATCAGTAACAACCAGAAGCGCTCGAAGGAGAGGTTAATGGAAAGCAAAGTAGTTGTTCCGGCGGAAGGTAAAAAGATCACCCTGCAAAACGGCAAGATTAACGTTCCTCACAATCCGATTATCCCGTTCATCGAAGGTGACGGTATCGGTGTAGACGTTACCCCGGCAATGCTGAAAGTGGTTGATGCCGCTGTTGAGAAAGCCTACAAAGGCGAGCGTAAAATTTCCTGGATGGAAATTTACACCGGTGAAAAATCTACTCAAGTTTATGGCCAGGACGTTTGGCTGCCAGCTGAAACGCTGGACCTGATCCGCGACTACCGCGTTGCTATTAAAGGCCCTCTGACAACTCCAGTCGGTGGCGGTATTCGTTCCCTGAACGTTGCGCTGCGTCAGGAGCTGGACCTGTACGTGTGTCTGCGTCCGGTTCGTTACTATCAGGGCACCCCAAGCCCGGTTAAGCACCCTGAACTGACCGACATGGTTATCTTCCGCGAAAACTCAGAAGACATCTACGCGGGCATCGAGTGGAAAGCGGACTCTGCTGACGCAGAGAAAGTGATTAAATTCCTGCGCGAAGAGATGGGCGTGAAGAAAATTCGCTTCCCTGAGCATTGCGGTATCGGTATCAAGCCTTGCTCCGAAGAAGGGACTAAACGTCTGGTGCGTGCGGCCATTGAATACGCGATCACCAACGACCGTGACTCTGTGACGCTGGTTCACAAAGGCAACATCATGAAGTTCACCGAAGGCGCATTCAAAGACTGGGGCTACCAGCTGGCGATGGAAGAGTTCGGTGGTGAGCTGATTGACGGTGGTCCATGGCAGAAGATCAAGAACCCGAACACCGGCAAAGAGATCATCATTAAAGATGTGATCGCCGATGCGTTCCTGCAGCAGATCCTGCTGCGTCCTGCTGAATATGACGTTATCGCCTGTATGAACCTGAACGGTGACTACATCTCCGACGCCCTGGCGGCGCAGGTTGGTGGTATTGGTATCGCCCCTGGTGCGAACATCGGTGACGAGTGCGCACTGTTCGAAGCGACCCACGGTACGGCACCAAAATATGCCGGCCAGGATAAAGTGAATCCAGGTTCTATCATCCTGTCTGCAGAAATGATGCTCCGTCATATGGAATGGTTCGAAGCCGCAGACCTGATCGTTAAGGGTATGGAAGGCGCGATTAACGCAAAAACCGTCACCTATGACTTTGAACGTCTGATGGAAGGCGCTAAACTGCTGAAATGCTCAGAGTTTGGCGACGCAATCATCGCGAACATGTAATTCGAAGTTTAGTCGAATTAAGAAGGGAACCTAATGGTTCCCTTTTTTATTATTCGCTTTCGAACGGTTATCAAAAATTTATCAAAAATAGTTATCAAAAAAGCTAAGAGATTGTATATTAGAATAATCCTATATACATGGAGTTCATCATGAAGCTTGAGGCTGTTTTATTCGATCTTGATAACACTTTAGCATCAACTAATAAACTGAGAGATATTAGAGAAAGAGGGGCATATAATGAAATAACGCCTGAATTACTTAGAACAATTAAACCTTATAACAATACTAAAGATTTGCTTTCAGGCTTAATTTCTAAGGGCATAAAAGTCGGAATAGTGACTAATTCAGGTCGTCAATATGCCGATATTGTCCTCAAGCAGCTCGATTTACCGAAATTTGATACTATCGTGACATATACTGATGTCGGTAGTTCAGGAATGAAACCTAATCCGAAAGGCATTCATCTTGCTTTAAGCAACTTAGGAATAACTCATCCTGAAAAGGTCATATATGTGGGTGACGACTATACAGATATAATAGCAAGTTACTACGCTGGAGTAATACCAATTGTGCCCTCTTGGGCATCAAGAACACCAGTTTCACAGGTCCCGGCAGCAGTGCTGAGTAGTGAGTTTCTTTTAGATGAGTGTGAAACACTAGAAAATATCATACTCATGGCCGAAAAGAGTGCTCAGCATAAGAACTTCTCATTTGAACGTAAGCGTTTTTATTTCGTTCCTTTAGATGAATCTGCTAATGTTATTCCTGCAAGTGATACTCTCTCGACAATTTGTCTTGGCCGTTACTTCTCTCAAAAAAGTTTGGTTACTACTAAACTTCATGATTCTCACCCTCTTTCAATTGAAATTGCGAGTAAGGAACATGATGAAAACTATACTCCACCTGATTATTGGGGAGATATTCTTGCTCATGCTAATGATAAATTGCCGGAATTTTTTAAATCCAAAAAAGGATTTGATATAGCAACAGTAATACCATCAAAAAAAGAAAAAAAACAGAGATTGGAACTTGTATTAGATAATGCAGCCCAAAAAAGTCAGTCTAATACTAGTTTTATCAACGATTTATTTGTGTTTGAGGAAGGAGCGAAATCACTTAAAGCTCTTCCAAGAGACCAAAGAGCAATTGAAATTGAATCATCTCTGCATTTAAATGAAAAATATAGAAATCGCCTGCAAGGTAAGTCTATTTTGATTTTTGATGATGTTATTACTACAGGTGCAACTCTAAAGCGTGCATATGAGCTCCTACGCGCTGAAAATGTTAAGCATGTCTTAGGAATTTGCTTGGCTAAAACGGTATCGATTTCTGAAGAAGAACGTCTTTGTCCGAAATGCCAGTCTCACGTACTAAGAATAAGACGAAATCAGCAAAGTGGTATACATTTCTGGGGATGTTCGGGTTATAATGATACGTCTGATAAATGTGAATATACTGAAAGCTTTGTTGAAAAAACATGTCCAAAATGCGGTAGAAATATGGTGAAAAAATTCAATAAAAAACAAGGGGTTAGGTTCTTGTCTTGTACGGGTTGGAATCAAGAACCAAAATGCTATTACACTGAGAATGAGTGATGTCGAACATTTCAGATAACACTGTTAAGTTGTTGACTCTGAGTGCCCTACAGGGAGTGGGCACTAAGACTCTTTCAAATTTAGAGAAGTTAAAAGACTTATCTTCTTTTTCAGTAGAAGAATTAGTCGGTATATTAGCTCTTAAAGAAATTTCGCAAAAAGATATTGTTTTGGCTAAAGAATTTGCCAATAAAAACATAGAAATATCACAGAATAAAAACCACTCAATAATTTCAATCTTCGATGACAGCTATCCTGGAATTCTTAAAGCCACAGAAGATCGCCCAGTTATTTTATACTGTGCCGGTGATGTAAAAATTCTAAATCAAAAATCACTTGCTGTGATTGGTACCCGTGAACCCACTGAACACGGACAAATAATTGCTTCCAATATAACTAAGTGGTTCTCTGATAAAGGTTGGAATATTATCAGTGGATTGGCTAAAGGTATTGATTCAATTGCACATCGCACTGCCATTGAAAATCATGGGAAAACTGTAGCTGTTATGGCTCAAGGTCTCGAGAAAATATATCCTGCTGAAAATAAAAAACTAGCCCTGGATATAATTGATAATGGTGGGTTGCTAATATCTGAATATAGTTACGGTAGTCATACCTTTCGTAATAATTTTGTTCAAAGAGATAGAATACAAGCTGGGTTATCGGCGGCTGTATTAATGGTCCAGTCTGACTTAAAAGGCGGAAGTCTTCATGCCTCTAGGTCCGCAATAAACTATGGGCGGTATTTGATTATACCAAATCAATCTAATCGCGATATCATAAACAATGAACCTAAAATACAGGCAAACTTAACATTCATGAATGGTGATTCTTACGCAATACGCAATCTCTTGAAGGTTAATAATTTTATGACTGATAGATTGTTGATTATGAAAAACAGCAATGATTATACTTTTATTGAGGGAATGCTTGTTAATTCCTTACAAAGGTATCAGATAAGCTCGAATGGCTTTGATTTCTAAAAAAACAGCCATGAACTTTTGGTTCTGGCTGTGTTCTAATAAATAAAATCCATCATCCTAATAATTTAATCTTCGTCCAATCTTTTCCTCTATCGTCATGATAGCGAGCTGTTTGATTGGGGGACTTATGACCTAATAACTTCTGTGTATCAATTCCTTGTGCTTCGTACAGACGCTCTGCTAAAGATCTTTGTTCATGGAAAGTAGCTGGTGCGCCTTCCCCCCAATTAATATCTGCTTTATCACGGGCCTTACTGAAATTCATTGTTATGGTATTCGACTTAACCTGCGCTCCACGTTCCGCCATTGAGGTTGCCCGGAAGAAGTGGATTAGGTATGGACTCACTGCATAGTCACGGCAACGTGCAACTACATCCCTCAAACTCCAGTCAATCGCGTTAAGCCTTAGGGATAGAGGGATCGCTAGCTTGCTCCCTGTTTTCTCCTGAACGACATGTAGATGATCATCCCAAATATCGCTAAACTTCATGTTGGAGATATCCCCGAGGCGCTGACCCGTAACGAGTGCCAATAGCATTGCATTGCCCATGTAATGATTGCGGGCATCAGCAATCGCGAAAATCTTTTGCCATTCGTCAAGGTTAAGACGTTGTCGGCTAACCCGCCGGCGCGGTTGTTTTGTAGCAAGTGCTGGGTTATAACCCGGCGGTACCTCGCCATAATGTTGGGCTTCCTTGAAAACATCGATTAAAACAGAGCGGATCACTTGGGCCATCCTAGGTTGACCTGCTGCAACATAGGACTCCAGTATCTGGGCAACATCCCGAACATCGACGGATGAAATCAATTTCATTCCCACGCTCTCGCGAAGTAGGGCTACTGGTTTAGCCTTTTGCTTATGAGTGTTCGGCTTGATATCACCGTTCTCCAGTCTTTCATCCTGAATTTTCCAATAACGATCTAACCACGTATTTGTTGTTATCGCCTTTCCTTTGCTGGAAGCGATCTTGTCACTGATAGCCAAAACCTGCCTGGTGCGCTGTTCAGCTAGTCGCTCATTGGCCTCGATTGCTATTGCTGTTGCTTCGGCCTCGTTAGTTCCAAGGCTATGAAACTTACCTGTAACCGGATGCTTATACCGCCAGTAGATTTTATTTACCTTACGACTGTAGAGCGGATAAAGATTAGGTATCTTAACGTTGTTTTTACGTGGTCGAGCAGCCATCAGACAGTATCCTTTGAAGCATAGGAGAATCAGATTTTTTAATAACGGGTTGGGTTAAATTACCTGTAATCTCGGCGTCCTCTCTTACCCGCCAGTATCTTCCTTCTTTGGTGGCCGGGGGAGTGAACATGCTCTCTTTAGCATATCGACGTAAAGTATTCAGACTTGGAGGATTACTCCGGTATTTTTCCGCAGCCCATTCTTCTAAAGTCAGCATTTGAAGCATGTGATTTACCTCATAATGGCCCATATCAGGGCCATTTTCTGAAATTAAAAAATCAGTGTTCTGTCAGACGCTGCCAGATTGCTGACACGTATTTGACCTGGTGAAGAGCATCCGAAATAGCCTTGTGAGGTTCACCCTCAAATGGGATCTCATAGCGAGGCTCGCAGCCAACGGCTTTACCCAACTCGACAACAGTTCTTACATCCCGGTTATTCCAGAACTTCCATGAGCAGGGGAGCCCCGTCCGGTCATAAGATGCCTCAAGCAGGACATTGTCATAAGTGGCACCATTGCCCCAGACTTGCACATGTTCAGGGCCGTTAGCCGCATTCTCAGCTATAAACTCATTTAGCTGTAGTAAGGCGTCATCGAGCGGAATAGCATCATCCACCACTAACTCTGAACGAGCTTCAGGTGAAGCTTTGAGCCAGAAGGTTATGGTAGATGCATCCGGAACCCCGCCGCTGGCCATGGCTGATTCCAGGCTAATAACTTTGTAAAATTCCGATCCGGTATTACCTGTAGATGGATCAAAGAACACGGCCCCGATAGATACGACTGGTGAATCAGCTTTTTTACCAAAAGCTTCAATGTCGATCATAAGGTGTGTATAGAGCATTTCAGGCTCGGTATGATTATGATGACCGGAATCATTATTTATGGCAGTTGTGCTGCTATAAGTTTCAGTAGCACTTGCGCTTGAGATAGTTTCTTCCGTGCGTTCTGATAACGCAGCACCGTCCGGGGTTTCATCATTGCCAGTTTCTTCCATCTGCACATTATCTACGTACTCTGTCGCGGTATTTTGTTGGTCGATTACAGAGTTGCTGGTGGCCAGCCCTTCAATAGAAAAAAGACCATTACCAACTTTTTCGAGAACCGGCTGCGTGTCGCCGTCGACCTGAGTCCCCTCATTCTGGCCGCCAGTTTCAACAGCAGAGTCATTAGTTACCTCGTTTGACCAGCTCACCTCAGGGTTATGGCGCGCAGCCGCAAAGGTTTGGTCTGATGGAGCAGAATGATCGCTTTCAGTCAGGTTTGCGTTAATGAATCCGCTGAGACGTGCCGGATACAGGTAATGCTCAGGGTGAGCGCTGCGGATAAGTGCAAAGATAGCTGCACGCGAGTAATCCAAAACTCCCGGAGTTGCACGAAGAGCTTTAGACCATTCTTTGAATGGACTTTCTTTTTTACTAACGATCTCTTTTGCCCGACGGAAAACACCACCAGGGATATCGTAAATGTTGAAATCCATTGGTAACGTGGCCAGCGCAATCTCTAAATCGAGAGTGTCGAGATCATGTTTAAGGTCAGGGTTTCTGTCAGTCTTGTTGCCTCCGCCAGCATTCGTACCGCTTTCAGTACGCTGTATTTCTGCAACGCGATTGCCTTTGGCCCATTCTTTTACCAGCAGGCCGCGGTCAATGTAATCAGTCGCCGCCCAGATTCTGGTGAATCGGAGAACCAAAGCGAGTTCGTGACGCTTTTCCTGTCCGAACACCTTGCGAATGGCATCGGTATAGCGCCACAGGTCTTTGGTGTCGTAACCCTTTACCTGTTCGCAGTTTTCTGCCGCCAGCAACAGGTTCTGGACATAGCTATTGTCAGTGTCCATCTCCAGCGCGCTGATACCTTCGTATTCTTCGCGGGTTAAGTGGTGCCGCAGTTCGTCGGCGGTAAACTGGGCGAGTAACTGCTTGCGAAAGGACATGCGAACGACCGGATAACGTGTGGTTTCGTCATCATTCTCGTCTATCTGGATACCATTATTAGGTTCAAGACCCTGACCTGCTATAACGCCGGCGTCGCTGGTGCTTTCAGATTTCAGAGGGGTAAATTTGCCGCTGCACCAGTCTTCCACTAATTGGTTGCGATCGCTGGCATCTGCTTTAGTCCAGTCAGCCATGAATGCAGCGATGTTTTCAGTTTCGTGAGCTTCATCTGGCGCGAATACCTGCTTAATCCCCTGAACGAGTTTCCACTCAGCGTTCAGGGTGAGTTCGGCAACTTCAGGGATGTCGTTCTTCGCCAGCAGCAGGTTCTGGAGATAGGTGTTGCCTTCATCCTGTGACATCTCGCTGGCAGCCAGCTGCTGCTCTTTAGTGATATGTGACTGGTATTTGTCGCTGGTCAGGTGGACGGCAAAACGCACCGCTGGAGTGCGGTTTTCAAGAGGAACACTCTCGACGGTAGTTTCGACTTTAACGATCGGTTCCGGTGCGGTTGTGTTGTCAACGGCTCCAGATGACTCAGCACCAGCCTTTGGCAGCCAGGTGCGACCATCGTCCTGCAGTTCGTAGCGTTTGCACCATGAATAATCAACTGTGCTTTCTTCAGGCAGGTCGTCATAAACCGGAAAATCGGTACGGACAGGTTTGCTATAATCCTTGCCCCGGCCGGTTTCAATGCCAGCATCTTCCAGCTCAACATCCAGCTGCAAATTGGCTCGTGCTTCTGATTTAGCCGTGAACCAGATAACGGCATCTTCTTTGCCGGATTTCTGCGTTGCCTTGATTAAATGAAAGAATTCCATATCGGGTCCTTAATTTTGGTTGTAAGATACCCGCAGCTAATGATTGCCGCCTTGGGTAGTGGTCATTGGTCAAAACTCGATTCCGGAAAGCTTTGGTCGGCTGACCGGGTACTAAACCCGCCTTGCGCGGGTTTTGTGCTTTTAAGGGCTGGTAGAAGCCATAGGTCTTAACTCGATTAAAATTTGAAAGCAGGCTGTTGGTCTTCAGCCGGTTTATACGGATAACACTCTCCTTTAATGTGCTGCTCTTTGGCAGCTGCATCACAGCCAGATTCGGTTTTGTATACACCGAGCATGATGTCTGAGCATTCCCCGGTGAGGGCACAGACGGTAACGATTAGGGCAAAGAACGAGCTCATGCTTTAAGCTCTGGATTGCCTTTTTGGGCCAGTAAGTAGCAAAGCTTACGAACCAGAACTTCAAACAGATTTAAGCGAACGGCTTGGCAGCCAGCTTTTTTGCGTGAGAAATCGATCATGGTTAACTCCTGTGTGCCTTTAACGCCAGGCTGGCGGAACGGTAAACCTGCTGCGCGATTGTCTTGCCATCTCATCCGGTGTTTCGTATGCCACCGGTAGCTACTTCGTGGGCGTCCTGCCTTGATGACTGATTTTCTAAAATCAGGCTACAAATAAATATGTCATAGGTCAATACTTAATTGACATAAATAATTGTAGTGATGATTTTTAGAGGAGAGCTGAGGAGATACTAGAGGCAAAAAAAAGCCGCAAAATGCGGCCTTTAGAGTGTTCTTTATCAGTCTTTGGTTGGAGCGGGCTCAATCTTCCGTTTGCTGAGAAATTCAGCCATAAATTTATCGAGCTCTTCGAGGCGGTCGCTGGCCAGCTGTATGAACCTGGTTTGTTCAACTTCAGGTAACTGATCAAAAACTTCCAACAATGCAGCTTGTTTCTCGTTCAATACCGTTTTGCTTTCGCTGGTTGCCTTAAGATGCGCCTCTTCTTCATCAGATAAAAAGAACCAATACAGTGGCTTACCTAATGCTTCCGGGAATAAAGCCAACTTTTCCTTGCGAGGGAAATTACCTGTATTGCACCAGTTACTAACCGTTTGTGAGTTTACCCCCACTCTGCGGCCCAGCTCAGATTGAGATATCCCGGCTTCATCAAGAGCTCGTAACAGTCTTTCTTCGAAGTTCATGTTCGTATCCAAATCAAACCCATAAGCAAGCATACAAACTTTCTTATCAGATGTGATTGATTAAGTTTCTTGACATTGACAAATTATTTATCAATCATGTGATTCATAAATTGGGAGGAAGCATGAAAGAACACATTCAACAAAAAATTATTTCGCTGTGTGGCAGCCAATCAGAACTGGCACGCCGCTTAGGTAAAAACTCGCAGACTGTATCTGTCTGGTTTCGTACTCAGGTAGCAAGCACAGAGGTTTTAAACGCATGCAGAGCTTTGGATTGGGAAGTCACCCCGCATGAATTACGTCCAGACCTCTATCCCAACGCAACAGATGGTTTACCTCAGAAGGAGGCTTAATCATGCAGTCAGCTACATATCAACATCATAACCAACGCCAGGCCGGACCGCTGAAAACTCAAAATCAATTTATGGCGCATCGGCGAGATAGCTTTAAGCACCGTTCAATACAGGTTGCAGTTCGGGAGTGGGAATCCACTTTGCCCGGCCAGGCGCAGGAGAAAATCGCTCAGATGGTGGCTGAGCAGTGGGCGAAGGAAGGGGGCCGCGGTATCGCGGTCAATAAGCAGAATTTATTCCGATATCTGAAAAACGAAGGTGGCTCGGAAAAATACACCGCTTACGTCATGCAGCTGTCGGGGGCAATTGTCGCCGCTATGCCCATTGAGCTTGCCAGAAAGCATGGCCTGAGTAATGCCAGAACGGAAGCCGAGCTGGTGGCGAGTTCAATCAAAGAATGCAGTGAGGCGCACCAGGCGAAATTGCTAGGCGCACCGCTGCAAAAGCTTGAGAAGGAGATCCGCGAAGCGGCAATCACTTTATTCAACATGTTACCTGCTGATGCGGCGGGACCACTACTGGCGAGTATCAGCGCTGTAGCGCCGCAATTTTTTTAATCGAGTTTGACCAATGAATTCAACCCGGAGGCTTCATGAGCATTGATGCAATGCGGTGGGCCAAGCAAGTTAAGACCGGAAAATCATCCAGTAAGGCGATCCTTACCTGGCTGGCTGACATGTGCGGCGCTGACTTGTGCGCTTATCCATCTGTCGCTGCGCTTGCAGAGGCTACTGAGATGGACAGAAAGACGGTGCTTGCAGGCTTGCAGCATCTGCAGGAAATCGGCCTGGTTGTCGATACAGGTGAACGGCGCGGCAGGACAAAGCAAATTCCTGTGTACAAGTTGGTCGGTGTTGAGGAAAGCATCCCCGATGCCGAACAGACCCAAAACCGGAACTCTTTAAAGGATCCCAAAAACAGGACGGTTAATTTGAACCGTACCGAAAACGGAACTGTTAATACAAACAGTGCCATTAACGGGACTATTTCAGGTGATAAGGGTACCAAAAACGGGATTGTTAACAGTTCGGATTTTAACCAAAGAGTACCGTTTTTCCCTTTAAACAGTCCCAAAAACGGGACACGGAATCTACCAAGGAACCATAAAGATCTAAACCCCACACATAGAGAACTGGTCGAACCTGTTATTCCTGATTATCCGGATCAGCCAGGTATCGGAATTGGGCAACAGCAGCCATTCGGCAAATTCCGGATGTTTAAAAACTGGAATCCAACAGCCGACTTTGCTCGACAGGCAAATCTGTGGGGAATGCCGATCAAGGCAGGCATAAATATCGAAGCCGAGCTGAGCAGCTTCATCGCTTACTGGCAAGCCGAAGGGAAAGTGTTTCATCAAATTCAGTGGGAGCAGAAGTTCGCTCGCCACCTGGATCGCGCAAAGGTTCTGAAAGCACCACAAACGGGAGGTACCAAGAATGCATCAGTTCGACCACAGCCAGCAGCATCCCGGGCTGTACAGCAAATACAGTCAGCACACGCAGAGTGGCGACGCCGGAACGGACTTGATGGCGACGGAGACAGCGTGGCGGTTATGGCAGGTGATGGGGGAAATCTTCTCGAACCGCTGGACGCAGAAGAATGGGGCAGAACCCACGGCCCTGTGGATAGCTCAGATAGGTTCGATGACTGAGAACCAGATCAAACTGGTTTGTCAGCAATGCATGGACCGTTGCGCATTAGGTAATACATGGCCCCCGGATCTTGCTGAGTTCGTTTCGCTGGTTTCAGAAAGTGGTGCAAATCCGTTCGGGCTGACATCTGACCGGGTGATGAGTGAATACCGTCGCTGGCGTAACGAGTCGTATCGTTTTTCGGGTAGTGACAAATACCCCTGGTCCCAGCCGGTGTTGTATCACATCTGCATCGAAATGCGCAGAACTGGTATTGAGCGTCAGATGACCGAGGGGGAACTTAAAAAACTGGCTGAGAAGTTATTAACCAAATGGACAAAGCACGTTAGTAACGGGCAGTTGGTTCCACCAATCTGTCGCCAGCTTGCTGCACCGCAGCATCCGGCAGGGCCAACTCCGGCACAGCTACTGATGGAAGAGTACCAACGCCGTAAAGCGGCAGGTTTAACCAACTAATCGAGTATTGACCAATGACCAAAACATTAACCCAAAAAGAGCAGGTTGCTGTATTCGTGCGCTACCAACCGAACTGCGTCGTAGGCGATGTTTCCGATGCGTTGGACTTGGCTGGCGGCACAGCCGGCAGGTTGCTGCGTGAGCTCAGTGACGAAGGCGTGATCATTCGATCACGTGATAGCGGTCAGTACCACACGCGGATATTCAAGACGTTATCATCCCGTGCATGGTGGAAAATAGTGATCCAGTAGGGATGCAGGCTGCTGAGCAGAAAGCGAAGGCATTTGAGGATAAGGGGCTATGGCGAAGAGCTGCTGCGGTGTATTCAGAAATGTTTGGCATAGCAGGTAGTGCTGTTGAGGTTGCTCGTATCGCCAAGCGTCTTAAAGACTGCGTGCGCCAGGCGGGGAGGGCGTAACCGATGCCGAAACAAAAAACACACAGTGAGCGAGCTCAAATCATCACCAGAATCATTGGGTTGGTGAAAGTGCATGGCCGTATCACGATGAAAAATGTAATTGCGATGATCGATTTGTATTGCATTACCACTAAGTCAAAAGAGTAATAGTTTGAATATATTTAGGATAAGAAGCCCGTGAGGGCTTCTCTTCTTCATTTTTTCAAAACGAAAAACTCTCTAGCTCCAGGGACAATTCTGTCTACCTTCACCCCGGCACTAGCACCGCTAGTTGCTGTTGCTTCATTAATGGGAATTCTATTTATCTGAATACCCACAATAGATAGCAAATGCCAATTATTATTTTCATCTTTAACCACAACGCTATCATCTTTACTTATCGTTGTGTCTGGTGTTGAAGTTAGATCAAAAGAATAAACACATATTTCACGGAATACATGGTCACAGGTTAAGGGCATCAAGGATTTTCGAAAATCAATAAGTCCGCGTTGGTTAAATGCTTCTCTCACCTCATGTTTCTCAATTATTCCTGATTCAATCATATGATAGACTTGGAACAATTCATATGTGTAAGTCATGCCTCTACGAGCTATAGCAGCATCAAGGATTTGATGGTCGAAGAATGGCGGGTTTTTTCTCTCTTTGGGATTTTTCTGGCGTTGATGATTTACAATATAGATGCCTTTATAATTCTTGTTGGGATTGGCCTCTTCACGACGGTAGACTATCTTTGAAATTTGTGCGCACTGGTCATCAGATGATGTCCCGCCAATACCTTTCACCTCGAAAAGATAGACTTTAGAACTTGTTTCTATATTTAAATCTTCCTCAAATAGTTCACCATTACCTTCATTAACATGTTCATCAGGAATTATAGCGTTTTCGAATCCGATATATTCGAGGAACCACTTCACAGAAATTACAAGTTCATCATCAGTCGCTGTCAGTAAAGCTTTGGTTTTTATATTCTCATCTTTTTTTGACAAGTCGCTTAACTCTTGCTGTAGCTTGGCAAGATTTCTTTCGTAATCAGAATTTAGGGCTTCAATCTCATTGGACTTTGTCTTTTCTTCATGTGAGATGTATAAATCGCTATTGATCCATTGAAAGCTACCATTATTAGGAAAATATGACGAAAATAGTGGTATGTCAGGTAAAATATTGTTGAATAATTCATTTAAGAATTCGGTTTGATTATTTATTACAGGTAGGAAGATAAAAGGCTTTTCTTTTATCATGGTAATGAATGATATTACCTCGCCAGCTTCATTCTCGGCTAATATAACATCACCTTTTGTTATCCCATTGAAAATTACATTGTAACTACTACCATGCGCGTACTTAAATATCAGGTCGGTTAAGCTTTTTGAAATTATATTGTCTGGTTTCTTGAAGCGATAACCTGTTCTATCAACTACATCAAGGTAAGCATTATTAAATTCATACGTATTATAGTTTAAATCCTTTTTATTCCTTGCTGGGCCGCTTTCAATTGCATAAATAACATTTGTGTTACTGCCGCAAAAAACAATGACTGCTTGATTTTTTCTAGTTTCGAATATTCGTGCGCTGATTATGGACATATCGATAGGGAGCAAGTCTACATACGAAGGTGTGTGTTTAAAAAACACATTAAATGAAGAGGTTCTTCCTGCTCCATGACTGAAGTTACTAAGCGAAGTATCTATGACAATGATTTCTGCTTCGTGAATGTTTTCAGGGATATTGTGCAAATAAGGAATTGATGTCGACAATAGAGATTGTTCTTGTAGGACTAAACCATTCAATTTACATCTGTGTGCATTAAAACCTGATGCTTGAAGCGCTTTGTCAGAATTTAAAGTAGTATTTAAAAGGTAGATTAGTGGAATAGTATGGCCGTCCATTTGATATCTTCCAGACAGTTAAAGTTGAAATCAATACGATCATTCTACTCTACAACACCCTGAATCTTCCCCTACTTTTTGGTTTGATTTTGATCGTTTTGTGTTCTAAAACACGCACACAAGGCTACCTTACCATTTGCACCTTCGCCGGATATTGAAACAATATAACTTTATCCCAGTGGAGGTTCTTACTGATATACGACCAAAAATTATCTGATGAAGCGTTAGCAATGTTCGCTACTTTCAAAAAGAAAATCCATACAGTTACGTTACGGTATGAAGCAGATTAAGCGAAATCCTCAGTACTATCCAACTTTCGAGTGACCGAGCCAGCTGTTGTACAGTAGGGGTAAGGCCGTATTTTAATAACTCAGCTAAAACAATTAGATAGACGCTAAACTTTATCCACGAATAGCGGGGATTTTTTTGACATCACTTGGTAGCCATCTTAGCAATTCGTGCTGTTATAGCGTTGATCAAATTAATACATGGGTGTACTGTATAAATATACAGTTAAGGCGGCAGAGGCATTTATGAAAGTTGAATTAACCATTGATTGTACTAAAAACTTCCTAAGGGCGCGGTCCCGGCACTGGAAAAAGAACTGTTAAAACGGCTCCTGAATCGGTTCGATGAGTGCAGTCTGGTCATACGCCGCGCAGGTTCCGATGGATTAAGTATTTACGGTGGCGAAAAAGAAGCTAAGAAGAAGGTTGAGGAAATCCTCCAGCAGACCTGGGAAAGTGTAGACGACTGGTTTTATTGATAGAGCATGCAAAAATTTTCCAGTTTGGAGGGGAGATTGGTGAAACAAAAAGAAGATTTACCAAACAAGGGCTACGCGGTCATCAGATGCCACGATGGGGTTATCGTTGCAAGACTGCACTCATTTCCAGATTGTGACCGAGCTTTGATGTATAGGCGTGGGGATATGGTGTCGTTCACTCCTTTGCGGGACGAAGAAATCATTGGTACACCAACGCTATTTACCCAAATGTTGGAAAAAGCAGGGTATCGGGTTCACTTGCCATCAAGTTAGTTTCAGATAAGTAAACATTTCAATTTTGAATATAGAGTTGTTGGTGCAGCAATAACTCTATGTTCTCCATCTCGGAATCGACTTCATGTCATTCTGCAGAAGGATTCCCTTTCCATATGTATCTCTCCCAACCAACTGTTTTAGAGATAATAAAAAACTACCAATTTTCGTTATTTGTATCTTTCCACATTGACTTTAAAGCAGCTCGGGAATAGCATAAAAATACTGTATGCATATACAGTTATTGGTGTTATTTATTGATTTTAAAGTCAAAGAGGAATTTTATGCCTAACGAAGATACTATTAATGTAGATGGTAGTTCTGGCAGTAACGATAGCGGTATTCATTGGGGGGGCGGCGGTAATGGAGGCGGTAACGGCTCTAATTCATCCGGAGCGAACCTTTCAAGTACACCTGAAGCACAGAAGCCAGCATCATTCGGTGTACCCGCTGTCATTGGCGTTTATGATGGTATGTGGGGTTTCACACTCTTCACCAAAACGACGCTTCAGGAAGCGATGCAAGCAGCGCTGACCCGTGTTGAGCAAACTGCAGTTGCCGCAGTTCCACTTGCCGGACGTCTCCTGGGAGCAACTATTGGTGCTCTGATTCCATCTGAGATCGCAAAAGATGATCCCCGTATGATGGCGACGGCTCATCTGGTTAACTCTTTGCCATTTGATAAAGTTTCGACCACTCCCCCCGCTGCATTACCGACTCAGAAAGCTACAGTTGTTCACACTCGAATTGCTGATATTGTTGATGAAGATGGTAAACAGCATATCGCTGTGGTCAAAAGTAAAAACATGCCGATGAGCGTTCCGGTTGTCGATGCGAAACCAACGAAACGCGCAGGGGTTTACACTGCTGGTGTAGTTCCGGGTAAACCAGATCTACACGTGAAAGTTGATACGGGGAAAGCACCGGCTGTATCACAATCAAAAGGTATTCAAAAAGAGCAGGGACAATCTCGTTTCCCGGGGTTCACTTCTGGCCAAAGCACTCACGAAGCCGTGGTTCGTTTCCCTGATGGCAAAAGCCCTCCTATTTATATTTCCGTGACGGAGGTGAGCACCCCTGATCAAGTTAAAAAGCGACAGGAGGAGGAGAAACGTCGTACGCTGGCTTGGGCTTTAAATAACCCGGTTGAGGCTGCAGCTAAAGAAGATAAAGACGCCGGAGATGAGTTGAGTCGTGCTCAAGGCGATATTGTAAAAGCTCAGGAGCGAATTAACAAAGCTGTTCAGGCGATCCCTCTGCGTAAGAGTGAACTCGACGACTCTAATAAACGTGTAGAAAATGCAAAGAAGTTTGTTCAGGAAACTTTAAAATATGCCCATGACCAGAGCCATCCTGGCCATCGTGTATTCCAGCAAGCTGGTTACCAATTGGGGTTAGCCCAGGAGGATGCCAAAAAACGGCAAACAGCCTACGATGCATCCCTTAAAGAAAAAGTAGATGCTGAGAAAGCTCTGAGTGTTGCTGTCGAAAGCCGTAAGCAGAAGGAGCAAAAGAAAAAGGCTTCAGAGCAAAAACTGGCTGACGAAAAGAAAAAGCCGCGTAAAGGTGCAAAAGATTATGGCCATGATTATCATCCTGTTCCAAAAACTGATGAAATTAAGGGGTTAGGTGACCTGACCAAAGGTGCACCTAAAACACCTAAACAAAATGGTGGCGGTAAACGACCTCGCTGGTATGGTGATAAAAAGAGTAAAATTTACGAATGGGATTCCCAGCATGGGGAGCTTGAAGGTTATCGCGCGAGTGATGGTAGCCATCTGGGCGCGTTTGACCCTGCATCGGGTAAGCAGGTCAAAGGGCCAGATCCGAAGCGCAACATTAAAAAATATCTTTGAGAGGGATTTATGGGCTTAAAAATTCGCATTAGCTGGTTCGATAAGAAGACAGAAGATTTCAAGGGCGAAGAGGTATCTAAAGACTTTGGAGAGGATAGTTCAGTAATGGAGAGCCTCGGTCTTCCAATGAAGGACAACCTCAATAACGGTGAATTTGATATGGATAATGGGTGGGTGCCATTCTTGCAACCGCATTTCCAGAATCGAATTGATACCAGCAAGTTCAATTACTTTGTCGCCTTCGATTATCGTGACAAATGGTAATTTGTCACTGACTATGTAATGTTGAAACCGGGCTTAGGCTCGGTTTTTCTTTATATTGCTACAAATAAATAATGTATTCCTTTCTGTTTTCGTATCACTCTCAACTCTGTTAGACTTAATTCATAGGCCTGAACACCCTATACCTGCTGCGCCACTGGAGACAAACCATGGCGCAAGAAAAGATCAAAATTAATTCCTCACTGACCCTTATTAGGGCCAGCGATTTTCTTTTGCCTCTGCAACTGCAGGAGGTGGCATGAAGAAAAGCTGGTTCACTCACACCGGTCTGACAACCGAAGAAGCCAATGAGCTGGTGGCACGCTATAAGTCTAAAGGCGTTCAGGTCGAGAAAAGCCTTGATATTGACCCTCGACTTTGGATAGTCAGCGCATTACTACCTCAGCAAAAATCCTCAGCTAAGACGGCGCAAAGTATGTGTTCCCGGGCATGGGGGTGATCGTGACAGTCTACAACATCCTCCCGATGGGTAAGCCACGCATGACTCGTGCAGACAAATGGAAAAAGCGCCCTGAAGTTATGCGTTACCGGGCCTTTTGCGATCACGTCCGGCTGCTGGGCATTTACATGCCAGAGTCAAATTCACACGTTACCTTCGTTCTTCCGATGCCGAATAGCTGGAGCAAAAAGAAGCGCGCAGAGATGAACGGGCAGCCCCATCAGGGTAAACCCGATCTCGATAACCTGATGAAGTCTCTGATGGATGCGCTCTTCGAGGACGACACGCATATCTGGGATTCAAGGAAAACAAAGCTCTGGGGCGAAAATGGGCAAATTATTATCAGGGAGAGCGAGTGATGCGTGCTCTTCTTCAACCTGTTATTGCGAGAGAGCTGGGTGTCGTTCTGTTGAAGCCGGGCAGAGAGCTGATGGAGTTGTTCACCGCAGGAAGAGTGTTGATCGAGCGCCAGCCTGAAAGCATGGCCGGGTGTCAAACTGGTCGTGTTTCGGATGCGCGGCAGCCACTGGCTGAAAACGAGCAGCTGCGAAGCTTCTTTTTGAATGAACAGGTTCTGGCTGCTGCTGGTGGTATAAGCGGGCTTGATTACTGGTTGCTGAAGTACGGCGGCGGCGATTGCCAATACGCTCATAGCGATTACCACTACCACGAACTAACCATCATGCACCATGAGCCAGGATCCATCCTGCTTTGTGGCTATTGCGATAATCACTTGCGAGAGCAGCGTACCGAAGCATTGGCAGAGCTGGCACGCAGAAATGTAATTGTCTTTGTTTTGGATTCTGTCCGCATTCATCTCTGCCTGGACAAAAGCCGGGAGATCTCACTTGCAGAGCTCTGCTGGTGGGCAGTTCGTAAAGAAGTTACGGATGCACTTCCAGAATCATGCGTTCGTGAAGCTCTTTGTATGCGTGAAGAAAGTCGTATTGGACGAGAAAGTGACATAATTCCCGAAGTACCGGCCACCAGCATCCTTGGGGAATTAGTTTCAGCGGTCGACCTACCTGATGCGCTGACAGAACCGCTGGTGGGCGTGATGGTGGATCCAGCGCCGCCTCAGTCTTTCATGCGTCGACCAAAGCGTCTGCGCTGGGAAAGTCGCAATTATCTGAATTGGGTGAAAACACTGCCCTGTGAATGCTGCCAGCAGCAATCAGACGACCCGCATCACTTAATCGGGTGGGGGCAGGGTGGCATGGCAACTAAAGCGCACGACATATTCACCATTCCACTTTGCCGCAAACATCATACCGAACTGCATAACGACCGCCTGGCATTCGAGCGCAAATATGGCTCGCAGCTGGAAATGATCATTAGAGTGCTGGACCGGGCCTATGCGCTCGGCGTTCTGGCGTAAGGAGAGAACAGGATGACACCACGTCAACGCCGTAACCATATTGAAGCGCTGGGTAGAGCAGCGAGTGCGCCGCGTAAAAGCTGGCTGGGTAAAAGCATGCTTCTTACAAGTATCCAGTCGGCCTGGATTAAATCATTGCTGACAACATGGGGAGACGGGGTAAGCGGTGGAACAGCACCTCGCTTGCCTCGCGCTCATGCATGCTGGGATGTTCTTAAGGGCGGGCGATGGTCGGATAAGGCATTGTCTCGCTTTACAGCTGCACTGGAACAAGCTCGAGTAGAGGGATTCAGAGGGCCGCAGGCTTTAAATCGTGCTCACGCCATTTTGTGGCCACAGCCAGCCACCAGCATTATTGATGAAGCTATGCACGATGATGACGTTGATTTTGTCGAGCAGTCAGTGCTGCAGGCGCTTGATGTAAATGACCCGGTTTATATCGTCGGTCTGCAGTATTACACCACACGCAAAAAAATCTCAGACATTACGCGGGAGTTACAGTCGATCGCACCGTGGCTAACGGATTGGGAGGCCAGAAAAAGAGTTCGCTGGTGCCTGGAAATATTCAGGGCTAAGGTCTTTTTATCTACGCGGAAACTCTTGGCTGAGCAGAGCTGAATGATTGGTCTTTGACTTTTCGTGCTCTATTTCTATTTATATATTGAAAACGAGCCAGGAATTTAGATAATTCATTCATGCTTGGCAGAGCTGCACCGCGATGGCAGCGAACTTAAGCGACAATTTGAAAAAACTTTAAACCCCGCCTGTCGGGGTTTTTTGTTATCCGGCGATACGACAGGGGTATTCGCGAAGGTGCATTGCACCAGTACCCCTGTCATATCGTCGTTGTATTCAAGAAGGGAGTAAGCTTTGCCGGACACATCAAGCATGTGAGAAAATCTTTTTTTTGGATGAAGGAGACAGCATGCTTGAGTGGATTTACGAATATGTAAACGGAATATTAGATCACTACAAAGCGATGACGACGATCGTATTCGTGATTGCAATTTTGAAAATTTTAGTCCCCCCTTTCTTTTGGGTCCTTGAAAAAATATCCGACAGATCACATAAAAAAAAGCTTCTGAAAATATGGACAGACGCTGGATACAGCGATGAAGAGGCAAAACTCTTTGTTGAGGCATCCGAGTCCCATCGAAAAAAACCAAAACCTAGCCTCTTTACCTTCCTAAAAAAAATTACCCGTCGAAAGGCCCAATAAGGGCCTTTTTTATTACTTCAAACGCACTCGCACACAGCGAGGTGAGAGTATGTATCGAATGGACAAAATAACTACAGGCATCTCCTACGGCGCGTCAGGAGGTAGTGCCCTTTATTGGTTTAAAAGGCTGCTTGATGGTTACAGCCCTGAACAATGGGCGGCCATAGGTGTGATTGGAAGTTTACTGTTTGGCTTACTGACCTTTCTGACCAATCTGTATTTCAAAGTAAAAGATGACAGAAGAAAAGAGGCCCGAGGTGAGCAATGAAAACCAGAGCTAAACTGAGTACGGCTGTTCTGGGGCTTGTGCTCGCTGGAGCACCGGCCACAGTAATTCTCGATAAATTTCTTGATGAGAAAGAGGGGAATACCACCACAGCTTATCAGGATGGTTCAGGGGTTTGGACAATTTGCCGGGGTGCGACACTGGTTGACGGGAAGAAAGTCGTTAAGGGCATGACTCTCTCGCAGGCCAAATGTGATCAGGTGAACGCTATTGAGCGCGATAGGGCGCTGGCATGGGTAGACCGTAATATTCACATCCCGCTTAGTGAACCTCAGAAGGCGGGAATAGCTTCTTTCTGCCCCTACAACATCGGGCCAGGTAAATGTTTCCCATCGACGTTTTACCAGCGTATTAACGCCGGTGACAAAAAGGGGGCTTGTGAAGCGATCCGTTGGTGGATTAGAGACGGTGGCCGTGATTGCCGTCTAACCAAAGGCCAGAAAAATGGTTGCTACGGTCAGGTAGAACGACGGGATCAGGAAAGCGCTCTGGCATGCTGGGGGATAGAACAGTGAAATTTAATCTTTTCCCAGTTGCGATTGTCATCATTGCTGCCCTGTCAGTAGCACTCGTTAAAAGTTGTTCAGATGCCAGCAGCCTGCAGAGTGATAACAACGTTCTGAGAAGTGATAACACTTTGCAGGGGCAGGTAATTGCCACTCAGGCATTCAACTTCAATCGGTTCAATCAGATTGCAGAACATGCCACTAAGCTTAACTCCCTGATCGACACCAGCACCGAAGAAACCGTAATCGAATACCGGGAGATTCTCCGCCGTGAAAAAACCTGTGATCTGCCTGTTCCTGCTGATGTCGCTGGTGGGCTGCTCAAATACGCGCACCGTTTACGTGCCAGCGCCATGCACACCGATACCAACGGACCTGATACAGCCAATGATCGTGCCGCTGCCGCCGGGTCAATAACGTACTGCCAGGCTGTGCTCTGGATTAAGCCACTGCTGGCTGTTATCGAAAAAGGTAACAACAATTTCGCTGGGATTCGATCGATTGAGCAGGAAAGAAAACTAGAGGAGAAACGAAGATAATAATGATATTGTGTTGTTAAAGGTCACAAAAGCAACAAACGCCGGTCAGTACTCGATGATGGGCTTCGAATGTTGAAGTTTCGATTTTTATCATCTTGAATCAAGCTTCTTTTGATATTAATCTAAGAAAAATATTAAATCATGAGTGAAGTTGATGTCCTTTTTAACTGATTTTCTAGATAGTCCTGAGAAATTATATTCATTTTTAGGTGCTGCAGCAGCTATATCTATTCCGCTTTTTGTAAACACCATCAAAGACTTTTATTTTGATTTTAAAAAGAGAAGCGTTGAGAAAAATTATATTGTTGTGCAGCTCATATATTTACTTGATGATTTTGTATTCAAGTGTGGGGAGGTGTCATGGGATATGGGTTATGATCCATTCTTCCCTCCACCGAACGAAAATGATTACAGCCCACAAACTAAGGTGCCAGACTTTGACTTGTCTTCAGTTAAAGGGGATCAAAAGTACCTCGAACCTATGATGCTCTATAGGTTACAAGGTGTTATTTTAGAGATGGCCAAAACAAAGGAAAAGTTGAGGGAATTTACAAATCATCCTGAATTTGGTCCAGAGAGAATGGATGATTATTTCACAATGCGTCGAAGAGAATATGCCGAAATCGGTTTGAAGGCTGCAAACATAGTTAAAGAATTAAGATTGCATTTCAAAATCCCACAGAGGGACGACTGGAATCCAAGTGATACTATTATCCAAAGTATTAACCAAATGAATCGTTTAAGGGCTTTCGAGCAAATAAACAAAATGGAGCGAAAAGCACGTAGGGTAATGGAAAAACACTACAAACGCACTCAATTGACGCATAAAGCATAGTTAATGGATGGGTAAAAAATTTGGGGCGGGTCCTTTTGCTGGATTCGGCATGCTACGGGGCGGCGACCTCGCAGGTTCTCGCTATTTATGAAAATTTTCAGGATTTTGCCGTTTCCGTTCTTCTTCTTTATAAGTCATTGTATTTTCTGGGTATAACCAACAAAAAGAAAGGAAGTATTAAAGCCTGGTAGTAGTCATTTTACCCGGCATGGTTTCCTTACCCTGTTTTTCGCCTGGAGTTCGTCATGGAGGTCAATAAAAAACGCCTTTCAGAGATTTTTGGTGTCAGCATCCGCACGATCCAGAACTGGCAGGATCAGGGAATGCCAGTTGCGCGAGGTGGCGGTAAAGGGAATGAAGTGCTTTATGACTCTGCCGCCGCAATTGAATGGTATTCCGCCCGGGACGCAGCGATAGAAAACGAAAAGCTGCGCAAAGAGGTTGAACAGCTGAGAGTTGATTCTGAATCAGACCTCCAGCCTGGCACGATTGATTATGAGCGCCATCGGCTTACCCGAGCCCAGGCTGATGCTCAGGAACTAAAAAATGCAAAAGAGTCCGCTGAGGTGGTGGAGACCGCATTCTGCACGTTCGTGCTGTCGCGGATAGCCGGAGAAATTGCCAGTATCCTTGATGGAATACCTCTGTCGGTTCAGCGGCGCTTTCCGGAACTGGA
>NZ_RBXU01000014.1:0-248059 GCF_003635055.1 Enterobacter sp. WPR_3_1 | reverse complement strand
TAAAGAGCAGTGCCGCTTCGTTTTCGCTGCGGCGCGGGGTGTGCATATTACGCTTTCCCGCTTCAGAGTCAAGCATTTATTTTCGCTTATCTCTGTTGGTGTTCATCTCTGAACCCCGCTAACCCGGCGGCGTGTGTGCCGTTGTTCCGTGTCAGTGGAGGCGCATTATAGGGAGTTATTCTGAAGTGACAAGAGGAAATTCAAAAAAAGTTTCTGTCCGTGTTTTTTTTCACCAACAGGGGTGAAATCAAGCTACAAATTGTTCTATTTGATGTATCTGCAACCACAATAACACCCGAGGTGGCATAATTATCAGCATGAATCTTTAAGGAATAAACGCGATGCCATTAAGCGCACAACAACTGGCTGCCCAAAAAAACCTGTCGTATGTGCTGGCAGAAAAACTGGCTCAGCTGATTTTAGCGGGTAAATATGCCCCGGGGAGCATCCTGCCGGGTGAAATGGAGTTGGGTGAGCAGTTTGGGGTGAGCCGTACCGCCGTTCGCGAAGCGGTGAAAACCTTAACGGCAAAAGGAATGGTGCTTCCGCGTCCTCGCATTGGTACGCGTGTGATGCCACAGAGCAACTGGAACTTCCTCGATCAGGAACTGCTCTCATGGTGGATGACGGAAAATAACTTTCATCAGGTCGTTGATCACTTCCTGGTGATGCGCAGCAGTCTTGAACCTCAGGCCTGCCTCCTTGCCGCCACGCTCGGGACGGCAGAACAGAAAGCGCAGCTCAATGCCCTGATGGAAGAGATGGTGTTCCTGAAAAAGCACTTCAACCGCGAACGCTGGATTGAGGTCGATATGGCCTGGCATGAACACATCTATATGATGAGCGCCAATCCGTTCCTGACATCCTTTGCCTCTTTATTCCATTCGGTATACCACACCTACTTTACCTCTATTACACAAGACGAAGTGGTAAAGCTGGATTTGCACCAGGCGATTGTTGATGCCATTCAGGAGAGTGACGGGCTGCGAGCCCAGGATGCATGCCAGGCATTGCTGGCCGCGCCAACCCACCAGCAGGTACATAAATGAGAGAGAAAAAAGCACGCAGCATGGCCGGATTGCCGTGGATTGCAGCCATGGCGTTCTTTATGCAGGCACTGGATGCCACCATCCTCAACACAGCGCTACCCGCGATTGCACAAAGCCTTAACCGATCCCCGCTGGCGATGCAGTCCGCCATCATCAGTTATACCCTGACTGTCGCGATGCTCATTCCGGTGAGCGGCTGGCTGGCTGACCGCTTCGGCACCCGCAAAATATTTATGCTGGCCGTGACGCTCTTTACGCTCGGCTCTTTGGCCTGTGCGCTGTCAACGTCTCTTACAGAGCTGGTCATCTTCCGTGTTCTTCAGGGCGTTGGCGGGGCGATGATGATGCCCGTGGCACGTCTGGCGTTACTGCGCGCCTATCCGCGCAGCGAACTGCTTCCTGTGCTCAACTTCGTCACAATGCCCGGCCTGGTCGGCCCCATACTGGGTCCGGTTCTCGGCGGGGTATTCGTCACCTGGGCAAGCTGGCACTGGATCTTCCTGATTAATATTCCCATTGGCGTCGCGGGGCTGCTTTATGCCCGCAAATATATGCCGAACTTCACGACCCCAAGACGCCGTTTCGATATGCGTGGTTTTTTCCTGTTTGGCCTGAGCCTGGTGCTCTTCTCCAGCGGGATGGAGCTGTTTGGTGAGAAGATCGTGGCGACATGGATTGCACTCTCCGTCATCCTCGGTGGTATTTTGCTGTTCCTTCTTTATATACGTCATGCACGCCGTCACCCGACGCCGTTAATTTCTCTGTCGCTGTTTAACACCCGAACGTTTTCCGTAGGGATTGCGGGCAACATTGCCTCACGCCTGGGGACGGGCTGCGTGCCGTTCCTGATGCCACTGATGCTGCAGGTGGGTTTCGGCTACCCGGCTCTGATTGCCGGTTGCATGATGGCCCCCACGGCGATGGGCTCTATTCTGGCCAAATCAACCGTCACGCAGGTGTTGCGCTGGTTTGGCTATCGTAAGACGCTGGTAGGTGTAACGGTCTTTATCGGGCTGATGATCGCGCAGTTCTCCCTGCAATCCGCCTCTTTACCGGTCTGGATGCTGATCCTGCCCCTGTTTGTGCTGGGAATGGCCATGTCGACACAGTTCACGTCGATGAACACCATCACCCTCGCCGACCTGACCGACGATAACGCCAGTAGCGGCAACAGCGTGCTGGCAGTGACTCAGCAGTTATCGATCAGTCTGGGGGTGGCCGTCAGTGCGGCGGTGCTGCGGTTTTATGAAGGTTTTGACAGCGCGAACACCGTCGAACAGTTTCACTATACCTTTATTACCATGGGCGCACTCACCGTCGTGTCGGCGCTGGTCTTTATGCTGTTAAAACCCAAAGATGGCCGCAACCTGATCAAAGAGCGCCAGAAAGCAAAGGCTAAACCGAACCCCGTTCCATCAGAACAGGAGTAAGCTGCAGACGTTGCTGCTGCAGGCCGGGCTCGGCCATTCGGTGGATAAGCACATCGATGGCCAGCTCGCCCAGTTCATCTTTTGGCTGATGAATCGTGGTGAGCGGCGGCGTCATGTAGCGGGCCAGTTCAATGTCATCGTAACCAATCACCGCCATATCGTGTGGAACACGCAGTCCCGCCTTATATAACGCCTGATACGCGCCAAACGCCATCGCATCGTTGCCGATAAACACAGCCTGCGGACGCTGCGCTTGCGACAGCAATTTCTGCATAGCTTCAAAGCCGCCGTTAAATTCGAAATCACCGGTAATACGGTAGCCATCCGGAACAGTAAGCCCCGCCCGCGCCATCGCAGAAAGATACCCCTCAAGACGCAAACGCGCCGGGGTTTTATCCAGGGGGCCAGTAATGCAGGCGATGCGGGTATAGCCTTTATCGATCAGATACTGGGTGGCCATGTCACCTCCCAGCAGCGAGTTATCCTGAATGAGATCGCTGGTACCGTCGAACGGCGCCCAGTCCATCATCACCGTGGGAATAGAAGGGTAGCGCTGAATAATCTCTTTCGAGGGCTGATGTGTTTCGGTACATAGCAGCAGTAACCCGTCGACGCGTTTTTGCATCAGCGTCTCCAGGTTGCGGTTCATTCGCTGCTCATCCCCTTCGGTATTGCACAGCACCAGGCTGTAACCACGCTCGAAGCAGCTGCGTTCGACACCGCGAACAAGTTCAGAATAAAAGGGGTTGGTACTGGCGGTGATCAGCATGCCGATGGTGCGCGTCTGGTTGAGCTTGAGGCTGCGCGCCAGCGCGGACGGCGCATAATTGAGATCTTTAACCGCGGCTTCGACTTTCTCCCGAATCGCCTCGCTAACGAAGCGATCGTTATTAATGACGTGGGAGACTGTCGACGTAGAAACGCCCGCCTGGCGGGCGACATCTTTCATTGTGGCCAAGCGTTACCCCTGCTGACTTAAGAATTCATCAATCTCTTTACGCCACGGAACGGAAGGCTGGGCACCTTTGCGCGTTACGGCAATCGCCGCGGCGGCATGGGCAAAGCGAATAGCATCATCCATTCTCTTACCTTCCAGCAGCGCAGTCACCAATGCACCGTTAAAGGTATCTCCCGCCGCGATGGTATCAATCGCCTTAACCTTAAAGCCCGGCACGCGACGGCCTTCCCCGTTTACGCTGGCCCACACTCCACGACTGCCAAGGGTAATGATAACGGTGCCGATGCCTTTATCGTGCAGCACTTTCGCCGCCCGCGCGGCGTCGTCATCATTTTCAACGCGAACGCCTGTCAGTTTCTCCGCTTCAGTTTCGTTCGGGGTAATGATATCCACCAGCGCCAGCAGCTCGTCTGATAATACCCGTGCAGGCGCAGGATTGAGTACGACAGTGGTATGATTTTGATGCGCTATCTCTGCGGCCGCCAGGACGCTTTCAACGGGTGATTCCAGCTGCATCAGAAGCGCTTCGGCATTCGCGATGATCTCGCGCTGCGCGTTCACCCGCTCAGTGGTCAGCGCGGCGTTAGCCCCCGCATGAATACCGATGACATTCTCACCTTCCGCATTGACGAAAATCAGCGCCACGCCGGTTGATTCCCCTTCGACAACGCTGACAGGCGCAATATCAATGTTATCGCTGGCCAGCTGTTTGCGTACGCGCTCACCGGTATCGTCATCACCCGTGCAGGCAATAAAGGCGATCTTCG
This sequence comes from Enterobacter sp. WPR_3_1, assembly GCF_003635055.1. Lineage (NCBI taxonomy): Bacteria > Pseudomonadati > Pseudomonadota > Gammaproteobacteria > Enterobacterales > Enterobacteriaceae > Enterobacter > Enterobacter sp. WPR_3_1. The sequence continues at coordinate 243,855 of NZ_RBXU01000014.1, read as the reverse complement.
CCCCACTGCGTCCTGCGGCGACGGCCTGGTTGGCGCCCTTACCGCCGAATGCCACCTGATACTGATTACCGGTGACGGTTTCGCCCGGTGTCGGGAACGATTCAAGGTTAAGAATGTGATCGGCATTGATACTGCCAAGGACGACAAGATTGCCTGCGGTTTTCATGGTTGAGGTGTCCATCTGAGAGCGCCACCGGTGTGACCCGGTGGCGTATGCCACACTTTTCTTTATAGGGTGTCCCTCAGGCAGCCAGCGACTGCCTGATTCGCCTTTTACTGCTTGATGACCAGTTTCAGGTCAACAGGATATTTGGCCTGAACTTTTTCGCCCTTCAGCACTTTATCAGCAGTCTGCACGCCCGTTGCGCCGATCTGCTCAGGCAGCTGAGCGATGGTCGCCGCCAGTTTGCCATCTTTTACTGCTTTTTCACCATCCGGCGTGCCGTCAAATCCGACAACCATCACATCAGATTTACCTGCGGTCTGCAGAGCACGCAGCGCGCCCAGCGCCATTTCGTCGTTCTGTGCAAACACAGCCTGCACGTCAGGGTGCGCGGTCAGCAGGTTCTGCATCACGTTCAGACCTTTCGTGCGGTCGAAGTCAGCAGGCTGGCTGGCCAGTACGTTAAATTTGTGCGCTGCAACAGCCTGCTGGAAGCCTTCACCACGCTCACGCGCCGCTGACGTACCGGCAATACCCTGCAGTTCGATAACTTTCGCGCCTTCACCCGCTTTCTTCGCGATGTAGTCACCCGCGATTTTGCCACCCAGAACGTTATCAGAAGCGATGTGGCTGACTACGTCGCCTTTCGTCGCCTGACGGTCAAGGGTGATGACCGGGATCTTCGCCTGGTTTGCCATCTTCACGGCGTTACCCACAGCGTCAGAATCCGTTGGGTTGATCAGCAGGATTTTGGTGCCACGTACGGTTAAGTCCTGAACGTTTGCCAGCTCTTTCGCCGGGTTGTTCTGAGAGTCCAGCACCACCAGGTTGTAGCCCAGTTTGTCAGCTTCTTTCTGTGCACCGTCCTTCAGAGAGACGAAGAACGGGTTGTTCAGCGTGGAGATAACCAGCGCGATGGTGTCTTTCGCCATTGCGTTAGCACTTACGGTTGCGCTCAGCGCGACAGCAGAAACCAGGGTAGCCAGTTTTTTCATGTTCATATCTAAGATGTCCTGTAGTGTCGTCAGTTACTGTTTTTTGTTGTCTACCAGAACCGCCAGCAAAATCACCACTGCTTTAACGATCATCTGGTAATAGGAGGAAACACCTAATAAATTCAAACCATTATTCAGGAAACCAAGGATCAGTGCGCCGATCAATGTCCCAACAATGCGACCTTTACCGCCCGCAAGACTCGTACCGCCCAGAACGACTGCCGCAATGGCATCCAGCTCATACCCCGTCCCCGCCGTTGGCTGCGCAGAAGAGAGGCGCGCCACTTCGATGATGCCTGCCAGAGAGGCCAGCAGACCACACAGCGAATAGACGATGATTTTGACTTTATTGACGCTGATCCCGGACAGACGCGTTGCCGCTTCGTTACCGCCCAGCGCATAGATATAACGACCCAGACGGGTGTGATGCAGCATGTACCACGCCGCGAGGAAAACGATAGCCATGATCCAGACCGGCGTCGGGATACCCAGCGGACGACCAATACCGAACCAGCCAAACAGATCGGCGTTATCCGTAAAGCCGGTATTTACCGGACTGCCGTTGGTGTAAACCATGGTGACACCGCGCAGCAAGAGCATCATGACCAGCGTCGCAATGAACGCCTGAACGCGACCTTTCGCCACAATCACACCGGTCACGGCACCAATTGCCGCCCCAAGTGCCAGCGCAGCTGCAACGGCCACCAGCGCGTTGACCTCAATCCCTACAATTGAAGCCGCAACCGCACCGGTGAGCGCCAGCAGGGAACCGACGGACAGATCGATACCCGACGTCAAAATCACCAGCGTCATCCCTACCGCCATAATGGCGTTAACCGACGTCTGCTGAAGAATATTGAACAGGTTATTAACGGTAAAAAAGTTTGGGCTCATGGTCGAAACAATCGCGATCAACACCAGCAGGGCAATCAGCGATTTTTGTTCCAGCAGCCATGCCTTTGTGAAATAACGGCGACCAGAAACAGCCTGGGTAGTCATCTTCTTACTCCTGATTCACGCGATTAAGCTTGCCCACAGCGGCAGCCATCAGAACTTCCTGGGTGGCCTGCTCGCGAGTGAATTCACCACCGAGATGCCCTTCATGCATGACGATAATGCGATCGCTCATGCCTAATACTTCTGGCATCTCGGAAGAGACCAGAATGATGCTCAGGCCGTCGGCCTTGAACTGGTTAATCAGCTGATAGATCTCTTTCTTGGCCCCCACGTCCACGCCGCGGGTTGGCTCATCAAGGATCAGCACTTTCGGGCGCGTCATCAGACCGCGTGCAATGGCCACTTTTTGCTGATTACCACCGGACAACAGACCAATCGCCTGCTCCATCGACGGCGTTTTAACGTTGAAGAGACGGATAAAATCGCTGACCGCCTGCTGTTCATCTTTGTGCTTCAGGCTGCCACCGCTGCGGCTGAAATAGCGCAGGGCAGTAAGCGACATGTTCTCTTTTACCGACATCCCCAGCACTAAGCCGTCACGCTTGCGGTCTTCGGAGATATAGACGATGCCGTTTGCCAGGCCATCCTGTGGAGAGCGAGTCACCACCTCATGACCGTTGAGCGTGACATAACCGCTGGTACGCGGCAGTGCGCCATAGAGCACTTTCATCAGCTCGGTACGGCCTGCCCCCATTAACCCCGCCACGCCAAGGATCTCCCCCTGGCGCAGGGTAAAGGTGACATTGTTCACGCCCGGGCCACAGAGGTTGTCCACCTTCAGGCGGATCTCACCCGGTGCTTTGTCCAGATGCGGATACTGGTCTTCGAGCTTACGTCCCACCATCATTTCGATAAGGGTATCTTCGGTCAGCGTGGCGACTTCGCGCTCGGCAATGAATTGCCCGTCGCGGAAGACCGTTACGTCGTCGCAGATCTCGAAAATCTCTTTCATACGGTGAGAGATATAGACAATCCCGCGTCCCTGCGATTTCAGCTCGCGGATAACGCGGAATAAAGATTCGGTTTCGGTGTCGGTCAGCGCGTCCGTCGGTTCATCCATAATGATGACCTTCGACTCAAAGCTCAGCACCTTCGCGATTTCAACCATTTGCTGATCGCCAATGGAGAGGTCGCCCACCAGACGGTCGCTCTTGAAGCGCAGGTTTAGCTTCGCCAGCAGTTTATCCGCTTCGGCATACATCGTTTTCCAGTCGATTTTGCCATACCGGTTAACGAACTCACGTCCGAGGAAGATGTTTTCCGCAATGCTGAGCTGCGGGATCAGGTTCAGCTCCTGGTGGATAATACCGATCCCCGCATCCTGGGAGGATTTCGGGCCGTTGAACGTGGTCTCTTTACCCAGCCACAGCAGCGAGCCGGCATCGCGTTGATAGATACCGGTCAGCACTTTCATCATGGTGGATTTGCCGGCCCCGTTTTCGCCCACCAGCGCCATTACGCGTCCGGGATAAACGTTCAGAGCCGCGCCAGAGAGGGCTTTTACGCCCGGGAACGCTTTATCGATCCCTTTCAGTTGCAGTAATGCGTCCATGATGGCCTCAGAAGGTGACGCCAGCACAGAGAATGATATTCGCATACGGGGAACACTCCCCGCTGCGAATCACCGCCTGACTGTCTGCGGTTTGTTGTTTGAATTGCTCGTGCGTTGTGTAACGAATTTCTATGGTGTTTCCCTGGTGTTGTTGCAGTTGCTCAATGTGGCTGAGCAACGTTTCGTGGAGTTGCGGATTATGGTGTTTAATTTCCGTCGCGAGAATGGCCGCCTCAACCTGCATCTCCGCCGTCACCACGTCCAGTACCTGCATAAACGAGGGCACGCCCTGCGTTAACGCCATATCAATACGGGTTGTGCTGCGTGGAACCGGTAAGCCTGCATCGCAAACCACCAGCGTATCGGTATGCCCAAGACGGGAAATAACCGATGAGATTTCTGCGTTAAGAACGGTGCCTTTCTTCATTTTCTTGCTCCACTAGCGAAACGTTTCGCTGAAATCAGTTTAGTCTTAACGGTGTTCAGAAAACCACCATGACATAACAGATTTGTGATCGACGTCGAAACGTTTCGCTACGTGAAATGAGAAGGCGATAAATGCAAAAACGGTAACCCTTTGGTTACCGCTTTTTTAGGGTTGCACCCTCTCCATCCAGGAGAGGGCTTCAGGCCACTCGAGGACCTAGATTTCGACCTGCGTTCCCAGCTCAATCACACGGTTAGGCGGGATCTCAAACTGGTCAGGCGCGCGAAGGGCGTTACGCTGCAGGATAAGGTACAACTTGCCGCGCAGACGCAAATACCAGGGGCGCTTGCCAATAATCAGCGACTCGTGGGACATAAAGAACGAGGTCTCCATCATGCGACAGCTCAGACCTTCCAGACCGCAGCGATGGAACACCTCTTCGACGTTTGGTGTCTCACGCCAGCCGTAGCTTGCCACTACGCGCCAGAAGGTCGGCGACAGTTGCTCGATTTGCACGCGGCGGACATTGTGGACGTACGGGGCATCTTCGGTGCGCAGGGTCAGCAGGATCACGCGCTCGTGCAGCACTTTGTTGTGCTTGAGGTTATGCATCAGCGCAAACGGGATAACGTTCAGCGCACGCGACATATACACCGCGGTGCCCGGCACGCGTACCGGCGGCGATTTCTCCAGCGAGGCAATCATAGCCTCCAGGGAGTTACCGTGCTCATGCATACGGCGCAGAAGGCGGAAACGTTCGCTTTTCCACGTGGTCATGACAATGAACATCACCAGACCGAGCGTCAACGGCAGCCAGCCACCGGAGACAATCTTGTCGAGGTTGGCGGAGAACAGCGGCACGTCAATGCACAGGAAGCCGACCAGAATCATCATCACGAGGAATTTGTTCCAGTGCCAGTTTCGGTACGCTACCGTGGTGGAGAGCAGCGAGGTCAGTACCATCGTACCGGTTACCGCAATACCGTACGCCGCCGCCAGGTTGCTGGAGTGCTCGAAGCTGACGATGACAATCACCACGGCGAAATAGAGCAGCCAGTTGATGAACGGAATGTAAATCTGGCCCGACTCCATCTCGGAGGTATGGATAATGCGCATAGGCGAGAGATACCCCAGACGCACGGCCTGACGCGTCAGAGAGAACACGCCTGAAATTACCGCCTGCGAGGCAATAACGGTCGCCAGCGTCGCCAGAATCAGCATGGGCACCAGCGCCCAGTCCGGAGCCAGCAGGAAGAAGGGGTTCTTAATCGCCTCCGGGTTTTGCAGCAACAGCGCACCCTGACCGAAATAGTTCAGCACCAGCGACGGCAGGACCACTAAAAACCACGCCACGCGGATAGGCAGTTTCCCGAAGTGCCCCATATCGGCATACAGCGCCTCAACACCGGTGATGGAGAGCACGACGGCACCGAGCGCGACGAAGGAAACCACTTTGTATTCCAGGAAGAAATGCACGGCCCAGTAAGGGTTCAGCGCATGCAGCACGTCCGGGTTAGCAATAATGCTGCGTAAACCGAGTGCCGCCAGGACCAGGAACCAGGCCAGCATAATCGGAGCGAACAGCTTGCCCACCAGCCCGGTGCCGTGCTTCTGGATGATGAACAACAGCGTCAGGACAAGGATCGCCAGCGGAACAACCCATGAATCAAGCTGTGGCGCGATAATCTCCAGCCCCTCTATCGCCGAGAGAACCGAAATCGCGGGCGTAATGACGACTTCCCCATAGAAGAAGCTGCCGCCAATCAGGCCGATAATGACCAGCACCGACGTCATTCTGGCGGAGGTATTCCGCCCGGCAAGGGACATCAGAGTCAGGATCCCCCCTTCACCGGCGTTATCTGCACGCATAACGAAGGAGAGGTATTTCACTGAAACCACCAGGATCAGCAGCCAGAAGATGAGGGACAGGAAGCCAAAGACGGCATCGCGCTCAACACCAAAACCAAACTGACCGGACAGACATTCACGAAGCGTATAAAGCGGGCTGGTGCCGATATCACCGTAGACAACCCCGATCGCCGCAAGCGTTATTGCGGGTAATGATTGCTTATTATCAGTGCTCATAGACTAGTCTTTTCGTTTAAATAACAAATGTGTGCTTAGTCCCTTGGCCCACAAAAAGCGCACAGTATGCACGATTCAATGCAAAATCGTACCCCTAAATGCAACCGCATTAATGTAGCGCAAAGAAAATAGCGCCGCACTTCAGTCTATTACCAGCCCTGACTGAAACGTCTATACTCGCTTCAATTGGCCGCCACGACGGCGAAAGGATGCAAAACTATTATGGCTCACTCACATTTAATAGCAGAAAGAATTTCCCGCCTCAGCGGCGCGCTGGAAAAAGGCCTTTTCGAGCGTAGCCACGCCATTCGCCTCTGTTTACTGGCAGCGTTGAGCGGCGAAAGTGTCTTTCTGCTTGGACCTCCGGGCATCGCCAAAAGCCTGATTGCCCGCCGGCTGAAATTTGCCTTTCAGAACGCCCGCGCTTTCGAATACCTGATGACCCGCTTTTCCACCCCAGAAGAAGTTTTCGGCCCGCTTTCCATTCAGGCGCTGAAAGATGAGGGGCGCTATCAGCGCCTGACTGAGGGGTATCTTCCGGAAGCGGAAATTGTTTTTCTTGATGAGATCTGGAAAGCGGGGCCGGCAATTCTGAACACCCTGCTCACGGCGATAAACGAACGCCGATTCCGCAACGGTGCCAGCGAAGAGAAAATCCCGATGCGCCTGCTGGTGGCGGCCTCTAACGAACTACCGGAAGCCGACAGCAGCCTTGAAGCGCTGTATGACCGCATGCTGATCCGCCTGTGGCTCGACAAAGTGCAGGATAAATCCAACTTCCGCTCGATGCTGGTCAGCCAGCAGGATGAGAATGAAAACCCGGTCCCCGCTTCGCTGCAGGTCACGGATGAGGAGTATTACCAGTGGCAGGAGGATATCGGCAAAATCACACTGCCGGATTCGGTGTTTGAGCTGATCTATCTGCTGCGCCAGCAGCTCGATTTACTGCCTTCTGCGCCGTATGTCTCCGATCGTCGCTGGAAAAAAGCGATCCGCCTGCTGCAGGCCAGCGCCCTGTTCAGCGGCCGCGATGCCGTTGCGCCAATCGATCTGATCCTTTTAAAAGATTGCCTCTGGCACGACGCGGAAGGCATGAACCTGATGCAGCAGCAGCTTGACGTATTGATGACCGGACACGCCTGGGGCCAGCAGTCGATGCTCAACCAGCTGGGAGCGATTGCCCAACGGCGTATTCAGCTGCAGCAACAACAAAGCGACAAAACAGCGCTGAAAGTAAACCGCCTTGGCGGCATGTTCGCCCGCAAAGCGCATTATGAGCTGCCGTCCGAACTGACCAGTACAACGCTAACGCTCCTGCTTCAGCAGCCCCTTAAGCTTCATGACATGCAGGTGGTCCATATCACCGTGGAACGAGAACCACTGGCTCAGTGGCTTGATAAGGGCGGGGAGATCCGCGGCAAACTCAACGGCATCGGTTTTGCCCAGCCGCTGACGCTGGAAGTGGACAGCAGCCAGCATCTGGTGATCCGCGACGTTAGCCTGCAGGGATCGCGTCTTGCGCTTCCGGGAACCGCCTCTGACAGCGTGCCGGAAGAGATTAAACGCCAGCTTGAAGCGCTGGATACGGAATGGCACCAGCAACATACGCGCTTCAGCGAGCAGCAAAAATGCCTCTTTATTCATAGCGACTGGTTAGGTCGCATCGAAGCCAGCCTGCAGGATGTCAGCGCGCAGATCAAACAGGCTCGTCAATGCTAACGCTGGATACGCTTAACGTCATGCTGGCCGTCAGCGAAGAGGGGTTGATCGAAGAGGTGGTCATCACCCTTCTGGCCTCCCCGCAGCTGGCGGCTTTTTTTGAAAAATTCCCGCGGCTCAAAAAGGCGATGACCGACGATCTCCCGCGCTGGCGCGAAAACCTGCGTCAGCGGTTCAAAGAGACCGAAGTCCCCCCAGAATTAACTGACGAGGTGGCCTGCTATCAGCAGTGCCAGCGGCTCTCTACGTCACAGTTTATCGCCCAGCTCCCGCAAACCCTGACGTTACTCGACACGGTACACTCTCCGTTTGCCAGCCAGGCGCGGGCGCTGGTCACGGATAACGTCACGTTTACCCCCGCACTACACACCCTCTTTTTACAACGCTGGCGCCTCAGCCTGGTGGTGCAGGCCACAACGTTGAACCAGCAGTTGCTGGATGAGGAGCGTGAACAGCTGCTTAGCGAAGTGCAGGAACGCATGACCTTAAGCGGTCAACTGGAGCAGGTGCTGGTGGAAAATGAAAACGCCGCCGGGCGTCTTTGGGATATGAGCGCCGGTCAGCTGCGACGCGGAGATTACCAGCTCATCGTCAAGTACGGCGATTTTCTGGCACAGCAGCCAGAGCTGATGAAGCTTGCCGAACAGCTGGGTCGTTCACGGGAGGCCAAATCGGTCCCAAAGAAAGATGCCCCAATGGAGACCTTCCGCACCCTGGTCCGTGAACCGGCCACCGTGCCTGAGCAGGTGGATGGGCTCCAGCAAAGCGACGATATTTTGCGCCTGCTGCCCACGGAGCTGAGTACGCTGGGGATGACCGAGCTTGAGTACGAGTTTTATCGCCGGCTGGTGGAAAAACAGCTTCTGACCTACCGGTTGCATGGCGAAGCCTGGCGTGAAAAGCTCAGCCAGCGCCCGGTCATCCATCAGGATTTTGACGAGCAGCCGCGCGGGCCCTTTATTGTGTGCGTGGATACGTCCGGCTCGATGGGAGGGTTTAACGAACAGTGCGCGAAAGCGTTCTGCCTGGCTCTGATGCGCGTGGCGCTCGCCGATCGACGTCGCTGCTTCATCATGCTCTTTTCCAGCGAAGTTGTGGGGTATGAACTGACCCATCAGCAGGGTATTGAGCAGGCGATCCGCTTTTTAAGCCAGCGCTTTCGTGGCGGTACCGATCTGGCCAGCTGTTTTCGAAGCATCGTTGAGCGGATGCAGGGCGGAGACTGGTATGACGCTGACGCCGTGGTCATCTCCGATTTTATTGCCCAGCGGCTACCGGATGACGTGGTGAATAAAGTGAAGGAGCTACAGCGAGTGCACCAGCACCGTTTCCATGCTGTGGCGATGTCTGCCCATGGAAAACCCGGCATCATGCGCATCTTCGATCATATCTGGCGCTTTGATACCGGGTTACGTAGCCGCCTGCTAAGACGCTGGCAGCGCTAATTACAGAAGAGATTCAACGCGATCGCGTACCTGTTGTGGCCAGACACCGCACTGCACCTGACCAATATGTGGCAGCTGCAACAGCAGCATGGTCAGACGGGACTGGCCAATACCGCCGCCAATGGTCTGCGGCATCTCTCCGCGCAGCAACGCCTGGTGCCACTCCAGCGTGAGACGATCTTCATCCCCGGTCAGTGCCAGCTGACGCTTCAGGGCATCAGCATCCACGCGGATCCCCATTGAAGAGAGCTCGAACGCATCTTCCAGCACCGGGTTCCAGACCAGAATATCGCCGTTCAGACCGGCGCGTTCGCCTTCACCCGTCGTGCTCCAGTCATCATAATCCGGCGCACGCACATCATGGCGTTTACCGTTAGACAATTTGCCGCCAATCCCGATCAGGAACACAGCACCCAATTCTTTGGCGATCGCACGCTCGCGGCCTTTGGCATCCAGATAGGGATAACGGCTCAGCAGTTCCTGGCTGTGGACAAAGTGGATCGATTCCGGCAGGAACGGTGCCAGACCAAACTCTTTGCTCACTGCCGCTTCGGTCGCTTTGATCCCGGCGTAGATCGCCTCAACGGTGGATTTCAGCGTACCGACGTGACGCTCGCCATCGCCCATGACGCGCTCCCAGTCCCATTGATCGACGTAGACAGAGTGCATTGGCGTAAGACGGTCTTCATCGGGGCGAAGGGCTTTCATGTGCGTGTAAAGCCCTTCGCCCGCGCTGAAGTCGTGTTGTCCCAGGGTTTGACGTTTCCACTTCGCAAGGGAATGCACCACTTCGAACTGGGCGTCTGGCAGTGTTTTCACTTTCACCTGTACCGCTTTTTCGCATCCAGAAAGGTTGTCCTGCGTCCCGTCACCCACGCGGCTGAGAATGGGCGCCTGGACTTCGATCAGACCAAGCTTGTCTTCCAGCTGACGTGAAAAATGGGATTTAACGAAGCTGATCTGGCGTTGTTTTGCGATGTAAGCGGTTTTCATTATTTATACTCCTGCGTCCTGTTGATAGAGATTAAGCAACAGAAATGGCCTGTTATTCAATAACCCACCAACAAAAAGCCACCTTCACTTTTGATTCATTAAAATAAGGCGCTAGAATAGAAATATTCATTAATGTTCATAAGAAAAAGCTATGGAAAATTATCAGATCGATAATCTGGACCGCGGCATCCTGGAGGCCTTAATGGCCAATGCACGTACTGCCTACGCGGAACTGGCGAAACAGTTTGGCGTCAGTCCGGGCACAATCCACGTCCGCGTGGAAAAGATGAAACAGGCGGGGATCATTATCGGCGCACGTATCGACGTCAGCCCTAAGCAGCTGGGTTATGACGTCTGCTGCTTTATTGGCATTATTCTCAAAAGCGCCAAAGACTATCCGTCAGCCCTGGCTAAGCTCAACGCGCTTGAAGAAGTCACGGAGGCGTACTACACCACCGGGCACTACAGTATCTTTATAAAGGTGATGTGCCGCTCCATTGATGCCCTCCAGCAGGTACTTATCAACAAGATCCAAACAATTGATGAAATTCAGTCCACTGAAACATTGATCTCCCTGCAGAACCCGATCATGCGTACCATCCGCCCCTGATCGGGCAAATTCATTCCCACATTTTCCACAGGTAGATCCCAGCTCGTTCACAGCGTACAATGAGCCCCTCTTTATTTGAGCGAGCGATCAATGGCAGACATTACCCTTATCAGTGGCAGCACCCTGGGCGGCGCGGAATACGTTGCGGAACATCTGGCTGAGAAGCTGGAAGACGCGGGCTTTTCCACCGAAACACTGCACGGCCCGTTGCTTGACGATCTCCCGACTGATGGGGTCTGGCTACTGATCACCTCGACGCACGGCGCAGGCGATCTGCCGGATAATCTGCAACCTTTATATGACGAACTGCTGGAACAGCAGCCTGACCTGTCAAACGTCCGTTTTGGCGCGGTGGGTATCGGCAGTCGTGAATATGACACCTTTTGCGGTGCAATAGAGAAAGTCGAAGCCGCTGTGACTGCCTGTGGGGCAAAACAGCTAGGTGAAACACTAAAGATCAACATCCTCGATCATGACATTCCGGAAGATCCAGCGGAGATCTGGCTGGGTGAATGGAAAAATTTACTCAAAAACGATTAAAGATCGCGCGAACAGATGTGGATAACTCTGGTTAAAAGCTCGTATTAAGCGGTAGTTATCCAAGTTATAACTCTGAGGCTGTTTTGGGCCTGTGTATAAAGTCGCGATCTGATCCCAGCTTATACTGGCCAGGATCACCGATCATTCACAGCAAACGATCCTTTCTAACTGCATGATCTTCATCGTGAGATCGGGCTTATCCACAGAGGTACTCGATCCTAATAAGAGATCACAATAGAACAGATCTCTAAATAAAAAGATCTTCTTTTTAATAGCCCAGGATCCCAATGCTTTCTCGAAAGACTAAAGTTGAGTAGAATCCACGGCCCGGGCTTCAATCCATTTTCATACCGCTTTACGCGAGGCAGACCACCATGTTTTATCAGGATCCTTTTGACGTCATCATCATTGGCGGGGGTCATGCAGGCACTGAGGCCGCAATGGCCGCAGCGCGAATGGGTCAGCAGACCCTGCTTTTGACACACAATATCGACACGCTGGGACAAATGTCCTGTAATCCGGCGATTGGCGGCATTGGGAAAGGACACCTGGTAAAAGAAGTGGATGCACTTGGCGGCCTGATGGCGAAAGCGATCGATCATGCCGGCATCCAGTTTAGGATACTAAACGCGAGCAAAGGTCCCGCTGTGCGTGCCACCCGTGCTCAGGCAGACCGCGTGCTTTACCGTCAGGCAGTACGTACTGCCCTGGAGAATCAGCCAAACCTGATGATCTTCCAGCAGGCGGTAGAAGATCTTATCGTTGAAAACGATCGCGTTGTGGGTGCCGTAACCCAGATGGGCCTCAAGTTCCGCGCAAAAGCCGTCGTACTGACTGTCGGGACCTTCCTGGATGGCAAAATCCATATCGGTCTGGATAACTACAGCGGTGGCCGTGCTGGCGATCCGCCGTCCATTCCGCTGTCTCGCCGTCTGCGTGAACTTCCGCTGCGCGTCAGTCGCCTGAAAACAGGCACGCCACCGCGTATTGATGCGCGCACCATTGATTTCAGCGTGCTGGCACAACAGCACGGTGATAACCCCATGCCGGTGTTCTCGTTCATGGGCAATGCGGCTCAACATCCGCAGCAGGTACCGTGCTACATCACGCATACCAACGAAAAAACCCATGACGTGATCCGCAATAACCTTGACCGCAGCCCAATGTACGCTGGCGTGATCGAAGGGATCGGCCCGCGTTACTGTCCGTCGATCGAAGACAAAGTGATGCGCTTTGCCGATCGTAACCAGCACCAGATCTTCCTGGAGCCGGAAGGACTGACGTCAAATGAAATTTACCCGAACGGCATCTCCACCAGCCTGCCGTTCGATGTGCAGATGCAAATTGTTCGCTCAATGCAGGGTATGGAGAACGCGAAAATCGTTCGTCCTGGCTACGCTATTGAGTACGATTTCTTCGATCCGCGTGACCTGAAGCCAACCCTGGAGAGCAAATTCATCCACGGTCTGTTCTTCGCCGGCCAGATTAACGGCACGACCGGTTACGAAGAAGCTGCCGCTCAGGGTCTGCTAGCCGGTCTGAACGCAGGACGCTTCTCTGCGGAGAAAGAGGGCTGGGCACCTGCGCGTTCTCAGGCTTATCTGGGCGTGCTGGTCGACGATCTCTGCACCCTGGGTACCAAAGAACCGTACCGTATGTTTACCTCTCGCGCGGAATATCGCCTGATGCTGCGCGAAGATAACGCCGACCTGCGTCTGACCGAAGTGGGTCGTGAACTGGGTCTGGTGGATGACGAACGCTGGGCGCGCTATAACGAAAAACTGGAACGCATTGAGCAGGAACGTCAGCGCCTGAAAACCACCTGGGTGAATCCACAGGCGGAAACCGCTGCAGAAGTGAATGCTCACTTAACTGCGCCGCTTTCGCGCGAAGCCAGCGGCGAAGACTTGCTGCGTCGCCCTGAAGTGACCTACGAGAACCTGGTGAAACTGACCGCGTTCGCGCCTGGCCTTGACGACGCTGAAGCGGCTGAACAGGTTGAGATCCAGGTCAAATACGAAGGTTACATCGCGCGTCAGCAGGATGAGATTGAAAAACAGCAGCGCAACGAAAATACGCTGCTACCGGAAATGCTGGACTACCGTCAGGTGACGGGGCTTTCCAATGAAGTGATCGCCAAGCTGAACGATCACAAGCCTGTGTCGATCGGTCAGGCATCCCGTATCTCCGGTGTCACACCTGCCGCGATTTCGATTCTGCTGGTGTGGCTGAAAAAGCAAGGTATGCTGCGCCGTAGCGCATAATATCCAGTGCTTTTGGCGGGTGGCGCTTCGCTACCCGCCCAGCTAATTCGTAGGCCCGGTAAGCGCCACCGGGCAATTTATGTCTAAACAGGTACCCACTGTGCTCAATAAACTCTCTCGTCTGCTGGAACAGGCAGGTATTTCGCTCACCGATCACCAGAAAACTCAGCTGGTGGCCTATGTCGATATGCTGAACAAATGGAATAAAGCGTACAACCTGACGTCTGTTCGCGACCCCAACGAGATGCTGGTTCGTCATATCCTCGATAGCATCGTGGTTGCGCCGTATCTTAAAGGGGAGCGCTTTATCGATGTGGGCACAGGTCCTGGCCTGCCGGGGATCCCGCTGTCGATTGTCCGCCCTGAGAGCCATTTCACGCTGCTGGACAGCCTTGGCAAACGCGTCCGTTTTTTACGTCAGGTACAGCATGAGCTGAAGCTGGAGAATATCGCCCCTGTACAGAGCAGGGTAGAGGCGTTCCCCGCGGAGCCACCGTTTGAAGGTGTTATCAGCCGCGCGTTTGCGTCGCTCAATGATATGGTGAGCTGGTGTAAGCACTTGCCTGCACAAGATGGCCGCTTTTATGCCCTGAAAGGGCAGTTGCCGGGCGATGAAATTGAACAGCTTCCGGAGGGTTTTGCTGTCGAATCCGTTGAGAAATTAAACATTCCTCAGCTTGAGGGTGAACGCCATCTGGTGATAATTAAGCCAAACAATTTTTAAATATTTAATAAAAATTGTGGAATTCGTGCTGTTCTGACCATGTTAAATAACAGCACTTATTCTCGGGTTTTACCGAAGAGAGTTTAACCTCTGTGTTACTAAGGTTTTTCTAACGGTTAACGTAACAGCCATTGTTCAGCATGAAGATAGTCAACATCGAAAATATCAGCCTGCTAAAAGTGGAATACGGCAACCAGAATCGAATGTTAAATATTTATTAAGAATGTCAATAAAAGGTTTTTATTGTATACCGGGCTGTTTTGAAAATAGTTACGATAATTTGTCTTTAATTTCATTAAGATGAAATAAACCGATTTGCGTCTTTGATAAATACACCCTTATCGCAAATGTGTATTTTGTGATCTCGTGCACGCTTTGTAGCCAACGTTTTCGCGCTGTTTGCAGTTTTGGTCGAAGGTCGTGGCTTTCAGGAAAAGTTAAAAAATAGCGGCGGGGAAAAATATTTAAACATTTATTCACCTTTTCGCTACTTAATGTTTGAAATCACGGGTGCGCACCGTATAATTTGACCGCTTTTTGATGCTTGACTCTGAGCCTTAAAGGACGTTTTATACGACACGCGGCATACCTCGAAGGGAGCAGGAGTAAAAACGTGATGTCTGTGTCGCTCTTGAGTAGAAACGTTGCTCGTAAGCTTCTGTTCATTCAGTTTCTGGCTGTGATAGCAAGTGGACTGCTGTTTAGCCTCAAAGACCCCTTCTGGGGCATCTCCGCCGTGTGCGGGGGTTTGGCGGTTGTTCTGCCAAACGTATTGTTTATGATTTTTGCCTGGCGTCATCAGGCGCATACACCCGCCAAAGGCCGTGTGGCCTGGTCCTTCGCTCTCGGTGAAGTGTGTAAGGTGTTGCTGACCTTTGCTCTACTGGTGATGGCGCTGGCGGTTTTGAAAGTGGTATTCATGCCGCTGATAGCAACGTGGGTTTTGGTGCTGGTGGTACAAGTTCTGGCTCCAGCTGTAATCAACAACAAAGGGTAAAAGGCATCATGGCTTCAGAAAATATGACGCCGCAGGATTACATAGGTCACCATCTGAATAACCTTCAGATGGACCTGCGTACATTCTCGCTGGTGGATCCGCATAACCCCCCGGCCACCTTCTGGACGATCAACATCGACTCCATGTTCTTCTCGGTCGTTTTGGGTCTTCTGTTCCTGGCCATGTTCCGCGGTGTTGCGAAAAGAGCGACCAGCGGTGTTCCAGGGAAATTCCAGACGTTCATCGAAATGATCATCGGCTTCGTCCATGGCAGCGTCAAAGACATGTACCATGGTAAGAGCAAGCTGATTGCTCCGCTGGCCCTGACCGTGTTCGTTTGGGTGTTCCTGATGAACCTGATGGACCTGCTGCCAATCGATTTCCTGCCGTGGATTGGCGAACATGTCCTCGGTCTGCCAGCACTGCGCGTGGTGCCGTCCGCTGACGTGAACATCACCCTGTCGATGGCGCTGGGCGTGTTTATCCTGATTCTTTTCTACAGCATCAAAATGAAAGGCGTAAGCGGCTTCGTGAAAGAGCTTACCTTGCAGCCGTTCAACCACTGGGCGTTTATTCCGGTCAACCTGATCCTGGAAGGCGTTAGCCTGCTGTCCAAACCTGTTTCACTGGGTCTGCGACTGTTCGGCAACATGTATGCGGGTGAGCTGATTTTCATTCTGATCGCGGGTCTTCTGCCGTGGTGGTCACAGTGGATTCTGAATGTGCCTTGGGCCATTTTCCACATCCTGATCATTACGCTGCAAGCCTTTATCTTCATGGTTCTGACGATCGTCTATCTGTCGATGGCGTCTGAAGAGCACTGATTTTTTACCAACACTACTACGTTTTAATTGAAACAAACTGGAGACTGTCATGGAAAACCTGAATATGGATCTGCTGTACATGGCTGCCGCTGTGATGATGGGTCTGGCGGCTATCGGTGCTGCGATCGGTATCGGCATCCTCGGGGGCAAATTCCTGGAAGGCGCAGCGCGTCAACCTGATCTGATTCCTCTGCTGCGTACTCAGTTCTTTATCGTTATGGGTCTGGTGGATGCTATCCCAATGATCGCTGTAGGTCTGGGTCTGTACGTGATGTTTGCTGTCGCGTAGTAGTAGTTTTAAAACCCTAAGCCACAGATATTAAAGAGGTATTGTGCTGTGAATATGAACGCAACAATCCTCGGCCAGGCCATCGCGTTTATTCTCTTTGTCTGGTTCTGCATGAAGTATGTATGGCCGCCTTTAATGGCTGCCATCGAAAAACGTCAGAAAGAAATTGCTGACGGTCTGGCTTCTGCAGAACGCGCTAAGAAAGATTTGGACCTTGCACAGGCCAACGCGACAGACCAGCTGAAAAAAGCGAAAGCGGAAGCTCAGGTTATCATCGAACAGGCTAACAAACGCCGTTCGCAGATCCTGGACGAAGCCAAAGCTGAAGCAGAACAGGAACGTACTAAGATCGTGACACAAGCTCAGGCTGAAATTGAAGCTGAGCGTAAACGTGCTCGCGAAGAACTGCGTAAGCAGGTTGCGATTCTGGCTGTTGCTGGCGCCGAGAAGATCATCGAACGTTCCGTGGATGAAGCTGCTAACAGCGACATCGTGGACAAACTTGTCGCTGAACTGTAAGGAGGGAGGGGCTGATGTCTGAATTTGTTACGGTAGCTCGCCCCTACGCCAAAGCAGCTTTTGACTTTGCTGTCGAACACCAAAATGTCGATCGCTGGCAGGATATGCTGGCGTTTGCCGCTGAGGTGACGAAAAACGAACAAATGGCCGAGTTGCTTTCTGGTGCGTTAGCGCCTGAAACTCTCGCCGCGTCGTTTATCGCCGTGTGCGGAGAGCAACTGGATGCCAATGGTCAGAACCTGATTAAGGTAATGGCAGAAAATGGTCGTCTCCGTGTGCTCCCGGATGTTCTCGAGCAGTTTGAGCACTTACGTGCCCTTAGTGAAGCTACCGCTGAAGTCGAAGTGACTTCTGCGACTGAACTGAGTGATGAACAGCTTGCGAAAATCACCGCCGCGATGGAAAAACGTCTGTCACGCAAAGTTAAGCTGAATTGCAAAATCGATAAGTCTGTAATGGCAGGCGTAATCATCCGTTCGGGTGATATGGTCATTGATGGCAGCGTACGCGGCCGTCTTGAACGCCTTGCAGACGTCTTGCAGTCTTAAGGGGACTGGAGCATGCAACTGAATTCCACCGAAATCAGCGAACTGATCAAGCAGCGCATTGCTCAGTTCAGTGTTGTGAGCGAAGCTCACAACGAAGGTACTATTGTTTCTGTAAGTGACGGTGTTATCCGCATCCACGGCCTGGCCGATTGTATGCAGGGTGAGATGATTTCCCTGCCGGGTAACCGTTACGCTATCGCACTGAACCTGGAGCGCGACTCCGTAGGTGCAGTTGTGATGGGTCCATACGCTGACCTCGCCGAAGGCATGAAGGTTAAGTGTACTGGCCGTATTCTGGAAGTGCCGGTTGGCCGTGGCCTGCTGGGTCGCGTTGTTAACACCCTGGGTGCGCCAATCGACGGTAAAGGTCCGGTTGAGCACGATGGCTTCTCCCCAATCGAAGTTATCGCACCAGGCGTTATCGACCGTCAGTCCGTTGATCAGCCAGTGCAGACTGGTTATAAGTCCGTTGATGCCATGATTCCAATCGGTCGTGGCCAGCGTGAACTGATCATCGGTGACCGTCAGACCGGTAAAACCGCGATGGCTATCGACGCCATCATCAACCAGCGTGACTCCGGCATCAAATGTGTGTACGTGGCTATCGGCCAGAAAGCGTCCACCATTTCTAACGTGGTTCGTAAACTGGAAGAGCACGGCGCGCTGTCTAACACCATCGTTGTTGTGGCGACCGCTTCTGAATCTGCTGCACTGCAATACCTGGCACCATACGCCGGTTGCGCAATGGGCGAATACTTCCGTGACCGTGGTGAAGATGCGCTGATCGTATACGATGACCTGTCTAAACAGGCCGTTGCATATCGTCAGGTTTCCCTGCTGCTCCGTCGTCCACCTGGACGTGAAGCGTTCCCTGGCGACGTATTCTACCTCCACTCTCGTCTGCTGGAGCGTGCTTCCCGCGTTAACGCGGAATACGTCGAGAACTTCACCAAAGGTGAAGTGAAGGGTAAAACCGGCTCTCTGACCGCGCTGCCAATCATTGAAACCCAGGCGGGTGACGTTTCCGCGTTCGTTCCGACCAACGTAATCTCCATTACCGATGGTCAGATCTTCCTGGAAACCAACCTGTTTAACTCCGGTATTCGTCCGGCAGTTAACCCGGGTATCTCCGTATCCCGTGTGGGTGGTGCTGCTCAGACCAAGATCATCAAGAAACTGTCCGGTGGTATTCGTACCGCGCTGGCACAGTATCGTGAACTGGCTGCGTTCTCTCAGTTCGCATCCGATCTGGACGAAGCAACCCGTAAACAGCTGAGCCACGGTCAGAAAGTGACCGAGCTGCTGAAGCAAAAACAGTACGCACCAATGTCTGTTGCTCAGCAGGGCCTGGTTCTGTTCGCGGCTGAACGCGGTTACCTCGAAGATGTGGAACTGGCGAAAATCGGTAGCTTCGAAGCCGCTCTGCTGGCTTACGTCGACCGTGATCACGCTCCGCTGATGCAAGAGATCAACCAGACCGGTGGCTATAACGACGAAATCGAAGGCAAGCTGAAAGCTATCCTCGATTCCTTCAAAGCAACCCAATCCTGGTAATCGTCCGGCGGCTTGTCTCAGGACAAGCCGCCTGGCATTGAGGAGAAGCTCATGGCCGGCGCAAAAGAGATACGTAGTAAGATCGCAAGCGTCCAGAACACGCAAAAGATCACTAAAGCGATGGAGATGGTCGCCGCTTCCAAAATGCGTAAATCGCAGGATCGCATGGCGGCCAGCCGTCCTTATGCAGAAACCATGCGCAAAGTGATTGGTCACCTTGCAAACGGTAATCTGGAATATAAGCACCCTTACCTGGAAGAACGCGACGTTAAGCGCGTGGGCTACCTGGTGGTGTCGACCGACCGTGGTCTGTGTGGCGGCTTGAACATTAACCTGTTCAAAAAACTGCTGGCGGATATGAAAGCATGGTCTGAAAAAGGCGTTCAGTGCGATATCGCAATGATCGGCTCTAAAGGCGTCTCTTTCTTTAACTCCGTTGGTGGCAACATTGTCGCTCAGGTGACGGGTATGGGTGATAACCCTTCCCTGTCCGAGTTGATCGGCCCGGTTAAAGTGATGTTGCAGGCTTATGATGAAGGCCGTCTGGACAGACTGTACGTTGTCAGCAACAAATTTATTAACACCATGTCTCAGGTTCCAACGCTCACTCAGATGCTGCCTTTACCGGCATCAGAAGATGACGAGCTGAAGCAAAAATCCTGGGATTACCTGTATGAACCCGATCCGAAACCGCTGTTGGATACCCTGCTGCGTCGTTACGTTGAATCTCAGGTTTATCAGGGCGTTGTAGAAAACCTGGCCAGCGAGCAGGCCGCACGAATGGTGGCGATGAAAGCCGCGACCGATAATGGCGGCAGCCTGATTAAAGAGCTGCAGTTGGTTTACAACAAAGCTCGTCAGGCCAGCATTACTCAGGAACTCACCGAGATCGTCTCGGGGGCCGCCGCGGTTTAACCAGGTTTACGAATTACGTAGAGGATTCAAGATGGCTACTGGAAAGATTGTCCAGGTAATCGGCGCCGTGGTGGACGTCGAGTTCCCTCAGGACGCCGTACCACGCGTGTACGACGCGCTTGAGGTACAGAATGGTAACGAGAGCCTGGTGCTGGAAGTTCAGCAGCAGCTCGGCGGCGGTATCGTGCGTACCATCGCGATGGGTTCTTCCGACGGTCTGCGTCGTGGTCTGGAAGTTAAAGACCTTGAGCACCCGATCGAAGTCCCGGTAGGTAAAGCAACACTGGGTCGTATCATGAACGTATTGGGTCAACCAATCGACATGAAAGGCGACATCGGTGAAGAAGAGCGTTGGGCTATCCACCGCGCAGCACCTTCCTACGAAGAGCTGTCCAGCTCTCAGGAACTGCTGGAAACCGGCATCAAAGTTATCGACCTGATGTGTCCGTTTGCGAAGGGCGGTAAAGTTGGTCTGTTCGGTGGTGCGGGTGTAGGTAAAACCGTAAACATGATGGAGCTGATCCGTAACATCGCGATCGAGCACTCTGGTTACTCCGTATTTGCGGGCGTAGGTGAACGTACTCGTGAGGGTAACGACTTCTACCACGAAATGACCGACTCCAACGTTCTGGACAAAGTATCCCTGGTTTACGGCCAGATGAACGAGCCACCAGGAAACCGTCTGCGCGTTGCGCTGACTGGCCTGACTATGGCTGAGAAGTTCCGTGACGAAGGCCGTGACGTTCTGCTGTTCGTTGATAACATCTATCGTTACACCCTGGCCGGCACTGAAGTATCTGCACTGCTGGGTCGTATGCCTTCAGCGGTAGGTTATCAGCCGACGCTGGCGGAAGAGATGGGTGTTCTTCAGGAACGTATCACCTCAACCAAAACCGGTTCTATCACCTCCGTTCAGGCGGTATACGTACCTGCGGATGACTTGACTGACCCATCCCCAGCCACCACCTTTGCGCACCTTGACGCAACCGTGGTACTGAGCCGTCAGATCGCGTCTCTGGGTATCTACCCGGCCGTTGACCCGCTGGACTCCACCAGCCGTCAGCTGGATCCACTGGTTGTGGGTCAGGAACACTACGACACCGCGCGTGGCGTACAGTCCCTGCTGCAGCGTTACCAGGAACTGAAAGACATCATCGCCATCCTGGGTATGGATGAGCTGTCTGAAGAAGACAAACTGGTGGTAGCACGTGCGCGTAAGATCCAGCGCTTCCTGTCCCAGCCGTTCTTCGTTGCGGAAGTATTCACCGGTTCTCCGGGTAAATACGTTTCCCTGAAAGACACCATCCGTGGCTTTAAAGGCATCATGGAAGGCGAATACGATCACCTGCCGGAGCAGGCGTTCTACATGGTTGGTTCCATCGACGAAGCCGTGGAAAAAGCCAAAAAACTTTAACGCCTTAATCGGAGGGTGATATGGCAATGACTTACCACCTGGACGTCGTCAGCGCAGAGCAACAAATGTTCTCTGGTCTGGTCGAGAAAATCCAGGTAACGGGTAGTGAAGGTGAACTGGGTATTTTCCCGGGTCACGCACCGCTGCTCACCGCCATTAAGCCTGGTATGATCCGCATCGTTAAACAGTTCGGTCATGAAGAGTTTATCTATCTGTCCGGCGGCATTCTTGAAGTGCAGCCTGGCAGCGTGACCGTTCTGGCCGATACCGCTATTCGTGGCCAGGATCTCGACGAAGCACGAGCCCTGGAATCGAAGCGTAAGGCTGAAGAGCACATTAGCAGCTCTCATGGTGACGTGGATTACGCTCAGGCGTCTGCGGAGCTGGCCAAAGCGATCGCGAAACTGCGCGTTATCGAGTTGACCAAAAAAGCGATGTAACACCGGCTTGAAAAGCACAAAGCCAGTCTGGTTTCCAGGCTGGCTTTTTTTATGGTTTCGTATCACACCGATCTTTATTCATGATCCAAAAGAATAGCTAAGCTATTGTGTGTGCTAGCGACTTATCGCGAGAAGGCTATTTTCCAGAGAAAAATGGGTTTACTCTGCCCCTAAAAATCGCCTCAAATAGCCATTATTGACTGATGTTGAACGTTTTAACGCCATTCCATTTTATGACGCAAAATATGTAGAATTTTCAACGTCAACGGGTTTAACTTCTTACTCAAATTACAGTCAGGACGCGTATGTTGAACAATACAATGAGCGTGGTCATCCTTGCCGCCGGTAAAGGTACCCGCATGTATTCCGATCTTCCAAAGGTACTGCACACGCTGGCAGGAAAGCCGATGGTGCAGCATGTCATTGATGCCGCTAATGAACTGGGTGCCCGTCAGGTCCATCTGGTCTATGGTCACGGCGGCGATCTGCTTAAAAAGACGCTGAACGATGACAAACTCAACTGGGTGCTTCAGGCAGAACAGTTGGGGACCGGACACGCCATGCAGCAGGCCGCCCCGTTCTTTGCGGATGACGAAGATATTCTGATGCTTTACGGCGACGTCCCGCTGATCTCTGTCGACACCCTTGCCCGCCTGCGTGAAGCTAAACCGCAGGGTGGCATCGGGTTGTTAACCGTCGTGCTTGACGATCCGACCGGCTATGGCCGCATTACCCGCGAAAACGGTAACGTAACGGGTATCGTTGAGCATAAAGATGCCAGCGACGCACAGCGTCAGATTCAGGAGATCAACACCGGTATCCTGATTGCCAATGGTGCGGACCTGAAGCGCTGGCTGTCGAAGCTCAACAACAATAATGCGCAGGGTGAGTACTACATCACCGACATCATCGCGATGGCCTATCAGGAAGGGCGTGAGATTGCGGCGGTTCATCCGGCACGCATTAGCGAAACCGAAGGGGTGAATAACCGCCTTCAGCTTTCTCGCCTGGAACGCGTTTATCAGTCCGAACAGGCTGAAAAACTGCTCCTGGCAGGCGTTATGCTGCGCGACCCGGCGCGTTTCGATCTGCGCGGGACCTTATCTCACGGGCGCGACGTTGAAATCGATACTAACGTTATCCTTGAAGGCAACGTCACGCTTGGCCACCGCGTCAAAATTGGTGCCGGTTGTGTTATCAAAAACAGCGTCATCGGTGACGACTGCGACATTAGCCCGTACAGTGTGGTTGAAGATGCACATCTGGACGCGGCATGCACCATTGGACCGTTCGCACGCCTGCGCCCTGGCGCTGAATTGCTCGAAGGCGCCCATGTTGGCAACTTCGTTGAGATGAAAAAAGCGCGTCTGGGCAAAGGTTCCAAAGCCGGCCATTTAACCTACCTGGGCGATGCAGAAATTGGCGATAACGTGAACATTGGTGCAGGAACAATCACCTGCAACTATGACGGTGCCAACAAGTTTAAAACCATCATCGGTGATGATGTGTTTGTCGGTTCTGATACCCAGCTGGTGGCACCGGTGACGGTCGGGAACGGGGTAACCATTGCCGCCGGGACGACCGTGACGCGCGATGTTGCCGACAATGAGCTGGTGCTGAGCCGCGTGCCGCAGGTTCACAAGCAGGGCTGGAAACGCCCAGTGAAGAAAAAGTAACGACCTGCACCCTGCTCTCTCCCGCGAGGAGAGAGCTCGTTCGGTGCGGTGTTTTTTGCCCTCACCCCTCTGGGGAGAGGGATGGGGTGAGGGGATAACATAATCCTCCCCCCAAAGGCAGTACTTATAACAATAACCCCACTCTCTACAAGGCTCGGGGTGCCCGGAAAGGGCAAATACAGGTCAGCGACAACGCATGGCATAACGCCATAATCAGGAAATTAAACTATGTGTGGAATTGTTGGCGCAGTTGCGCAGCGTGATATTGCTGAAATCCTTCTCGAAGGTTTACGTCGTCTGGAATACCGTGGTTACGACTCTGCCGGTCTGGCAGTTGTGGATGCAGAAGGGCATATGACCCGTCTGCGTCGTCTCGGTAAAGTGCAGATGCTGGCCCAGGCTGCGGAAGATCATCCGCTGCACGGTGGCACGGGTATTGCGCACACCCGCTGGGCGACCCACGGCGAACCGTCTGAAGGCAATGCGCACCCGCATGTGTCCGAACACATCGTGGTCGTGCATAACGGCATTATCGAAAACCACGAACCGCTGCGCGAAGAACTTAAAGCGCGCGGCTATACCTTCGTCTCTGAAACCGACACCGAAGTTATTGCTCACCTGGTTCACTGGGAGCTGGAGCAGGGCGGTACACTGCGTGAAGCGGTGCTGCGCGCGATCCCTCAGCTGCGCGGTGCGTACGGTACGGTAATCATGGATTCACGCGATCCGTCCACGCTGCTGGCCGCACGTTCCGGTAGCCCAATGGTTATCGGTCTGGGCATGGGCGAGAACTTTATCGCCTCTGACCAGCTGGCACTTCTGCCGGTTACCCGTCGCTTTATCTTCCTGGAAGAGGGTGATATCGCGGAAGTGACGCGTCGCAGCGTGACGGTATTCGATACCAAAGGCGAGCCGGTGAAACGCCCGGAGATCGAATCCAATCTGCAGTACGACGCAGGCGACAAAGGCGCTTACCGTCACTACATGCAGAAAGAAATTTACGAGCAGCCGAACGCCATCAAAAATACCCTGACCGGGCGCATCAGCCACGGCGAGGTGGACCTGAGCGAACTGGGTGCCAACGCCAATGAGCT
Organism: Enterobacter sp. WPR_3_1; assembly: GCF_003635055.1. Lineage (NCBI taxonomy): Bacteria > Pseudomonadati > Pseudomonadota > Gammaproteobacteria > Enterobacterales > Enterobacteriaceae > Enterobacter > Enterobacter sp. WPR_3_1. Next base: position 219,111 of record NZ_RBXU01000014.1, on the reverse strand, counting down.
GCTCGGTAAGGTTGAGCATATTCAGATCGTGGCCTGCGGTACCTCCTACAACTCCGGTATGGTCTCCCGCTACTGGTTTGAATCCCTGGCCGGTGTTCCGTGTGACGTGGAAATCGCTTCAGAATTCCGCTACCGCAAATCCGCGGTGCGTCGTAATAGCCTGATGATCACCCTTTCCCAGTCTGGCGAAACGGCGGACACCCTGGCGGCGTTGCGTCTCTCTAAAGAGCTGGGTTATCTGGGCTCTCTGGCCATCTGTAACGTGCCGGGTTCTTCGCTGGTTCGTGAATCCGATCTGGCGCTGATGACCAACGCAGGCACGGAAATCGGCGTGGCCTCCACCAAAGCATTTACCACTCAGCTGACCGTTCTGCTGATGCTGGTGGCGAAACTGGCGCGCCTGAAAGGGCAGGATGCGGCTGTTGAGCATGACATCGTTCATGGCCTGCAGGCGCTGCCAAGCCGTATTGAGCAGATGCTGTCTCAGGACAAACGCATTGAAGCGCTGGCGGAAGATTTCTCTGACAAACATCACGCCCTGTTCCTCGGCCGTGGCGATCAGTATCCAATTGCGCTGGAAGGCGCGTTGAAGCTGAAAGAGATCTCCTACATCCACGCGGAAGCTTACGCAGCAGGCGAGCTGAAACACGGCCCGCTGGCGCTGATTGACGCAGACATGCCGGTCATCGTTGTAGCACCTAACAACGAACTGCTGGAAAAATTGAAGTCCAATATCGAAGAAGTCCGCGCCCGCGGTGGTGTACTGTACGTCTTCGCCGATAAAGACGCCGGCTTTGCAAGCAGCGACAATATGCACATCATCGAGATGCCGCATGTGGAAGAGGTGATTGCCCCTATCTTCTACACCGTTCCGCTGCAGTTGCTGGCCTACCACGTCGCGCTGATCAAAGGCACTGACGTTGACCAGCCACGTAACCTGGCGAAATCGGTCACCGTAGAATAATCCCCTCAGGCTCCACCTTCGGGTGGAGCTTTTTTACCCTTCCTGGTTTGTTTTTAATCAACCCATCCGCATTTTTATTTATGACAATCTGTCATCTTCAGCTACTTTTTTCAGTGTCACATAAAGAAAATATTTCTGAAAACTTGCTGTCATGTAAGTGGTTAACTAGATGATAATTAAATGAATTTTTACTGATATTTAAGTTAAATTTTCATTGTCATAAAACTGTCATAATTCGTACATTTATCTGTCACCTGTTTGTCCTATTTTGCTCATCGTAGCCACTAAACAACGATTTACGAAAATCTTGCAGGAGACATTATGAAAGTTATGCGTACCACTGTCGCAACTGTTGTCGCCGCGACCTTATCTCTGAGCGCGTTCTCTGTATTTGCAGAAGCAAGCCTGACTGGCGCTGGTGCAACCTTCCCTGCGCCGGTGTATGCCAAATGGGCGGATACCTACCAGAAAGAAACCGGTAACAAGGTTAACTATCAGGGTATCGGCTCCTCCGGTGGCGTAAAACAAATTACCGCGAATACCGTTGATTTCGGCGCATCAGACGCTCCACTGTCTGATGACAAACTGGCGCAGGAAGGCCTGTTCCAGTTCCCGACCGTTATCGGTGGTGTTGTGCTGGCCGTTAACATTCCAGGCCTGAAATCAGGCGAGCTGGTCCTGGACGGCAAAACCCTGGGTGACATCTACCTCGGTAAAATCAAAAAATGGGATGACGAAGCCATCACCAAACTGAACCCGGGTGTCAAACTGCCTTCGCAGAACATCGCAGTGGTTCGTCGTGCAGATGGTTCCGGTACCTCTTTCGTTTTCACCAGCTACCTGGCGAAAGTGAACGAAGAGTGGAAATCTAAAGTCGGTTCCGGCTCTACCGTTAACTGGCCAACCGGTCTGGGTGGTAAAGGCAACGACGGTATCGCCGCGTTCGTACAGCGTCTGCCTGGTTCTATCGGCTATGTAGAGTATGCGTACGCTAAGCAGAACAACCTGTCCTACACCAAACTGGTTTCTGCCGATGGCAAGCCAGTCAGCCCGACTGAAGAGAACTTTGCTAACGCTGCAAAAGGCGCTGACTGGAGCAAATCCTTCGCTCAGGATCTGACTAACCAGAAAGGCGATGGTGCGTGGCCAATCACCTCTACCACCTTCATTCTGGTTCACAAAGAGCAGAAGAAACCTGAGCAGGGCGCTGAAGTGTTGAAGTTCTTCGACTGGGCGTACAAAAACGGCGGCAAACAGGCTAACGCTCTGGATTACGCCACCCTGCCGGACAACGTGGTTGAGCAGATTCGCGCTGCATGGAAAACCAACGTGAAAGACAGTAGCGGTAAAGCATTGTATTAATTTAGTATTCTGACGAAAATGGCGGGTGGCGCTCGCGCTATCCGCCGATTTCGTAAACGCGTTTAACAGAAGAGTGATTTATGGCTGCAACAAAGCCTGCATTTAACCCTCCGGGTAAAAAAGGTGACATGATTTTCAGCGCGCTGGTCAAACTGGCTGCGCTGATTGTGCTATTGCTGCTGGGCGGCATTATCGTGTCCCTGATTTTCTCCTCCTGGCCGAGCATCCAGAAATTCGGTTTCTCCTTCCTGTGGACCAAAGAGTGGGATGCGCCGAACGATATCTACGGTGCGCTGGTGCCGATTTACGGCACGCTGGTGACGTCGTTTATCGCCCTGCTGATTGCGGTGCCGGTGAGCTTTGGTATTGCCCTGTTCCTGACGGAACTGGCGCCGGGCTGGCTGCGACGTCCACTGGGTATCGCCATTGAACTGCTGGCCGCTATTCCAAGTATCGTGTACGGCATGTGGGGCCTGTTTATCTTTGCTCCCCTGTTCGCAACGTACTTCCAGGAACCGGTGGGTAATGTTCTCTCCGCCATTCCGTTTGTCGGCACCCTGTTCTCTGGCCCGGCTTTCGGTATCGGTATTCTGGCTGCGGGGGTGATCCTCGCCATTATGATTATTCCGTACATTGCGGCGGTAATGCGCGATGTCTTCGAACAAACCCCGGTGATGATGAAAGAGTCGGCCTACGGCATCGGCTGCACCACCTGGGAAGTTATCTGGCGCATCGTCCTTCCGTTCACCAAAAATGGGGTGATTGGCGGCGTCATGCTGGGGTTAGGCCGTGCTTTGGGTGAAACCATGGCGGTGACCTTTATTATCGGTAACACCTACCAGCTCGACAGCGCCTCCCTCTACATGCCGGGTAACAGTATTACTTCCGCACTGGCGAATGAATTTGCCGAAGCGGAATCCGGGCTGCACGTCGCGGCGCTGATGGAACTGGGCCTGATCCTGTTTGTGATTACCTTCATTGTGCTGGCGATCTCCAAGCTGATGATCCTGCGTCTCGCAAAAAATGAGGGGGCACGCTAATGGCAACTCTCGAAATGCAAAGCACCACTGCGCTGGCGGAATCCCGTCGCAAAATGCAGGCGAAGCGTCGTTTCAAAAACCGCGTTGCGTTGACGCTCTCAATGGCAACGATGGCGTTCGGTCTGTTCTGGCTGGTCTGGATCCTGTTCTCGACCGTTGTGCGCGGCATCGACGGGATGTCGCTGTCACTGTTCACCGAGATGACGCCGCCGCCAAATACGGCGGGCGGCGGCCTGGCGAATGCCCTGGCGGGCAGCGGTTTGCTGATCCTCTGGGCGACGGTAGTTGGTACACCGCTTGGCATTATGGCGGGGATTTATCTGGCGGAGTACGGGCGTAAATCCTGGCTGGCAGAGGTGATTCGTTTCATTAACGACATCCTGCTGTCTGCGCCGTCTATCGTGGTCGGTCTGTTTGTTTACACCATTGTGGTGGCGCAAATGGAACACTTCTCCGGCTGGGCAGGTGTGATTGCGCTGGCGCTGCTGCAGGTACCTATCGTCATTCGTACCACCGAGAACATGCTGAAACTGGTGCCGGATAGCCTGCGTGAAGCGGCTTACGCGCTGGGCACGCCGAAGTGGAAAATGATCTCCGCGATTACGCTGAAAGCCTCCGTATCGGGGATCATGACCGGTATCCTGCTGGCCATTGCCCGTATTGCAGGCGAAACGGCGCCGCTGCTGTTTACTGCCCTCTCCAACCAGTTCTGGAGTACGGACATGATGCAGCCGATCGCCAACCTGCCGGTGACGATTTTTAAATTTGCGATGAGCCCATTCGCGGAATGGCAGCAGCTGGCCTGGGCCGGGGTGCTGATCATTACCCTTTGCGTACTGTTGCTGAACATTCTGGCGCGCGTCATTTTCGCGAAGCAGAAACACGGTTAAATTTTTACGGCGCGGCAGATCGCGGCGCCGAATGAGGAAATGAGTCAATGAGTATGGTTGATACTGCCCCGGGTAAGATTCAGGTTCGTGATTTGAACTTCTACTACGGCAAATTCCATGCCCTGAAGAACATCAACCTGGATATCGCCAGGAACCAGGTCACGGCATTTATCGGTCCGTCTGGCTGTGGTAAATCCACGCTACTGCGTACCTTTAACAAAATGTATTCGCTCTATCCGGAGCAGCGTGCCGAAGGTGAAATCATCCTGGACGGCGATAACATTCTGACCAACAGCCAGGATATCGCCCTGCTGCGTGCAAAAGTCGGGATGGTGTTCCAGAAACCGACGCCGTTCCCGATGTCCATCTATGACAACATCGCCTTTGGCGTACGTCTGTTTGAAAAGCTCTCCCGTACGGATATGGATGAGCGCGTTCAGTGGGCTTTGACCAAGGCCGCATTATGGAACGAAACCAAAGATAAGTTGCACCAGAGCGGTTACTCTCTCTCCGGTGGTCAGCAGCAGCGTCTGTGCATTGCGCGTGGTATCGCCATTCGCCCGGAAGTGTTGTTGCTGGATGAGCCGTGTTCAGCTCTGGACCCGATCTCAACCGGCCGTATTGAAGAGTTGATCACCGAGCTGAAGCAGGATTACACCGTGGTTATCGTGACCCACAACATGCAGCAGGCTGCGCGTTGTTCCGATTACACGGCGTTTATGTACCTGGGCGAGTTGATTGAGTTCAGTAATACGGACGATCTGTTCACCAAGCCCGCTAAAAAGCAAACAGAAGACTATATCACCGGTCGTTACGGTTGATTCAGGAGCGCGCTATGGACAATCTCAATCTTAACAAACACATTTCAGGCCAGTTCAACGCAGAGCTGGAAAGTATTCGCACTCAGGTGATGACCATGGGTGGCATGGTTGAGCAGCAGCTTTCCGATGCCATTACCGCGATGCACAACCAGGACAGCGAGCTGGCAAAGCGCGTTATCGAAGGTGATAAAAACGTCAATATGATGGAAGTCGCCATTGATGAAGCCTGCGTGCGTATTATCGCCAAGCGTCAGCCAACGGCGAGCGACCTGCGTCTGGTTATGGCGATCATCAAAACCATCGCCGAGCTGGAGCGTATTGGTGACGTTGCAGATAAAATCTGCCGCACCGCGCTGGAGAAATTCTCTCAGCAGCACCAGCCACTGCTGGTGAGCCTCGAGTCGCTGGGTCGTCATACCGTGCAGATGCTGCATGACGTACTGGATGCCTTTGCGCGTATGGATCTGGACGAAGCGGTACGTATCTACCGTGAAGACAAAAAGGTCGACCAGGAGTATGAAGGCATCGTGCGTCAGCTGATGACCTACATGATGGAAGACTCCCGTACGATCCCAAGCGTCCTGACCGCGCTGTTCTGCGCGCGCTCAATCGAGCGTATCGGTGACCGTTGCCAGAACATTTGCGAATACATCTTCTACTTCGTGAAAGGACAGGATTTCCGTCACGTTGGCGGCGATGAGCTGGACAAGCTGCTGGCGGGTAAAGATCCGAAAGAGTGATGCGCTAACATGCCCGGTGCTGCTGCGCTTACCGGGCCTGCGAACCTTATAGGCCGGATAAGCGTCAGCGCTATCCGGCTTTTTTTCAGCGAGTAATATTCCACCCGCGAGCCTTCCACAATTCTGGCAGCTGCGCCAGATCGGTGAAGGTCGTCACTTTTGGGTGATCGATCGGTTTGTTGTGCGGATCGGCGCAGAAGTAAAACACCTCCATACCCGCATCAATTCCCGACTGCGCTCCCGCAGAAGAGTCATCCACCAGAATGCAGTTCGCCACGTTAACGTTCATCGCTTTTGCTGCGTGGAACATCAACGCCGGGTCTGGCTTCCAGCGCTGGATATCGTAGCCGCTGAACAGTTTTTCCGGGAAGTGGTGCAACATTTCAAGCTTACCCAGCGAGTGCTGCATTTTGCTGACCGGACCGTTCGAGACCACGCAGATGGGCACCGTCATCGCATCCAGAAGCGCATTCGCCCCGGCAATGACCTCCAGCTCGGAGTCGAAGAGGCGTGCGACCTCGGCGCGGTAGACCGGCTCCAGATCTGCTTTCGCCAGATCCACACCGTGCTCTTCGTTAATGATGTCGATGATCTCGTAGAGCTTCACGCCTTTAAAGCGTTTAAACACCTCTTCGAGATCCAGCGTAATGCCAAATTCCCTGAACATGGTCACATACGCGCGGGAACAAATGACCTCACTGTCGACCAGCGTACCGTCGCAGTCGAAAAATACCGCTTCAATTCCGGACATGCCTTTCCCTTTTTACAAGTTTAACGTTTACGTACGGCAGTTTAATGAGACGCAATCGTTGCCGTATAAGCAAAATCAATGAAAAAATGTCTCTCGTAACCGCCACTATTGTCGCATTTTGGTATAGGATAGCGACGAATTTTCCCTCCTTGTTCGGAAATTGATGATGAGTCAACAACACACTACCCAGACATCTGGTCAGGGTCTGCTTGAGCGCGTGTTTAAACTGCGTGAGCACGGCACAACGGCACGCACCGAAGTGATCGCCGGTTTCACCACCTTCCTGACGATGGTCTATATCGTTTTTGTTAACCCACAAATTTTGGGCGTTGCTGGCATGGACACCAGCGCCGTCTTCGTGACCACCTGTCTGATCGCTGCGCTGGGCAGTATCCTGATGGGTCTGTTCGCTAACCTGCCCGTGGCGCTGGCCCCGGCAATGGGTCTGAACGCTTTCTTCGCGTTCGTGGTCGTCCAGGCGATGGGTCTGCCATGGCAGGTCGGCATGGGCGCTATCTTCTGGGGCGCGGTTGGCCTGCTGTTGCTGACCATTTTCCGCGTACGTTACTGGATGATAGCCAATATTCCGGTGAGCCTGCGCGTGGGCATTACCAGCGGTATTGGTCTGTTTATCGGCATGATGGGTCTGAAAAACGCAGGCGTTATCGTGGCTAACCCGGACACGCTGGTGAGCATCGGTCACCTGACCTCGCACAACGTGCTGCTGGGCGTGCTGGGCTTCTTTATCATCGCTATCCTGGCTTCGCGCAATATTCATGCGGCCGTGCTGGTTTCCATCGTGGTCACCACGCTGCTGGGCTGGATGCTGGGCGATGTGCAGTACAAAGGGATTGTCTCCGCGCCACCGAGCGTGTCTACCGTCATTGGGCACGTCGATCTGGCTGGCTCCCTGAACCTGGGTCTGGCGGGCGTGATTTTCTCCTTCATGCTGGTTAACCTGTTTGACTCCTCCGGTACGCTGATTGGCGTGACCGACAAAGCCGGCCTGGCGGATGAGAATGGGAAATTCCCGCGCATGAAGCAGGCGCTGTTCGTTGACAGTGTCTCCTCTGTCACCGGCGCGTTTATCGGTACATCGTCTGTTACCGCTTACATTGAATCCTCTTCAGGTGTCTCTGTGGGTGGCCGTACCGGTCTGACGGCGGTTGTGGTGGGTATCCTGTTCCTGCTGGTGATCTTCCTGTCGCCGCTGGCGGGCATGGTGCCTCCGTATGCAGCAGCCGGCGCGCTGATCTACGTGGGGGTGTTAATGACCTCCAGCCTGTCGCGTGTGAAGTGGGATGATTTAACCGAAGCGGTGCCTGCGTTTATTACCGCGGTGATGATGCCGTTTAGCTTCTCGATCACCGAAGGTATCGCGCTGGGCTTTATCTCCTACTGCGTCATGAAGATTGGTACCGGTCGCTTCCGCGACCTCAGCCCGTGCGTCATCATTGTGGCGCTGCTGTTTGTGCTGAAGATTGTTTTTATTGATGCCAAATAAACAGAAAGCCCTTTTCGACGAAAAGGGCTTTTGTGTTTTCGCCCTCTCCCTGTGGGAGAGGGCCAGAGTGAGGGCATCAGGCTACGTTTAAGCTTTCACTCGCTTAATATAATCACCAAACGCGGTCAGCTGGCCAGAAAGATGGTCACGCGTACTTTGATCCACCACCTCACCCGTCTGCGGGTCGACCTTGTTCTGAATCACGCCCCCCATAAATTCCGGTTTGTTCATTACCATCGCATCCAGGAAGACCAGGATCTGACGCAGATGGTACTGGCAGCGTGCCCCGCCAATCGCGCCCATAGAGCTGGTCTGGATCAGCACCGGTTTACCCGACAGCGGTTGCTCCGGGAGACGGGATAACCAGTCAATGGCGTTCTTCAGGCCACCCGGGACGGAGTAGTTATATTCAGGCGTAACAATCACCACGCCGTCGGCCTGGCGGATCTGCTCTGCAAGCGCTTCTACGCTCTGTGGAAACCCTTCTTCCTGCTGCACATCCGCGTCGTAAAGCGGAATGTCGCCAATCGATGGCAGGGCGCTAATGTCCATACCTGCCGGTGCCAGCTGAGGCAGCGTGCGGGCAACCATCCCGTTAAATGAACCTTTGCGCAGGCTTCCCAGTAACGTAACAACTTTCAACGTATCAGACATGATTACTCCTGTTTCATCATGATGACCCTGAATGGATCAGCTAAGGGTATATGCTTTTTCTGCCGGTAAACTGGTTAATCTCATCAGGCGCGCGGCGGGTTCGTTGGCTCGCTCGGGCACATCCGGAAGGCTACTCCATCCGTGTTGACTGTCAAATTCCCAGATTTTCAATCGTTCGATGGCGGGGGTCACCGCGATGGACCAAATCAGTACGTCTTCGGCATCGCTGAGCGCCTCTACCAGCGTGGCTTTAGCGGAACGCAGACGTCCGGAGCCTGGAAGCAATTGCAGCAGGCTGGCGTCGTCTGATGCACAGCCACAGAGCTTTCGAATGCTCTGGCGTAAGGTAATGAGCTGAGCTCTGGCCTCGATGGGATCGTTCTGGTTACGCACCCACAGCTTTTCATTACTGGAAAGCGGGTAGTCATCGTGCGGGTTCGCGCCGTGGAAGCCGCGGGTTGCGTGCTGAAGCTCCATGTCCAGGCCGCAATCCCCTTCAGTAGTGAGCGCGACGCCAATGATATTGCCCGTATAGGCAATGGAGAAACGCGGCAGCTCCGGGTCGGCAAAGACCGGGCGCCCTTCAGGTTGGGTGAGGATATCCGGCAGTTCACTGGTGCCGTACAGCATGAACATCAGCTCAGCGAGAAGCGCGCGGGATGCCAAAAACCGCGTCCGGCGATGCTCCGGCAGTTTACGTGCTTCCTGGTGACACGCGGATGAAATTCTGGCCGATACGAGATGTCCCTCTGTCAGTATCCCTCTTGCAAAGTGCGTTGCCATTTTTCGCTCCTTGATAATGGTCGTATTCGGTTAAACGGTTACATGATTATCGCTTAACTTGCCTTCTGTTTTAATCAGTAAATGGGAGTAAGAGAAGCCTGAGGACCCAACTTTACATTTTCTTAGGCAAAAATAAGCGCTGGAGCGGCATATAGCGCTTTGATTGTCTCACGGAGCCAGAGGATTTTCGGATTATGGCTGTTTCGTTTATGCCAGATCAGCGTGAAAGGAACGGTCAGTTTTTCAGCCAGGGCTTCATCAATGGGAATGGGCAGGGCGATCAGCTTACGCTGGTGGAGTTGATTATAGTGATGGCAGTAGTGTGGCGCCGTGGCGATGTAGTTATGGCCGGGCTGCGCCGCCATAAACATCGACTGTTCGAAACCGGGCAGGCTCATGGCGATATTGCGCTCACGTCCCATCTCTCTGAGCACCTCATCAAGCGCCCAGGTGTCGCTGCGCTCCCAGAAGATGCTGATATGCGGATAGCGCAGGAAAGTCTCCAGGTTCCACTCCTCCTGAAGAGCCGGATGATCTTCGCGCAAATAGACGCAGGGACGGTCGCTGAACAGAATTTCGTAGTCGATAAACCACGGCATGAGCTTCAACAGCTCGCGGGAGCGCGGATGCGTTTCACGGCCCGTGAAGCCAAGATCGACTTCTCCGCGCGTAATGGCATCCACCGAGTCGTAATCCCAGTGGCGCATCTTTACCGTGGCCTGTGGATAGCGCTGATTGACCTGCTCGAGCAGGGCATTAAAACGGATCAACATCAGAGGCGTTTCCGCGGCCAGCACGAACGTCAGCCCGCCCGGGGAGTCATGATGGAATTTATCGAGGATCTGATTGCCAATCTGCATCCAGTCGGCCAGATCCTGCTCCAGGCTCATCGTCAGCGGTGTCGGCAGCAGGCCTAACGGTGTTTTCACAAACAGCGGATCGTCAAACCAGTCGCGCAGTTTCGCCAGCGATTTACTTACCGCGGACGGGGTTACGTTCATCCGTTTCGCGGCTTTGGTTACGCTGCGCTCCTGCAGCAAAAGCTGCAGACACAACAACAGGTTAAGATCGAGACTGCTGATTGGCTTCTTCATAATGGGCCGCGGGCTGGATGACCATAAGTAAGGTGATGCAGAGCATGCTACAACCAATCAGAATCCCGATCAGCATATTGAGCGCATTAAGGCCGATGACCGCCGCCAGCCATATCCACAGCGACGAACCGCAGACCTGCGCAATACCCAGCACCGAGCTTGCCACACCCGCGCGCAGCGAGAACGGGCCAAGCGCCTGACTCATCGCCACGCCAAAGCCGACAGAGAAGCCGGCGCAAATCAGCGTAATCCCTACCAGCATCAGCGCGTGTGTGCTGGTGGTCGCCAGAATCCCCCCCGCAGCGAGGAACAGCACCTGAGAGGTTAGCATGAGCGTGCGCTGACGGAAGATATTCAGTGCGAACGGCGTCGAGAACGAGACGGCCATACTGACCATCGCGGTGAGTGCCATCACGGTGGAATACTCACCGCGATCAAATCCCATGGTCTCCATCAGCAACACCGGGGAAACGTTTACATACGTCAGGATCACCGCCACGCTCAGTGTGGTAATGGCCAGGCGACTCAGGAAAAAGCGGTTTAGCAGCGTCTCGGCCGGATGAAGGGTTGCCGTATGGCCTGCGTTTTGCGAGCCTGGATGGGTCTCTTTCAGCACCGTGATCGAGAGGATAAAGACCAGCGCGCCCATGGCCGCCATCGTCCAGAACAGGCTCTGCCACGGGAATTTCAGCATGATCAGATAGCCCACCACCGGCGCCATCACCGGAATGATGCAGGTAATACCGTTGAGCATGGAAAGCACTTTGGCACGGCGCTGGGCGCTTAAGGTATCGCGCAGGATGGCGAAGGCCACCACATAACAGCCACCGGCACCTATCCCCTGGATAAAGCGTCCTGTCAGGAACAGGGTGCTGTCCTGGGCCAGGGAGCAGAGCATTGACGCCAGCGCGAAGATGATGGCACAGGTAATGGCCACGGGCTGACGACCCGCTTTATCCGCGATTTTCCCGGCAAATACCATCGATGATGCCATCCCGGCGAGATAGGCCGAAAACGCAATATGCAGCTGCGCCTCGCTGGCACCCAGATCGCGGGCAATGTGCGGCAGCCCCACCAGATACATATCAATACCCGATGGATAGAGCAGAACCAGCGCAAAACTACAAAACAGAAAACGAGCCATAAACCCCCCATAGATGCAGGCAAGCAGAATAGGGGGATAAAAGGGATTAGGCGAGTTGCCATTTGGACAAAGGTGATTTCCCGGGAGGAAATCACCCTTAATCAGCGGTAATTACTTGCCGATACAGAAGCTCGAGAAAATCCGTCCCAGCAGATCGTCCGAGGTAAATTCGCCGGTTATCTCACTCAGATTTTGCTGCGCCAGACGCAGCTCTTCCGCCAGCAGTTCACCCGCCCATGCGCCAAGCAGCTGCGCTTTCCCCTGATCGAGGTGGCGTGCCGCGTCTTCCAGCGCCTGAAGGTGACGACGGCGCGCAAGGAAGCCGCCTTCCATACTGGTATCAAAGCCCATGCTCTGTTTGAGATGGTTGCGCAGGTCGTCAACGCCTTCACCGGTACGGGCCGACAGGCGAATAAGTGAGTGGCCATTCACTTCACTGATACCCAGCGTTTCGCCGGTCACATCCGCTTTGTTACGCACCACGGTGATCGGCAGTTTTGCCGGCAGGCGGGCAATAAAGTCTGGCCAGATGTCCGCCGGATCAACGGCATCGGTCGTGGTACCGTCCACCATAAACAGCACGCGGTCAGCCTGCTCAATCTCTTGCCAGGCACGTTCGATACCGATGCGCTCTACTTCGTCACTGGCGTCGCGAAGACCTGCCGTGTCGATGATGTGCAGTGGCATACCGTCGATATGAATATGCTCACGCAGCACGTCACGGGTGGTACCGGCGATGTCGGTGACGATCGCCGCTTCACGGCCCGCCAGGGCGTTGAGCAGGCTCGATTTACCGGCGTTAGGGCGGCCCGCAATCACGACCTTCATCCCCTCGCGCAGCAGGCTACCCTGACGTGCTTCGGCACGCACCGCGTCGAGATCGGCCATCACGCTATTGAGCTGAGCTTCAATTTTACCGTCAGAGAGGAAGTCGATCTCCTCATCCGGGAAATCGATAGCCGCTTCGACATAGATACGCAGGTGAGTAAGTGCTTCCACAAGATGATTCACGCGCGCCGAGAACGCGCCCTGAAGCGAGTTCAGTGCGGAGCGGGCTGCCTGCTCGGAGCTGGCGTCGATCAGGTCAGCAATTGCTTCTGCCTGTGCGAGGTCAAGCTTATCGTTCAGGAAGGCACGCTCGGAGAACTCACCTGGCTTTGCAATGCGCAGGCCCGGCAGCGTCAGAATGCGTTTTAACAGCAGGTCGAGGATGACCGGGCCACCGTGGCCCTGCAGCTCCAGCACGTCTTCTCCGGTAAAGGAGTTCGGGCCCGGGAACCACAGCGCAATGCCCTGGTCCAGCGGCGTGCCGTCAGTGTCTTTAAACGGCAGATAATCAGCGTAGCGCGGCTTTGGCAGTTTACCCAGCACCGCTTCGGCGACCTCGCGGGCCTTCAGGCCGGAGATACGCAGAATGCCTACACCACCGCGTCCCGGTGGGGTTGCCTGGGCGACGATAGTGTCGTTATGGCTCATGGTTGGTCTCGTTCAATACAAATAAAAAAGGCGGTCAATCGACCGCCCTTATTTTAGCGTTAACTTACCGAATCAGGACTTTTTCTTTTCGCGGCTATGCAGGCCACGTTTTTCCAGACCACGGTAAATCAGCTGCTGCTGGATAATGGTCACCAGGTTGCTGACGATATAGTACAGCACCAGACCTGACGGGAACCACAGGAAGAACACGGTGAAGATGACCGGCATAAAGGTCATGATCTTCTGCTGCATCGGGTCGGTCACGGTGGTCGGCGACATCTTCTGGATGAAGAACATCGTTACGCCCATCAGGATCGGCAGGATGTAGTATGGGTCCTGTGCAGACAGGTCATGGATCCACAGGGCGAACGGCGCGTGGCGCAGCTCAACGGAACCCATCAGCATGTAGTACAGCGCAAGGAAGATTGGCATCTGAATCAGCAGTGGGAAGCAACCACCCAGTGGGTTCACTTTCTCTGCTTTATACAGGGCCATCATCTCCTGGCTCTGACGCTGTTTGTCATCGCCCAGACGCTCACGCATTGCCTGAATCTTCGGCTGCAGCATACGCATCTTCGCCATGGAGGTGTACTGCGCTTTAGTCAGCGGGTACATGATGCCACGTACGATGAAGGTGATAACGATGATGGAGAAGCCCCAGTTACCCAGGAAGCTGTGGATGAACTTCAGCAGCTTAAACAGCGGCTGAGAGATGAACCACAACCAGCCGTAGTCCACGGTCAGATCCAGGTGCGGCGCAACGGCAGCCATTTTGTCCTGGATTTCCGGACCGACCCACAGGGTGCTTGCCAGCTTACCGGTTTGACCCGGCTGTACCAGAACCGGCTGAGATTTGTAGCCAATGGCTGCAAGACCGTTACCCAGGTTCGCGGTATAGAAGTTGTTAGTACCGTCGTTCGTTGGCACCCACGCAGTGGCGAAATACTGCTGCAGCATTGCCACCCAACCGCCTTTAGCGCTGACGTTCAGGTTTTCGTTATCGGCAATGGTGTCGAATTTGTATTTCTCGTACTTCGCATCAGGCGTAGAGTACGCCGCGCCACGGAAGGTATGCAGCGCAAAGTTGCTGCTTCCGGTGTCACGGTGAGACGGCAGATTGATGGACTGCTTCAGCTGACCAAAGGTCGACAGTTCCAGCGGTTTCGCACCGGTGTTCTGAACGCTGTAGCCCACGTTCACCGCATATTCACCGCGTTTCAGGGTGAAGGTTTTGGTGAAGGTGTTGCCCGCGGCGTCGGTGTAGGTCATCGGGATAGCGATTTCATTCTGACCATCAGCCAGTACGAAGGTCTCTTTCTCGACGTTGTACAGTGGACGCGCACCGTTAGCCGGGTTATCCGGGCCATCACGACCGGTCAGGCCGCTCTGAGCCTGGTAGATAAACTCAGGCGTGGTTTCCAGTAACTGGAACGGTTCGTTAGACTTCAGCTCTTTTGGGTAGGTCAACAGCAGCGCCTGCTCAACATCACCACCACGGGTGTTGATAGTCAGCTCAAGCACATCGGTCTTAACCGTAATCTGTTTCCCCTGGCCACTGGCCGGTACGCCCTGGTCGGCGGCGCTACCCGCTGCGGTGGTCGTAGTCTGCGTGGTCTGCTGCTGGGGTTGAGGATTTTTATCCTGCTCCCATGCCTGCCAGATCATGAAAGACACGAACAACAAAGCGATGATAAGAAGATTGCGTTGCGAATCCATCGTTAGTGTTCTCTGGTATCAAAGGGTCCTGGCGGGACGGGATCGTCTCCACCTGGGTGTAAAGGGTGGCATTTTAATACGCGTTTCACCGTCAACCAACTGCCTTTTATCACTCCAAACCTGCGCAATGCCTCAATTCCGTAGCTTGAGCATGTTGGCGTGAAACGGCAGTGCGGCCCGAGTAGCGGACTAATCAGGCGTTGATAGACCCGAATGAGGGCTATCAGGACCCGCGAGCCAGGCGACAATGGCGGCGCCATAATTTTTCCAACGCTTCCGAGAGAGCACGGTTATCGAGGTCGGCAACCCCTTTTTTAGCCACCACCACGAAATCCATTGAAGGCAGTTCGTGCTGACGTAAACGGAAGCTTTCACGCGTCAGACGTTTAATCCGATTACGTTCATGCGCACGCTTAACGTTTTTCTTGGCGACAGTAAGACCGATGCGGGGATGCCCCAGCGAATTCAGGCGGCCGAGGATGGTGATTTGCGGCGTGCCAGCCCGTTGTGGCTGCTGGAAGACGAAAGTGAAATGAGTGGGAGTTAACAAACGTAACTCCCTGGGAAATGCTAGCTTAACCACTCAGGGGTTAGCTTTATTACTTGGAAACGGTCAGACGAGCGCGGCCTTTAGCACGACGACGTGCCAGAACCTGACGACCATTTTTAGTAGCCATACGAGCACGGAAGCCGTGAGAACGGTTGCGCTTCAGTACAGACGGTTGAAAAGTGCGTTTCATGGCGATTTCTACCTAAACTTGAAAAAATTCACTGACTTTTGCGTATACCCGAACGAGTTTCGAACGACTAACGCCTCAGCGTGGGTGATTAAAGAGGCCGGATTGTAATAATTGTACACTCCGGAGTCAATTCTCTTTCCTTATTTCCCGCGTATTTCCGCACGTTTTCGCGTGGAAAATGAGCAACGGACGACGCAGGAAGATGAGCACCACGCGCCGGGTCGAGGATTATACGGCCTCCCAAACAAAGCGCAAGGATCGTCCCGGATCTTCGTTAGATCATTTAAGCAAGAAATTGTCTGTGCTCATTAATTTTTCCAATATGCGGGCTAAATCGTAGGGTACTCGCCTCAGGATCGTTTACACTTACCCGGTTTCCGATCTTCCTGTGGATAAATCGGGAAGAATCTGTGAGAAACAGAAGATCTCTGGCTCAGTTTAGGCTATGATCCGCGGTCCCGATCGGGATCCAGCGATCCTGGCCGGGTATAACCGCAGATAGCGGTTCGCACATCACCCTTTTGCACAGGGTCATGTCGATGTGCGCCAACAATCATGAATATTCAATAGTTTTCTTTTATTGTTCGAGTGGAGTCCGCCGTGTCACTTTCGCTTTGGCAGCAGTGTCTTGCCCGATTGCAGGATGAGTTACCAGCCACAGAATTCAGTATGTGGATCCGCCCCTTGCAGGCGGAACTGAGCGATAACACGCTGGCTTTGTATGCGCCAAACCGTTTTGTGCTCGATTGGGTAAGGGACAAGTACCTTAATAACATCAATGGACTGCTGAATGATTTCTGCGGATCCGATGCGCCACAGCTACGCTTTGAAGTGGGAACAAAACCGGTCACGCAGACCGTGCGTGAAACGGTAAATGTGGCAATACCTGCTCAGGCAGCCCCCGCTCCGGCACCGCGCGCCCTTCCGGCGACCCGTTCGGGCTGGGACAACGTGCCTGCTCCGGCAGAGCAAACCTACCGTTCTAACGTCAATGTTAAACACACGTTCGATAACTTCGTTGAAGGTAAATCGAACCAGCTGGCGCGCGCGGCGGCACGCCAGGTTGCAGATAACCCCGGTGGTGCCTACAACCCGCTGTTCCTTTATGGCGGCACGGGGTTGGGTAAAACGCACCTTCTGCATGCGGTAGGCAACGGCATTATGGCGCGTAAGCCAAATGCGAAAGTGGTGTATATGCACTCCGAGCGCTTCGTTCAGGACATGGTAAAAGCCCTGCAAAACAATGCGATCGAAGAGTTTAAACGCTACTACCGTTCTGTTGACGCACTGCTTATCGATGACATCCAGTTCTTTGCCAACAAAGAACGATCCCAGGAAGAGTTTTTCCACACCTTTAATGCGCTGCTGGAAGGTAATCAGCAGATCATTTTGACGTCGGATCGTTATCCAAAAGAGATCAACGGCGTTGAAGATCGTCTGAAATCCCGTTTTGGCTGGGGCCTGACCGTGGCGATCGAGCCACCGGAACTGGAAACCCGCGTCGCGATCCTGATGAAGAAAGCCGATGAAAACGACATTCGCCTGCCGGGTGAAGTGGCGTTCTTTATTGCCAAGCGTCTGCGCTCCAACGTCCGTGAACTTGAAGGGGCACTGAACCGCGTGATTGCCAATGCCAACTTCACCGGCCGTGCGATCACCATCGATTTTGTGCGTGAAGCGCTGCGCGATTTGCTGGCACTGCAGGAAAAATTGGTCACTATCGACAATATTCAAAAGACGGTGGCCGAGTACTACAAAATCAAAGTGGCAGATTTGCTGTCTAAACGTCGTTCCCGCTCGGTGGCGCGTCCGCGTCAGATGGCGATGGCGCTGGCAAAGGAGTTAACCAACCACAGTCTGCCGGAGATCGGCGATGCGTTTGGTGGCCGTGACCATACGACCGTGCTGCACGCTTGTCGTAAGATTGAGCAGTTACGCGAAGAAAGCCACGACATAAAAGAAGATTTTTCCAATTTAATCAGAACATTATCATCGTGACGCTATGAAATTTACCGTTGAACGTGAACATTTATTAAAACCGCTGCAACAGGTGAGTGGCCCATTAGGTGGCCGCCCAACGCTGCCAATTCTCGGAAACCTGCTGCTTCAGGTCGCGGACGGTACGCTGTCGCTGACCGGCACAGATCTGGAAATGGAAATGATCGCGCGCGTTACGCTGTCTCAGCCGCATGAAGCGGGCGCGACCACTGTTCCGGCACGTAAATTCTTTGATATCTGCCGCGGGCTGCCGGAAGGCGCTGAAATTGCCGTGCAGCTGGAAGGCGACCGTATGCTGGTGCGCTCTGGCCGTAGCCGTTTCTCGCTCTCGACGCTGCCTGCCGCGGACTTCCCGAACCTGGACGACTGGCAGAGTGAAGTTGAATTCACCCTACCGCAGGCAACGATGAAGCGTCTGATTGAAGCCACGCAGTTCTCAATGGCGCATCAGGACGTTCGTTACTACTTAAACGGCATGCTGTTCGAAACCGAAGGTGAAGAGCTGCGTACCGTGGCTACCGACGGTCACCGACTGGCAGTCTGTTCCATGCCCATTGGCGACTCGCTGCCAAACCATTCGGTGATCGTACCGCGTAAAGGCGTGATTGAGCTGATGCGTATGCTCGACGGTGGTGATACGCCACTGCGCGTGCAGATCGGCAGCAATAACATCCGTGCTCATGTGGGTGATTTTGTCTTCACATCGAAGCTGGTTGACGGTCGTTTCCCGGATTATCGCCGCGTATTGCCGAAGAACCCGGACAAAACGCTGGAAGCAGGTTGCGACAGCCTCAAGCAGGCTTTTGCCCGCGCCGCGATTCTCTCTAATGAGAAATTCCGCGGGGTGCGTCTGTATGTGAGCGAAAATCAGATCAAAATCACCGCCAACAACCCGGAGCAGGAAGAGGCAGAAGAGATTCTGGACGTCACCTATGCCGGGACTGAGATGGAAATCGGCTTTAACGTCAGTTATGTGCTGGATGTGCTGAACGCGCTTAAATGCGAAAACGTTCGCATTCTGCTGACCGACTCCGTTTCGAGTGTACAGATTGAAGATGCGGCCAGCCAAAGTGCGGCTTACGTTGTCATGCCGATGAGGCTGTAGTGAACGCTATCGGGCTATCTTACTTGCCTTTTTCAACCCGGGCTGTGCTCGTCCCTGTCTCGTACTTTGTGTACGCGCCAGGGTCTGCGTGCAGTCCGCGTTGAAACGGGCTGAGCCGATTACGCCCTGGCCCGAAGAAATCCAGATATGTCACTGACGCGCCTTTTAATTAAAGATTTCCGCAATATCGAAAACGCGGATCTCGCTTTATCCCCTGGCTTTAATTTCCTGGTTGGCGCGAACGGCAGCGGCAAAACCAGCGTGCTTGAGGCCATCTACACGCTCGGCCACGGACGGGCGTTTCGCAGTCTGCAAATTGGCCGCGTCATTCGCCACGAACAGGAAGCCTTTGTTCTGCACGGGCGTTTGCAGGGCGAGGAGCGTGAAACGGCCATCGGTCTGACCAAAGACAAGCAGGGCGACAGCAAGGTTCGTATCGACGGTACTGACGGCCACAAAGTGGCTGAGCTCGCGCTGCTGATGCCAATGCAGCTGATTACGCCGGAGGGGTTTACTTTACTCAATGGCGGCCCCAAATACAGAAGAGCCTTCCTTGACTGGGGATGCTTTCACAACGAAGCCGGTTTCTTTAACGCCTGGAGCAACCTGAAGCGCCTGCTTAAGCAGCGTAACGCTGCACTGCGCCAGGTGACACGCTACGCCCAGCTGCGCCCGTGGGACAAGGAATTAATTCCCCTTGCGGAACAAATCAGCTGCTGGCGTGCCGAATACAGCGCGGGTATCGCCGACGATATGGCCGACACCTGCAAACAGTTTTTACCTGAATTCTCTCTCACCTTCTCCTTCCAGCGCGGCTGGGAGAAAGAGACAGATTATGCCGAAGTGTTAGAGAGAAATTTCGAGCGCGACCGCATGCTGACCTACACCGCACATGGCCCGCACAAGGCGGATTTCCGCATTCGTGCCGACGGTGCGCCGGTGGAAGACACGCTGTCGCGTGGGCAGCTCAAGCTTTTGATGTGCGCGCTGCGCCTGGCGCAGGGAGAGTTTTTGACCCGCGAGAGCGGGCGACGCTGCCTGTACCTGATAGATGATTTTGCCTCGGAACTTGACGACGCGCGGCGCGGGCTGCTTGCCAGCCGCTTAAAAGCCACGCAGTCACAGGTTTTCGTCAGTGCGATTAGCGCTGAACACGTTATAGACATGTCGGACGAAAATTCGAAGATGTTTACCGTGGAAAAGGGTAAAATAACGGATTAACCCAAGTTGAAATGAGCGAGAAACGTTGATGTCGAATTCTTATGACTCCTCCAGTATCAAAGTCCTGAAAGGGCTGGATGCGGTGCGTAAGCGCCCGGGTATGTATATCGGCGACACGGATGACGGCACCGGTCTGCACCACATGGTATTCGAGGTGGTAGATAACGCTATCGACGAAGCGCTCGCGGGTCACTGTAAAGACATCGTGGTCACGATCCATGCGGACAACTCCGTCTCCGTCACCGATGACGGTCGTGGCATCCCAACCGGTATTCACCCGGAAGAGGGCGTATCGGCTGCGGAAGTTATCATGACCGTTCTGCACGCAGGCGGTAAGTTCGATGATAACTCCTATAAAGTTTCCGGCGGTCTGCACGGTGTAGGTGTGTCCGTGGTTAACGCCCTGTCGCAGAAACTGGAGCTGGTTATCCAGCGCGAAGGCAAAATTCACCGTCAGCTGTATACGCACGGCGTGCCGCAGGCACCGCTGGCTGTTACGGGTGACACCGACAAAACCGGTACCATGGTGCGTTTCTGGCCGAGCCTTGAAACGTTCACCAACGTTACCGAGTTCGAATATGAGATTCTGGCGAAACGCCTGCGTGAACTGTCGTTCCTGAACTCCGGTGTCTCGATTCGTCTGCGTGACAAACGCGACAACAGAGAAGACCACTTCCACTACGAAGGCGGTATCCGGGCGTTCGTTGAGTATCTGAACAAGAACAAAACGCCCATTCACCCGAATATCTTCTACTTCTCTACCGAAAAAGACGGTATTGGCGTGGAAGTGGCGCTGCAGTGGAACGATGGTTTCCAGGAAAACATCTACTGCTTCACCAACAACATTCCACAGCGTGACGGCGGTACTCACCTTGCGGGCTTCCGTGCGGCAATGACCCGTACCCTGAATGCCTACATGGACAAAGAAGGCTACAGCAAGAAAGCGAAAGTCAGCGCCACCGGTGATGATGCCCGTGAAGGCCTGATTGCGGTTGTCTCCGTGAAGGTACCGGATCCGAAGTTCTCCTCTCAGACTAAAGACAAGCTGGTCTCTTCTGAGGTGAAATCGGCGGTTGAACAGCAGATGAACGAACTGCTGAGCGAATACCTGCTGGAAAACCCGTCAGACGCGAAAATCGTGGTTGGCAAAATTATCGATGCGGCACGTGCCCGTGAAGCGGCGCGTAAAGCCCGTGAAATGACCCGTCGTAAAGGCGCGCTGGATTTAGCTGGCCTGCCAGGCAAACTGGCTGACTGCCAGGAACGCGACCCGGCACTGTCCGAACTGTACCTTGTGGAAGGGGACTCCGCGGGCGGTTCTGCGAAGCAGGGCCGTAACCGTAAGAATCAGGCTATCCTGCCGCTGAAGGGTAAAATCCTCAACGTAGAGAAGGCCCGTTTCGACAAGATGCTCTCTTCTCAGGAAGTGGCAACGCTGATCACCGCGCTCGGTTGCGGCATCGGCCGTGACGAGTACAACCCGGACAAACTGCGCTACCACAGCATCATCATCATGACCGATGCGGACGTCGACGGCTCGCACATCCGTACGCTGCTGTTGACCTTCTTCTATCGTCAGATGCCAGAAATTGTTGAACGTGGCCACGTTTACATTGCACAGCCACCGCTGTACAAAGTGAAGAAAGGCAAACAGGAACAGTACATCAAAGACGACGAAGCGATGGATCAGTACCAAATCGCGATCGCGCTTGATGGTGCGACCCTGCATGCGAACTCTCACGCCCCTGCACTGGCCGGTGAGCCGCTGGAGCGTCTGGTGTCCGAGTTTAACGCGGCACAGAAAATGATTGGTCGTATGGAGCGTCGTTATCCTAAATCGCTGCTGAAGGCGCTGATTTATCAGCCAACCCTGACGGAAGCCGATCTGAGCGATGAACAGGTTGTTACCCGCTGGGTGAACACCCTGGTAACCGAGCTGAACGAGAAAGAGCAGCACGGCAGCCAGTGGAAGTTTGATGTCCAGCAGAACGCTCAGCAGCAGTTCGAACCGATTGTGCGCGTGCGTACTCACGGCGTAGATACCGATTACCCCCTGGAGCACGAGTTTGTGACCGGTCCGGAATATCGCCGTATCTGTACGCTGGGTGAGAAGCTCCGTGGTCTTATCGAAGACGATGCATTTATCGAACGTGGTGAACGTCGTCAGCCGGTAGCAAGCTTCGAGCAGGCGCTGGAATGGCTGGTGAAAGAGTCCCGTCGTGGTCTGTCTATTCAGCGTTATAAAGGTCTGGGTGAAATGAACCCGGATCAGCTGTGGGAAACCACCATGGATCCTGAAAGCCGTCGTATGCTGCGCGTGACCGTTAAAGATGCGATTGCAGCCGATCAGCTGTTCACAACCCTGATGGGCGATGCGGTTGAACCACGTCGTGCCTTTATCGAAGAGAACGCCCTGAAAGCGGCGAATATCGATATCTAAGGGTTGTTACACCGCAAGTCAGAGGCCGCGCAATTTAGCGCGGCTTTTTTGTGGGCGCAGAATTATCAGCATCCAGCTCCAGCGACAGGACTGACGGTAACCGGCTGACCAGCATGTCGACCGCAATCCTGACTCGCAGGGGCAGATGCGGCGTCTGCTGCCAGACCGCGTGAACGTCGAAACGCACATCCGGTGCCTGTTTTAAGAGTGGGATGAGCCTTCCATTCTGCAGCTCTTTGCGCACCATCCAGCAGGGTAACCATGCAATACCATGCCCGGCCAGCGCTGCGTCGCAGATAGCCTGCAGATCGTCCATATTGAGGGATGAACGGGGAATTAGGGTGTGCGATGTTCCTTCGTGGTCCGCCAGTTCCCACGGTAACACCCTGCCGGCACGCAGGTAGTTAATGGCCTTATGCTGGCGTAAATCGGCAACGGTTTCAGGCTGGCCGTTATTTCTCAGGTATTCCGGCGCGGCGCACAGCACCATTCGGTGTTCCCCCAGGCGTCTGGCGACCAGCATGGTGCTGTCCGGCAGTGCGCCGTTTCGCACCGCCATATCAAACCCTTCCTCGACGATATCCACTACGCGATCGCTGAATGACATTTCCAGCTCAAGGGCAGGATGCTCCTGCGTCAAGGCTATCAGCTGCGGGGCGATGCACTGGCGACCAAACAGCACCGGCATGGCAACACGCAGGCGGCCACTCACCTGATGTTTCCCTGTTTCCAGCAGCGACTCCGCGCCACGGATTTCCTGGAGTGCTCGCAGGCAACGTTCATAAAAAAGGGCACCGTTATCGGTCAGGCTTTGGCTACGCGTTGTGCGCTGAAACAGGCGCACTCCCAGCCGCGCTTCAAGGCGAGCAATGCTTTTCCCTACCGCCGAGCGCGACAAATGCAAACGCACCGCGGCCTGAGCAAAACTGCCTGCCTCTACGGCGGCGACAAAAACGGGAATATCCTTCAGCGTATCGGTCATGGATTGTCGTTCTTCAGGAATCAATAGTGGGAAAATGTATCGCCACTGGCGACCATGAGTCAACGTTAGACTGTCAGTACTGAAGTGCATTTGATAACAGGAGAAAAAGATGACAGAGATGATGCAACGCTGGTCAATGGACGCCCTTGGGCGTGAAAACCTCAGACTCACTCAGGCGCCTGTTCCCCAGCCGGGCCCGGGTGAAGTGCGCGTGCGGGTGAACGCTGTTGCGCTCAACTATCGCGATAAAATGGTCATCGAAGGCAACATGCCGATCGCGCTCTCCTTCCCGTTTACTCCGGCATCTGACATGGCTGGCGTGGTGGACAGTACGGGTGAAGGCGTTACCCGCTTTAAACCCGGTGCTCGCGTCATCTCCACCTTCTCTCCGGAGTGGGTAGACGGTAAACCGAAAGGCGACGCCCGCAATTTGCCCTACCAGACGCTGGGCGGTTACTTCCAGGGGATGCTGTCTGAATACGTGATCATGCGTGAAAACTGGCTGGTGGCCGCCCCGGAAACGCTGGATGACGCAGAGGCCAGCACCTTACCCTGCGCGGGGCTTACCGCATGGTTTGCACTGGTGGAGCGCGGACAATTACGTGCCGGACAGTCGGTGCTGGTGCAAGGCACAGGCGGTGTCGCAATCTTCGCGTTGCAAATCGCCAAAGCACACGGTGCAGAAGTTTTTGTGACGTCGGGCAGTGATGAAAAACTGGCGCTGGCTAAAACGCTCGGTGCCGATCGGGGCATCAACCGGCTTAAAGGGAACTGGGCTGACGAGATTTACGCGCTGACGCAGGATCGCGGTATTGACCATATTATTGAAACCGTTGGCGGGGAGAACCTGAGACATTCCCTGCGGGCCGTTGCCGTTCACGGGCGCATATCCGTCATTGGCGTGTTGGCCGGGAGTGAAATCTCGCTGCCTGCCAGCGAACTCTTGCTGAAATCACCTGTGATTCAGGGGATTGGTGTCGGGCACCGCCGTGCGCTGGAAGATTTTGTCCGCGCAGTCGATGTCACGGGGCTGAAACCGGTGATTGAACACCGCTACCGTTTTAACCAGCTTGAAGAGGCGCTTGTACACCTCGACCGCGGTGCTTTTGGCAAAATAGTCCTCACCCGCGAGTAAGCCGTTATCCCCGGGACAGGCGTAAAAGGGGGCTTTTGTTGCGCAATGTAGCTCTATTTTTGTGGGCTTAATCGCGTTAGCATGAGGCAGCACTCATTTATCCCGGGGACCCTATGGCTATCAAACTTATTGCTATCGACATGGACGGCACGCTGTTGCTGCCAGACCACACTATTTCTCCAGCCGTTAAAAACGCGATTGCCGCTGCGCGCGCAAAAGGCGTGAATGTGGTACTGACCACCGGTCGTCCGTATGCGGGCGTGCACAGCTACCTGAAAGAGCTGCACATGAATCAGCCGGGCGATTACTGCATTACCTATAACGGTGCGCTGGTACAGAAGGCGGCGGATGGCAGCACGGTGGCGCAAACCGCGCTGAACTATGACGATTACCTGTTCCTGGAAAAACTGTCCCGCGAGGTCGGTTCCCATTTCCACGCGCTCGATCGCAATACGCTCTATACCGCTAACCGTGATATCAGCTATTACACCGTACATGAATCCTATGTCGCGACGATCCCACTGGTGTTCTGCGAAGCTGAGAAAATGGATCCGAGCACCCAGTTCCTGAAAGTGATGATGATTGATGAGCCTGACATCCTGGATAAAGCGATTGCGCGCATTCCGGCTGAGGTAAAAGAGAAATACACCGTGCTGAAAAGTGCGCCGTACTTCCTCGAAATCCTGGATAAACGCGTCAATAAAGGCACCGGTGTGAAATCGCTGGCAGATACGCTGGGCATCAAACCGGACGAGATCATGGCGCTGGGCGATCAGGAAAACGACATTGCGATGATTGAATATGCGGGCATGGGGGTGGCAATGGACAATGCGATCCCGTCGGTGAAAGACGTGGCCAATTTCGTGACCAAATCTAACCTCGAAGACGGCGTTGCCTACGCGATCGAGAAATTTGTTCTGCAGTAACAGCGTTTCACGCTCATCAGCCTCGGTTATCAACCGGGGCTTTTTTTTGCGCTGAATTTATCGAATTGTTCTTTTTGTGATCTTGATTGTAGTACAACATTAATTGATTGTACTACATTACAGCCACGGTAATGACGAAAGGCGTCACGTTTGTACTGCAAAAGTGAGGCGAAATTCAGCGGTCGAGGTAAAGTAGTCCTGAACATACAGAGCATAAGGACTCTCCATGACTCTCAATAAAACCGATCGCATCGTCATCACGCTGGGCACCCAGATCGTGGGTGGAAAGTACGTTCCCGGTTCACCGCTGCCTGCTGAGGCAGAGCTGTGTGAGGAGTTTGAAACCTCGCGCAACATCATTCGGGAAGTGTTTCGCTCGCTCATGGCAAAGCGGCTGATTGAAATGAAGCGCTACCGCGGTGCCTTTGTCGCCCCGCGTAATCAGTGGAACTACCTCGACACCGATGTCCTGCAGTGGGTGCTGGAAAACGACTACGACCCAAGGCTGATTGGCGCGATGAGTGAGGTACGAAACCTGGTAGAGCCGGCCATCGCCCGTTGGGCTGCGGAACGTGCAACGTCAGGAGACCTGGCTCAGATTGAGTCCGCCCTGAACGACATGATTGCCAATAACCAGAACCGGGATGCGTTCAACGAAGCGGACATCCGCTATCACGAAGCGGTGCTGCAGTCAGTCCATAACCCGGTATTACAGCAGCTTAGCGTTGCCATCAGCTCGCTACAGCGCGCGGTATTTGAACGAACCTGGATGGGCGATGAGGCCAACATGCCAAAAACGCTCCAGGAACATAAAGCGCTGTTCGATGCTATCCGGCATCAGGACGGCGACGCGGCAGAGCAGGCGGCACTTACGATGATCGCCAGCTCGACACGAAGGTTGAAGGAAATCACATGACATCTCGCTACATCGCTATTGACTGGGGATCGACCAATCTGCGCGCCTGGCTGTATCAGGGCGAGCAGTGCCTGGAAAGCAGGCAATCAGAAGCAGGCGTGACGCGCCTGAACGGTAAATCCCCCGAGGCGGTGTTAGCAGAGGTGACACACAACTGGCGCGAGGGCGCCACGCCGGTGGTCATGGCGGGCATGGTGGGCAGTAACGTGGGCTGGAAGGTCGCGCCTTATCTGCCCGTACCTGCCGCGTTCGCTGCCATTGGCGAGCAGTTAACGTCCGTTGGCGACAATATCTGGATTATTCCAGGATTGTGCGTTTCCCGGAACGATAACCACAATGTGATGCGCGGCGAAGAGACCCAGCTCCTTGGCGCGCGCACGCTCTCTCCTTCTTCTGTCTACGTCATGCCCGGCACGCACTGTAAATGGGTGCAGGCCGACGCTGAGCACATCCACGATTTTCGCACCGTGATGACCGGTGAGCTGCACCACTTGCTGCTGACGCACTCGCTGGTGGGCGCGGGGTTGCCGGAACAGGACGCTTCGCCCGAGGCCTTTGCCGCCGGGCTGGAGCGGGGTATCGGCAGCCCTGCCGTTTTGCCGCAACTTTTTGAAGTTCGCGCTTCGCATGTACTGGGCACGCTTCCCCGTACGCAGGTCAGCGAATTTTTATCGGGCCTGTTGATTGGCGCGGAAGTCGCCAGCCTGAGCGAGCAGTACGCCGGGCAACAGACCATCACCCTCGTCGCGGGTTCATCGCTGACCTCTCGCTACCGCCAGGCGTTCAATGCCATCGGGCGGGACGTGGCTGCGGTAGAAGGCGACACGGCATTTCAGGCAGGAATAAGGAGCATCGCTCATGCAGTGGCAAACTAATCTTCCCCTCATCGCTATCCTGCGCGGCGTCACGCCCGACGAGGTATTAGCGCACGTAGGTGCGGCGATCGACGCCGGTTTTGACGCCGTGGAAATACCGCTTAATTCCCCTGAGTGGGAAAAGAGCATCCCGGCGGTTGTGGACGCGTTTGGTGATAAGGCGCTGATTGGCGCTGGCACCGTTCTGCAACCGGAGCAGGTGGACCAGCTTGCGCAGATGGGCTGCAGGCTGATTGTGACGCCGAATATTCACCCTGAGGTGATCCGTCGCGCAGTGGGCTACGGCATGACCGTCTGCCCGGGATGCGCAACGGCAACAGAAGCGTTCGCGGCTCTCGATGCGGGCGCGCAGTCGCTCAAAATTTTCCCGTCATCGGCTTTTGGTCCGGCCTATATCAGCGCGCTGAAAGCGGTATTGCCCGCCAGCGTACCGGTCTTTGCGGTGGGGGGCGTGACGCCAGAAAACCTGGCGCAGTGGATCAACGCAGGTTGTGTCGGGGCGGGTCTGGGCAGCGATCTCTATCGCGCCGGGCAATCCGTCGAACGTACCGCACAGCAGGCGGCCGCATTTGTGAAAGCGTATCGAGAGGCAGTGAAATGAAAATAACCAAACTCACCACGTACCGTTTACCGCCGCGTTGGCTGTTCCTGAAAATCGAAACCGATGAAGGCGTGGTCGGCTGGGGCGAACCGGTCATTGAAGGGCGTGCGCGTACCGTGGAAGCGGCGGTGCATGAGCTGGGCGAGTACCTGACAGGACAAGATCCTGCCCGCATCAACGACCTGTGGCAGGTGATGTACCGCGCAGGTTTCTACCGGGGTGGACCGGTTCTGATGAGCGCCATCGCCGGTATCGACCAGGCATTATGGGATATCAAAGGCAAAGTGCTGAATGCCCCGGTCTGGCAGCTGATGGGCGGCCTGGTGCGCGACAAAATCAAAGCCTACAGCTGGGTGGGCGGCGACCGTCCCGCGGAAGTGATCGACGGTATCAGGCAGCTGCGCAATATTGGTTTTGACACCTTTAAACTGAATGGCTGCGAAGAGATGGGCGTCATCGACAACGCACGGGCGGTAGACCGCGCGGTAAATACCGTGGCGCAGATCCGTGAAGCGTTCGGCAACGAGATTGAGTTTGGCCTGGACTTCCACGGTCGCGTCAGCGCGCCGATGGCCAAAGTGCTGATTAAAGAGCTGGAGCCGTACCGTCCGCTGTTTATCGAAGAGCCGGTGTTGGCCGAGCAGGCGGAGTACTACCCGAAACTGGCCGCACAGACGCATATCCCGATTGCCGCCGGTGAGCGCATGTTCTCGCGCTTCGAGTTCAAACGCGTGCTGGAAGCTGGCGGCCTGGCGATATTGCAGCCGGATCTGTCGCATGCCGGCGGCATCACGGAATGCTACAAAATCGCCGGGATGGCGGAAGCCTACGACGTGGCGCTGGCACCGCATTGTCCGCTGGGGCCGATCGCACTGGCAGCCTGTCTGCACGTCGACTTTGTCTCGCGTAACGCGGTGTTCCAGGAACAGAGCATGGGCATTCACTATAACAAGGGCGCGGAACTGCTCGACTTTGTGAAAAACAAAGATGATTTCAGCATGGAAGGCGGTTTCTTTAAACCGTTAACGAAGCCGGGCCTTGGCGTGGATATCGACGAAGCCAAAGTCATTGAGCTGAGTAAAAACGCGCCTGACTGGCGCAACCCGTTATGGCGTCATGAAGATGGCTCTGTCGCTGAGTGGTAATTCAGCCTAAGCACATCGCCACTAAAAAGTAATTTCAACAATAACAAACACACCCTCTGTAAATTACAGGGCATGGTGAGCGGCTTCGCTATGCCCAAAATCTGGAGACAGATTGCGATGGATATTCCTGTTACTGCTGCAAAAACCGGGCGTCGGCGCTACCTGACGCTGGTCATGATCTTTATTACTGTGGTCATCTGTTACGTTGACCGCGCCAACCTTGCCGTGGCTTCAGCCCATATTCAGGAGGAGTTTGGGATCAGCAAAGCGGAAATGGGCTACGTCTTTTCGGCGTTTGCCTGGCTGTATACGCTGTGCCAGATCCCCGGCGGCTGGTTCCTTGACCGCGTCGGCTCGCGCCTGACCTATTTCATTGCCATCTTCGGCTGGTCGGTGGCGACCCTGTTCCAGGGCTTTGCCACCGGGCTGATGTCGCTGATTGGCCTGCGTGCGATCACCGGGATTTTCGAAGCCCCGGCGTTTCCGACCAATAACCGCATGGTGACCAGCTGGTTCCCGGAGCATGAACGCGCCTCGGCCGTTGGGTTCTACACCTCCGGGCAGTTTGTCGGCCTGGCGTTCCTGACGCCGCTGCTGATCTGGATCCAGGAACTGCTGAGCTGGCACTGGGTCTTTATTGTGACCGGGGGGATCGGCATTATCTGGTCGTTGATCTGGTTCAAGGTCTATCAACCGCCGCGTCTCACCAAAAGTATCAGCAACGCTGAACTGGACTATATCCGCGACGGTGGCGGCCTGGTGGATGGCGATGCGCCGGTGAAAAAAGAGGCGCGTCAGCCGCTGACCAAAGCCGACTGGAAGCTGGTTTTCCACCGCAAGTTGGTGGGGGTTTATCTGGGGCAGTTCGCGGTGACCTCCACGCTGTGGTTCTTCCTGACCTGGTTCCCGAACTATCTGACCCAGGAAAAAGGCATCACCGCGCTGAAGGCAGGCTTTATGACCACCGTACCGTTCCTGGCGGCCTTCTTTGGTGTACTGCTTTCTGGCTGGCTGGCGGACAGGCTGGTGAAAAAAGGGTTCTCGCTGGGTGTCGCGCGTAAAACGCCTATTATCTGCGGGCTGCTGATCTCCACCTGCATCATGGGCGCAAACTACACCAACGATCCGGTCTGGATTATGACGCTGATGGCGATTGCGTTCTTCGGTAACGGTTTTGCCTCCATCACCTGGTCGCTGGTCTCCTCGCTGGCCCCGATGCGCCTGATTGGTCTGACCGGTGGCGTGTTCAACTTTGTCGGTGGACTGGGGGGGATCACGGTTCCGCTGGTCATCGGTTATCTGGCTCAGGACTATGGCTTTGGCCCGGCACTGATCTATATCTCCGCGGTGGCCTTGCTCGGTGCGCTCTCCTACATCCTGCTGGTGGGTGACGTCAAACGTGTAGGCTAATTCCCCGCAATGTTTTACCCTGATGCGATAACTGCGCATCAGGGTAACGCCATGAAACAAATCACCTTCGCCTCCCGTCATCACCAGCTTACCAATATCAATACCTGGACGCCGGACAGCCAGTGGCTGGCCTACGATGTGCGTCCGTCCGGCGCATCGTTTACCGGTGAAACCATTGAGCGGGTCAATGTTATTACGGGTGACGTCGAGGTGATCTATCGCGCCAGTCACGGTGCGCATGTTGGCGTGGTGACCGTTCATCCGCAGCAGGACAAATATGTCTTTATCCACGGCCCGGAAAACCCGGATGCAGACTGGCACTACGATTTTCATCATCGTCAGGGCGTGGTTGTACGCAACGGTCAGGTGAGTAACCTGGACGCCATGGATATCACGTCGCCTTATACCGCAGGCGCGCTGCGTGGCGGCAGCCACGTGCACGTTTTTAGCCCTGACGGACAGTTCGTGAGCTTTACCTACAACGACCATGTATTGCATGAGCGTGACCCGAAGCTCGATTTACGCAACGTCGGCGTCGCAGCGCCTTTTGGCCCGGTGACGCCGCAAGGGACGCATCCACGTGAATATTCCGGCACCTTCTGGAGCGTGCTGGTGAGCCGCACGACGCCCGCGCCTCAGCCCGGCAGCGATGAGATCAACCGAGCCTATGAAGAGGGCTGGGTGGGCAATGACAGGCTGGCATTTATCGGCGATACCGTGTCTGCGACAGGCGAGAAAGTGCCAGAACTGTTTATTGTGGATCTGCCCAACGACGAGCAGGGATGGAAACGCGCGGGCGATGCGCCGCTGCAGGGGACTCCTGAGACGCTGCCTGCGCCCCCGGCGGGTGTCATGCAGCGCCGGCTGACCTTTACCCACCAGCGGGCATTCCCGGGGCTGGTAAACGTGCCGCGTCACTGGGTGCGCTGTAACCCGCAGGGGACGCAGATTGCGTTTCTGATGCGTGATGATAAGGGCATTGTGCAGCTGTGGCTTATCGCTCCAGAAGGCGGCGAACCACGCCAGTTGACGCATAACGAAAGTGACATTCAGTCGGCATTTACCTGGCACCCAGCCGGTCACTGTCTGGGATTTGTGCTGGAAGAGCGGATTGCCTGCTGTGATGTGCAAACCGGAGAGGTGACGTTTTTGACGTCCGATCACGGCAATCCACCGTCTGGTGATGCGGTCGTGTTTTCCCCGGACGGGCGTTTTATTGCATGGATGGAAGAGACAGAAGGTTTCCGTCAGCTTTGGCTAACGGAAACCGGGCAGCGTTAACGCGTTGGCGTTAAGCGGGTGGAATGACGGAATTGGTGGCCAGATTTTGCTGCTCGCTTTTCTCTACCCGCGAGCGCACGGAGCTGTCCTTACGGAACATATCCCACGGCAGCAAAAGCGTATCGGCCACAGCCGTAAACGGCATATCCAGGATGACCAGGGATTTTGTGCCCCAGTTGGTATCGTCATCGGAGATCATCTCAGCGCTGGCACGCGTCCCCGGATATGTTCCTTCTTTACCGCCGGTGTGAGACATCACGCTCGAACACCCGCAAAGTAAAACAACCCCGCTGAACGTCGTCAGCTTTATCAGAACATTTTTCATCATCACTCAGTCATCGTTAATGGCACTGCATAAACCTGCAACTCAGGGTTATAGCGAGCCTCGTTCAAAATGGATAGCCCGATAACCCCGCACTGTGGCAGCCATCGCAATTTAACCCTTTGTGCTGTTGTCCCAGTCTAAGCGAGATGCACGAAAGTGCAAAAAAAAGTGCGCCTGCTGCGCTTGAAAAGACCGGTTCCAGACCCATTTTAAGAATGTAACCCGATAACGAACACGCCTGAGGGGTGTTCAGGGGCACACTGGCCTGTCCATGGTGGAAGGCTACAATTTCTCGCTGATTTCAGGAGCTTTTATTTATGCGTAACTTCGATCTTTCCCCGCTATACCGTTCTGCAATTGGTTTTGACCGCCTGTTTAACCATTTAGAAAATAACCAAAGCCAGAGCAACGGCTACCCTCCATACAATGTTGAACTGGTTGATGAAAACCACTACCGCATCGCCATTGCCGTCGCCGGTTTTGCAGAGAACGAACTGGAGATCACCGCGCAGGACAACCTGCTGGTGGTGAAAGGTTCACATACGGCCGAGCAGAAAGAACGCACCTACCTTTATCAGGGTATCGCCGAGCGCAACTTTGAACGCAAGTTCCAGTTAGCCGAGAACATTCACGTGAAAGGCGCGAACCTGGTCAACGGCCTGCTGTTTATCGAACTGGAACGTGTGATTCCGGAAGAGAAAAAACCGCGCCGTATCGAGATCAACTGATTATGCGGGTCGCGCGAGCGGCCCACCCAGAATTGCTTGCCGTAATGGGAGCATATGTGAATCCATGAGGATTTGCAGGAACAACTGCGCACAAAAATAAACTGTGCCGAACTCGCTTCTCAGAAGGAGATTTAGTATGCGTAACTACGATTTATCCCCCCTGCTGCGTCAGTGGATTGGTTTTGACAAACTGGCTAATGCCCTGCAAAGCACCACCGAGCAACAGACGTTTCCGCCGTACAACATCGAAAAAAGCGATGACAACCACTATCGCATCACCCTTGCGCTGGCCGGGTTCCGCCAGGACGATCTGGATATTCAGCTCGAAGGCACGCTCCTGACCGTGAAAGGTACGCCGGAAAAACAAGAAACCGAGACCAAATGGCTGCACCAGGGCCTGGTTAATCAGCCGTTTAGCCTGAGCTTTACTCTGGCTGACCATATGGAAGTGTCCGGCGCGACATTTACCAACGGGCTGCTGCATATCGACCTGACCCGCAACGTGCCGGAAGCCATTGCACCGCAGCGTATCGCCATTAGCGAGCGTCCTGCGCTGAACAGTTAACCCTCTGCGGGTTGTTGCCTCTCCCACAGGGAGAGGATGAAAAGATAACGCCCTGCCCCGGCAGGGCTTTTTTGTGCGCCATCGCCCATACAACCGCGTGCGGCTCTGAGAGAATCCGTAGCATAACTAAGGTTATGCACAGGAAGTGGATCATGAGTGATATCGCGTTAACCGTTAGCGTGTTGGCCCTGGTCGCAGTGGTGGGTCTGTGGATTGGCAATGTTAAAATCCGCGGCGTCGGATTTGGGATAGGCGGGGTGCTGTTCGGCGGGATTTTTGTCGGCCATTTCGCCGACCAGCTTGGGCTGGTGCTCAGCGCCGAAATGCTCCATTTCATCCAGGAATTCGGTCTGATCCTCTTCGTCTACACCATCGGTATTCAGGTGGGGCCTGGCTTTTTCGCTTCCCTTCGGGTCTCCGGATTACGGCTGAACCTGTTTGCCTTCGGCATTGTGGTGATGGGAGGGCTGGTCACCGCCATTCTGCATAAGCTCTTCGATATTCCGCTGCCGGTGGTGCTGGGTATTTTCTCCGGGGCGGTCACCAATACGCCTGCACTGGGTGCAGGGCAGCAAATTTTGCGCGACCTTGGCATCTCTCCCGGTATTGTCGACCAGATGGGGATGAGCTACGCCATGGCCTATCCGTTTGGGATTTGCGGCATTCTGCTCTCCATGTGGCTGGTGCGGGTACTCTTTCGCATTAACGTCGAAAACGAGGCAAAAGACCACGAAACTACGCTCACCAACGGCCATATGCCGATCAAAACCATCAACATTCGCGTCGATAACCCCAACCTCAACAATATGGCGATTCAGGATGTGCCGATCCTGAACAGCGCCAATATTATCTGCTCACGCCTTAAACGTGACGATATGCTGATGGTACCCGCGCCCGGGACCATTATTCAGCAGGGTGACCTGCTGCACCTGGTCGGACAGCCCGGGGATTTAAACAACGCGCGGCTGGTGATTGGTCAGGAGGTGGAGACCTCGCTTTCCACGCGCGGCACCGATATGCGTGTAGAGCGCGTCGTGGTGACCAACGAGCACGTGCTTGGCAAGAAAATACGCGATTTGCAGGTTAAAGAGCGCTATGACGTCGTGATCTCCCGTCTTAACCGTGCTGGGGTGGAACTGGTCGCCAGCCCGGAAGCCAGCCTGCAGTTCGGCGATATCCTGAACCTGGTTGGGCGCCCGTCATCCATTGATGCAGTAGCGGACATGGTGGGTAACGCCCAGCAAAAACTGCAGCAGGTGCAGATGTTGCCGGTCTTTATCGGTATCGGGCTGGGGGTGCTGCTTGGCTCCATTCCGCTGTATGTCCCGGGTTTTCCGGTTGCGCTCAAGCTGGGCCTGGCGGGGGGACCGCTGATTATGGCGCTGATCCTCGGGCGTATCGGCTGTATCGGTAAGCTCTACTGGTTTATGCCGCCGAGCGCCAACCTGGCGCTGCGCGAGCTGGGGATTGTGCTGTTTCTGGCGGTGGTCGGCCTGAAATCCGGGGGCGATTTTATCGATACCCTGGTGAAGGGCGAGGGAATGAGCTGGGTCGGCTACGGGATATTTATCACGGCGATTCCGCTCCTGACGATGGGGATTCTGGCGCGGATGTTCGCCAAAATGAACTATCTGACGCTCTGCGGCATGCTCGCCGGATCAATGACTGACCCACCCGCACTGGCCTTTGCCAACAACCTGCACGCCACCAGCGGCGCGGCGGCGCTGTCATACGCCACGGTCTACCCGCTGGTGATGTTCCTGCGCATTATTACCCCGCAGCTACTGGCGGTGCTGTTCTGGGGGATGAGTTAGCAGATCGTCCGGGTGGATGCGCCGCAGATGGTAGTCCACCTGGTAATCACGGGTATTACGGAACATCACGGAATAATTGAGAAATTCGCCGCTGTCGCTGTAGGAGAGAGACGTTATCCGCAGCAGCGGCGTCTGTTCCGGCAGGTTCAGGTAACCGGCGAGCTGTTTATCTGCCAGCACCGGCGTCAGGCTCTCGTAGTTGCCGCTGATGGTTATTCCGCACTCCTTCTCGATGTAATCAAACTTCGACCCTTCCAGATGTGCCAGTGAAAGCGTGCGGAACAGCTTCACGGGCATAAAGCTGTCCTCCAGCATCAGGGGTTTTCCGTCGACATAACGCACCCGGCGCGAGAAGTAGATGCGCTCATCCACCTGAATGCGGAGCTGGCTGGCGATAGCGGGCGGGGCGGGCATCACTTCGAACTGTAGCACCTTGCTCTGCACCTCTTTTCCCTGCTGGCGCAGCACCTCCACCAGCCCGGTCAGATTGGTGGTTTCGTGGTGGACATCTTTACGCGCCACGAATGTCCCGCTACCGTGTCGGCGTTCAACCAGCCCCCAGTTCACCAGCAGATCCAGCGCCTTTCGAATGGTCATCCGCGCCACGCCAAACTCCTGCGCCAGCGCTTTCTCACCCGGCAGCGGACTCCCGATATTGTAGTCCGACGAATTCAGCCGCAGCCGCAACCTGTCAGCGATAGATTTGTAGATCACCAGTAGACCTCTCTGCCTGTATTAACGCGTGGCTTGCATCCTGACATGTCCATATTAACAACGAAAAGTAGACCTGACTGGTCAAAATAAAACCATGAATGCGATCACGAATCGCAGCGGCACGTCATGTTCGCCCATGGGTAAATTCTTATGCTCACTTCAGGCCCAGCAAAAAATCATAAAGGCCTCTACCCCCTACAGGTTGTTACGTGAGGATTTAAAAATGCTCAGTCAAATACAACGATTTGGCGGCGCCATGTTTACCCCGGTGTTGTTATTTCCCTTTGCCGGGATCGTGGTCGGAATCGCCATCATGCTTCGCAACCCGCTGTTTGTGGGCGAGGCCTTAACCGCCCCCGATAATCTGTTCGCGCAAATTGTTCACATCATTGAAGAGGGCGGCTGGGCGGTGTTTCGCAATATGCCGCTGATTTTTGCCGTGGGTTTACCGATTGGTCTGGCGAAGCAGGCGCAGGGCCGCGCCTGTCTGGCGGTGCTGATCAGTTTTCTGACCTGGAACTACTTTATCAATGCGATGGGGATGACATGGGGTCATTTCTTTGGCGTCGACTTCGCCGCTGAGCCCACTGCCGGCAGCGGACTGGCCATGATTGCCGGTATCAAAACGCTCGATACCAGCATCATTGGGGCGAT
This sequence comes from Enterobacter sp. WPR_3_1, assembly GCF_003635055.1. Classification (NCBI taxonomy): domain Bacteria; kingdom Pseudomonadati; phylum Pseudomonadota; class Gammaproteobacteria; order Enterobacterales; family Enterobacteriaceae; genus Enterobacter; species Enterobacter sp. WPR_3_1. The sequence goes on along the minus strand of NZ_RBXU01000014.1, from coordinate 182,597 downwards.
TGTGATTTCGGGGATTGTCACCGCTATTCACAACCGCTATTTCGACAAGCAGCTGCCTGTTTTCCTGGGGATTTTTCAGGGCACCTCGTTTGTCGTTATCCTCGCGTTCTTTGTGATGATCCCCTGCGCCTGGCTGACGCTGATGGGCTGGCCGAAAGTGCAGCTGGGCATTGAGTCCCTGCAGGCCTTTTTACGCTCTGCCGGTGCGCTGGGGGTGTGGGTTTATACCTTCCTGGAACGCATTCTGATCCCTACCGGATTACACCACTTTGTCTACGGTCCGTTTATCTTTGGCCCGGCAGCGGTCGAGGGCGGCATCCAGGTTTATTGGGCGCAGCATCTTCAGGAATTTAGCCAAAGCACGCTGCCGCTGAAAACCCTGTTCCCGGAAGGCGGTTTTGCGCTTCACGGCAACGCCAAAGTGTTTGGCTCTGTCGGGATTGCGCTGGCGCTCTGGTACACCGCATCACCGGAAAACCGCGTCAAAGTGGCAGGCCTGCTGATCCCGGCCACGCTGACCGCCGTGCTGGTGGGCATTACCGAGCCGCTGGAATTCACCTTCCTGTTCATTTCGCCGCTGCTGTTTGCCGTCCACGCCGTTCTGGCCGCCACGATGGCGACGGTGATGTACATCTTCGGCGTCGTGGGCAACATGGGCGGCGGACTGCTGGACCAGTTTCTGCCGCAAAACTGGATCCCCATGTTCCACAACCACGCCTCGACGGTATTCACCCAGATGGGTATCGGTCTTTGCTTCACCGGCCTCTATTTCGTGGTCTTCAAAACGCTGATTGAACGGCTGAACCTTAAAACCCCGGGCCGTGAAGAGAGCGAAGTCAAACTTTACAGCAAGGCGGATTATAAAGCGGCACGCGGGCAAACCACCGCACCGGCTGCCGCCAGCCAGCAGGTTGGGCAAGCCGCCGGATTCCTGCAGGCGCTGGGCGGCGCGGCCAATATCGAAAGCATTAATAACTGCGCCACTCGCTTACGTATCGCGCTGGTCGACATGGCGCAAACCCAAAGCGATGACGTCTTTAAGGCCCTGGGCGCACACGGTGTGGTGCGACGCGGCAACGGCATTCAGGTGATTGTTGGACTGCACGTCCCTCAGGTACGAGACCAGCTTGAATCGCTGATGAAAACCCCTTCAACAAACGAACAAACTACCCTGACAGAGGCTATATCATGAAAAAATTCTCAGTTGTCATTGCAGGCGGCGGCAGTACCTTCACGCCGGGTATCGTCCTGATGCTGTTAGCCAACCGCGACCGTTTTCCGCTGCGCGCGCTGAAATTCTATGACAACGACGGCGCACGTCAGGAGACCATCGCCGAGGCGTGCAAGATCATCCTTAAAGAGCAGGCTCCGGAGATTGAGTTTAGCTACACCACCGATCCTGAAGCGGCCTTTACCGACGTCGATTTTGTGATGGCACATATCCGCGTGGGGAAATACCCGATGCGTGAAAAAGACGAGAAAATCCCCCTGCGTCACGGTGTGCTGGGTCAGGAGACCTGCGGACCCGGCGGGATCGCCTACGGCATGCGCTCTATTGGCGGCGTGCTGGAGCTGGTCGATTACATGACGCAATACTCCCCGAATGCGTGGATGCTGAACTACTCGAACCCGGCGGCCATCGTGGCTGAAGCGACCCGTCGCCTGCGACCCAACGCCAAAATCCTCAACATCTGCGATATGCCCATCGGCATTGAAGGGCGTATGGCGCAGATAGTTGGCCTTAAAGACCGTAAAGAGATGCGCGTGCGTTACTACGGGCTGAACCACTTCGGATGGTGGACATCCATTGAAGATGCAAACGGCAATGATTTAATGCCGAAACTGCGCGAATATGTCGCGAAAAACGGCTATGTGCCGCCCTCTGACAATGCCCATACCGAAGCCAGCTGGAACGACACGTTCGCGAAGGCAAAAGATGTGCAGGCGCTGGATCCGGACACCATGCCAAACACCTATCTGAAATATTACCTGTTCCCGGACTACGTGGTCGCGCACTCCAATCCGGAACGCACGCGCGCTAACGAGGTGATGGATCACCGTGAGAAGCATGTGTTCAGCGCCTGCCGGGCGATTATCGAAGCCGGTGTATCGTCCGCCGGGGAGCTGGAAATCGACGAACATGCGTCGTACATCGTCGATCTGGCGACTGCGATTGCCTTCAACACTCAGGAGCGCATGCTGCTGATTGTGCCCAACAACGGTGCCATTCATAACTTTGATGCCGACGCGATGGTAGAAATTCCGTGCCTGGTCGGTCATAACGGGCCGGAGCCGTTAACGGTGGGCGATATTCCACACTTCCAGAAAGGGTTGATGAGCCAACAGGTAGCGGTGGAAAAACTGGTAGTGGATGCCTGGGAGCAGCGCTCGTACCAGAAATTGTGGCAGGCGATTACGCTGTCGAAAACGGTGCCGAGCGCCTCCGTTGCGAAAGCGATTCTGGATGACCTGATCGAGGCCAACAAAGCGTACTGGCCAGCGCTGCATTAATCGTCCTGACCGGCATCGCCCGATGCCGGTCTCCTTGTCCTTGTCGATTTACGCTATGCTGGAACCTGCCTGTAGCAGACAAGGAATCTTCATGAAAATTTCTCGCCTCGGTGAAGCCCCTGACTACCGCTTCTCGCTGGCTAATGAGCGTACGTTCCTCGCATGGATCCGCACCGCGTTGGGCTTTCTCGCCGCGGGTGTGGGGCTTGACCAGCTCGCGCCTGATTTTGCCACGCCGCTGATCCGCGAAGTGCTGGCGTTGCTGCTGTGCCTGTTTGCCGGTGTGCTGGCCATTTACGGCTACCTGCGTTGGCTGCGTAACGAAAAGGCGATGCGGCTCAAGCAGGATCTCCCGTATACGCGTGGGTTACTCATCATCAGCATGATTTTGCTGGCGGTAGCGGGTGTGGTGATGGTGCTGGTGTTGTATGGTGGATAACCGCAAAGCGCGACGCGAAGCCGACCCCGGCCTGCAGCCGGAGCGGACGTCGCTGGCCTGGCTGCGTACGTTACTGGGGTATGGCGCGCTGATTGCCCTCGCCATCAAGCACAACTGGCATCGCACAGGCGTGCCATTCTGGATCTCACTGGTCGTGCTGGCGCTTGTGGCGATCGTTTTGTGGCGCTATACCCGCAGTCGCAACGTAATGGATGTGACGCAGGACGATTTTGTACAGCCGAAGGCGGTGCGCGATAAGTTCCTGATCGCCCTCGCGGTGCTGTCGTTGTCACTGCTGTTTGCGGTCACCCATCTGCAGTTTATTTTTTCCCTTTAGCCAGGTACTTCGCCATCTCGTCTTCCGGCACCATTCCGCCGCCGGTTGCCCAGACCAGATGGGTCGCGTTCGCGGATGCGACAGGAACACGCAGCGGCCCGGCCATGCCCGCCAGCGCCGACGGCTCAAGGCGAATGCCTTCTTCCTGCGCCAGCCAGCCGAGCATGTCGTACATGCTTTGATCGGAAAGGGTATAGAACCCGTCAAGCAGCCGCTCCATCGCCCGGCCCACAAAGCCAGACGCACGTCCAACCGCCAGCCCGTCGGCGGCCGTCACGTTGTCGATACCCAGATCCTGCACGGCGATGGCATCATGCAGTCCGGTGTAGACCCCCAGCAGCATGCACGGGGAGTGCGTCGGCTCGGCGAAGAAACAGTGTACGTTATCGCCAAAGGCCAGCTTCAGGCCAAACGCCACGCCGCCAGGGCCGCCACCGACGCCACAGGGTAAATAGACGTACAGCGGATGTTCCGCATCCACCACGCGGCCCTGCGCGGCAAACTGCGCTTTTAGCCGCTCGCCTGCCACCGCATAGCCGAGGAACAGCGTGCGGGAGTTCTCATCGTCGATAAAGAAACAGTTCGGATCGCTCTCCGCGGCCTTACGTCCTTGCTCCACCGCCACGCCGTAATCCTGCTCATATTCAACGACGATCACACCGTGGCTACGCAGTTTGGCTTTTTTCCACTCACGGGCATCGGCAGACATGTGCACCGTAACCTGAAAGCCGATGCGCGCGCTCATGATGCCAATGGACATCCCGAGGTTGCCGGTGGATCCCACCGCGATACTGTACTGGCTGAAGAACGCTTTAAAACGCGGTTCCAGCAGGATGCTGTAATCGTCTTCGACGCTCAGCAACCCTGCTTCCAGCGCCAGTTTTTCGGCGTGAGTCAGCACTTCATAGATGCCCCCGCGCGCTTTGATGGAGCCAGAGATAGGCAGATGACTGTCTTTTTTCAGCAGCAGCGTGCCGGGAATGGCCACCCCCGATTCGTTCTCCAGCCTTTTCTGCATCGCCGGGATAGCCACCAGCTCGGACTCGATAATCCCCTGCGTGGCCGCCGTTTCGGGGAACGCTTTTGCCAGATACGGCGCAAAGCGGTTAAGGCGTGCATGCGCGTCGTCCACATCGGCTTTGCTCAGCCCGACATACGGCAACCCTTCAGCAAGCGAGGTGGTGCGCGGGTTTAGCCAGGTGGTCTCTTTCAGGGCAATCAGATCCTCAATCAGAGGGAACTGTGCGGTTAAGGTGCTGATAGTTGCGTTTTCCATAGTACGTCTCTTCGCGCTCAGATAATGAAAGAAAGCAGGAATGTGCTGCCAAGTGCAAGTACCGAGGCGATAAACGTCGCCGTCGTATAGTACTTCAGGGTCTCATTCAGGCTGGCACCGCAGTACTGCTTCACCAGCCAGAAGAGGGAATCGGTCACGATCGTGCAGCCAATGGCACCGGAACCGATGGCAATGGTGATGATCTCCGGACTGACGTTGGGATAGAGCGGCAGCATGGGTGCGACGATGGCAGTTGCGCCCATCATCGCCACCGTGGCCGACCCCACCGCCGCGTGCAGAACCAGCGCCACCAGCCACGCGAGCAGGATCGGGTGCATATTCAGGTTCGACAGAATGTGCGCCAGGGTATCGGCCAGGCCGCTGGTTTTAAGGATGGCGTTAAACGCGCCGCCCGCGCCGATTATCAACAGAATGTTGGCGATGGCGCCAAAGCCATGCTCGGTATGGGTCAGCATCGTACCCATCCCCATATGCTGGCGCAGCCCCAGCAGGTAATAGGCGACGAACACGGCGATGAACATGGCGGTGATCGGGTTACCGATAAATTCCAGCAGCGTATACAGCGTGCCTTCTCTTGCCATATTCAGCTCGGCGAGGGTCTTCACCAGCATCAGGCCGATGGGCAGCAGCACGGTAAACAGCGTGGCTCCCAGCGAGGGCAGCGTATGTTCTTCACGAACGTTGAGGTCAGAAAATTCAGCCGGAACGGCTTTGAAGGGCAGGCGATCGCCCAGCAATTTCAGGAACAGCGGGCCGCCAACCAGTGAGGCCAGCAGGCCAACCATCAGACCGTAGACAATAACCGTCCCCACGTCCGCCCCCAGCTTATTCGTGACAAACAGGGCAGCCGGGTGCGGCGGAACCACGCAGTGCACCGCCATCAGCGCGGTACAGAGGGGAATGGCCAGCTTCAGCAGCGAGGTATGGGTCTTTTTGGCGATGGAGAAGGCCAGCGGGATCAGCAGGACGACGCCGACTTCAACAAACAGCGTAATGCCGCAGATAAGCCCCACCAGTACCATGATGACATCGGCTGACAGCCAGCGGCAACGCTGAAGCGCTATCCCAATGCGTTCTGCCGCACCGGACACCTCCATCATTTTGCCGAGGATGGTGCCAAGCCCAATCACCGCCGCCAGGAAGCCGAGCGTGCCGCCAATACCGCTTTCAATGGCATTCACCATGTCCAGCGGGCGCATTCCCATCATGGCACCGACAAAAAAGCTCGCCAGCAGCAGCGCCAGGAACGGGTGAAACTTCAGTTTTACGATAGTTAATACGATTAACGCGATGCTGATGAGCAGCGTCGCCACAACCCAGACCTGAGCACCCATATCTCACCTCACCCTTATGTTATTTACGGGTATTGGACGAAAAATCAGCGGGTGCTGACAAACGATATAAATTGCCTTTCAGGTGAGCCAGATTGGATCAAACGCGTGACTGGACTCAAAAAAGCGCACTTAATGCGTATTTGGTTCACATAAATTCAACTTTGAGCGGTATTCTGAGCAGCAAAGTCCGTGTGAGAAGTGCGATGAATGACGCAAATGAAGGTCGAAACCGGCTGTTAAACGGCTGGCAACTGTCAAAAATGTATACGTTTGAAGTGGCCGCCCGCCACGAGTCCTTCGCGCTGGCGGCGGAGGAGCTGTCGCTCAGCCCCAGTGCGGTGAGTCACCGTATCAACCTGCTGGAAGAGGAGTTAGGGATAGCGCTGTTTGTCCGCTCCCACCGTAAAGTGGAGCTGACGCAGGAGGGGAAACGCGTCTACTGGACGCTGAAATCGTCGCTGGATACGTTGAACCAGGAGATCCTGGATATCAAGAATCAGGCGCTGTCCGGCACGTTGACGGTTTACTCTCGCCCGTCGATTGCCCAATGCTGGCTGGTGCCTATGCTCGGAGATTTCACCCGGCGTTATCCCGCGATCTCGCTGACCATCCTGACCGGCAATGAAAACGTCAATATGCAGCGAACCGGTATCGATCTGGCGCTCTATTTCGACGATACGCCGCCAGCCAATTTGACGCATCACTTCCTGATGGACGAGGCGATTTTACCCGTCTGCTCGCCGGCGTATGCCCGGGAACATGACCTGCTGAAAAACCCCGCCCACCTCAGCCACTGTACGCTCCTGCACGATCGCCAGGCCTGGAGCAACGATTCCGGTACCGACGAATGGCTCAGCTGGGCGGCACATTTTGCAGTGAACATGCCATCATCATCGGGCATTGGCTTCGATCGTTCTGATTTAGCGATTGTCGCGGCAATGAACCATGTCGGGGTCGCGATGGGGCGAAAACGGCTGGTACAAAAGCGGCTCGAACGCGGTGAGTTGATTGCACCGTTTGGGGAGAAAACGCTTAAATGCCATCAGCATTACTACATGTCGACCCTGCCAGGACGACAGTGGCCGAAAATTGATGCCTTTATTAGCTGGCTGAGAGAACTGGCTGGCTGAAGAATTATTACGCTTTGGCGCTACACCAAATGTGAAAAAGCGTGCTAAATACAGGTAATGCTTTTGATTTCTCGCAAGGTACACCGTGTTAAAGCCTTTGATTGCCACTGCGTTACTGTTCTCTTCCGGCTGGGTGATTGCCGCTGAGCCACCGCTGACGGCTGCGCTTTATGCGCAAAAGCTGGGCGTGGGGATGGACGTGGACTGGGCGCGCACCGAGCGCGGCATTCGGGAGTTCGATCCGCTGGTGGTTCGCGATTTTCGTGCGAAGGGTATCAGCCATGTGCGTATCCGCGTGGCCGATGAACCGACGGAAGCGCGGCTGATTCATCTGCGTAAGCTGGTGGAAGCCTGCGAGCAATACGGGGTGATCCCGATTATCGCTTATCAGGCCGATGAATATAAAAACGACCCGAAAGCCGAGACGGAAAAAGAGGTGATTAACTGGTGGATTGCCGTGGCGCACTACTTCGGCCAAAGCTATCCCCTGCTGGGTTTTGACCTGATTTATGAACCGGCGGACAAGCTCAACCATAACGCCGCATCGCTTAACCGGGTTTACGAGAAAACCGTCAAAGACATTCATGCAATTGATGCTAATCGCATGATCTTCATCGCGCCACGTCTGCGGGCTGCGCCAGAGGACCTCTCCAGCCTGAAACTCCCGGCGCACAGCCAAAATTATCTGCTGGCGGAGTGGCACATTTTCCCGTGGGGCCCGCTAAAGAGTAACGGTAAATATCCGTGGACGTCCGGGACGGTGGCGGAGAAAGCGGCTATCCATAATCGCATTGCGACCGCGCTGCACTGGCAGCAAAAAACCGGTCACGTCAGCTGGGTGGGCGGCTGGGGCGTGGGTGAATCAGATCACTTCACCCCAACCCCATCGCAAATGGCGTTTGCCTCGTTTATGGCCTGCGAACTGCAAAAGGCCAACATTCCCTACGCTATCAACGCGGATATTCAGTTTTACGACGGGGAAGAGGGCGCCTGGCGTCCTGCGCCAGAGCCGTTGCTGCAGGCCATGATCGCGCCTGTTTGTGAAAAGCCCGGCGAGAAGCCGGGCCATCATGCGGTTAAACCGGCTGCTCGTGATGGGGAACACGCGACGCCAGCGGCAGCCAGCACAGTAAAATCAGCAGCCCCATCAGCGTCATCAGCAACCCCAGACTAGCCTGGCCAGTTTGCGGCATCATCGCCGAGAGCCAGGCCAGCGCGCCGGAACCGATGTTCTGCAGTCCCCCCACCAGTGCGCCCGCCGTGCCTGCGAGGAACGGGAACGGCTCCATTGCGCCGCTGGTGGCGAGCGGGAACAGCATCCCCGCGCCGAAGAAGAACAGCGCCGCCGGGATCAGCAGCGTCCAGACGGTCATCACGCCAAACAGTCCCGGGATCCACATCATCAGACCTGCCAGCAGGCAGCTGATCACCGACTGCCACATCAGCGTTGAGAAACGCTTGTTCTGACGGCCGGCAAACCAGGCACCAAAGAACGCGGCCGGGATGGGCAGAATAAACAGGATACTGACCACCATGCTGCTCAGGCCAAGCCCGGCACCCAGCAGCACGCCGGAGCAGGCTTCAAACACGGCAATACCCGCCAGGCCACCAACCAGCATCAGCAGGTAACAGGTAAACGCGCCGTTGCCGAACAGCGTTTTATAGCTGGTGATAAGGCGGGTGCGTGGCGCGTCCGTTGGCCGGGTTTCCGGCATCCACCGCGCCATGCTGAAGGTCACAATTACGCACAGCACCAGCAGGAAAGCGTAGCAGGCACGCCAGGACCACATCGTATCGAGCAGGCCACCAATCAGCGGCGCCAGCAGAGGGCTCACCAGAATCCCCATATTTAACAAACTGTTGGCATGGCGGAGCTGGGTGCCCTGATAGAGATCGCGTGGCAGGGTTCGCGCCATCACCCCTCCGACGCCGGTGCCGACACCCTGCAGGGCGCTGGCGGCAATCAATATGGTCAGGTTATGGGTGGTAATGGCAATCACCGTCGCCACCATGAAAATGGACATACCAACCAGAATCACCGGGCGACGCCCGACGCGGTCAGACAGCGGTCCATAGAACAGCTGCGAAACGCCATAGGTCAGCAGATAAGCTGCCATTACGCTCTGTACTGCGCCCTCGCGGACGTTAAGTTCCTTTGCCATATCGGCGATCGCCGGAATGTAGATGGTTTGCGCCATCTGACCGACGGCCACCAGTAACACCAGCATCAACAATAAGTTAACGTTCCTGTGTTTTTTCATGTCGCTGAATACTTTTGCCAAAAGAGAGAAATAAAGAATAAGTGACTACGCATTCCCATAAATGCGCGAGGAATCTACCACAGAGAGATGACAAATTAAGCATTCCTGTGATGAATGTCAGAAGGGGTAAAGGCAGGATTTGTAAACAAGATCGGCAACTAATGTTGCCAGTGATTTATGCCAGGCGCAGCAGGATCGCCCCGCCCGCAATTCCCACTGCGGCCGCGATACGCAGGCCCGCAACCTTCTCTTTTAACAGCACAAATGCGATCAGCGCCCCGAAGAGGATGGATGTTTCACGCAGGGCGGCGACCACGGCCAGCGGAGCCTGGGTCATCGCCCAGAGCGCCAGCCCGTAAGAGCCCATGGTGCCGATCCCCCCGAGCAGCCCTTTTTTCCAGTGCGTACGCAGGTATCTGGAGGCTTCCCGTCGGCGCGCTATCATCGCCCACAAGAGCAGGCAGAAGCCATTCATAAAGAAGGTCCACAGCGTATAGCCCAGCGCGGTGTCTGATAACCGCACGCCGGTGCCATCGACCAGCGTATACCCGGCGATAAAGCAGGCGTTGAGCAGTGCAAGCCAGACCCCCTTACGCGACGTCATGCGGCCGTTCATGGCCATAGCCAGAATCGACAGGCAGATCACGGCGATGCCGGACCACGCGAGCCATGACAGGCTATCTCCCAGCACTAGCACGCTTATCAATGCCACCAGCAGCGGTGCCGTACCGCGCATCAGCGGATAGGTCTGGCTCATATCGGAGACCTGGTAGGTCTTTGCAACCAGCACCGTGTACACCACCTGCAGCGCGCAGGAGACCCCTAAAAACGGCCAGCTGGCAGCAGACGGCTGTGGGGAGAAGGGCAATAATACCAGGGCGATAAACGCGGCGGAACCGCTAACGCTGATTGCTGAATAGAGCTTGTCTGTACCGGCTTTAACAATAGCGTTCCAGCTGGCATGCAGCAGCGCGGCGAACAGTAAAATGCAGAAGACGGTAATGGTCATGGCGTATCTGGCGGTGAATTGTCACTCAAATGTAACATTCACCACCTGATGCTGCCAGCCGGTCACACCGCGCAAAACAGACGGTGTGTGACCCGTGGTTCATCCGAGACCAGCGTAAAGCCCGCCTGATGATAAAACCCGTATGCAGCGTCCGGCGCGTGGGTATTGAGAAAATCAAACCAGATGCTGGCATCGGCCATTACCACAGTCAGAAGCTGCTTACCAATGCCCAGCCCGCGGCACTTCTCGCTGACGTAGAGATGACGAATGCGGCCGGCGCGCGGCTGCTGGCTAAAGGGATCGCGGTTAAGACCGCATACGCCCACCAGCTTGCCGTTCAAAAAGGCGCCCAGCAGCTTTTCGCCCGGTGCGTTAAAACGGTTTTCACCGCGCTGCCAGTTCTCTTCCAGCCGGCGCAGCATGTTGAAATTCGATGCAATACTTTCGGCCTTTAAGGCGATATAGCCAGGTTCTTCTGGCGTGACAGGCTCAATTAACAGACGCGACATAGCATTCCCTCGTTATTAAAGAGGGGCGGTTGCCCGCCCCTCTCAGGTGCGACTTGAACCTGAATCACCGAAGGTATTTCAGGACAGCATCAAGTAGTTGCAGTACAGCAACAATGAGTTTGAGGATAAGTATCACCATATCCACTACGCTCATACGCGTCTCCTTTTGGTTAAAAGGAGCACGATGCTGGCGTACCTTTCCGCCGCCTGTGACCAGCACCTGGATTGACGTAACACAGTGTGCTCACTTCAGGGGGTTAAGGCACTGACGGCACCACCCGTTTCAGCCAGGACTTCGTTGCGCCGGTAGAACTGCGGCCCCTCGCTCACTGCGAACACCCTCAGTATAGATAAATACTGTATGCATGAACAGTATTTTTTGGACAAAATTCAGAAGGCGGTCCATACTCAAAAACGTCAAAATCCGTGCCCGAATTGCGCGTTCGTCTTCGATCGCGTATACTTTTTGCGTTGACGTAACACAGTGTGTTCTGCGGCGACCAACCGCAAAACCTCTGAAAAAAAACCTCGCTCAGGCGAGGTTTTTTGTTTTCCGCACGCAACAAACGAAACGTGATCTTCGACGCATTTTTGCGCAGATGAAAATATTTCCATTGTCATGCCCGAAAAGCTGTGTTTGTATAAATTCTATCAATAGATTCCAAACACAGGTCCCCAATGACAGCATCCATGTTCACCTCGACCCTACTAGCAACTGCGCAACCAGCCGCAGTGGTCGTCGTGCGTGTGGTGGTGGTCGTCGGCAATGCGCCGTAGGGACTGGATCAACACACGAATCCAAAACCCCGCCGGCGCAAACCGGGCGGGGTTTTTCGTTTAAGGACCCTCCCCGGAAAGTCGGCTCAGAAGAAAAGGACTGGAGCATGGCAAGTTCGGGCACAACATCCACCAAAACGCGTTTCACGGGCGCGCAGTTAATCGTTCATTTGCTGGAACGACAGGGCATCACCACGGTTGCGGGGATCCCGGGCGGCACGGTGCTGCCGCTGTATGATGCGTTAAGCCAAAGCACGCAGATTCGTCACGTTCTGGCGCGTCACGAGCAGGGCGCGGGTTTCATCGCTCAGGGCATGGCGCGTACGCAGGGCAAACCCGCGGTCTGTATGGCCTGCAGTGGCCCGGGTGCGACTAACCTGGTCACCGCTATCGCCGACGCGCGCCTGGACTCAATTCCACTGATCTGCATCACCGGCCAGGTGCCGTCCTCCATGATCGGTACCGATGCGTTTCAGGAAGTGGATACCTACGGCATCTCTATCCCCATCACTAAACATAACTATTTAGTTCGCGATATCGCCGAGCTTCCTCAGGTTATCAGCGATGCGTTTCGTATTGCGCAATCCGGCCGTCCCGGCCCGGTGTGGATAGACATTCCTAAGGATGTTCAGACCGCAGAGATCGAGATTGACGTGCTGCCGGAGCCGGGTGAACGTGCGCCAGCGCCGCAGTTCAGCGCAGAGAGCGTGCAGGCTGCAGCGGCGATGATTAACGCCGCCAGACGCCCGGTGCTTTATCTGGGTGGCGGGGCGATTAATGCCTCCGACGCGGTACGCCAGCTCGCAGAGAAAGCCAGCCTGCCCACCACCATGACCCTGATGGCGCTGGGTATGTTGCCAAAAGCGCACCCGCTGTCGCTGGGTATGCTGGGGATGCACGGCGCGCGCAGCACGAACTACATTCTGCAAGAAGCGGATTTGCTGATTGTTCTGGGTGCACGTTTTGATGACCGGGCGATTGGCAAGACCGAGCAGTTCTGCCCGAACGCCAAAATCATTCATGTGGATATCGACCGTGCCGAGCTGGGTAAAATCAAGCAGCCGCACGTGGCGATTCAGGGTGATGTTGCCGAGGTGCTGGCGCAATTGATTCCGCAAACGGACGCTTCCGATCGCGCCGACTGGCGTCAGCTGGTTGCCGATCTGCAAAAAGAGTTCCCGGGCGCTATTCCAACCGAGGGGGACCCGCTGAGCCATTACGGGCTGATTAACGCCGTGGCCGCCTGCGTTGATGACAGCGCGATTATCACCACCGACGTGGGCCAGCACCAGATGTGGACCGCCCAGGCCTACCCGCTGAACCGTCCGCGTCAGTGGCTGACCTCGGGTGGGCTGGGGACCATGGGCTTTGGCCTGCCGGCGGCAGTGGGCGCGGCGCTGGCCAATCCCGATCGCAAGGTGATCTGCTTCTCCGGTGACGGTAGCCTGATGATGAACATTCAGGAAATGGCGACGGCAGCCGAAAACCAGTTAGACGTGAAAATCATCCTGATGAACAACCAGGCGCTGGGGCTGGTGCACCAGCAGCAGAGTCTGTTCTATACGCAGGGCGTGTTTGCCGCGACCTATCCAGGAACGATTAACTTTATGCAGATTGCCGCCGGTTTTGGCCTGCATACCTGCGATTTGAACGCCGAAGCGGACCCTCATGCGGCGCTGCAGGCGGCGATTTCTCGTCCTGGTCCGGCGCTGATCCACGTGCGTATCGATCCTGAACAAAAAGTGTACCCGATGGTGCCGCCAGGTGCGGCAAATACTGAGATGGTGGGGGAATAAGCCATGCAGAAACAACATGATAACGTCATTCTGGAACTCACCGTCCGCAACCACCCTGGCGTGATGACGCACGTCTGTGGGCTTTTTGCCCGCCGCGCGTTTAACGTGGAAGGTATCCTCTGTCTGCCCATTCAGGGCAGCGAGCACAGCCGCATCTGGCTACTGGTGAATGACGATCAGCGTCTGGAGCAGATGATTGCGCAGATCGACAAGCTGGAAGATGTCGAGAAAGTGGTGCGCAACCAGTCCGATCCCACCATGTTTAACAAAATTGCGGTGTTCTTCGAGTAAATAGCGCAAAGCTTGAACCCCCACGCGCTTATCGTTAAGGTAAGCGCGTTTTTTAACCCGCCAGGAACGCGCCATGACCACCATCGCCCTTATCGACGACCACCTCATCGTCCGCTCCGGATTTGCCCAGCTGCTGAACCTTGAGCCTGATTTTCAGGTGGTGGCGGAGTTCGGCTCCGGTCGTGAGGCGCTGGCAGGTTTGCCCGGGCGCGGTGTCCAGGTCTGTATCTGCGATATCTCGATGCCGGATCTCTCCGGACTCGAGCTGCTGAGCCAGTTGCCGAAAGGGATGGCGATCGTGATGCTCTCGGTCCATGACAGCCCGGCGCTGGTGGAGCAGGCACTGAACGCAGGCGCACGGGGATTTCTTTCCAAGCGCTGCAGCCCGGACGAACTGATCGCTGCCGTGCGCACGGTCTCCACCGGCGGGTGCTACCTGACGCCGGATATCGCCATCAAGCTGGCGGCAGGGCGACAAGACCCACTCACCCGACGCGAACGTCAGGTGGCAGAAAAACTGGCACAGGGGATGTCGGTGAAAGAGATTGCCGTGGACCTGGGGCTGTCGCCAAAAACCGTTCACGTTCACCGCGCTAACCTGATGGAAAAACTCGGCGTCAGTAATGACGTTGAACTGGCGCGCCGCATGTTCGACAGCTGGCAATGAACCCGCTGTTTTCACGGCTGATCGCCGTTGCTGCCAGTTTTTCCATTTTCTCCGCCGCCTGGTTCTGCCTGTGGAGCATCAGCCTGCATCTGGTTGAACGCCCGGAGCTGGCGGTGCTGCTTTTCCCGTTTGGCCTGCGTCTGGGGCTGATGCTGCAATGCCCGCGCGGTTTCTGGCCGGTACTGCTGGGCGCCGAATGGCTGATGCTGGTCTGGCTGGCGCAGGAGGTGGCGCTGGCGCACTTGCCTTTACTGGTGACGGGCAGCGTACTCACGCTGATCCCGGTGGCGCTGATCTCCCGTTATCGTCACCAGCGCGACTGGCGCACGCTGCTGCGTCAGGGGGCTGCGCTGATTGCCGCCGCGCTGTTGCAGTCCCTGCCCTGGACCGGCGAGGAGGAGATGCTTAACGCCCTTCTGCTGACGCTGACCGGCGGTCTGACGCTGGCTCCCACCTGTCTGGTTATCTGGCACTACCTCACCAGTACCGTCTGGCAGCCGCTCGGACCGGCGCTGGTCTCTCAGCCGGTAAACTGGCGCGCCCGGCATCTTATCTGGTATCTGCTGCTGTTTGCGATCAGCCTGTGGCTGCAGCTTGGCCTGCCCGATGAGCTGTCGCGCTTTACCCCGTTTTGCCTGGCGTTGCCGATTATCGCCCTCGCGTGGCACTACGGCTGGCAGGGCGCGCTGATTGCCACCCTGATGAACGCTATCGCGCTGATTGCCAGCCAGACCTGGCACGATCACCCCGTCGATTTACTGCTCTCCCTGCTGGCCCAGAGCCTGACCGGGCTGCTGCTGGGGGCCGGGATTCAGCGCCTGCGTGAACTTAACCACTCATTACAAACCGAGCTGGCGCGTAATCGCCGTCTGGCAGAACGCCTGCTGGAAACGGAAGAGAGCGTCCGGCAGGAGGTGGCCCGCGAGTTGCACGATGACATCGGCCAGACCATTACCGCCATTCGCACTCAGGCAGGCATCGTTCAGCGTCTGGCGGCCGAAAACGCTGGCGTAAAGCAGGGCGGGGCACATATCGAACAGCTCTCTCTTGGTGTGTATGACTCGGTGCGGCGACTGCTTGGCAGGCTGCGACCGCGCCAGCTGGACGATCTTACGCTTGAGCAGGCGGTACGGTCTCTGATGCGCGAGATGGAGCTGGAAAGCCGCGGGATCGTCAGTCATCTTGACTGGCGCATCAATGAATCTTTGCTGAGCGAGGGCCAGCGCGTCACGCTGTTCCGCGTCTGTCAGGAAGGGCTGAATAATATTGTTAAGCACGCCAGCGCCAGCGCGGTAACGCTGCAGGGATGGCAACAGGATGAACGCCTGATGCTGGTGATTGAAGATGATGGCTGCGGTCTGCCGCCGGGCTCCGGCCAGCTGGGTTTTGGCCTGGCGGGCATGCGTGAGCGCGTCAAGGCGTTGGGTGGCACCCTGACGATCTCCTGCACCCACGGCACGCGCGTCAGCGTCAGTTTACCGCTGAGGAGTCAGCATGTTTAAAACCCCGGCGAATGCCGCCCCGCTAAACGATAAACGTGAAATTGACGCCCGCTATCGTTACTGGCGTCGCCATATCCTGATCACCATCTGGCTGGGGTATGCGCTTTTTTACTTTACCCGCAAAAGTTTCAACGCCGCCGCGCCGGAAATCCTCGCCAGCGGGGTGATGACACGCACCGATATTGGCCTGCTGGCGACGCTGTTTTACATCACCTACGGCCTGTCGAAGTTCTTCTCCGGTATCGTCAGCGACCGCTCGAATGCCCGTTATTTTATGGGCTCAGGACTCATTGCCACCGGGGTGGTGAACATTCTGTTTGGCTTCTCCACCTCGCTATGGGCCTTCGCGCTGCTGTGGGCGTTGAACGCCTTTTTCCAGGGATGGGGCGCGCCGGTGTGTGCCCGTCTGCTTACCGCCTGGTACTCGCGCAACGAGCGTGGCGGCTGGTGGGCTATCTGGAACACGGCGCATAACGTCGGGGGGGCGCTTATTCCGATGGTGGTCGGGGCGGCGGCGCTGCACTACGGCTGGCGCACGGGAATGATGATTGCCGGCGGGCTGGCGATCGTTGCCGGGCTGTTTCTTTGCTGGCGACTGCGTGACAGGCCACAAACCGTGGGCCTGCCCGCGGTAGGCGACTGGCGGCACGACGAGATGGAAGTCGCTCAACAGCAGGAAGGTGCAGGGCTGACGCGTAAAGAGATCCTCACCAAATATGTGCTGTTAAATCCCTATATCTGGTTACTCTCCCTCTGCTACGTGCTGGTCTACGTGGTGCGTGCGGCGATCAACGACTGGGGCAATCTGTATATGTCCGAAACCCTGGGCGTCGATCTGGTGACCGCCAACTCGGCGGTGACGATGTTCGAGCTGGGCGGCTTTATCGGCGCGCTGGTGGCGGGCTGGGGCTCGGATAAGCTCTTCAACGGTAACCGCGGGCCGATGAACCTGATCTTCGCCGCCGGGATTTTGCTTTCCGTTGGTTCGCTATGGTTGATGCCGTTTGCCAGCTACGTGATGCAGGCGGCGTGTTTCTTCACCACCGGCTTTTTCGTCTTTGGCCCGCAGATGCTGATCGGCATGGCGGCGGCGGAGTGTTCGCACAAAGACGCCGCGGGAGCAGCGACGGGCTTTGTCGGGCTGTTTGCTTACCTTGGCGCTTCGCTCTCCGGCTGGCCGCTGGCGCGGGTGATCGACGTCTGGCACTGGAGCGGTTTCTTCGCCGTGATCGCCATCGCGGCAGGAATTTCGGCCCTGCTGTTGCTGCCGTTCCTGCATGCGCAGGCGCCGCGCGAGGCACACGAAGCGTGATGTGCTTCACCTTTTCATCCCGAATGGCGCAAAACTAAGAAATTTTCCTGGTTTCACCTGGACGCTGTCTCAGGCGTCGCTCCCGGCTGGTTTTTACAATGCTGCAAAAATCAGCTCAGGAGTAAACCAATCATGCTGGCCTTCTTAAATCAGGTGCGCAAGCCGACCCTGGATCTGCCGCTCGATGTGCGGCGTAAAATGTGGTTCAAACCGTTCATGCAGTCTTACCTGGTGGTCTTTATCGGCTACCTGACCATGTACCTGATCCGCAAAAACTTTAACATCGCGCAGAACGACATGATCTCAACCTACGGGCTGAGCATGACGCAGCTGGGGATGATTGGCCTGGGCTTCTCCATCACTTACGGCGTGGGTAAAACCGTCGTCTCCTACTACGCGGACGGCAAAAACACCAAGCAGTTCCTGCCGTTTATGCTGATCCTCTCCGCCATCTGTATGCTCGGCTTCAGCGCCAGCATGGGCGCGGGCTCCGTCAGCCTGTTCATGATGATCGCCTTCTACGCCCTGAGCGGTTTCTTCCAGAGTACCGGCGGGTCGTGCAGTTACTCCACCATCACCAAATGGACCCCTCGCCGCAAGCGTGGTTCGTACCTCGGCATGTGGAACATCTCCCACAACCTCGGCGGGGCGGGTGCGGCAGGCGTGGCGCTGTTCGGCGCAAACTACCTGTTCGACGGCCACGTGATCGGTATGTTTATCTTCCCGTCGATTATCGCCCTGATTGTCGGCTTTATCGGCCTGCGCTACGGCAGCGACTCCCCGGAATCGTACGGCCTCGGCAAAGCCGAAGAGCTGTTCGGCGAGGAGATCAGCGAAGAGGACAAAGAGACCGAAGAAAACGAGATGTCCAAATGGCAGATCTTTGTTGAGTACGTGCTGAAAAACAAAGTGATCTGGCTGCTGTGCTTCTCAAACATTTTCCTGTACGTGGTGCGCATCGGCATCGACCAGTGGTCGACCGTGTATGCCTTCCAGGAGCTGAAGCTCTCCAAAGAAGTTGCGATTCAGGGCTTCACCCTGTTCGAAGTGGGCGCGCTGGTCGGCACGCTGCTGTGGGGCTGGCTCTCGGACCTCGCCAATGGTCGCCGCGCGCTGGTGGCCTGCGTCGCGCTGGCGCTGATTATCGCCACGCTCGGCGTCTACCAGCACGCCAGCAACCAGTACGTTTACCTGGCGTCCCTGTTCGCGCTCGGCTTCCTGGTGTTTGGTCCACAGCTGCTGATCGGCGTGGCAGCAGTCGGCTTCGTACCGAAAAAAGCGATCGGCGCTGCCGATGGAATTAAAGGCACCTTCGCCTACCTGATCGGTGACAGCTTCGCCAAGCTGGGTCTGGGTATGATCGCCGACGGTACGCCGATTTTCGGCCTCACCGGCTGGGCGGGCACCTTTGCCGCGCTGGATGCCGCCGCCATCGGCTGTATCGTCCTGATGGCGATGGTCGCGGTGCTGGAAGAACGTAAGATCCGCCGTGAAAATCGGATGCAGAAATTAAAAGTAGCCTGAGTGTGCAGGTAACTTCTTTGCCCGGTTGACCGCCGGGCTTTTTTTACATCCCACCTTTACCCCCCTTTACAGACCCGCTCCCTGCAATGCTCTACATTTTAATTTTGCTGCCGCACCCCGCGGCTTTTGTCCGTTTTGTTATGGAGAGCTTGCATGGTAAACCGACGACTATCCTGTCTTGCGCTATTGGTGGCGCTTGCCTCCCCCGCCCTGGCGGCGGATGCGCCGACGTACGGCGAGAAGCTGGAAGGGTTTGATTACGCCTGGCCGGTTAAGCATTTCACCTTTACCTCGCAACATCAGCCGCTTGATATGGCCTATCTGGACGTTAAGCCAGAAAAACCCAACGGTCGCACCGTGGTGCTGATGCACGGTAAAAACTTCTGCGCCGGAACGTGGGAGGGGACTATCCGCGCGCTTTCCGCCAGCGGATACCGCGTGGTGGCACCAGACCAGATTGGTTTTTGTAAATCCACCAAACCCGAGCATTACCAGTACACCTTCCAGCAGCTGGCGGATAACACCCACGCGTTGCTTAAGCAGCTCGACGTCGATCGCGTGACGGTTATTGGGCACTCGACCGGCGGCATGCTGGCGACCCGCTACGCGCTCATGTGGCCACAGGAAGTGGAACAGCTGGTGATGGTTAACCCGATTGGTTTAGAAGACTGGAAAGCCCGCGGCGTACCGCATATTACGGTCGATCAGCGGTATCAGCGTGAACTTAAAACCAGCGCCGATGGTATTCGTCAGTACGAGAAAAATACCTACTATGCCGGGGAGTGGACGCCGGAGTATGAGCGTTGGGTGACGATGCTGGCCGGGCTGAACAATGGGCCGGGCAAAACGCGTGTCGCCTGGAACTCAGCCCTGCTTTACGACATGATTTATACCCAGCCGGTGATCTACGAATTTGGTGAACTGAAGATGCCGGTATTATTGATGATCGGCACCAAAGACAACACCGCCATCGGGAAAGACCTCGCCCCGCCGGCGATCCGCAAGACGCTGGGCAACTATGCAGTACTAGGTAAGGAGACGGAAAAACGCATTCCGCATGCGACGCTGGTTGAGTTTAACGACATGGGCCATGCGCCACAGATGCAGGACCCTCAGCGCTTCCATGACGCGCTGCTGAAAGGGCTGCAGGTACGCTGACCGGTCTAAAGCAACAGCCCCGCAGCCCGTTCTGCGCGGGCTGTCTCCCGCGCACTACTCGCCAGCATCCCTGGCGCTGCCCTCATAACGATTTTCCACCTTTTTTCACTGCACTATTATGGCCTTGCCCGCTGTCGACGCCGCGCGTTTCCCGCTATGATGAGCGGCTGACGTAGAGGAGAACGCATGGTCTGGATAATGCTGGCAACGCTTGCCGTGGTGTTTGTGGTGGGATTTCGGGTCCTGACCTCAGATTCACGTCGCGCAATTAAACGCCTGAGCGAGCGGCTGGGGATCACCCCGGTTCCTGTAGAATCGATGATCGATCAGTTCGGTAAAACGCCCGGCAATGAGTTTATCCGCTACCTTGAACGCCCGGACGAAGCGCATCTGCAAAACGCGGCGCAGGTGCTGCTGATCTGGCAGGTCTGCATTGTCGACGGCAGTGAAGAGAATTTGCTTGCCTGGCACCGTATGCTGCGTAAAGCCCGTCTGGCCGCGCCGATCACGGACGCGCAGGTCCGTCTGACGCTGGGTTTTATGCGTGAAATGGAGCCCGATCCGCAGGAGCTAAACGCCTTCCAGTTACGCTATAACCAGCTTTTCCTGCCGGAAGAGGGCGTGTTTTATTTGCATTGATAGTACATGCTCCTGCCGCCGGTCCCGGTGGCGCTGTGCTTAGCGGGTCTTACAGGTGCGCGCTGCCCGATAAAAATACGACGAAAGTTGTTGAAACGTTAAATCCCTCACACTTTTGATGATAAACTGCGCGACTTTTCCGCACGTTTTTATCTTCAGGTGACGCCATGACAGAACACATTCAGCCCACGCCCAGACCGCAGACCCAGGAGGTCACTCGCCCCAACTGGTCGGCGGTTTTCTCCGTGGCATTTTGCGTTGCCTGCCTGATTACCGTTGAGTTTCTGCCGGTGAGCCTGCTGACGCCGATGGCGCAGGATCTGGGCATTTCCGAAGGCGTGGCGGGGCAGTCCGTCACCGTGACCGCCTTTGTGGCGATGTTCGCGAGCCTGTTTATTACCCAGGTGATCGGCGCCATCGACCGCCGCAAAGTGGTCATTCTGTTCAGCGTGCTGCTGACGCTCTCCTGCCTGCTGGTCTCTTTTGCCAATAACTTCACCCTGCTGCTGCTGGGTCGCGCCTGCCTGGGGCTGGGATTAGGTGGCTTCTGGGCAATGTCGGCCTCGCTCACCATGCGTCTGGTTCCCGCGCGCACCGTGCCGAAAGCCCTCTCCGTGATCTTTGGTGCTGTTTCGATTGCGCTGGTCATAGCTGCGCCGTTGGGCAGTTTCCTTGGCGGGATCATCGGCTGGCGTAACGTCTTTAACGCTGCCGCGGTGATGGGGGTGCTATGCATTCTCTGGGTCTGGAAAGCGCTGCCGTCCTTACCGGGGGAAGCGGCACACCATAAACAGAATATGTTCAGCCTGCTGAAGCGCCCGGGCGTGCTGGCGGGGATGACCGCCATCTTTATGGCATTTGCCGGACAGTTTGCCTTCTTCACCTATATCCGCCCGGTATTCATGAACATGGCCGGGTTTGATGTGGATGGCCTGACGCTGGTACTCCTGAGCTTCGGTATCGCCAGCTTTGTCGGCACCTCGCTGTCGTCCCCGTTCCTGAAGCGTTCTCTGAAAGTGGCGCTGGCGGGTGCGCCGCTGGTGCTGGCAATTAGCGCTGCGGTGCTGGTGCTGTGGGGCAGCGATAAGTGGGTTGCGTCGGCGATTGCGATTATCTGGGGCTTTGCTTTTGCGCTGGTGCCGGTGGGCTGGTCGACGTGGATCACCCGCTCGCTCGCCGATCAGGCGGAAAAAGCCGGGTCGATTCAGGTCGCGGTGATCCAGCTGGCGAACACCTGCGGTGCGGCGATCGGCGGCGTTGCGCTGGACCATCTGGGGCTGACGTCACCGCTGGTGATCTCAGGAACCCTGATGCTGCTGACGGCGCTGCTGGTGGCGAGTAAGGTTAAAGCAAAATAAGTAAATCCCCTCTTCCCACAGGGAAGAGGGGATATCAGGCTACGCCGATGTCTGAACCCGTCTTCTCGAATCCATCGAAATCAGCACCACCGACGACACAATCAGCAGCGTGCCCAGCCAGTCCGGCAGCGTAAACGCCACTCCAAGCAAAATCACCGACAGCAGGGCGCTGCTCAGCGGCTCGGCACAGCTCAGAATGCTCGCCTTCGGCCCGCCAATCATCTGCGCGCCTTTCAGATACAGGCTGAACGTCAGCGCCGTGCCAATCACCACCAGATAGAAAAACGCCAGCAGCAGGCTGCCATCAATCACGAAGGTGGTCCCGCGTCCGGCGTAGAACGGCGTCAGCACGACCCCCGCGATTAACATACTCCAGCCAACAATCGGCAGCGTGCCGTAGCGGGCGATAAGCGTCGACGGGTAGGTTGTATAAAACGCGGCGGCAAAGGCCGAGGCGATACCGAAGAACAGGGCGGCAGGGGAGATGGAGAGCGAGGTTGGATCGCCGTGGGTGACCAGCAGGAAGGTGCCGACAAGTGACGTCAAAATGGCGGATAAAACAAACACGCCTGGACGTTTTTTCCTCGCCAGCGCGAACCACGCGACGATGATCGTTGGCGAGAGAAACTGCAGCACGGTGGCCGTCGCCGCGTTGGATTTTTCAATCGTCAGCAGGAAGGTGAGCTGGACGGTGAGCGCACCAACCAGCGAGAAAAACAGCAGGCTGAGGGCGTCTTTACGATGTTTGATGACCGAGAAAATCTTGTCGCCATGAACGAAGGAGAGGGTCAGCAAGATGACGCCGGTAAACAGCAGGCGAATCATCGTCAGGTAAGGGGACGAGATCTGGCTTTTCTCCATGATGTACTGCGCGCAAACCCCTGAGCTGCCCCATAAAACGGCGGCGATCAGAACGTTGAGCATTCCTTTACGTGTGGAACCCATGTTCTCCCCTGTTATGTTGGTTTTTGTGTAGCATAACATGGGTCTTGCCGGGTGCGGTGTGGCCTGATGCCCTCACCCCGGCCCTCTCCCACGGGAGAGGGTGCAAACACGAAAAACGGCAACGTGCGTTGCCGTTTTGCTTTTACCTTGCTTAGAACCACGCTTCCCACATCGCGCCGACGTTGAAATCATCCAGCGTATCATCTTTTGTACCGTTCACACGGGCGGTGCGTTCGTTATCCACTTTGCCGCCGGTCACGTAGAAGCGCAGCATTGGGCGGAACTCTGGCCCCATGGCGATAGACATGTTCTGCGACAGGGTCAGCTTCCAGCCTTTGTTATCACCGCCATTGTCGTAATCCACGTGCTGCCAGCCCGCTTCCAGCCAGGTGGAGTGAACGTCGTTCCACCAGTGCATCGGACGCACGATGGCGTTGTAGTTCTTACGGTTATCGGTTTTATCGCGGCTGTTGTCGTAGTCGTGGAAGGCGAGGATGTACTCCACCTGCGTGGCCTGGGTGAATTTGTACAGCCCTTCGAAGCTGGCGTAGACCGTGGTCAGATCTTCGGTTTTGTTGAATACGCTGTTATCCGCGTTATCAGAATAACGGGCAATCACCTTATTCACGCCGCTGTCGTTGGTGTGGCTCAGCACCACGCCGCCCTGCCAGGCCTTCAGACGCTCTTCACTCTCAATGGCTTTGGAGTCAAAACCGTAGTTCGCGTACAGCTCCAGATCCAGCGGGCCGACTTTCATGCCGTGGATTTTAGAGGTCGCAGCGTAGTTACCCTTGTCGCCCGTGCCGGAACCGCCGGTACAGGTAATGCGCGACGGGTTTGCCTCATCTTCCATCACTTCCGGGCTACAGGATTCCACCGCGGCCACCGCGGCAACGTCAAACTGCACGCCGCCGATGTCGAAGTTCTTCACCCCGGCACCCTGGCCGTCGTGGTTCATCCAGAAGTAATCGTTGATACCCTGCTGTGGACGCTGGTGGAAGTCACGGCCGGCCCAGAAGTAGGCGTTCGGGTTGGAGGCCATAATGTTGGTCACACCGGCATAGGCTTTTTTCAGGTTAACCTCGTCGCCCCAGTGGTCGATCATCACGTTGATGTCCCAGATGGCACCGTTGTCGCCCTTGAAGGCTTTGGAGAGCTGGAATTCACCGCCGTTGCCTTCGTTACCCAGACGACCGATTGCGGATGCACCGTTATAGGAACCGTCTACCGCCACGTATTTCTGATCGGCTGCCTGGAAGTGCGCGCCGTAGCGGGCATAGCCGGTAAATTTAACCCCAAACGGAATCGCGAGGTCCGGTGATTGCGCCGCGCTTTGCGGTTCGGTGACCACGTCCGCTTTTTTCGCGACGGCGGCGTCCATTTTGGCCTGCCGTTCGGCCAGCGCTTTGTCTACCGCTTTCGCCACGATGGCGTCGATTTGCTCTTGCGTAAATTCTTGTGCGAGTACAGAAATTGGGCAAAGCGCGGCGACAACCGCCATGGTTAATGGAAGTTTTTTAATATAATTCATGGTTATCTCAATATAGTTTAATTTTATTCAGACAATAACCATCCCGCTCCGATCTGACAGAGTTTGTCGCTATCATCAGAACAAGTGGATTTCTATTTTAGGTACAGAGTGATTACATTAACGTTTTTTCGCCATACATTATCTCTGATATAAATGGATTATTTCTTCGGATAATTCACGTGCCAGCAGGGAATTCATTAAATGATCCTGCGCGTGAACCATTATTAAGGTCATCGGCTGGCGGGCTTCGCCCGCATCCTGTTCGATCAGTTTGGTCTGCATTTTGTGCGCCTGGCGCGCGTAGCCATCGGCTTCACGCAGCAGGCTTTTGGCTTCGTCAAGGTTGCCCTGACGCGCCGCGTGCAGGGCTTCAAAGCACAGGCTACGCGACTGACCGGCGTTGACGATAATTTCCATTACGGCTTCTTCTAATGCGATCATTACACTGACTCTCTGTCAAAACTGTTATTTAATGCGGTGGCGGCAAACCACTCGCCGCTTTTCTTGATGGTGCGCTGCTGGGTAGTTAAATCGAGCTGGATAAATCCGTAGCGATTTTTATACGCATTACACCACGACCAGTTATCAATAAAGGTCCACATATGGTAGCCAAGACACTGGCACCCTTCGCTAATACCTTTATGCAGCCAGGCCAAATGTTCGGAAATAAAATCGATGCGGTATTGATCGTTTATCTGACCATTCTCAATAAAGCGCTGTTCATTTTCGACACCCATACCGTTCTCAGAAATAAAACAGCGTGGGTTACCGTAATTGTCGCGCAGGTTAATCAGAATATCGTAAATACCCGGCTCATAAATTTCCCAGCCACGGTATGGATTCATCTTGCGGCCAGGCATTTCGTAATTATCAAAGAACCACTCCGGCATAAACGGGGCCTGTGGGTTCACCGCACTGTCACGGCATTTCACGCGACGCGGCTGATAATAGTTAATGCCGAGCAGGTCGATTTTTCCTTCCGCAATCAGGAAACTGTCTTCCGGTTTGCAGGCGGGGAGCTGATCGTAAGATTTCAGCAACGCCACCAGATCCGCCGGGTATTCGCCGCGCAGGACGGGGTCAAGGAAGCTGCGGTTAAACATCAGGTCCGCAATGTGTGCCGCTTTGACGTCAGCCGGGTTTTGCGAGCGCGGATAGGACGGCGTCAGGTTCAGTACGATACCGATCTCCCCGGCGAAGTGCCCGGCACGGTAAGCGCGTACCGCCTGCGCATGCGCCAGCACGGTGTGATACGCCACGGTGGCCGCACGACGAAAATCCACCACGTTGGGATAGTGGAAATCGTACAGATAGCCGCCTTCCACCGGCACAATCGGCTCGTTGAAGGTAAACCAGTGCAGCACGCGATCGCCAAACAGATCGAAGCAAATCTGCGCATAACGGGCGTAAGCGTCCACCACGTTGCGGTTTTCCCAGCCGCCAATCTCCTGCATCGCCATCGGCATGTCGAAGTGGAACAGGGTGATAAACGGGGTAATACCCTGTTCAATCAGCTCATCAATGACCTGATGATAAAAATCGACCGCTTCCGGGTTCACTTCACCGACACCGTCGGGGATCAGGCGCGCCCAGCTAATCGAGGTGCGAAAGCTGTTGTGGTTCAGCTGCTTTAACAGCTGAATGTCCGTTTTCCAGTGTTGATAAAACGTGGAGGTGTGCTGCGGTCCCACGCCATTATGAAAACGGTTCGGCTCGCGGGCAAACCAGTAATCCCAGGTGGTTTCACCCTCTCGTGTCCCTTCGGTCTGGAGGGCGGAGCTTGCGCTGCCCCACCAGAAATTATCGGGAAATGCGTATTTCATGACCTTTCCTCTTTGACTTAATGACTTGCTGTTTCAGCGGCACCGACGGTTGCCTGGGCTTTCTGCTCTTCGTTTTTCATCAACGTACGCTCGTAAGCACGCAGGAACGGCAGGTACATCAGCGCTGACATCACCATACACACCAGACACATCACCACCGGGCTCAACGCCCAGTTTGCCGCCCACGATGCGCCAATAGGGGCCGGGGTCGTCCACGGGGTTAACGACACCACCTGTGCCAGCCAGCCCATTTTGGTGGCGCCGTACGCCAGGCAGGCGTTCACCAGCGGAACAAACACGAACGGGATAAACAGCATCGGGTTCATGATGATTGGCGCGCCGAACAGAATCGGTTCGTTGATGTTAAAGAAGCTGGGCACAACGCCCATTTTGCCGATGGTGCGCAGGTGTGTGACGCGGCTGCGCAGCAGCAGGAAGGCCAGCGGAAGCGTGGAGCCGACGCCGCCAATCAGCAGGTAGTGGTCCCAGAAACCCTGCAGGTAAACGTGTGGCAGCGCTGCGCCAGCCGCCAGTGCCGCCTGGTTTGCGGACAGGTTGGCCATCCAGAACGGGTTCATGATGCCGGTGACAATCAGCGAGCCGTGGATACCGGCAAACCAGAAGATCTGGCACAGCAGCACGGAGAGCAGAATGGCAGGCAGGGAGTCAGACGCAGAGACCAGCGGTTCCAGCAGGTGCATAATCGCCTGCGGGATAATCATCCCGGTTTGTGCTTCGATAAACAGGTTCAGCGGGTGCAGGGTACCGATCACCACCATGACCGGGATCAGGATCTCAAACGAACGCGCCACACCGGTCGGCACTTCTTTCGGCAGACGGATGGTCACGTTGTTCTGCTTCAGCCACGCATACACGCGGGTGGAGTAGATGGCGGTGATCAGCGCGGTGAAAATCCCCTGGCCGGAGAGGTACTGGGTCGAGATCTTGCCGTCGGCATACGGAGCCGCCACCAGCAGGAAGGCCATAAAGGCTAGCAGACCGGACATCACCGGATCGAGGTTAAACTGACGCCCCAGGCTTGCACCAATCCCCACCGAAATGAAAAACGTCATCACGCCCATGCTGAGGTTGAACGGCAGCATCAGCTGTTCACGGTAAGTCTGGGAGAAATCCAGCCAGCCGCGGGCAAAGCTGTTTGTCGTATCCGCGGAGAAGGGCGGGAAGATGAACACCAGCATAAACGAGCCGATGATCATAAACGGCAGCGCGGCGGTAAAGCCGTCGCGGATGGCAATCACATACTTTTGCTGGCCGAGCTTCGCGGCCAGCGGGGTAATTGACTGCTCAATAACCGCGACCATTGATTGATATAACGAACTCATGTGAACACCTTTTAGTGTGCCGCTTCGATGAGCGACAGAGCATAGTCCAGTACTTTATCGCCACGTTGCATACCGTAATCCATCATGTCGATGGGTTGGACCGGGATGCCCTTTGTAGCCGCCTTGTCTGAGAGTGTCTGTAACATGTACTTCACCTGGGGTCCGAGAAGGACAACCTGGTACTGCGGAAACTGCGTATCAAATTCGGAAACGCCATACGCGTCTATTTTTACTGGCAACCCACGCTCTTTCGCGACATCGACCATTTTGCTGACCAGCAGGCTGGTGGACATCCCGGCAGAGCAACACAGCATAATCTTGAACATCGACAACCATCCTCTAAATGTAAAAAGTTATTGCGAGGATGATTGGACATTATACGGAAACCGGTTTCCATTTATAAAAGACAGAAGTGTGACAACCATCAAGATCCACTACTTATGACGCTAATTAACCAGATGCATGTCACATAATTTGCGCGTTTTGACATCATTTTGAGTTGAAATGGAAAATCGGTTTCCATGAAAAACGGAAAAGGATATACTCCATTCTGGCTATAATATGAGCCGTAGCGGTGATGGAATTTGCAGGTGCGAAGTAAGCCTGCCAGGGGAAAGAGATGTCGACAATCAATGATGTATCACGTCTTGCCGGGGTGTCTAAAGCCACGGTATCGCGAGTGTTGAGTGGGTCGCGTGGCGTAAAGGAAGCCAGCCGCCAGGCCGTTTTAAAAGCGGTTGATGAACTGAACTACCGGCCCAATGTAATTGCGCAGTCGCTGCTGAGCCAGTCGACGGGGTGTATTGGGGTGATTTGCGCGCAGGAGAATATTAACCAGACCACCGGTTATCTTTACGCGCTGGAAAAGCACCTCAGCCAGCATCAAAAACATCTGCTGTTGCGCTTCGCGCATACCAAAGCGGAAGTGATGCACGCCCTGGAAGAACTTTCCTGTGGGTTATGTGATGACATCCTGGTGATTGGCGCGCGTTTCCCGCTGGACGTCGAGATGGACAATGTCATTCTCGTTGACTGTATGGAGTCCGATAATTCCAACAGCATCCAGTTCGATCACGCCTTTGCCGCCGAAACCGCCTGTAACTATCTGACCAGCCAGGGGCGACGCCAGATAGCCCTGATCCATCCGCAAGGCAGCGGTTTCGCCGACCAGGTGTTGCTGGGCTATAAACACGCGCTGGAGAAAAATTTCCTGCCCTTTAATCGCAACCTCGTCTTTATGGATGCCACCTCCTCATCCGTTGCGCTGCAGGAGTTGCTTAACAATGCGAGCACGCTGAATTTTAACGCGCTGCTGGTGGCGGACGAACAGGAAGCTCAGCGGGTGATCCCGCAGCTGCAGGCGTTTAATAAATCCGTGCCGGACGACATTATGGTCTTTAGCCTTGCCGGATCGCTGCATCTGCCGGGTATCCCGGTGATCCCGGCCATTGAATACTCGATGGATGCTATGGCGGCACGTATTGTGGGCTGGCTGACGGAGAAAACGCAGATGCTGGGGTCCTATGTTCTGCGTGGGGATTTGATTATTCCGGATGTACGAAAGCGCTAAAAAAAAGCGTGAAGCCCGGCTTCACGCTTAATAATCTTCCATACAATCTACCTGACTGACCGCGTCCCAGTAAGCATCCAGATTGTCGCGCTTCACGGCCGTGATAGCGTTTTTGATCAACAGTTGATTGGCCTCAGACGACAAAATCATCGCCTGCCAGGCTTTATCGCTCTGCTTTTTCTGGGGCGTGCAGGCCTTCTTCACATCTTTAAGGATCTGCTGCTTTATCTGGGCCTCTTTCACGGGATCGTCTTTTTCCTGGGCATGGACAAACGCGGCGAAGAGCAGACAAACGAGCAGGCAAACCAGGTGTGCAGCTTTCATCAAAATCCCCTTTAGACGTCACAGGCTTCCCATGAAATATATCGTTACATTCAGTGTAGCGACGCCAGCCGAAAGTATGAATTTTTGTCTTCCTGCGTATGAGAATCCTGCACCTGCACCTGCACCTGCACCTGCACCTGGACCGGCGGTTATTGAATCCCTCCCCCCAGCGACTGCCACAGCGTAATACGGTTTTCAAAGTCGGTCTGCTGCAGGGTAATCAATGATGCCCGTGCCGACCACAGGGCGCGCTGCGCGGTGAGAACGGTCAGGTAATCACCCGCCCCCACCTGATATCTGCGCGTTGCCACATCCAGCGTTTTTTGCTCTGCCGCCACGTATTCACGTTGGGCATCAAGCTCTTCACTCAGGGTTTCGCGGCGCGCCAGCGCATCGGCTACATCTTTGAACGCGCTCTGGATGGTTTTCTCATAGGTGGCAATCAGCCCTTTTTTCTCCGCTTCGGCATAGCGCAGTTGCGCCATGTTATTGCCGCCGCTGAACAGCGGCAGGGAGATGGACGGCGCGAACGACCAGACCTTCATGCCGTGGCTGAACAATGACGAGAGCGAATCGCTGCCGACCCCGGCGCTGGCGGTAAGCGAAATCGTCGGGAAGAAGTTGGCGCGCGCAGCACCGATGTTGGCATTCGCGCTCAACAGGTTATGTTCAGCCTCCTGAATATCCGGGCGACGCAGCAGCGTGGCGGAGCTAACGCCCGCCGGGATCAGGGTGATGGCGTTATCGCTCAGGCTCTCCAGCGTACCGGGTAGCAGGTTTTCCGGTACCGTCTCGCCCGCCAGCAAATTCAGGGCGTTTTTGTCCTGCATCACCAGCGTCTGATAGCTGGCGACGCTGGCGCGGGCCTGCTGATAAACCGCCATTGCTTCGCTGACATCCGTTGCGGCGGCGACCCCGACGTCCTGCTGACGCTGCACAATCTTGAGCGAGTTCGCTGCGCTCTCCTGAGTGGATTTTGCCAGCGCCAGATTGCTGTTATCTGCCGCCAGAGTAATCCAGGCGGTAGTCAGCTCGCTGACCATTGTCAGGCGCGTGTTCTGCGCCGTGAACTCGCTGGCAAGCCAGGTTTCACGCGCGGCGCGCGAGAGGCTCTGGTTACGACCAAACAGATCCAGCTCGAAGCTGGAGACGGTGCCGTTAGCCTCATCGCTGGTGCTCACGCCGCTGGCCAGCGTGCGGCTGCGGGTATGGCTCAGGCTGGCATCCACCGACGGGAACAGAGACGAGCGCGTCTCACCATACTGGGCGCGGGCGGCGTCGATATCAGCAATCGCTTTTTGCACATCGCGGTTGCTGGTGAGTGCCATTGTTACCACCCTGTTCAGGCGGTGATCGTTCATCACCTGCTGCCACTGGCTGACCACGGCGGTGGCTTCGCCGTGGGTGCCCGGCAACGTGGCCGGGACGGGCGCGTCAGGACGCTGGTAGGTAGGGTCTAACGAAACACAGCCTGCGCTCAGCAGGGCCAACACTAAAACAGATACACGAAACATTATGACCTCCGGTTTGCGTGCTTACCGGAGAAGAGACGTTTCACCAGTACGAAGAATAATGGAACAAAGAAGATGGCCAGCAGCGTTGCCGCGAGCGTCCCGCCGATGATGCCGGTCCCAATCGCCACGCGGCTGTTGGCGCCTGCACCGGTGGCGACGGCCAGCGGTGTTACCCCGGCGATAAACGCCAGCGACGTCATGATGATCGGACGCAGTCGCGTCTGAGCCGCACGCAGCGCGGCACGCGTCAGGGAGTAACCTTCCGCGACTCTCGCCTCCGCAAACTCAACGATCAAAATGGCGTTTTTCGACGACAGGCCGATGGTGGTCAGCAGCGCCACCTGGAAATAGACGTCGTTGCTCAGCCCGCGCAGCGAGGCGGCCAGCGCCGCACCCAGCACCCCAAGCGGGATCACCAGAATGACTGAAATCGGCACCGACCAACTCTCATACAGCGCGGCCAGGCACAGGAATACCACCAGGATGGAGAGGGCATACAAGCTCATTGCCTGACCGCTCGCCAGTTTCTCCTGTAACGACAACCCGCTCCACGCCCAGGTTGTGCCGGCCGGCAGGTTGTTCGCCAGATGTTCCATCCGGGTCATCGCCGTACCGGAGCTGGCACCACTGGCGTTCTCGCCCTGAATTTCATAGGCCGCCGAGCCGTTGTAGCGCACCAGACTCTCCGGGCCATATTCCCAGCGCGTAGTGGCGAACGCGGAGAACGGTGTCATGGTGCTGTCGCTGCCGCGTACGTACCATTTGTTGAGGTCGGAAGGCACGGCGCGGTAATCGCTGTCTCCCTGGATGTAGACCTTTTTCACGCGGCCCCGATCGATAAAGTCATTCACGTAGGTTCCGCCCCAGGCGCTGGAGAGGGTATCGGTGACGTCGATCAGGGAAAGCCCCAGCGATACGGCTTTGTTGTTGTCGATATCCACCTGCAGCTGCGGCATCTGCGGCAAATCATTGGCGCGAACGGCATGCAGGGAGGTGTCCTGATTCGCCTGGCCGATCAGCTGATTACGCATCTTCAGCAACGTGTCGCGATCGGTGCTGCCGCTGGCCATGAGCTCGAAGGTAAAACCGTTGCTCTGACCGAGGCCGTCTACGGCCGGGGGCGTCATGGCAAAGACGGTGGCATCGCGAAGGGAGCCGAGTTCCTGAGTGGCGCGCAGGGCAATCGCCTGAGCGGTGTTCTCATCGCCTTTACGCTCGGACCAGTTTTTCAGGGAGACAAACGCCATCCCGGCATTCTGGCCGCTGCCGCTAAAGCTAAAGCCCTCGACCGTAAAAATCACATCGGTGTTGGCTTTTTCTTTAGTGAGGAACCACTCGCGAACCTGACGACTGATCTCCGCGGTACGTACTGCTGTCGCACCGGCGGGCAGGGTGTACTGCACCATGATTTCACCCTGGTCCTCCGTGGGCAGGAAGCTGCCGGGCAGCTTCAGCATTGCCACGGCCATCGCGCCACAGAGCAGGGCGTAGACCACCAGCATGCCCGCGGAGCGGCGCAGCGCGCGCAGGACTTTATTCTGGTAGCCATGCTCGGTCTTACTGTAGAAGCGGTTAAACGCGCCGAAGAACCCTTTTTTGTGAGGAGGCGTATGGCGCAGTACCGAGCCGCAGAGCGCGGGTGTCAGGGTCAGCGCCACCACCACCGAGAGGATCATCGCTGAGATAATGGTGACCGAAAACTGGCGGTAGATGACGCCGGTTGAGCCGCCGAAGAAGGCCATCGGCAGAAACACGGCGGAAAGCACCAGCGCAATGGCGACCAGCGCACCGGAAATTTCGCCCATCGATTTTTCGGTGGCTTCGCGGGCGGGCAGACCTTCATCGCGCATAATGCGCTCGACGTTTTCCACTACCACGATGGCGTCATCGACCAGCAGACCTATCGCCAGCACCATCGCAAACAGCGTCAGGGTATTGATGGAGTAACCGAACAGCGCCAGCACGCCAAAGGTGCCCAACAGAACTACCGGTACCGCCAGCGCGGGGATGAGCGTGGCGCGAATGTTCTGCAGAAACAGATACATCACCACCACCACGAGGATAATGGCCTCAAACAGCGTCTGAATCACATCTTCCACCGAGATCTTAATGAACTCGGTGCTGTCTTTCGGATAGGCCACGTCATAGCCTTCCGGCATAGCCCGTTTGAATTCGGCAATTTTATCTTTCACCGCGGTGGCGGTATTGAGCGCATTCGCGCCCGGCGAGAGCATCACCGCCATACCGGCTGCCGGGTGGCCATTCAGCCTGGCGGTAGCCGTGTAATCCTCGCTGCCCATCTCCACGCGCGCCACGTCGCCGATACGCACCACTGCGCCGCTGGACTGGCTCTTAACGATGATATCTTTAAACTGATCGACCGTCTGCAGGCGCGACTGGGCACGCACGGTGGCGGTCAACTGCTGGGTACCGGACGCGGGTAACGCGCCGATTTTACCGGCGGAAACCTGCACGTTCTGCGCTTCAATAGCGCTCTGAACGTCGGATGGCATCAGCGAGTACGACGCCAGCTTTGCCGGGTCAAGCCAGATGCGCATGGCGTATTCCGCACCAAACACCTGCAGGCTGCCGACGCCTTCTACGCGTGCCAGCGGATCCTGCATATTACTCACCAGCCAGTCGGCGATATCCGAACTGCTGGCATGGTCGGTTTTATCGTACACGCCCATGATCAGCAGGAAGTTACTCTGCGATTTTTGCACCGTAATGCCGGCCTGCTGTACCTCGGTCGGCAAGCGCGACTCGGCCTGCTGAACTTTATTCTGCACCTGAACCTGCGCGGTATCCGGGTCGGTTCCCTGTTCGAACGTGACGGTGATGCTTACCGAGCCGTCCGAGCTGCTGGTGGAGGTAAAATAGAGCAGGTTATCCAGCCCGGTCAGCTGTTGCTCAATGACCTGGGTGACGCTGTTTTCCAGAGTCTGTGCCGACGCGCCAGTGTAGGTGGCAGAGATTTTTATCGACGGCGGGGCGACGTCGGGATACTGCGCGACGGGCAGGGTACGGATTGCCAGCACCCCGGCGAGCATAATCAGAATAGCAATCACCCAGGCAAAAACCGGGCGACGCACGAAGAAGCGGGAAAACATCAGGCGTTTCCTCCCGCGGTTTTCATCTCTTCGGCGTTAACTTGCTGACCGGCGGTCACTTTATCGGTGCCTTCCACAATCAGCTTATCGCCAGCCTTCAGTCCACTCAGCACCAGCCATTTGTCGCCGTAGGTGTCACCCGTTTCCAGCTGACGTTGTTCTACCTTATTGCCGGCCCCCACCACCAGCGCGGTGGCGTTGCCTTTGGCATCACGGGTAATTCCCTGCTGCGGGGCGAGAATGGCCTCGCTCATTACCCCTTCATCCACTCTGGCGCGAACAAACATCCCGGGCAGAAGCTGATGCTGCGGGTTGGGGAAGACGGCGCGCAGTGTGACCGACCCGGTGGATTCGTCCACTGCCACTTCAGTCAGGGCCAGACGGCCTTTTTCCTGATAGGTGCTGCCATCTTCAAGGATCAACGACACGCTCAATGTCTCGCTGTTGCTGGCAAGCGTTTGTTTGCGTAATCGCAGAAGATCGGCGCTGGAGCGGGTTAAATCGACGTACATATTGTCCAGGCCGCGAATGGTGGCGAGCGCGGTCTCTTGCTGGGCAGTGACCAGTGCGCCGGGGGTGACCGAAGAGATGCCAATACGTCCGGCAATCGGGGCGGTCACCGTGGTCCAGTTGAGGTTAATGCGCGCGCTTTCCTGGGCTGCTTTTTTCGACTCCACGCTGGCCTTGTCCTGCGCGCAGGTGGACTTTGCATCTTCGGCATCCTGACGCGATACGCCGTCGTCTTTCACCAGTTGTGTATAGCGTTGAGCTTTCTGGCAATCGGCCTGCACCAGCGCCTGCGCCTGTTTCAGGGCCGCGGCGGCTTCATCGTAGGCGGCGCGGTAGCTGGAAGGGTCAATTTGATACAGCGCCTGTCCGGCTTGCACGGTATCGCCTTCGGTAAAGAGCCGTTTCTGAATAATGCCGCCCACCTGAGGACGCACTTCCGCGCTCATGGCGGCCGTGGTGCGTCCGGTCAGTTCACTGACCACGGAAACGGGTTGGCTCAGGAGCGTAACAATCCCCACTTGCGGGAGGGGATGTTGAGGAGCAGATGTTTGTGCATTATCGCACCCCGTCAGGAGGAATAATGCTGCGATGGAGGTTGTTATGGCTTTCATAATTTTTTCCAGGGTGAACGATGCCTGCCCTGTTAATGGCTTAACAAGGAAGGGGGCTATTTAAAGGCACAGCGATACCGCATCTCCGGCAGAGCCGGAAATGTTAATAAGGGAATAACGTCTTCCCGCTAATTATTCACATGCGATTACTTCGCAGAGAAAAGCATATTTAAAATATTTTGATAAAGAGGCTCTAATTGTTCAGAGGGTACGTTTAAGGGGGTGAGTCGACGGTAAATAGACCCCTCAATCATTACCGCGGTAATCTCCACGCAGCAGCGAATATGATCATCACTCAGGTGGGGAAACTGTTTTTTCAGGTGTGCGCAGGCATTAGCAAACATCCGCTTTTCCGCTTCGACCAGCATGGCCGCCACCTGGGGATTGCGCGTGGCTTCAGCCGACATCTCAAGCATCAGCGCATCGTCATCTTCATTCAGGGTCTGTCGCCAGGCGAGCGCCTGAGGCATCCCCTCGACCAGCGTTTTACCCTGAATCTCTTCGATGCGTGAGTCGATGATACGGCGAATCATCTCTTCAATAATCGCATCTTTGTTACTGAAATAACGGTAGATTTGCCCGACGCTGAGCTTTGCCTCACTGGCGATCTGCGACATGCTGGCCGCATGAAAACCGCTGGCGCGAAAGCACTGACGCGCGGCAGCGATGATGTCGTCCTGACGCTGCTTTTGGCGTTCTTCCAGTTTTGTGCTCATCGTCGGTTACCCTATAAAAGTGAGAATGATCGTTCTCATTATACGTTTCAGGTGCGTATTGGAAAGACTTTTTTTAAGTACTTATTGAATGAATATTTCAATGTTTAAAGAATGGAGAAAAAAAGGAGTTTTGATGAAGGAAAGGCTGTGCAATATTAAGATTGCACAGAAAATAAGGAGAAAAATATGCATCTGAGCACGACGGATAACGTCACACACGATGAAAAAGAAGAATTATTAACAGGGCTTCGCGCCTACAACGGACAATTTTTAGATCTCTCAAACTTTAGCGGCGACATTGGCGTTTATGTGCGAGACGATAAGGGCGTGATGCTGGGCGGGTTAATTGGCGTGCGCAAAGGCGACTGGCTAAACATCGATTTTCTGTGGGTCAGCGACACCGTGCGGGGATCGGGCGTCGGCAGCCAGCTTATCAAAACGGCAGAAGACGAAGCCCGACGCAAAGGTTGCACCCACGCGCTGGTGGATACGGTCAGCTTCCAGGCACGTCCAT
The DNA here is from genome assembly GCF_003635055.1 of Enterobacter sp. WPR_3_1. Classification (NCBI taxonomy): domain Bacteria; kingdom Pseudomonadati; phylum Pseudomonadota; class Gammaproteobacteria; order Enterobacterales; family Enterobacteriaceae; genus Enterobacter; species Enterobacter sp. WPR_3_1. Next base: position 146,235 of record NZ_RBXU01000014.1, on the reverse strand, counting down.
TCTATGAAAAGCAGGGCTATCAGCTGCAGATGTCGTTGCCGGATTACCCGTACCCGGGTATGCAAAGGCATTATCTGACCAAATCCCTTTAACCGCCGATGCCGTTGCCCATCACGGCCAGCGCATGACGCACAATGATCTCTGGCGAGAGGGCGTGTAGCCTCTCGTCGTTGCGCATTCTTGAGAACGGCACCAGCACCAGGCTTAGCAGCGTGGTGAACAGCAGTTCTGGCGCGAGTGCCCGGTTCAGTTGCCCTTCCTGCTGCCAGCGTTTAAGGGTGGCGAGCGTTGCCTGGTATTTGTCGTCACCGAACCGCGCGTGCAGATGCGTGCGCAGTACAGGCATCTCCCCGATGACCTCCTGCATCCACAGCGGGGCAAACCAGCGGTGCTGCTCCGCCAGCTCGGCCAGTACCTTCACCATTTGCGTTAATGCGTTGACCGGCGAGTCGGGGTTTTCGGCGAAAATTGCGCCGATCCGATTACGTAAGGGCAAGAAGCGCTCCTCAATCATCGCGTCGAGCAATTGTTCTCGTGAATTGAAGTAGTAATGCAGCATCGCTGGCGTTACGCCCGCTTCTTTGGCGATAGCGTTCAGCGAGGTTTGAGCGATCCCCTGGCGGGAAAAGAGGCTCAACGCAATATCCAGCAGCTGTTCGCGGCTGGCGGTTGCCCGCTTTCCGCCGCGTGGTCGACCGGGGCGGCGCGGTTCAGAATTGTCCTTATGTGCTGGCATAGTCGCAGGATCTCTTGATCTTATTCATCACTTACTTAAATATTAATTATCCAGTTAATTAATTTCAAGCGATCTCTTATGGAGTCCGACGTAATGACTCAACCTGCGCAAAACGCGCCGTCGATAAAGCTGTTGTTCAGCGCGTTGCTGCTGGTGATGCTGCTTTCGGCGCTGGACCAGACGATTGTTTCCACGGCGTTGCCCACCATCGTTGGGGAACTGGGTGGCCTGGATAAGCTCTCCTGGGTGGTGACGGCCTATATCCTCAGCTCGACCATTGTGGTGCCGCTGTACGGAAAATTCGGCGATCTGTTTGGGCGTAAAATCGTCCTTCAAATCGCTATTGTGCTGTTTCTGGCGGGGTCGGTGCTCTGCGGTCTGGCGCAAAACATGACCCAACTGGTGCTGATGCGCGGCCTGCAAGGGCTGGGCGGCGGCGGTCTGATGGTCATCAGTATGGCCGCCGTGGCGGACGTTATTCCGCCTGCGGAGCGTGGCCGCTATCAGGGGCTGTTTGGCGGCGTGTTTGGTCTGGCGACGGTGATCGGGCCGCTTATCGGCGGGTTTATCGTGCAGCACGCCTCCTGGCGCTGGATTTTTTATATCAATCTGCCGCTCGGTCTCTTTGCCCTGCTGGTGATAGGCGCGGTGTTCCACGGCAGCGCACGGCGCAACAAGCACGAGATTGATTATCTGGGGGCGATTTACCTCAGCATGGCGCTGCTGTGTATCATCCTGTTTACCACTGAAGGCGGGACGATACGCCAGTGGAACGACCCGCAGCTGTGGTGCATTCTGGCCTTTGGCCTGACGGGTATCGCCGGGTTTATCTATGAGGAGCGTCTGGCCTGGGAGCCAATCATTCCGCTCTCGCTGTTCCGCGATCGCAGCTTTCTGCTCTGCAGCCTGATTGGCTTTATTATCGGGATGTCGCTCTTTGGCTCGGTCACCTTCCTGCCGCTCTATCTGCAGGTTGTGAAAGACGCCACGCCGACTCAGGCCGGTCTGCAGCTGATCCCGCTGATGGGCGGACTGCTGCTAACCTCGATCATCAGCGGGCGGGTTATCAGCCGTACCGGAAAATACCGTCTGTTTCCGATCGCCGGTACGCTGCTTGGCGTGGTGGGCATGGTGCTGCTGACGCGTATCTCGATCCACTCGCCGACCTGGCAGCTGTACATTTTTACCGGCGTGCTGGGGATGGGTCTGGGGCTGGTCATGCAGGTACTGGTGCTGGCCGTGCAGAACAGCGTCTCTGCCGATCAATACGGGGTAGCGACTTCCGGGGTCACGCTGTTTCGTTCCATTGGCGGGGCCATCGGCGTCGCGCTGTTTGGCGCGGTCTTCACCCACGTTTTGCAATCGGGTCTGATGGACCGTTTACCGCAAGGGGCGGAGTTACCGCATGAGCTCAATCCAGCGGCCATTCACCGGCTGCCAGAAGCCCTGCGGCTCGATTACCTGGACGCGTTTGGCTCAGCCATTCACGCGGTGTTCCTGCTGGCGGCAAGCATTATGGTGCTGGCGTTTGTACTGTCGTGGTTTTTACGGGAAACGCCGTTACGCCGTGCGGACATGCTCAGGTCGGATCAATAGCGCCCCCGCACATATAACTTATCCGTCTTATTGATGCTTTTTCGTTTTTTAGCCAGCCGTACCGTTGTCGATATAGTCACTGAAACGTTTATCAAAAGGATATGTCTCGTGAAACTTCGATTGGGTGCTCTGGTTCTCGCGGGCCTGCTGCTGGCAGGTTGCGATCAAGGCGGCAGCGATGCCAAACACATCAAAGTCGGCGTGATTAACGGCGCGGAGCAGGACGTGGCGGAAGTCGCTAAAAAAGTGGCGAAAGAGAAATACGGTCTGGATGTGGAACTGGTGGGGTTCAGCGGCTCGCTGTTGCCCAATGATGCCACCAATCAGGGCGATCTTGATGCCAATGTCTTCCAGCATCGCCCGTTCCTGGCAGAAGATAATAAGGCGCATCACTACAAGCTGGTTGCTGTGGCGAATACCTTTGTTTTCCCGATGGCCGGCTACTCCCGCAAGATAAAATCCGTGTCTGAGCTGAAGGACGGCGCGACCATCGCCATTCCAAACGATCCGACCAACCTTGGCCGCGCACTGCTGCTGTTGCAAAAAGAGAAGCTGCTTACCCTGAAGCCGGACGTTGGCCTGCTGCCGACGGCGCTGGATATCACTGCCAATCCGAAGCATTTGAACATTATGGAGCTGGAAGGGGCGCAACTGCCGCGCGTGCTGGATGATCCGAAAGTGGATGTTGCCATTATCAGCACCACCTATCTCCAGCAAACCGGGCTGTCGCCGGTGCATGACAGCGTGTTTATTGAAGATAAAAACTCGCCGTATGTGAACATCGTGGTGACGCGGGAAGACAACAAAGACGCGGAAAACGTGAAGGAATTTATCCAGTCGTATCAGTCGCCGGAAGTGGCGAAGGCCGCAGAGACCCTCTTTAACGGTGGCGCGGTGCCGGGCTGGTAGTCAGGACAAAGGCGTATAACAGGGTGTTATACGCCTTACCGGGTTATTTCAGGTTGGCTTTAAAGAACGAGGCCAGTTTTGCAAACGGGATCAGATCCGTGCGGTCATACAGGTCAACGTGGCCTGCATTCGGCACGATATACAGCTCTTTCGGTTCACCGGCGCGTTTATAGGCGTCTTCGCTAAACTCTTTCGAATGCGCTTTATCACCCGTGATAAACAGCATCGGACGCGGTGAAATGGTTTCGATATCGTTGAACGGATAGAAGTTCATAAACTTACCGATGCTGCTCATCATCGGTTTCGTCGTCAGCGCCTCTTTCTCGCCCTGTGGCGTGTACCCGCCGCGTTCGGTGCGATAGAAATCGAAGAACTCACGCTGGATAGCCGGCGTAGAATCATCCAGCTTATTTACCGTCCCGGGAATGTAGGCTGTCTCTGCACCCTGATACTCTTTCAGACGCTGCTCAGCGGCAGAGGCAATCATCGCTTTACGCTGTTCAACCGTCACGGAATGGTTGAGGCCGTTGCGGAAGGCGGAGCCCATGTCATACATGCTGACGGTGGCGATCGCTTTCATGCGCGGGTCAATTTTCGCCGCGCTAATAACGAAGCTGCCGCTGCCGCAAATGCCCAGTGCACCGATGCGCTGTGGATCGACAAAAGACTGAGTGCTCAGATAATCCACGGCCGCGCTGAAATCATCGGAATAGATTTCTGGTGAGATCAGATGCCCCGGTTTACCTTCGCTTTCCCCCCAGAATGAGAGATCAATCGCCAGGGTGACAAAGCCCTGTTCCGCGAGCTTTTGCGCATAGAGACTGGCGCTTTGCTCTTTCACCGCGCCCATCGGATGGCCGACCACGATCGCCGGCAGTCTGGCGTTTTTATCCGCCTCTTTTGGCCGATACAGATTGCCGACGACGTTCATCTGATACTGGTTTTTAAAGGTCACCTTCTGCTGCGTAACCTTATCGCTTTTATAGAAATTATCTGCGCCCCGGGACATATCGGCAGCGCTGGCGGCGAAGGCGCTGACTAACAGCCCGAGCGCCATGGTGAATCTTCTCATGATTAACTCCTGTGAAGTGTGTCGTTGTGTGAGGTGTAAAACGTGAACATGGCAGCGGCGATAAGCAGTACACCGCTGAGTGCAAAGGTGCTTTGCCAGCCGCTGTGGTCAAAGGCCAGGCCACCGAGCGTGGAGCCGAGCGCAATGGAGAGCTGCACCATTGCCACCATCAGTCCGCCACCCGCTTCGGCATTTTCAGGAAGCGTTCTGGCAACCCAGGTCCACCAGCCGACGGGGGCGGCCGTCGCGACCAGTCCCCAGAGGCCGAGCAGGGCGGTGACGGCGGCAAGGTGATGGCCGAAGGCCATCAGTGCCGCGGCAATCAGCGCCATCACCACGGGAATGGCGACCAGCGTGGTGTAAAATCCGCGGCGCAGAAACGTGCCGATCAGCAGGGTGCCGATAAAACCCGCCACGCCAATGACCAGCAGGATTAACGATAACTGCGTCGCGCTGGCGAAAGTCACGGTTTCCAGGAACGGACGCACGTAGGTAAACAGCGCGAACTGCCCCATGAAAAAGACGCCGCACGCGACCATTCCTTTTGCCACCAGAGGGTTTTTCAGCAGGCCGAAGGCGCTGGTGGACGACGCGGTGCGCTTTTCCACGGACATGGAAGGCAGGCTGAACCACTGCCAGATAAACGCGAGCAGGCTCACGGGCACCAGGCAGTAAAAGGCACCGCGCCAGCCGATTGTCGCCCCCAGCCAGCTGCCGAGCGGAGCCGCAACGACGGTCGCCAGGGCGTTGCCACCGTTAAAAATGGCCAGCGCACGTTGAACCTGATGCGGTGGCACAAGGCGAATTGCGGTCGCCGCAGAGAGCGACCAGAAGCCGCCAATGGCCACGCCAAGCAGTGCGCGTCCCAGCATATAAAGGGGATAGCTCTCAGCCACGGCGATAATCAGACCGGAGACGGCCATCAACGCCGTCAGGCCCAGCAGCAGCGATTTGCGGTTAATGCCTCCCGCAAGAGAAGAGAGAAACAGGCTGGTCAATACGGCCAGCGCGCCGGATATCGCGATCCCGAGGCCCGCCAGGCCTTCACTGACGGCGAGATCCCGCGAAACGGGCGTCAGCAGACTTACCGGCATAAATTCTGAGGCGACCAGCGTAAAAGCGCAGAGGGTCATTGCCAGCACGCCGCTCCAGCAGGCACGGGACTGGCGCGCTGATGTTTCGTTCACCATAGCGGACATCGTGTTTACCTTGTTATTCGTTCGGCCAGATTCGAACAAGCCGGGGCCGGGCGCTATTCGCGGGAATAACGCATACAGATGAAGGGTTGGAATGTGGTTGACGTCAGGTCACAGTGAAAATTTTACACGGCGGGTGTATTCTGACTAGCTAATCAATGCTTAATGAGCTTATAAGTGTGGCTTATAAATGAGGGTGTGATGAAGCGTAACCTGAACGATCTTTTTGCTTTTGTCACCGTGGCGCGTGAGGGCAGTTTTACCCGTGCCGCGGCACAGTTGGGCGTGACCCAGCCCGCGTTAAGCCAGGCCATAACCGGGCTGGAGAACCGGATGCAGATCCGCCTGCTGACCCGCACCACCCGCAGCGTTTCCCCCACCGCAGCCGGCGAACGCTTGCTCAACGCCATTGGCAACCGTTTCGATGAAATCGAAGCGGAGCTGGACATGTTGACGGAGCTTCGCGACAAGCCTGCCGGCACGGTGAGGATCACCTGTGGACCCGATGTGTTATCGCGCACTCTGTTGCCTAAGTTGACGCCACTTTTGCGGCAATACCCCGACATTCACATCGAGTTCGACGCCAATCACGGTTTTCGCGATATCGTTGCCGACCGCTTCGATGCGGGCGTTCGTATGGGAGATACCATCGATAAAGACATGATCGCGTTGCCGATAGGCCCGCAGTTGCGTATGGCCGCGGTCGCCTCGCCGGACTACTTCGCTCGTCATCCTGTTCCGCAAACGCCGCATGAGCTGACGCAGCACCAGTGTATTAACCAGAGGATGATTAAATCCGGCGGGATTTACGTCTGGGATTTTGATCAGGACGGTGGCGATCTGAACGTGCGCGTGAATGGCCAACTGACCTTCAATACTTCCTGGCATATTGTCGAAGCTGCCCTGGCGGGATTCGGGATTGCTTTCCTGCCCGAAGACGAGTTTGGCGATCATATTGCTGAAGGCCGGTTAATCCGCGTGCTGGAACCCTGGTGTCTGCCCTTCCCGGGGTATTATCTCTACTACCCGAGCCGAAAGCAGCCGTCGCCGGCCTTTTCTCTGGTGGTAGATGCGCTGCGAATGCGATAACGTTGACCCGATTTCATCGATCATCGCCCTGTGGCCCACATTGTTACGCGCGGCATCGGGCTATTCTCCTCTTCACACTATGAGGAGAATACCCATGAACATCACTCAGATTCGTAATGCCACTCAGCTGATTACCTACGCCGGGAAACGCTTTTTAATCGACCCAATGCTGGCCCCGAAGGGCGCTTATCCGGGCTTCCCCGGCACGGCGCATGCGGAGATCCGCAACCCGATGGTCGAGCTTCCCGTTGACGTCAGCACGCTCCTGGAGGCGGATGCGGTGATCGTCACCCATATCCATGACGATCACTGGGATCGCGCCGCAGTGGAACTGATCGGCAAAGATAAACCTGTCTTTGTGCAGAACGACAGCGACGCCGCGCTGCTGCGCAGCCAGGGATTTACCCACCTGACGGTAATGACCGAGGAGACGGCGTTTGGCGATATCCGGATCGCGAAAACCCGCGGCGGCCAGCACGGTACCGATCGTGCTTACGCCGTGCCGGAGCTGGCGGAACGGCTGGGTGAAGCCTGTGGCGTGGTTTTACGTCATCCTGATGAGAAGACGCTCTACATTGTCGGGGATACCATCTGGCGTGATGAAGTGGCAGCCGACCTGCAAAAGCATCAGCCGGATGTGGTGGTGCTTAACGCGGGCTATGCTCACGTCATCGGGTTTGGGCCGATTATCATGGGCCAGGAAGATGTGCTCAACGTCCACTTCCTGCTGCCGCAGGCGAAAATTGTGGCGACCCATATGGAGGCCATCAACCACTGTCTGTTGACCCGCCATGCGCTGCGTGAGTACGTTGACGCGAACCTGATTGGTGATGCGGTGAGCATTCCCGAGGATGGTGAAACCGTTATATTCTGAGCATCACCAGGGGAAAGGAGAGATACATGGCGCTAATCAACGTCGCGATTGTTGCGGTAGACGGGGTCAGCCCGTTCCACTACTCCGTTCCCTGCATTTTGTTTGGTGATACGGTATCCGGCGAAAAGCGCTTTAGTGTGTTGATCTGCGCCGAAAAACCGGGATTACTGACATCCACAGACGGGTTTGCGCTTAACGCGACTCACGATTTCTCCGCCATCGGCCAGGCTGATATCGTCGTGGTGCCTTACTGGCAGCATGTCCAGCAACGCCCGCCCCAGACGCTTCTCGACAGCCTGGTCCAGGCCAGAGACAACGGGGCGGAGATCGTCGGGCTTTGTCTGGGGTCGTTTGTGCTGGGTTATGCGGGCATTCTCGACGGTAAACGCGCGGCCACGCACTGGGAGTTTGAACATCAGTTTCAGACGCTTTTCCCGGACGTAAAGCTGGATATCAATGCGCTCTACGTCGATGACGGCAATATCATCACCTCTGCGGGTACCGCTGCCGCGCTTGACTGCTGCCTGTACATCATCCGCCAGCGCTTTGGCAGCGTGGTCGCTAACCAGATTGCCCGCCGTATGATCGTACCGCCACACCGCGAGGGGGGGCAGGCACAGTTTATTGCCCAGCCGGTACCGAAAGATACCCGTGACGGACGAATCAACTCCCTGATTGACTATCTCCAGCAGCACATTGCCGAACCGCATAATCTGGACTCGCTGGCAGAGGTGGTATCGATGAGCCGCCGCACGCTTACCCGCCATTTTGTAAAAGCCACCGGAATGAGCGTGGCCGACTGGCTGACCACCGAGCGCCTGCGGCGCAGCCAGATACTGTTAGAAGCCGGGAATATGCCCATTGAAAGCGTGGCAGAGCTGGTAGGGTTTAACTCTGCGGTGACCTGGCGCCAGCAATTTAAGGCGCGTTTTGGCGTGAGTCCGGCAGAATGGCGTAAGACTTTTCGGCTTCGTCATTAATTTATTACGGCTTCCTCGGCGATGCGGCGTTCGATACCCGCTATGTTTCCAACGTAGTGCTCGACCAGACCGATAACCGCTACCTGAACGGTATCGGCTCCGATCTGGATCGGATGCGCTATCTGATGGATAACGCCGCGGCGGCGCAGCAGTCGCTGGGCCTGCAGTTTGGCGTCTCGCTGACTGCGGATCAGATTGCTGCGCTCGACCACAGCTTACTGTGGTGGGAGAAGGCCGCCGTCAACGGCGAAACGGTGATGGTGCCGAAGCTTTACCTGTCCCCGAAGGACGTTACCGTCAATAACGGCAGCGTGATTGCGGGCAACAACGTCACCCTGAAGGGGGGAAGCATCACCAACAGCAGGCGCTGTGGGGGCGGCATCCGGCGAACTGATTGCGACAGCGATTGCCAGACAGCTCTGTCCGGACACAGACCCGTCGACGCTGACGGAAGGGCAGAAGCAGACCGTGAGTACGCTGGCATCTGTTTCAGCGGGCATAGCTGGCGGGCTGGCCGGGGGAAATACGGCTGGTGCGGCGGCCGGGGCCAGTGCAGGGAAGAATAGTGTTGAGAATAATTTATTCGACGGTAGTGAAGAGGCTCAGGCAGCGTGGATACGCCAGCACGGCGTCGATATGACGACCTGTTCCGATAATCCGAGTGGGGCCGCATGTCAGAAAGCAATGAATGAACGTTATGCCGTAGGGGTGGCGCTTAGCTCTCTTACCCGGTAGCGCTCAGGTCTTATGGGGATTAGGCGCAGGTGCTAATGCTGGTATCAACTATCTAGCTGATGGAACTATAGACCTAACAACAGCTATTATTGGTGGCTGGGTTAATGTGATCAGTGCCGGAAATGGTATTGGAGGAACAGTTGGCTGGAATGCGGCCGGAGGTGCATTAGGAAACTGGCTTGAAGGTAAAGATCCAATATCTGGTGCGTTAGTAAATGGTGCAGGTTCCGTTGTGGGTTATGGCATTGGCAATGGCCTTAAATGGGGAGTTAACGCTGGTGCTAACTGGTGGAAAGGTGGTTGGGATCCCAAGTTTAACACTCACCTAAGACAGTTTACTGAAGTAAAAGGGGATTATGGTCTTTCAAAAGAAATGAAACCAAGCAATGTGCCAAGCTCAATTGGTGACATTGGTGGTAGTATTTCTTCAGAAGTTGGAGGTAAATATACAGAGTATAAAATGAAGCAAGTAGGAGATGGTAGATGAAAATACTAAAATATACTCTTCCTCTGGTTTTTTTTATAGTATTTAGTATGGTTTCAATTTTTCTGACAGGGATCGTTTTATATGCATGCGGAGAGGTTTTTTTCTTAGTTTATAAAGGAATACCAATATCTTTTTCACCGAGTATTATTTTGTTTTTAGGTAAAATAAGTATATACATTGGTAGTTTTGCTGGAGTAATGTTATTGATCGCTAACGTGCTAAAAAAATGATAAAAATCGGCAAGTTGTAGCAAAAAATAATGGGCTGGATCTGAGGCATAATTACTGTGATACAACATTCCAGTGTCTTGACTACCCATAAAAAATAAAAATACATATGGTATATCTGAGAAAAGAGTAAAACTAAGATCTCGCTTACTGAACCGGGATCTTAGTCATTCACATATCTTTGGCTGGTCAATACTGACGACGCTCAGCCCTTCAGCGCATCCCCGCAGTTCACTGGTGGTTGGTCGAAGGCGTTGTCACTTATTAATCACTCAATTTAATGAAGCAAGAAGACAAAAAACTACCCCAGCCTCTCCACCCTCGTCTCCCCCTCCACCATCGACAGCTGATACAGCGAAAACGACCGCTGTTTCTCAATCAAATTCGCCAGTTCCGGCGAGTGGCTGGTGAGCCAAATTTGTGAGTAGTGGCTGGCCTCGGCGATTAAGCTCGCCAGCGCGGGCAGCATCTGCGGGTGCAGGCTGTTTTCCGGTTCGTTCAACGCGATAAAGGCCGGTGGGCGTGGGCTTAACAGCGCTACCGCCAGGCACAGGAAGCGCAGCGTCCCGTCGGAAAACTCCGCCGGTTCCAGCGGCCTGCTCAGCCCCTCGCGCTGCATCATCATGCGAAAACGTCCGCCGGTGTTGTCGCTGTAAAACTCGCAGCCGGGGAAGGCCTGGTCGAGAATGCGCATCAGCAACATTTCATCGCCAATCTCGACAATGGTCTGAAATGCGGCCGCCAGGTTGGCGCCGTCGCTGGCCAGTACCGGGGAGCGGAAACCGACCTGCGGGGCACGCATCGCCGAGCCGGATGAGACGGAAAATTCATGATAAAAGCGCCAGTTACGCAGGGACTCGCGCATCTGCGACACTTCCGGGTAGAGATGCGGTTCACCGAGCTGCCCGAACACCGATTCGTTTTCATACAGCGTGCCGCTGTGAGTCACTTTTTCGTGGTGCACGTTGTTGAGAAACACCGCCTGATTCCTGCGCTTCATCAGCTGTGATGAAGGGCGACGGCGCTGACCGGTAAGCCAGATGGACTCTTCTTTAATGACTGGATCGAGCTGAAACTGGGAGGGATAGGGCAGTTGCTCGACAAAGCCCACCTGCAGCTCGTACTCGTAAGTGTCCGTTTCCACCGCGAGGTTCATCCGCCGGAGCTGGTCGCTACGGGTCTTACCTGCCCAGAACACCTTCAGAATACCGCCTTCATTTGCCAGCGCCTGGGAGAACTGCCCCTGCGCCGCGCTGTGCATCAGGTATATCGCCTTGTAGATATTCGATTTCCCGGTACCGTTGGGGCCGAAGACGATATTGAGCGCTTCCAGTTCCAGCGACATGTCGCGAATCGAGCGGTAGTTTTGGATATGCAGGCTTTTGATCACAGGCAGGCTCCTTTTTTGCACTGTAGGCCTGTATATAATTACAGTCTTTAAGGTTAAATGCAAAAAAAGAGACGACAGTGAGGGTGTCGTCTAAACGGGGTACTGCTTTGGGCCTCTGAGGGTCAATGGGGCCTTCGCATTTTTATGATCACTTGACTGCCAGACGCAGACCCAAATCATCAGGATAGGGATCAAAGTAGTTTTGCGTCATCAGATACCGGTCAGGGTATTCGGCCAGGTAGTGCTTCAGCAGCGTGATCGGCGCGAGGATGGGCAACTGCCCGTTACGGTAGTGCAGGATCACGTCGCGAAGTTCGCCGCGCTGGCGGCTGTTGAGCTGGTTACGGAAATACCCCTGAATATGCATCAACACGTTGGTGTGATTTTTCCGCGAGGCAGGTTTTTTCAGGATGGTCATCAGCTTTTCGCGGTACGCCACAAAGAAGGCGTCCAGATCTTCCCACTCGTGCAGCGTGGCAACGAACGGGCCGATTTCACGATAACCCGCCTGATGGTGCGCCAGCAGCTGAAGTTTGTAGCGGCTGTGGAAATCTAATAGCGCACGGCGCGTCAGACCCTGGGCGCGCAGTGTGTTCAGTTCATGAAGCGCGAAAACACGCTCAACAAAGTTTTCCCGCAACACCGGATCGTGCAGGCGGCCATCTTCTTCCACGGGTAACCACGGCAGGGTTTCAAGGAGGGTGGCAGTGAACAGCCCGACACCCTCCTTGCGGCCCCGGTTGCCGTTTTCATCATACAGCCGCACGCGTTCCATGCCGCAGCTGGGGGATTTTGCACAGACGATAAATCCCGCCAGATCGCCGATTTTAGGCAGATAATCTGCCGTAAAGTCAGCCATCTTTTGCGTAACGTCTTCGTGCGGGGCGTGGCTAAAACGCATCTGGGTTTCACCGCTGTCCGTCACGATAAGACGCAGTGCAGGGCGTGGCGTCGGCAAGCCGATGGCCATCTCAGGGCAGACGGGCCTGAAATTCACCCACTGGGCCAGTTCGTCCATGACAAAGCCCATACGCTTATGTCCGCCGTCGAAGCGAACGGCGGAACCGGTCAAACATCCGCTAATACCGATTACAGGTTTCATTGTCATGGTGTGTGTCTCCAGTTCGTATATCTAAAACTTACACAACATTAGTAATTTGTCCAAGTATTGGCGGAGTTATTTTTTATTATCCTTTAAAATCAATGCGGCTTAACTGCCCTTGTAGGTCGAGTAGCCGTACTGGCTCAGCAGAAGCGGGATGTGAAGTTTCTCGTTGGTTCGGGTCACGGTAAATAGCACTGGGATCTCCGGGAAGAAGGTGTCCAGCTTTTTGCCGTGGAAGTAATCAGCGGTTTTAAAGGTCACTTTATACACGCCTGGCTGCATGTCCTGATCCTGCGGATAGAGTGATTTGATACGTCCGTCGTGGTCGGTTTTGCCGCTGGCAATCTGGGTCCATGTGTTCTGCTGCTGCTGCTTCTCCAGCGTGACGGTAACGTCAGATGGCGGCATCCCGGTTTGCTGGTCGAGAATATGTACGCTCAGGGTGCCGGCAGGGGCGCTAAACGCGGCAGGAGTAAAGGCCATGGCGGCCAGCATCAGCAGAGGGGTTGTTTTTTTCATTGTGTTTTCCTGTGGGGTTGTCAGTCACAGGAAAACGTTAGCATTTGCGGGACGGAAAAATATTCAACTTTTCGTGAAGTTTACCGCAGGAGAAAATAATCAGAGGATAATCACTTCAAGGGATACCTGCTGCTGCCACTGTGCCACCTGCTTTTTCCGTGCGGCGGTCAGTTTACCGCTGGTCACCAGAAGCCATTTGCGCTCGGGGAAAATCTCAGGCGCCAGTGACGTGGAGGGGGTAGGCAAAATATCGATACGGTGTCCTTGTCCGGTACGCGTCAGGGCCTCGAGCCAGATTTCACATGGGTCATTCAGGTACCAGCCACTAAGCAGGATGTTATCACCCGGCGCTTTTTTGTCGCCTTCAAGGCAGAACGAGGCGTAGGCGATGATAATACCGTCGAGGATCTCGCGCAGGGTCATGGCGGCAGGGATGTTGGCTGACATCTGGCTGCGCAACGGACGCAGCACATTTGCAACCAGCTCTGGCCTGGGGTATTCGCGGCCAGCGTCGTAAATCATCTGGCGCAGGGACTCAATTTTCCCGTCCTGCAGGCGTTGCAGCATGGTCTCAAGCAACGTTTGCCAGTTGTTGGTCCGGCGCGGGACGGGGCGTTCCAGTAGCGGTTTGACCTGGCCGATGGGCACGCCTTTTTTCACCCAGTCGAGGATTTTCAGTGCCTGCTGGACGTCCTCATCACTGTACTGGCGATGGCCGCCCTCCGTGCGCTGTGGCTTGAGTAAACCATAGCGACGTTGCCATGCCCGCAGCGTCGTGGCGGTGATCCCGCTGAGTCTGGCGAATTCGCCGATGGAGTAAGCCATGTCCGTGTCCAGAGTGGAGGAATACTCTCAATATACTACGAATTTTCCCTCACGGGATGAAGCGCCGTAACGGTGCACTACACTTTACTTCCAACCGTGCAAATGAAAGGAATTCTCATGAAACTATGGCCTGTTGTGACGGGTGTCGCCATTGCCCTGACTCTGGTGGCCTGCAAATCCCCTACGCCACCGAAAGGCGTAAAGCCCATTTCAAATTTTGAAGCCAGCCGCTATCTCGGCAAGTGGTATGAAGTCGCCCGCCTGGAAAACCGCTTCGAACGAGGTCTGGAGCAGGTGACCGCCACCTATGGCGAGCGCAGCGACGGTGGCATCAGCGTGCTTAACCGGGGTTTCGACCCGGTCAAAAACAAGTGGAATGAGAGTGAAGGCAAAGCGTACTTTACCGGCGAACCGACGACGGCAGCGCTGAAGGTGTCGTTCTTCGGCCCCTTCTACGGCGGCTATAACGTGATCAAGCTGGACGATAAGTACCAGTATGCGCTGGTGAGCGGCCCGAACCGCGACTATCTGTGGATCCTGTCTCGCACGCCGACGATTCCGGATGCCGTGAAACAGGACTACCTGAATACCGCACGCAGTCTGGGCTTCAAGGTTGATCAGCTGGTGTGGGTTAAGCAGTGAAGATCGTGCTTTCTTCGTAGGGTTTTACTGGCTCGCCTGGATAGACTTCCGTTAAAAGCTCAACGGGAGACGACGACATGAACTGGCAGCCTTTTCGCGGCGACGCACCGGAAAATATGACCATTTTCAGTGCGTCATTTCCGGATATTAGCGACCAGTGGCCGATGAAGGACGACACTGCCCGTGAGATCAATTCGATTAATCGGGCGTTGAAAGCCGACCCGGCGCTTCGTCCTCCGTTGATTGAATACGAAGAGGGGGGACAGGCCGTGCTTGTCCCACAGAACCGTTATTCCGGGCAAGCCTACCGCAATCGTCCGGCGCTCACCGCGTGGCGTACCCGGCTGGTTCCCTCTGCGCTGGCGCTTTTTGTGGTGCAAAACCCGCTGGAGGAGCGCCTGCCAGACGGAACCCGAATGGACAGCGACAGCCGCCAGTGGTTTATCCATGCGAACGATGCCATTGGTGTGCGCTCCCGTGCAAAAGTACTGGCTGCGATGGTGGATAAATACATCCGCAACGGGAACGATAACAATTGGGTGAGCCTGGCGAGCGGGGCTGCAATTCCCGTGCTGGAGGCGCTGCGCGAGGCGAAGCTCGACGGCCAGCAGGTGTATCTGACGCTGGTGGATAAAGACCCTGTGGCGCTCAGTTGGGCCGAAACCATGGCGGCGCAGGAAGGTATTATCGTGGGTGAACAGCTGACCCTGCTCAGGCGCAACTTGCTCCATACGCTGGTGCGTAACGAAGATTTATTGCATGAGCTGGGCGAGCATCAGGCCGAACTGGTGGATGCGCTGGGAATTTTCGACTATTTCAACGATGCCGATGCGGTGATTTTTCTCCAGCGTGCGCTGCGGCTGATAAAGCCCGGCGGGGCGGTGATTGTCTCGAATATGCTGGCCAGCAGCCCACAAATCGATTTTATTTTGCGCTGTATCGGCTGGGAGGATATTTATCCGCGGACGCTCCGGCAGCTGCAGGATATTCATATCGCGGCAGGCGTGCCGGTGGAAAATGTCACCGTGGTGGTCCCGAAAGACGGGGTGTATGCGGTGATGGAGATTAAGGTGGGGGATGACAAACCGCACGGTCAGTTCCCTCTCCCTGAGGGAGAGGGCTAGGGTGAGGGGGGACAGGGCGCTACAATATTTACCGTTCCTCAGTTGTTCGGTTTACCCGAACAACTACCATGAAGGATTAGCTGGTTTCTTTATTCTCAATGTCTGTTGGGGATTCTTGCTTTTCATGCTCTATCTGCTGACCAGTTTCCTGCACCAACTTCCGGGCCATTTCCTTGATACGCTCTCGACTTTCACAGGTTCGAGAGTTTATTACTTCATTTAAGGTCTTCATTTTATTGCCTCCATGCTTCTGGATACTTGATTTAATCGCTGCGCTCTATAATGATCCCCCTCATGAAAATCGAATCTGCACACCCCTCACACTTCGAACGTCTCGTCACAGTCTGGGAGTCTTCCGTTCGTGCCACCCATCACTTTTTACAGGAAAGTGATATTGCGGCGCTGCGCCCGTTATTGCTCAATGCCTATCTGCCCAATCTCAAGGTTATGATTGCCCGTGATGAAGCGGGTGTTATTCATGGCTTTTTAGGCGTCGATGAAAACCGCATTGAAATGCTGTTTGTGGATGATGCGAGCCGGGGAAAAGGCGTAGGGAAATTGCTGCTGAACTATGCCATTGCGCATTTTGGTGCGAATGAAGTGGATGTAAACGAGCAAAACCCGCAGGGCGTTGCGTTTTATCAGCATATGGGGTTTGTGGAGGTCGGGCGCTCAGAACGGGACGGACAGGGGAATGCATTCCCGTTGTTGCATATGCGGTTGGGTGAGTGAATGCTAACTTAACGCAGATATCCTACTCGTTAGATATGAAATGAAACGCGTTTTGCCGTTCAGGAATTATACCTTACGATTAAAGTTTGGCTATTATGATATCCGTAATAGAATCGAACAGATAAATATCAACGTAATTAATTAGTTGAAACACATGGGTAAAGTTTAATGCCTGAATATTTGTGGGTGAAAAAACGAAAAAGGATGACTTAAAAATTACTGAAAAGCAGAAGAGTCACATGAAAAATTTTAGTGAATAGATTTAATTATTATTGGGGCTTAATGGTGGAACAAATATGAGAATAATCCATTCAAAAATTTTGGCGGAAGATCACAGGAGTCGAACCTGCCCGGGAACGCTGGCGTCCCCAACTGGATTTGAAGTCCAGCCACCTCACCGGAGATGACGATCTTCCGCGCCTGCATTGCTACATGGAGGCGGGGCGCATTATAGCTACTTTCAGGCATTTACCACATACCCCGGCACACTTTTTTCACCTCTCTTTTGACCTTAACACCCCTGTTTCAGTTAATTCCTAAGAAAATCCTCAGGTTAGCATTTCGTGCTCGTCAATATTTACCGCGATCACAAAAAACAAGAAACGTAACCAGCTAACCAGAAAACGCAATACCCGCTCCTGAAACAATGGTTTAAAAATCTGTAACCGGTCTCAGCGCCCCCTACAGCGTGAAGGATAAAAAAATGAGCGACGTATTGTCAGTAAAAGAGAAGATTGGCTACGGCATGGGTGACGCCGCCAGCCACATCATCTTCGATAACGTTATGTTGTACATGATGTTTTTCTATACCGATATCTTCGGCATTCCTGCCGGGTTTGTCGGCACGATGTTCCTGCTGGCACGTGCGCTGGATGCGATTTCGGACCCGTGCATGGGCCTGATCGCTGACCGCACCCGCAGCCGCTGGGGTAAATTCCGGCCGTGGATACTGTTCGGTGCTATCCCGTTCGGCATTGTCTGCGTGCTGGCCTACACCACGCCGGACCTCAGCCTCAACGGCAAAATGATCTATGCCGCCATTACCTACACGCTGCTGACGCTGCTCTATACCGTGGTTAACATCCCTTATTGCGCCCTGGGCGGTGTGATCACCAACGACCCGACGCAGCGTATCTCCCTGCAGTCCTGGCGCTTTGTGCTGGCGACCGCGGGCGGCATGCTCTCGACGGTACTGATGATGCCGCTGGTTAACCTGATTGGTGGCGATGACAAAGCGTTCGGTTTCCAGGGCGGGATCGCCGTGCTGTCGGTGGTCGCGTTCCTGATGCTGGCGTTCTGCTTCTTCACCACCAAAGAGCGCATCCAGGTGCCGCCCAGCACCACTTCCATGCGCGAAGACCTGCGAGATATCTGGCACAACGACCAGTGGCGTATTGTTGGTGTGCTGACCATTCTTAATATCCTCGCCGTCTGCGTGCGTGGCGGCGCGATGATGTACTACTGCACCTGGATCATGGGCTCGCCGGAAATCTTTGTCGCGTTCCTCACCACCTACTGTGTCGGCAACCTGATTGGCTCTGCGCTGGCGAAACCGCTCACCGACTGGAAATGCAAGGTCAGCATCTTCTGGTGGACCAACGCCGCCCTGGCAGTGGTCAGCGTGGCGATGTTCTTCGTTCCCATGCATGCCACGGTGGTGATGTTCACCTTCATCTTTGTGATTGGGGTGTTGCATCAGCTGGTGACGCCGATCCAGTGGGTCATGATGTCCGATACCGTCGACTACGGCGAATGGACCAACGGCAAACGTCTTACCGGCATCAGCTTCGCGGGCACGCTGTTTGTGCTGAAACTCGGCCTGGCGCTGGGCGGGGCAATGATCGGCTGGATGCTGGCAGGGGGGGGTTATGACGCCGCAGCTAAAACCCAGAACAGCGCGACCATCAGCATCATTATCGGCCTGTTCACCCTGGCCCCGGCGGTCTGCTACGTGCTGAGCGCCATCATCGCCAAACGCTACTACACCCTGAAAACGCCTTTCCTGACCAAAATCATGAGCGAGCTGGCACACGGCGCGCGCCGCAATCAGCAGGAGTTTGACAACCTGCCGGTGAGTAAAGAATTACAGAACTAAGAGGACGAGAGTATGAAAATCAGTGATGGAAACTGGCTCATTCAACCGGGCCTGAACGTCACCTGCCCGGTTCAGGTGTTCGATGTAGAGCAGCAGGGCAATGACCTTGTGGTGTACGTGGCGCCGCGTGATGTACGAGAACGTACCTGGCAGCTTGATACCCTGATGTTCACCGTCCGTCTTTTCTCCCCGCAGGAAGGGATTGTTGGCGTGCGCATCGAGCACTTCCAGGGCGCGCTGAACAACGGTCCGCACTATCCTTTGAATGTCATCAAAGAGGTGAACGTTGAGATTGAAAACAATGCCGAATTTGCTGAGCTGAAAAGCGGTCACCTCAGCGTGCGCGTCACCAAAGGCGAGTGCTGGGCGCTAGATTTTCTGCGCAACGGACAGCGTATTACCGGCAGTCAGCTGAAAAACAACGGTTACGTGCAGGATACCCGTACCGATCGTCATTATGTTTTTGAGCGTCTGGATCTGGGCGTAGGTGAAACGGTCTACGGCCTCGGTGAGCGCTTTACCGCGCTGGTGCGTAACGGCCAGACGGTCGAGACCTGGAACCGCGACGGCGGCACCAGTACCGAGCAGTCATACAAAAATATCCCGTTCTATCTGACCAACCGCGGCTACGGGGTACTGGTGAACCACCCGGAAAACGTGTCGTTTGAAATTGGCTCCGAGAAGGTCTCCAAAGTGCAGTTCAGCGTGGAAGGTGAATATCTCGAGTACTTCATGATCGACGGCCCGACGCCAAAAGAGGTGCTCAACCGTTATACGCGATTCACCGGACGCCCGGCGCTGCCGCCCGCGTGGTCATTCGGCCTGTGGCTGACCACGTCGTTCACCACCAACTACGATGAAGCCACGGTGAACAGCTTTATCGACGGCATGGCCGAGCGCGATCTGCCGCTGCACGTCTTCCACTTCGACTGCTTCTGGATGAAGGCCTTCCAGTGGTGTGATTTTGAGTGGGACCCGGTGACCTTCCCGGATCCGGAAGGGATGATCCGCCGCCTGAAGGAGAAAGGGCTGAAGGTTTGCGTGTGGATTAACCCGTACATCGGCCAGAAGTCGCCGGTATTTCGCAAACTGAAAGAGAAGGGCTACCTGCTCAAGCGCCCGGACGGCTCCCTGTGGCAGTGGGACAAATGGCAGCCGGGCCTGGCGATTTATGACTTCACTA
Source organism: Enterobacter sp. WPR_3_1 (assembly GCF_003635055.1). Classification (NCBI taxonomy): domain Bacteria; kingdom Pseudomonadati; phylum Pseudomonadota; class Gammaproteobacteria; order Enterobacterales; family Enterobacteriaceae; genus Enterobacter; species Enterobacter sp. WPR_3_1. The sequence goes on along the minus strand of NZ_RBXU01000014.1, from coordinate 126,719 downwards.
ACCCGGACGCGTGTCGGTGGTATGCCGACAAGCTGAAAGGCCTGGTGGATATTGGCGTCGACTGCTTTAAGACCGACTTTGGCGAGCGCATCCCGACGGACGTCCAGTGGTTTGACGGTTCCGATCCGCAGAAGATGCACAACCACTACGCATACCTTTATAACGAACTGGTGTGGAACGTACTGAAAGAAACGGTGGGCGCGGATGAGGCGGTGCTGTTTGCCCGCTCGGCGTCGGTAGGTGCGCAACAGTTCCCGGTGCACTGGGGTGGAGACTGTTACGCCAACTACGAGTCGATGGCGGAAAGCCTGCGCGGCGGGCTGTCGATTGGTCTGTCCGGCTTTGGCTTCTGGAGCCATGACATCGGTGGATTTGAGAACACCGCGCCGGCACACGTCTACAAACGCTGGTGCGCGTTTGGGCTGTTATCCAGCCACAGCCGCCTGCATGGCAGCAAATCTTACCGCGTACCGTGGGCGTACGATGATGAGTCCTGTGACGTGGTGCGTCACTTCACTCAGCTGAAATGTCAGATGATGCCGTATCTCTATCGCCAGGCTGCCCTGGCTCGCGAGTATGGCACACCGATGCTGCGGGCGATGATGCTGGAGTTCCCGGACGATCCGGCATGCGATTACCTCGACCGTCAGTACATGTTGGGGGAGTCGGTGATGGTAGCCCCGGTGTTTTCTGAGGCCGGTGACGTGCAGTTTTATCTGCCGGAAGGGCGCTGGACCCATCTCTGGCATAACGATGAAATCAAGGGTAGCCGCTGGCATAAACAGCAGCATGATTTCCGCAGCCTGCCGGTCTATGTGCGCGATAACACCCTGCTGGCGTTGGGCAACAATCAACAGAAACCGGACTACGCCTGGAACGAGGGAACAGCTTTCCAGCTGTTTAACCTGGGCGATGGCGCGATGGCGGTGAGCGAAGTGCCCGCGGCGGACGGTTCTGTGGCATTTACGCTGAAAGCCACACGCAGTGGCGACACCGTGACCATTACCGGCACAGGTGACGCGCGAACCTGGTCGGTCTGCTTGCGCAACGTGCAGAAACTGAGTGGCGTAAAAGGCGGCTCAGAGGCCGGGAGTGAGTGGGGCGTGGTGGTGAAAGCGGAGGGTAATGAGGTGGTGGTACACCTTTAATTTTCCTCACCCTGACCCTCTCCCCAACGGGGGGAGGGAAGGGTTTGCTTCTTCTTCCTTTCAGGGAGAGGGCAGGGGCGAGGATAGTGTCGACACCTCTCCCCCCGTCATCGTCTGTTGCACCTGCTGTTTATCCATATTTACCGCGTTCAGTTTCCCGTTAACCGTCGGCTTCAGCGGTGCGTTGGCCTGCACGCTGCCGCTGGCGGTTAGCTGGATATTGCCATCACCGCCAATGGGCAGCGCCGGCCAGCCCCACGCCTGCAGCACGTTGAGCGGCACGCCGCGTCCGTTCAGGCTGATTGTGGTCTGCCGTGGCGGAAGCTGTGATACCGTCGCCGTGGCTTCCAGAATGCCTTTTTCGGTGAAAGCGCTCAGGTCGGTAATGTTTACCGTTGAGGCGTTAGCGTTCAGCGCCAGCGACGGACGACGCACGTCCACGCGGTTAAAGGTCGCCGCCGCGCCGTTCAGCGTTGCGCTGCCACCCCATACGCCCCACTGGCGATCTTTCGCCAGCTGCAGGTTCGCACCATAGCCATCAAGAGAGGTGATTTGCCACGGGAAGGCCGGGTCGATATCGATAACCAGGTTGCGGCTCAGGCCGAATTTTTTCAGCGTCAGGCTGTTCAGCCATTCCGGTAACGGCTCCATCCACAGCGTTTTCCAGTTCTGCGGCAGGGTGTATTCCAGCCCGGCGATAGCGACATCGTCCAGCACCAGCGCGTTACCTTCGCGCAGCCAGTTGCCGGAAGCGCGAACCATGCCGCCCTCCCAGCGGGAGGTAAACTGGCGCAGCGCCACGCCTTGCGGGGAGAACTCCGCATTCATGATCGGGTCGAACAGATGCAGAGAGCCATAAATAAACTCGCTGGCGTTCATGGACAAACGCCCCTCCTGACTTTGCCAGTCGCCTTTGCTGAGTGTCAGGTTGCGCAGGCTTAAATCGAGATCGGTCACCGCCCAGTCCGGCCCCTGCAGGCGTGCGTCAGTCACTTCCAGACGGCCAATCTGCAGCGAGGGAATGGTGGTCAGAGGCGCGAAGAAATCCACCAGTGACTTATCGCTTTGCAGGCGGATCTCATTCAGACGCATGGTGTCGATAATCCAGCTGCCGTCAGCGTTGCGCAGGGCGGACCCGGTGAGCGAACCGCGCGCCATATCGGCACCAATGGTGTTCAGCACCACCTCTTTGCCGTTGAGTTGTCCCTGGATCAGCACGTTGGTGGCCGGCACGCCGTTCAGGGTAAGCGAGCCTGCGCTCACCTGGATCTGTGCGTTTTTACCCAGCACATTGCCTGCTTCTGGCTGCCACGGGCTGACGCCGCCCGTCACTTTCTGTGCGCTGAGATCCCATTCCGTATTGGGGCTGTTAAAGGCCATGTTGTTCAACTGCAAACGGTCCGCCTGGAACGGGAGCGGTGCCGTCTGAGGAGAAAGATTAAGCGTGCCATCGAACAGGGTAATGGTGTCCATGTGCAGCGGATCGGTGACCTGTCGGCTACTCAGACCAATATCGACTTTCCTGGCCACCAGCGTGGCGGGTTTACCGTCGCGGCCAAACGTGACGTTTTCCAGAATGATGTGGGAAGGTGACGAAAAGCGGTGATCCATCAGGTCGAAATTGAGTTCGTAATCGGTATTCACCGTTATCCAGTTGCTGGCCTGAGATGCTCCCCAGTGGGTCTGGAGCAGAATATAGAGCGCCAGCACCACAATGAGCAGGGCCACCAGAAGATAGACGAGTACCTTTCCAATAAATTTCATGGTCTTCCATCCCGCGAAACGCACATAAGGGAGTTATGCACGATTTATGCGCAATGCTCAAGGCGGGAATGGTGTAAAGAGATGTCACGGCAGGCGTTGACAGCCTGCCGTAAGGGCGATCAATTTTTCTCAGGCGGGAAAACGAGGTTCAGAACAATCGCGGTGATACCGCCTGCCGCAATGCCGGAAGAGAGCAGGTTTTTCACCCAGTCCGGGGCAAACTGCAGGATTAGCGGTTGCTGTGAAACACCCAGACCCACGGCCAGCGACAGGGCAATGATCATGATGGCGCGGCGGTTCAGCGGTTCGCGGGAGACGATACGTACACCGGAAGCCGCGATGGTCCCGAACATCACCAGCGTTGCGCCGCCCAGCACCGGTTCAGGTATATGCTGCACAAAACCGCTTACCGCAGGGAACAGGCCGAGGACGATCAGCATCAGTGCCACCACAAAACCGACGTAGCGGCTGGCAACGCCAGTCAGCTGGATCACGCCGTTGTTCTGGCCGAAGCAGGAGTTCGGGAAGGTGTTGAAGACCGCAGAGACAAACGAGTTCAGGCCGTTCGCCAGCACGCCGCCTTTCAGGCGTTTCATATACAGCGGGCCGGAGACCGGCTGCTCGGAGACATCAGACGTGGCGGTGATATCGCCAATCGTCTCCAGCGAGGTGATCATAAAGACCAGCATCAGCGGCAGCAGCAGACCCCAGTCAATGCCCAGGCCGTAGTACAGCGGCGTTGGAATGGTGATCAGCGCACTGTTGGTCTGCGGGGTGTTCTCCGGTAGCATACCCAGCGCCCAGGCCAGCAGATAACCGGCCGCCATGGCGATCACCAGCGATGCCACGCGCAGATACGGGTTACGCTGACGGTTTAGCAGAATAATGATTGCCAGCACCACGCCGGCCAGCAGCAGGTTTTTCGGTGCACCAAAAGTGTGGTCGCTCATTGCCGCATAACCACCACCGATGGAGGTCAGGCCAACCTGAATCAGCGACAGGCCAATGATCATCACCACCACGCCAGATACCAGCGGTGTGATCACGCGACGCGCCAGGTGCAGTACCCGGGAGATCACCATCTCGGTGCAGCTGGCCAGCATCAGCGTGCCAAACAGCGCCGCCATCATGGTCGGAACATCCGCGCCGCCGGTTTTGAGGGCTGTACCGCCCATGATCAGCGGTGCGACAAAGTTAAAACTGGTGCCCTGGATCGACAACAATCCAGACCCCACCGGGCCCCACGCTTTAATTTGAATAATGGACGCCACGCCGGAGGCAAAGAGGGACATACTGATGATGTGCTGTGTATCCTGAGCCGGTAAACCAAGCGCCTGGCAGATGAGCAGCGCCGGGGTGATCACCGCAACGAACATAGCCAGCAGGTGTTGGCAGGCGGCAAAGAGCGTCTGAGGAAGAGGCGGACGGTCTTCAAGGCGGTAAATCAGTTCGCTATTTTGCTTCTGCGCAATCGGTTGCGCATCGGGAGACTCAAGGGTGTTAACGGACATCGGCGGCAATCCCACGGTGGAAAAGCGGGCATTTTATCTGACCACCTGGTAAAAGCAAACGATTGCCAACAAAAAAAGACAAGAAAATCTGCCGCTGTGAGCAGGTTTTCTACAACCCATGGGGAAAAAAAATTACACTTTTTGCGCCGGCGGCTCATGACGAGCGCAAGCCGGCCCAGGATAACGCCGCGTGTGTATGGAACACGCGCATAACAGGAGCCTTTTATGATTCATCTCGATACGTTGTCGACCCTTGTTGCCGCAACGCTGGTCTTACTGCTTGGCCGTAAGCTCGTACACAGCGTTTCCCTTCTGAAGAAATACACCATTCCTGAACCTGTTGCCGGCGGACTGCTGGTGGCGCTGGCCCTGCTGGTGCTGAAGAAAAGCATGGGCTGGGAAATTGATTTTGATATGTCCCTGAAAGATCCGCTGATGCTGGCCTTCTTTGCCACCATTGGCCTGAATGCCAACCTGGCGAGCCTGCGGACGGGTGGCAAAGTGCTCGGCGTATTTCTGATCGTGGTGGTAGGGCTGCTAGTGATGCAAAACGCCATTGGTATCGGGATGGCTACGCTGCTGGGGCTGGATCCGCTGATGGGGCTGCTGGCCGGATCAATCACCCTCTCTGGTGGCCACGGTACCGGGGCGGCGTGGAGCAAGCTGTTTACTGAGCGCTACGGCTTTGAAAACGCCACCGAAGTGGCGATGGCCTGCGCCACCTTCGGTCTGGTGCTGGGCGGCCTGATCGGCGGGCCGGTGGCGCGGTATCTGGTGAAGCACTCTGGTACGCCAGACGGAAGACCGGACGATGAGCTGGTGCCCACTGCCTTTGAAAAACCCGACGTCGGACGCACCATCACTTCGCTGGTGTTGATTGAAACTATCGCGATGATTGCCATTTGCCTGACGGTGGGCAAAGTGGTTGCGCAATGGCTGGCAGGTTCAGCGTTCGAGCTCCCGACGTTTGTGTGCGTGCTGTTTGTTGGGGTGCTGCTGAGTAACGGTCTGGCGCTGATGGGCTTCTACCGCGTATTTGAACGTGCCGTATCGGTGCTTGGCAACGTCTGCCTGTCGCTGTTCCTGGCGATGGCCCTGATGAGCCTCAAGCTCTGGGAGCTGGCCTCGCTGGCGCTGCCGATGGTGGCTATTCTGGCCGTTCAGGCGCTGTTTATGGCGTTCTACGCCATGTTTGTGACCTGGCGCATGATGGGCAAAAACTACGATGCAGCAGTGCTGGCGGCGGGGCATTGTGGGTTTGGTCTGGGGGCAACGCCGACGGCTATCGCCAACATGCAGGCGATCACCGAACGTTTTGGGCCTTCGCATATGGCGTTTCTGGTGGTCCCGATGGTCGGGGCGTTCTTCATTGATATCGTCAACGCGCTGGTGATCAAGCTTTACCTGATGCTGCCGATGTTTGCCTGAGATCAGGCGTTGGAATAGCGTTCGGTTTCCGGCATCCAGCGCTCAATTAACGCTGCCGCCTGTTCGGGGTAGCGCTCATGAATATGGCGTGCGAGGCGCTGAACTTCGGGGATCATGGCCTGATCGCGCAATAAATCCGCCACTTTGAATTCGGCATTACCCGTTTGACGCGTGCCCAGCAGTTCGCCTGGGCCGCGGATCTCCAGGTCTTTTTGTGCAATCACAAAACCGTCGTTACTGTCGCGCAGCACCTGCAAACGCATCTGTGCGGTTTTCGAGAGCGGTGCTTTGTAGAGCAGCACGCAGTGAGAGGCGACAGCACCGCGGCCAACGCGGCCGCGCAGCTGATGGAGTTGCGCAAGGCCAAGACGCTCCGGATTTTCGATGATCATCAGGCTGGAATTGGGCACGTCTACGCCCACTTCAATCACCGTTGTGGCAACCAGCAAATGCAGTTCACCCTGTTTGAACGACTGCATCACCGCCTGTTTCTCAGTAGGCTTCATCCGCCCGTGAACCAGACCCACGTTCAGCTCGGGCAGCGCCAGCTTCAGCTCTTCCCACGTCGCTTCCGCGGCCTGCGCTTCAAGCAGTTCAGACTCTTCAATTAACGTGCAGACCCAGTAGGCCTGACGGCCTTCGTGAGTGCAGGCGTTGCGCACGCGGTCGATGATATCGCTGCGGCGTGTGTCCGGAATGGCGACCGTGGTGACCGGTGTACGGCCCGGCGGCAGTTCGTCGATGGTCGATGTATCGAGATCGGCGTAGGCGGTCATTGCCAGGGTGCGCGGGATAGGTGTGGCAGTCATGATCAGCTGATGCGGGTGGAAGCCCTGCTGCAGCCCTTTCTCCCACAGCGCCAGACGCTGGTGTACACCGAAGCGGTGTTGTTCGTCGATAATCACCAGGGCAAGACCATTAAACTGCACCTGCTCCTGGAAAATCGCGTGCGTGCCGACAATCATCTGTACCTGACCGCTGGCAATGGCGTCCTGTTGTGCCTGACGCGCTTTACCTTTTTGCTTCCCGGCAAGCCAGCCCACTTCAATCCCAAGCGGGGCAAACCACGCGCGGAAGTTATTAGCGTGCTGTTCAGCCAGCAGTTCGGTGGGGGCCATTAACGCCACCTGCCTTCCGTGGGCAATCGCGCGCAGGGCAGCCAGGGCTGCAACCAGCGTTTTACCGGACCCCACATCCCCCTGAACCAGGCGCATCATGGGCACATCAAGCGCCATATCGCGTTCAATCTCGGCCGTGACGCGTGCCTGTGCACCGGTAGGTTTAAACGGCAGGGAGGCCAGCAGCTTATCTTTGAGTTCATCTCGCGGGCTTAAGGGCTGGGCATGAAAACGCTGCGCGCCCGCCCGTACCGCCAGCATGCTCAGGTTATGGGCCAGTAATTCCTCAAGGATAAGACGCCGTTGAGCGGGGTGTTTGCCGCTTTCCAGGTCGCTAAGCTGCAGGGTTGGCGGCGGGCGGTGCAGGGTGCGCAGCGCCTCGGGCAGACTCATCATGCCCTGAGCCAGCTCAGGCGGCAGTAGCTCGGTAATGGCGCAGGTATCCAGCAGTTCCAGCGCCTGGTCAGTGAGTTTACGCAGCGTTGCCTGCTTGATGCCTTCGGTCGTCGGATAAACCGGGGTTAGGGTCTCCTGCAGCTCCGGCGTGCTCAGATCTCCCTGAACGCGATACTCCGGGTGGATCATCTCTGCGCCATATTTCCCGCGTTTGGCTTCACCATAGGCCAGCACCCTGCGACCGGTCGCAAGGCTGTTTTTCATGGCCGCATTGAAGTTGAAAAAGCGCATAGTGAGAATGCCGGTGCCGTCGCTGATCTGACAGGTCATCATCCGGCGTCCGCCAAAGGTGATATTGCAGTTCAGTACTTCGCCTTCAACGGTGGCGTAAATGGCAGGCAGCAGATCGCCAATCTTATAGAGTTGGGTGCGGTCTTCATAACGCAGGGGGAGATGGAGCAGGAGATCCTGCACGGTGTGCAGGCCAATTTTTGCCAGTTTACTGCTTTGCGCCGCACCTACGCCCGTCAGGCTATTGAGCGGTATGGCATCCAGCAGACGGCCTTTCATCGGTTATCCTGCGTACTGCATGGTGGCCCACCACTCGGCATCGGCTTCAATTTCGCCCTGCGCGTTGACGTGGGGGTAAGGCAGTTTTTTCTGTTTCGCGACGCGAGCCAGCACCGGGTAACCACCTTCGAACAGCAGGCGCTGCTGCTCCTCTTCCGGCAGCATGCTGTTGCTGCGCTTGTACATGCCCGCGTTCTGACGCTGGCGCTGCGCTTCATAGAGAATGAGCGCAGAGGCCACGGAGACATTGAGAGACTGCACCATGCCGATCATGGGGATGATGATATCCTGATCCGCCAGATCCAGCGCTTCCTGGGTGATCCCGGTTTTCTCCTGACCCATCAAAATACAGGTCGGGCGGGTGTAGTCGATCTCACGAAAATCGACGGCTTTTGCGGACAGGTTAGTGGCCAGGACCTGCATACCGCGACCTTTCAGGTGCGATACGGCTTCGCCAATAGTCTGGTGGGTTTTGACGGACACCCAGCTGTTGCTGCCTGCGGCAGTTGAAGCCATGGTTCGCATGCGGGCACCCGGCCAGACGGCGTGTACTTCATGCACGCCTACGGCGTCTGCGGTACGGACAATTGCAGAGACGTTATGAGGTTTGTGGACCTGCTCCATGCAGACCGTCAGGTCAGGCTGACGCCTGGCGAGCATTTCGCAGATACGCTCGTAACGTTTTGAATTCATAAGTCTAGTTTCGGTTACGGGTGACTTTAATCACGTCCGGCATCACGCGGATCTTGCGCATAATGTTCGCCAGATGCACGCGGTCACGGGCGGTCAGACGAATAAAGGCGCTGTAGACGCGGCCATCTTTCTCTTCCGTATTCAGGCTCTGAATGTTGGAAGAGGCCGTATTGATTGCTGCCGTCAGGTTCGCCAGGGCGCCCTGGTGGTTGAACATATCCACCTTAATTTCGGTGATAAATTCCTGTGCCGTCTCTTTATCCCACTCGACTGCCATGAACTTCTCCGCCTCTTTTTGATAGCCGCGGATGTTACGACAGGATTCGTGGTGGATAACCAGCCCTTTACCCGGACTGACGTGCGCAATAATCGGGTCACCCGGGATAGGACGGCAACATTTCGCGAAGGTGATAAGTACGCCGTCCGCGCCTTTGATCGGCAGATGACCGTGGCTTTGCGTCGTCGTCGGGATCGCCGTGGTATCACCCTGCTGCAGGTTCTTCGCCACGACCACGCTCATGGCGTTGCCGAGGCCGATTTCTGCCAGCAGGTCATCAAGCGAGGCGAGCTTCATGCGCTCCAGCTCACGCTGAATGTTCTCTTTCGGGATCTCAGCCAGCTTACGGCTACCACCCAACGCATGGTTGAGCAGACGACGCCCCAGGCTGACAGAATCATCGCGCTTGAGGTTTTTAAGCAACTGGCGGATTTTGGCGCGTGCTTTGGAACTCACGACAAAGTTCAGCCAGGCCGCGTTCGGACGTGCGCCCGGTGCGGTAATAATTTCCACCGTCTGGCCGCTGGAAAGCGGCTGAGAGAGCGGATAAGGCTGCCTGTCGACGCGCGCGCCCACGCAGGCGTGGCCGATATCGGTATGCACGGCGTAAGCAAAGTCGACCGGCGTAGCGCCTGCAGGCAGTTCGACAATGCGGCCTTCTGGGGTGAAAACGTAAATCTCATCCGGGAAGAGATCGGATTTAACGCTCTCGATAAATTCAAACGAGCTACCTGCACTCTGCTGCAGCTCCAGCAGGCTTTGCATCCAGCGCTGGGCGCGGATTTGTGCGGTTGTACTGCTTTCACCACCGTGCTCTTTATAAGCCCAGTGTGCAGCCACACCCATCTCCGCCATCTGGTCCATGTCTTCGGTGCGGATCTGCACTTCAACAGGCACGCCGTGTGGACCGATCATCGAGGTGTGCAAAGATTGATAGCCGTTCGCTTTTGGAATGGCGATGTAATCTTTCATGCGCCCTGGACGCGGTTTGTACAGGCTGTGCATCTGGCCCAGCACGCGGTAGCAGGTATCAGAGTCGTGGACGATCACGCGGAACGCGTAGATATCCATGATCGAATGAAAACGCTGCTCTTTGAGCACCATTTTGCAGTAGATGGAGTACAGATGTTTTTCGCGACCGCTGACGCGGCACGGAATTCCCGCTTCCTGTAAACGTCCTTCAATTTCAGAGAGGATCTTTTGAATCATCTCTTTACGGTTGCCGCGTGCGGCTTTCACCACCTCTTTAATCACGCGATAGCGGTTCGGGTATAACGCTTCAAAACCCAGCTCTTCCAGCTCGGTTTTAATGTGGTGGATACCTAAACGGTGCGCCAGCGGACTGTAGATTTCGAGGGTTTCACGGGCAATGCGGCGACGTTTGTCCGGGCGAAGTGAGCCCAGCGTGCGCATATTGTGGGTACGGTCAGCAAGTTTGATAAGAATGACGCGGATATCCTGCACCATCGCCATAATCATCTTGCGAAAGTTTTCGGCTTGCGCCTCTTTCTTGTCGCGGAATTTCAGCTTATCAAGCTTAGAGACCCCTTCCACCAGCTCGGCAACGCTTTTGCCAAACAGCTGTTCCATATCCTGGTAGGTGGCAGGGGTATCTTCGATCACATCATGCAGCAGGGCAGCCATCAGCGTTTCGTAGTCGAGTTTCATCTCGGCCAGAATACAGGCCACCGCTACCGGGTGCGTGATATAGGGTTCACCGCTTGAACGTGCCTGGCCCTCGTGAGCGTCACGTGCAACGAGATACGCCTGCTGAAGACGCTTAATCTGGTCTTCAGGCAGGTAAGTTTGAATCAGTTGATTCAGGCTTTCAAACAGATACAAGGGCGACCCGCAGGTTTAATTAACGACGACCTTCAGCAATGGCGGTTACGGCCTGCAGTTCTGCGGCTTCCTGCTCTTGCTGCTCCTGGCGCTCACGTACGTCGAGGATCTGATTGTTGATCAGACCTTCTTCGATTTCGCGAAGTGCAATAACGGTAGTTTTATCGTTTTCTTCCGGTACCAGCGGATCTTTACCGCCTACCTGCATCTGACGAGCGCGACGCGCGGCGACCAGCACCAGGTCAAAACGGTTACCAATTTTCTCTACAGCGTCCTGAACAGTTACGCGTGCCATACTTAAAATGCTCCACAGGTGAAGAAATGACTGGGCATGATACTGAAAGTGGGTTCAGTCTGCCAACAGTTTGGTGATTAATGCGTCATGTCGCTGCTTCTGGCGGCTCATACGCAAGCGTTCTGCGCGAAGAATGGTTTTGAGATCGCTCAGCGCGGCATCAAAATCATCATTCACAATAAGGTAATCATATTCCGCGTAATGGCTCATTTCTGCAACTGCCTGCTCCATACGCCGGGCGATCACTTCCTCGCTGTCCTGACCGCGGCCACGCAGTCGGCGATCCAGCTCATCTTTCGATGGCGGTAAAATAAAGATACTGCGTGAATCAGGCATTTTCTTGCGAATCTGCTGTGCGCCCTGCCAGTCGATATCCAGGAACACATTTACGCCCGTGGCCAGAACCTGCTCAATGGTTTCACGCGAAGTGCCGTAGTAGTTACCGAAAACTTCTGCGTGTTCAAGAAACGCGTCTCTGCCAATCATCGCTCTGAATTCATCGTGATCAACAAAGAAATAGTGTTCACCGTGCACTTCACCCGGACGCGGTTTACGCGTGGTGTGAGAAACAGAAACCTGTGTGTCGTACAACGGTTGGGTTTTTAACAGTGCCTGAATAAGGCTGGATTTACCCGCGCCACTAGGGGCAGAAACAATATAAAGCGTGCCTTGAGCCATGAGAGTCTTTTGTATGTGTTAACGAAGAAGTCCTACATACGGGCTTATTATACACGTCGCCGCTGTGTGACGTAGCCTTTGTCACACTTTTTCCCCTGCATTATTGAATTTTGCGCGCCGTTTTCAGGTTTTACAGCTGTTTTGCAGCAATAAAAATAAACCTCTGACAACGCCTCGCAGAGCGAAAGATTGCCATTAGCACGGTTTTCCGCGTCGGGTTATACCTCCACCAACGCAAAGGAGGGGTGGCGATGTGGCGATGGATGAGCGGATTAATGCTGTTGTGGTGCGGCTATGGTGCCGCGGTGTGTCCCGTGTGGTCTCAGGCAAAAGCAGAGAAAGAGATTGCAACATTGAGTGCGCAAGTCAAACGCTGGGATGATGCCTACTGGAAGCAGGGCATGAGCGAGGTGAATGACGACGTCTATGACCAGCTCAATGGCCGTTTAAAGCAGTGGCAGCGCTGCTTCGGCGATATACCTTCTGAGGAGGCCTTACCGGTTCTAACGGGGAGCGTAAGACATCCTGTTGCCCATACGGGAGTGCATAAAGCGGCCAGTAAAGAAGAGCTACGCCAGTGGATGCGTGGTCGTGACACTCTCTGGATGCAGCCAAAAGTCGACGGGGTAGCCGTGACGCTGGTGTATCGCGACGGAAAGTTAACCCAGGCTATCAGTCGTGGTGATGGGCTTAAAGGTGAAGACTGGACTGCACAAGTGTATTTAATTCCCGCAGTGCCCAAAAAAGTGACCGGAGCGCTGGCCAACAGCGTCTTACAGGGAGAGCTTTTTTGGTTACGCGACAACCATCTTCAGCGACAGATGGGGGGAATGAACGCACGGGCAAAAGTGGCGGGCGCGATGATGCGGCAAAAGGACAGTCCACTTCTGAGCCAGACAGGGATATTTATCTGGGCCTGGCCGGATGGGCCGAAAGTGATGTCGAGTGCGCTGTCTGAGTTATCTAAAGCCGGCTTTTCCCTGACGGCCCGTTATACCCTGCCTGTACAGACTGTTGATGCTGTCGAGAAACAGCGCTCGACGTGGCACGACACGGCATTACCCTTTGCCACGGACGGCATTGTGGTGCGGTCCGCGGATGCTCCTCCCGGCGAAAACTGGTTGCCCGGAGAAGGCAGCTGGGTCGTCGCATGGAAATACCCCCCGGTCGCACAGATCGCCGAAGTAAGAGATATTCATTTTGCCGTGGGGCACACGGGAAAAATCTCGGTCGTGGCGGCGCTGGTCCCTGTCCTGCTGGATGATAAGCAGGTACAACGGGTCAGTCTTGGGTCCGTTGAGCGCTGGCAAAGGCTGGATATTGCGACGGGTGATCAGATACAGGTCAGTCTGGCCGGGCAGGGTATCCCGCGGTTCGATAAGGTGGTCTGGCGGGGGGAAGAGAGACAAAAGCCCACACCCCCGGCCTCGCATTATCATGCGCAGAGCTGTTTTTACGCCTCGCCGGCGTGTATGGAGCAGTTCTTTGCCCGCCTGAAGTGGCTCAGTTCAAAGCACGTGCTGAATATTGAAGGAGTCGGTGAGTCAGGCTGGCGGGCGCTGCATCAGGCGCATCATTTTGAACATATCTTCTCATGGCTGACATTAACGCAGGCGCAGCTGGAGTCTACCCCGGGGTTTTCCGCAGCACGCGGGCTGGCGCTCTGGCATCGCTTTAATCTGGTACGTGAGCGACCCTTTATTCGTTGGATCATGGCATTGGATGTTCCGCTGACGCAGGCCTCGCTAAACGCTATGGGAGACCTGACGTGGCAGAAAATGCGTGAGCGTAACGCAGCAGACTGGCAGGCGCTTCCCGGCACAGGAAAGGAGAAAGCCCGGCAGCTTGTTGCGTTTATTCATGATCCTGGCATTGCCGGCCTGGTTGCCTGGCTCGGCAAACAGGGAGTGCAAGGATTCTGACATGAGCTTGCTGTCGCTTATCGCGGATAAATGCCGCCACTTTATCGGGGAGAATAGATGGCGGCCAGTCAGTGGGTGTCCTGAGTGTAATGAAACACGGGCAGTCCCAGTTTCAAGCGCAGCGCAAGCAAGCGAGCCGTGAAGCCAAATAACAAGGTGGCGATGACCACGACGTCATGGCTGGAAACATAATGCTGTAAAGCGATATACAGAACGGCTGATGCAAAGGATATCCCGGCGTAGAGTTCTTTTTGAAAGACCAGGGGAATGCGTTTGCAGAACATATCGCGCAGTACGCCGCCAAATACGCCCGTCACGACTGCGGCAATAGTGGCAATCACCGGGCTTTCGCCCATATCCAGCGCAATTTGTGCCCCGATGATGGAGAACACGACCAGGCCCAGAGCATCAAGCACTAAAAACAGACGTCGAAGATGGGGCATTACAGGAGCAAGGATAGTGGTCAGCACTGCGGCGACAGCCACAATGATGATGTACTCGGGGTGCTTAACCCAGCCGAGAGGGTAATGCCCCAGCAGGATATCACGTACCGATCCGCCTCCCAGCGCGGTGGCGGTAGCAATAATGATGACCCCAAACGTATCCATACGACGGCGTCCGGCAGCGAGTGCACCGGTCATGGCTTCGGCAGTGATCCCGACGAGATAAAGGATATGTAGCAGCATGTGTTCCCCCGATAGTGAGGGCAACAGGGTAGCGTTTTGTGCGGTCTGTCACGATTTAGTTTTTCTTGTGTGAGGACGTTAGCCTTATTTTTGGTAATGACTAAACGTTGTTTGGCTGGGTGTGATGGCGTTAAACGGTAATTTTCACATTACAATTATTCATGTTATAGGCGTTTGCCGCCGATAGCCTGTTCCGATAAAAAAATGGCCCCTGAACGGGGCCATGATGAGAAAGCGGCTTGAATAAAGCGTTACTCGATATTCTGGATCTGCTCGCGCATCTGCTCAATCAGCACTTTCAGTTCAATGGCGGAGTTGGTCACTTCAGCATTGATCGACTTAGAGGCCAGGGTGTTCGACTCGCGGTTGAACTCCTGCATCATAAAGTCGAGACGACGCCCTACGGCTTCTTTCTTCTTCAGGATGTTGTAAGTCTCTTTAACGTGCGCTTCCAGACGATCCAGCTCTTCGGCGACGTCAATGCGCTGTGCCATCAGCACCAGCTCTTGTTCCAGACGGGTATTTTCCAGCTGAACTTCCGCTTCTTCCAGTTTGGCCACCAGGCGCTCACGCTGCCATTGCAGGACCGCAGGCATATGGGTACGGACTTTAGCCACTTCGGTGGTCACGCCTTCCAGACGCTGCTCAATCATCGCTTTGAGGGCCTGGCCTTCAGTTTCGCGGGCAATGATAAAGTCATCCAGCGTGCTGTCGAGGGCACTGAGAATTTCAGCGGCAATCGTGTCCAGATCCTGCTCACCGGCGGCCATGACGCCAGGCCAGCGCAGAATATCGACCGGGTTGATTTCCCCTTCATCGCTTTGCATCTTGACCCAGTTCGCTGCAGTGACGAGCTGTTTCGCCAGTTTTTCGTTGAGGATCAGCTCACCCTGGGCGCTGGCATCAGGCTCAAAACGCAGGTTACATTCCACTTTACCGCGCGTCAGACGAGCACGGATACGCTCGCGCACAACAGGTTCAAGGCTGCGGAACTGCTCCGGCATACGGAAATACGTTTCCAGGTAGCGCTGGTTTACCGAGCGCATTTCCCATGTGGCGCTACCCCAGCTACCCTTGATTTCACGCCGGGCGTAGGCGGTCATACTGCGGATCATAGACATTCCCGTTTTTAAAGGAGAGATGGGGGGATTATAGCTTTCGGGGGCTTCTCAGGATAGGAATAAGCGTCCTTTATCCGTATAATGCGCAGCCACATTCGTTTCAAGCCGGAGATTTCATTATGCGTCCAGCAGGTCGTAGCGCCAATCAGGTGCGTCCCGTCACCCTGACCCGTAACTATACAAAACACGCAGAAGGCTCCGTACTGGTTGAGTTTGGTGACACCAAAGTGCTGTGCACCGCGTCCATCGAAGAGGGCGTTCCACGCTTCCTGAAAGGTCAGGGCCAGGGCTGGATCACTGCGGAATATGGCATGTTGCCGCGTGCAACCCATACCCGTAACGCCCGCGAAGCGGCAAAAGGCAAGCAGGGCGGCCGTACCATGGAAATCCAGCGTCTGATCGCACGTGCGCTGCGCGCCGCCGTTGATCTGAAAACACTGGGTGAATTTACCATTACTCTGGACTGCGACGTCATTCAGGCAGACGGTGGTACGCGTACGGCGTCGATTACCGGTGCATGTGTAGCGCTGGCCGATGCCCTGAATAAGCTGGTTGCAGCCGGTAAGCTGAAAACGAATCCGATGAAAGGGATGGTCGCGGCTGTTTCCGTGGGTATCGTTAACGGTGAAGCGCTTTGCGATCTGGAATACGTTGAAGATTCCGCTGCCGAGACTGACATGAACGTGGTGATGACTGAAGACGGTCGCATCATTGAGGTGCAGGGCACGGCAGAAGGTGAGCCGTTTACCCATGAAGAACTTCTTACCTTGCTGGCGCTGGCCCGAGGGGGAATTGAATCTATCGTAACGACGCAGAAGGCGGCGTTAGAAAATTGATTTTAAAGGCGACTGATGAGTCGCCTTTTTTTTGTTCGTACAAAAGCAAAAGTCGGAGGAGTAAGCCCATGAAATCCTGGCAGCGTGAGTTTATTGAGTTTGCGCTTAACAAGCAGGTCCTGAAATTTGGCGAGTTTACGCTGAAATCCGGGCGTAAGAGCCCCTATTTCTTCAACGCCGGACTGTTTAATACCGGGCGCGATCTGGCATTGTTAGGCCGTTTCTATGCCGAAGCGCTGGTGGACTCCGGCATTGATTTTGACCTGCTGTTTGGCCCGGCCTATAAAGGCATTCCGATTGCCACTACCACTGCGGTTGCGCTGGCGGAACACCACGACCGCGACGTACCGTACTGCTTTAACCGTAAAGAGGCTAAAACCCACGGTGAAGGCGGTAATCTGGTAGGCAGCGCGCTGCAGGGTCGCGTTATGCTGGTGGACGATGTGATCACCGCCGGTACCGCTATTCGCGAATCGATGGAGATTATTCAGGCTAACGGCGCTACGCTTGCTGGCGTGCTGATCTCTTTGGATCGTCAGGAACGCGGGCGTGGCGAAATCTCTGCTATCCAGGAAGTTGAGCGCGATTACGGCTGTAAAGTGACCTCAATCATCACCCTGAAAGACCTGATTGCGTATCTGGAAGAGAAGCCTGAGATGGCGGATCATCTGGCTGCGGTACGTGGGTATCGCGAAGCTTTCGGCGTGTAATATCAAGCCCGGTGGCGTTCTGCTTACCGGGCCTGAAGATTATTGCAGCTGTGCCGCCACTAACGGCCAACGGGCGTCAAAATCGTCCGTTGGACGGTATTTAAACTCGCTGCGTACAAAACGGGAGAGCATGCCTTCGCAAAACGACAGGATTTGACTTGCCAGCAGCGTTTCATCGGTGCTGTAACCTTCACCCTCACGCATTTTTTTCTCGCGCAGTACCTGGCGCAGTTGTGCTTCAATACGCTCGAAGAGCTGGTTAATACGGCCCTGCAATCGGTCCTGCTCGAACATCAGCGCGTGGCCAGTCAGGATACGGGTTAAGCCCGGATTGCGCTCACCAAAGCCCAGAATGAGCTGCACAATCAGACGCAAACGCGCAGTCGTGTCTTTTTCGTCTTTCAGAATCAGGTTGATGCGAGTGATCAGACTGTCTTCGATAAATTCGATCAGACTGTCAAACATCCGGGTTTTGCTCGGAAAATGACGATACAACGCCGCTTCAGACACGCCCACGGAGGCGGCCAGTTTTGCGGTGGTGATGCGTTGACTACCATCGCTGGATTCAAGCATCAGCGCCAGAGATTGAAGTATTTCTTCGCGACGGTTCCTTTTCGCGGTTTGTTTTTCTGCCATGTTACAAAATACCCCTGAAAATAAGCACTTGCCAGGCTGGCATCCACACAGCGACCGCAAACTGACGTTTGCGGTTTGTTATTGCATTATGGCGCTGTGAGATACGTGTCGGTCGGGCGGTTATTTGCGCCCGGAATGGCCGAAGCCGCCTTCGCCACGGTCGGTGGCGTCAAAGTCTTCCACCAGGTTAAATTCTGCCTGAACCACCGGTACAAAGACCATCTGTGCGATACGCTCGCCCGGTTCAATGGTGAAGCTGTCCTGACCACGGTTCCAGACGGAAACCATCAGTTGACCCTGGTAGTCAGAGTCGATCAGGCCGACCAGGTTACCCAGTACCACTCCATGCTTATGACCCAGACCAGAACGCGGCAGGATCACCGCTGCCAGAGACGGGTCAGCAATGTGGATTGCCAGGCCGGTTGGGATCAGGGTGGTTGCACCCGGAGCCAGCTCTACGGCGTCATCGAGACAGGCGCGCAGGTCAAGACCGGCAGAGCCGGAGGTGGCATAGGTTGGCAGCGCAAATTGCTTACCAACACGCGGGTCCAGAATCTTAACGTCGATTTTTTTCATCATAACGGGTAACGATCTCGTCCAGTAATTGTTGGCCCAGGAGTTCCTTGCGCTCAAGCGGTAAGACTTTATCTCCATCCTGCCAGAAAAGGTGCAGTGCGTTGCTGTCGCTGTTAAATCCTTGCGTAGCCAGCGATACGTCGTTCGCGCAAATCAAATCGAGGTTTTTGCGGGTACGTTTTTGCCGGGCATATTCTTCCACATTATTTGTTTCTGCGGCAAACCCAACAACGTAAGGACGATGGCTTTTCAGTGCGGCGACACCCGCAACAATGTCCGGATTTTTCACCATTTTTAGTGTTAATTCATCGCCTTGCTTTTTAATTTTTGACCCGGAAATGGTTTCGGCACGGTAATCTGCAACAGCCGCGCAGCCGATAAAGATCTGCTGGTTCTGCGCATGCGCCTGTACGGCGGCGTCCATCTCCAGGGCGGTGGTGACATCAATACGCTGCACGAACGGCGGTGTCGGTAACGAGACCGGGCCGCTCACCAGCGTGACCTTTGCACCGCGTTTTGCCGCTGCGGCAGCAATCGCAAAGCCCATTTTACCGGAGCTATGGTTGGTAATGTAACGCACCGGGTCCAGCGGCTCGCGCGTTGGACCCGCGGTAATCATGATGTTGAGATGTTGCAGATCGTTGACAGGCGAAAAATGGCCGGCGGCCAGCTCAACGATGGTCAGCGGGTCAAGCATACGACCAGGACCCACATCACCACACGCCTGGCTACCGCTGTCCGGCCCCCAGATGAGCAGGCCGCGTGAGGCCAGCGTCGTCAGATTATGTTGGGTGGCGGCGTTGCGGTACATCTGCTGGTTCATCGCGGGGACGACGGCAACAGGTGCGGGCGTGGCCAGGCAAATGGTCGAGACCAGATCGTTTGCCATGCCGGCTGCTACGCGGGCAATTAAATCTGCTGTGGCGGGGGCAAGGATAACCAGGTCTGCCCATTTTCCCAACTCAATATGGCCCATCGCGGCTTCGGCGGCCGGATCAAGGAGGCTGTCAGAGACGGGGTACCCTGAAACGGCCTGCAGGCTCAGAGGCGTGATAAAGGCTTTGCCGCCTTCCGTTATCGCGACCCGCACATCCGCCCCGCGCTCGCGCAAACGACGCACCAGCTCCGGCGCTTTATAGGCAGCAATACCGCCGCTCACGCCAAGAACGATTTTTTTACCGGCCAGGCTCATCATGATTCTTTCCTGTTGGGTTTCACCAGAGAGCGGGCATTTTATCACAATCCCAAAAAGGGGGTGATTTTGTCCTTCGGCCAGTTTGCGAGGCGTTACGCAGGAATGAAAAGTGGGCGTCGAGTGCCGGGGGTGGCTGTGGCAGCATGATGGCAAACCGAAGGAGACAGGCATGGAAGAGACTGAACTGCTGCTACCGCGTGAAAAAATGCTGCGCTATGGCGTCACGTTGTTAAAGGACGACGAGTTGCTGGCACTCTTTTTACGCACCGGAACGCCCGGCAAAACGGTATTTACGCTGGCAAAGGAGCTCATCGACCATTTTGGTTCGTTGTATGGCTTATTGACGGCGGATCTGACGGAATTCAGGCACGTCGAAGGAATTGGCGTGGCGAAGTTCGCCCAACTGAGGGGGATTGCTGAACTGGCCCGCCGTTTTTACGACGTCCGTATGGAAGAGGAAGATCCCATACTCACCCCGGATATGACACGCGTATTTCTCCAGAGCCAGTTATCAGATTTGGAGCGCGAGATCTTTATGGTGATCTTTCTTGATAACAGGAACCGGGTACTAAAACATAGCCGTCTTTTTTCCGGAACACTGAGCCACGTTGAGGTTCATCCACGAGAAATTGTGCGGGAAGCGATAAAAGTGAATGCAGCCGGCGTGATACTCGCGCATAATCACCCCTCTGGCTGTGCAGAACCAAGCAGAGCTGACAAAGAGATGACCGAACGCATTATCAAATGCTGTCAATTCATGGACATTCGTGTGCTCGACCATCTGATAATTGGTCGCGGCGAGTACATTTCTTTTGCAGAACATGGCTGGATTTAGGCTATTTCTCGCGATCCATCGGGATCTTTGTCTGTTCGGGACTTGAGCACACCGCCGAGTCAGCGTATACTACGCCACCTTTGAGAATCTCGGGTTTGGCATTTGGGCCTGGCAATCGAGAGTTCAATAGAACTATGCGATGACCGGGCTGTAAAGCCTGACGAGGCGCCGATACCCCATACGAAGCTCGAGCTAATTTGATTTTTGGAGAATAGACATGTCCCGAGTCTGCCAAGTTACTGGCAAGCGTCCGGTGACCGGTAACAACCGTTCCCACGCACTGAACGCGACTAAACGCCGTTTCCTGCCGAACCTGCACTCTCACCGTTTCTGGGTTGAGAGCGAGAAGCGTTTTGTCACCCTGCGCGTATCTGCTAAAGGTATGCGTGTAATCGATAAGAAAGGCATTGATACAGTTCTGTCCGAACTGCGTGCCCGTGGCGAAAAGTACTAAGTACTTAAAGAGGAAATAAATCATGGCTAAAGGTATTCGCGAGAAAATCAAGCTGGTTTCTTCTGCTGGTACAGGTCACTTCTACACCACCACGAAGAACAAACGTACTAAGCCGGAAAAACTGGAACTGAAAAAATTCGATCCAGTTGTACGCCAGCACGTACTGTACAAAGAAGCTAAAATCAAATAATTTTAGCCTCCTTGTATTGAAAAACCCCGCAACTGCGGGGTTTTTTGCATTCTGCATCTTACTCCGGAGGAACCATGCCTGAATTACCTGAGGTAGAGACCAGCCGCCGCGGTATTGAGCCGCATCTGGTCGGCGCGACTATTCTTCATGCTATCGTTCGCAACGGTCGCCTGCGTTGGCCGGTGTCCGATGAAATCCATGCGTTAAGCGATAAACCGATTCTCAGCGTCCAGCGTCGCGCCAAATATCTGCTGCTGGAGCTGCCCGACGGCTGGATTATCATCCATCTCGGTATGTCTGGTAGTCTGCGCATCCTTACCGAAGAACTGCCCGCGGAAAAGCATGACCATGTCGATCTGGTGATGAGCAACGGTAAAGTGCTGCGTTACACCGACCCACGACGCTTTGGCGCATGGCTGTGGACCAAAGAGCTTGAAGGACACAGCGTTCTGGCGCATCTGGGGCCAGAGCCGCTTGCTGAGGCGTTTAACGCGGAATACCTGAAAACGAAGTGTGCAAAGAAGAAAACCCCGATCAAACCGTGGCTGATGGACAATAAGCTGGTGGTGGGAGTAGGGAATATTTATGCCAGCGAATCGCTGTTTGCCGCCGGGATCCATCCCGATCGGCTGGCCTCGTCGCTGTCATCCCAGGAGTGTGAACTGCTGGTCCGGGTGATTAAAGCGGTGCTGTTGCGTTCTATTGAGCAAGGGGGGACCACCCTGAAGGACTTCCTGCAGAGCGACGGTAAACCCGGCTATTTTGCCCAGGAGCTGCAGGTATATGGCCGTAAGGGTGAGCCGTGCAGAGTCTGTGGGACACCGATTATTGCAACGAAGCACGCTCAGCGCGCCACGTTCTATTGCCGTCAGTGCCAGAAATAGGGCTACTTTAATTTTTCCATCAACGCCTGATGGACGTTAGCCGGCAGGAAATGGGTCACGTCACCGTGATGACGCGCCACCTCTTTGACCAGCGAGGAAGAGATAAACGACCACTCTTTTGAGGGCATCAGGAACACGCTCTCCAGCTCTGGCATCAGGTGGCGGTTCATGTGCGCCAGCTGCATTTCGTATTCGAAGTCAGCCACCGCGCGTAACCCACGGATCAAAATGTTAGCCTGCCGGGCACGGGCGAAGTTGGCCATCAGATCGCTGAATCCCACCACCTCGACGTTTGGCAGATGTGAGATAGCGTCAGTGGCAAGTGCAACGCGCTCATTGAGATCGAACATGGGTTTCTTACTGGGGCTGGCGGCGATCGCCAGAATCACCTTATCAAACATGCATGCCGCACGGGTGATGATGTCAAGATGACCGTTGGTGATGGGATCAAAGGTACCCGGATAAATCGCTTTTGTGCTCATGGCTCACGTTTTCTCTGAGTAGCCGCGGCAGAGCGCCCACAGCTCGGTGTATTTGTTGAAAGTATACTGGGCATTCACCACCGCCAGTAACCACCCCTGTTTACCGTCCAGCACGCCGCCTCGCAGCAACAGCGTTTTCAGAAATGCCCCCAGCGTGTGGGTGAAAATACCGGTCAGCGTGGCCTTCTTGCCGCGCAGGTGGCGCTCCTGTGCCCATGCGGTGGCATAGTTAAGCTGTTTGCGCTGGAAGCTGGCGAAATCCCGGCAGGTCAGATGCAGCAGATCGCCCGTCAGAGGAATGACGGGGGCACTGTCGCATGCCAGGGATTCATGGACCAGATTATCGTTGTACTGATATCGCTCACGCTCGTAGAGGCGCATTACGCGGTCTGGATACCAGCCGCTGTGGCGCATAAAACGGCCAAGGAAATAGTTGCGACGTGCAATGCTGTATACCGCGCCAGGCTGAGGTGCTGCCAGCACCGCCTGAATGGCCTGGCGGAGCTCAGGTGTGATGCGCTCGTCAGTGTCCAGCATCAGCACGTAATTGCCAGTAGCATAGCGCTGCGCGCGCTGTCGCTGGATGCCGTAGCCTTGCCAGTCGGTATCGATAAAAACCTTTGCACCCGCGGCACGGGCGACATCCACCGTGTTGTCCTCGCTGCCGGAGTCGAGAAGGACAATTTCGTCAGCCCAGGCGACGGAGGCCAGGCAGTCCGGAAGCAGGTCGGCGGCGTTTTTGGCGATCATCACGACCGACAGACGCGTTGACATTAGTGGCTCCGCTGAGGCAGATAAGGTTGCAGAAGTTGCAGCAGACGAGTGAGTGCGCCCTGGTTCTGATGCAGCACTTCGACAGCATGGCGACCATACCAGAGGCGGTAGTCTTCGTCGGTCAGAAGGGTTGAGACCTCTTTGACCACCGAGTCCGCGTCGGTCACGGTAATTAACCCATCGGCTTGCTGCAATTTAGCGCAGATATCTTTGAAGTTAAACGTGTGTGGACCCATCAGCACCGGAATGGCGTGTGCGGCCGGCTCAAGCGGATTATGGCCGCCGCGCTCCACAAGGCTGCCGCCGACAAAAGCCAGATCGGCAATGCCGTAAAGCAGCATCAGCTCGCCCATTGTATCGCCAATCACCACCTGAGTGCTGCCGGAGGGGATCTCACCGCTGCTGCGCAGGGTAAAGCTGAAGCCGCCTTTCTGCACCATCTCACGCGCATCTTTAAAACGTTCGGGGTGACGGGGGACCAGAATCAGCAGCAAATCGGGGAATTTTTCCAGCAGCTTACGATGGGCCTGCAGGATAATGGCTTCTTCGCCGTCATGGGTACTGGTTGCAATCCACACCTGGCGACGCGGTGCCCACTGGCGACGTAGCGTAATCGCACGGGCGGCGAGTTCAGGCGTGACGGAGATATCGAACTTCAGGCTACCCGTCACCGCAAGCTGGTTGCGCTTCAGGCCCAGAGCGAGAAAGCGCGCCGCGTCTTCTTCATTCTGTGCGGCAATCAGCGTAATTCGGCTGAGCAGGCGGCGCATAAATTTACCTAGCTTGCCGTAACCTTTCGCCGAGCGCTCTGAAAGGCGCGCGTTGGCAATCACCAGCGGAATTTTACGGGCATGCAGGGCGGAAATCATATTTGGCCACAGCTCGGTTTCCATGACGATCACCAGTTTCGGGCGAACGGTATTCAGGAAGCGATTCATGGCGCAAGGCAGGTCGTAAGGCAAATAGACGTGTTGAACGTCTTTACCGAACGCCGATAATGCGCGTTCAGACCCCGTCGGCGTCATGGTCGTGACCGTGATCGGCAGTGACGGATAGCGGTGACGAAGGGCGCGAACCAGCGGGATCGCCGCCAGCGTTTCGCCCACAGAAACGGAATGCAGCAAAATACCGTCCGGCACGACTTTATTGCGGCAGTAACCATAGCGTTCAGCCCAGCGTTTACGATACGCAGGCGCTTTACGGCTACGAAGCAACAGTCGCAGCCACACCAGTGGCTGGATGATGTAGAGCAGGGCGGTATACAACAATTCCAAGCGATTATCCGTTTTTTAGTTTCGGCGGGGAAATTCTAAGCATTTAAGCCGGGTAAAGCTATCTCTTATGCCAGATACCGTTTTAAACGGAAGTAGCGTCGGCCCAGGCGCCAGCGCAAACGGGGGCTTTTGGCACTTTTCCAGATAAGCCTCCAGATACCCGTGTCGAAGAACTCTTTTATTATCATCGATTTCTTCTGTACATCCTTCATATTGTCGAAGGTATGAATGATCCCAAGCCCCTCTTTGGCGATTTGCCAGTGGCAGGCGGGGATATCTTTCACTTTTTCCGGGTAACGCTGGTTGATGGCATCCAGCATCTGCAGAATTTTCATGTAATGGCGCGCCGAGCGAATCAGCGTGTCATCATTGTCCGGCATATGAGAAACCGATGCGGAGTGAATGTAATAGTCGTAAAAACGTTCACTGGTGTATTGCACGCGGTCAGCTGCGAGCAAGACTTCGGTAGTCCACGGGATATCCTGATGGCGCAGGCCGGGCTCAAAACGAAAACCGTTCTGACGAATAAAGTCGTGGCGATAGATATTCAGCCAGGTCACATGCAGAAACTTGCGTGAGTCGAGCGCTTTTTTTAACCAGGCCGCACCGGTCATGACGCCTGTCGAGGCCAGCTTGTCTTCCGGGAAAATCGGCCGTGAAGGCTTCTTATTGTTTTCCCAGACGTAGTTTCCGTTGCAGGTGGCGACATCCAGATTCTGCGTGACGGCCATATCAAGCAAGCGCTGATACATGCCGGGCTTAAAGACATCATCAATATCCGGGAAAGAGAGATATTGGCCGGTAGCGACGGCCAGACCGGTATTGCGCGCAATGGATACACCCTGATTTTCCTGTTCGATAACCTGCATTTGCGGCAGTTTTTCACGCCAGGTTTCGACTATCTGCATCGAACTGTCCGTGGAGCCATCATTGACGATGATGACTTCCATACTGTCGATCTGTTGATTCGCAAGGCAGGTAAAGAACTGATCCAGGAAAGCTTCGCCGTTATAAACGGCAACCACCACGCTTAATAATGGCGCTGAATTTTGCATAAGAAACCTGATTATTATTGATTGTCTACCAACGCAACATATTGCCGGCAAATAGCATTTATCCCGAACGACGCGATCGTTGCGCTATCAACGACAGGCGGGGAGGTATAGAGATCGGCCAGTGTTTTCGCCAGTGATTCGTCATTCATCTCCGACAGCCCGCGCGCCAGCGTACCCGTGAGGATTTCAGCGGGCCCGCCAGGACAGTTCGTACTGACAGGCGGCGTCTGGCAGATGATGGATTCTACCAGTACGTTACCAAAACCTTCACAGTCAGAACTTAACACTAAAAGCCGTGCGCCTTTAATCCACGGATAAGGGTTGGACTCGAAGGGGCGGAAAATAACCTTGTCTTCGATCCCGAGTTCTTTCGCTAACTGTTTAAGCTGTTGAATTTTGGTGTCAGAACCGTTGCCCATCATCACCAGCGATGCGTCTATTTTGCTCTGTGCATAGGCACGCAGAAGGCGGTCGTGGCGTTTATGTTCATGAAAACGACCCACGTGAATAATGTAATCCTGCCCCTGCATCTCAAAAGGTGCATCCGCCAGACGCTGGATTTCAGGAATATCAAAGGGATTATGGATAACCGCTTTGCGACGAAGGTCGATGGACAGCGTCTCTGAGAGATCTTTCAGCACGGCGGCGGAGACGGCGACAACGTTTCGGTTTTCGTAGGTATGACGAATTTTGTAATGCTTAAACCAGCGTGAAAGGCCGTGGCGATGACGCAGGTAGGAGAATGAGAACATGCCATGCACGCAGAACCAGACCTTATCGCGATCCAGCGCACGACTGTGCGCCACGATACGATCGGTTTTATGCAGATGCGAGAATATGACGTCGAACTTCCCGCTGCGCTCAGCCTGCTCAATGGCATTGTCCAGCAGTTGCGCCCGGCGCGGGATCTCGGTGAGCTTTCTCCAGGGTTTTTTACACGTATCCTGAATGACCTGATAATCAATGCCTGCCGGGATGGCGTAGTCGCACACCTTTCGCAGGGAGAAAAGGGAGACCTGATGCCCCATTTCTATCAATCCGCTGGAGAGGGTGAGAACCGTTTTTTCGGCTCCTCCACCGGGCAAACCATCAATAATCATTAGGATGCGCATTTTTAATCCAGTAATTTTTGATAAAGCGAAATAAGCTGACTTGATAATTTTTCTGGGGTCGCTTCTTTTACGCGCTCACGCGCTGCCCGCCCCATATCGTTATTCTTATCCAAAGATGGAAGGGTCATGACTGCCTCCTTCAATCTGCTGATATCAAGTGCATCACAGTAAAAGCCATTCTGACCTTGCTCAATAAACTCTGCACCACCGCAACTCACTGAAGTAATGACGGGCAAACCGCAGGCCATCGCTTCAAGAATGACGTTTGGAAAAGGATCATACAGCGTTGGCAGCAGTAATCCATCGGATACCTGGTAAAATGGCAGTGTCTCTTTTTGCATCCCCAGGAAGCGAATTTGCCCCTCACAGCCCAATGAACGGGCGAGGTCACGGTAACGACTTTCTGCTTTATCCTGTCCAACCACAATCAGCCACGCGGGTGTGCCCGCAATAGCGCGGATAGCGCTGGCCAGTCCCTTACGTTCAAAACCTGACCCGACGAAACACAACACCACGGCATCGACAGGCAATCCGAGCTGCTGACGCAGTGCAGCGCGCTGTCCTTCGGTTGCCGGAACGAAGCGGCTGGAATCAATTGAATTATAAATCACATGTATCTTTTTTGCGTCAATATCAAAGTCTTCGATGATTTCGCGTTTGATCATCTCCGCATTGCAGATAACGGCTTTCAATTCAGGAGCCTGATACATTTCACGTTCGGCGTGCATGACGTAGCGATGGTAGCGATCGTGCATCAGAAGTTGTGCACGCCAGGCAGGCAGAATGCGCGCACGCTGCAGCAGCCAACGCCGGTGCACGCCATCCCCTGCGCGGTAAATATCGCAGCCAGGAATACGCTCGTGGCTCTGCACAATGTCAAACTGCTGCTGTTCCCACAGCGCACGCGCGGCATGTGCAAACCCGCGTTCGCGACTGATTCGGCCCCATTTACGTGGGTCGCAAATATGGATATGCCAGTCGTCCTGCTTCTCCCCCTGCCACTCACGCGTGATGACGTTGAGCTCCAGGTTTTGGTTGCTCAGTGCGGTAAGTGCGCGGGAAACGAAGCGTTCCGCCCCGCCATCAGGACGGTATTTTTGGCGAACAATCGCCAGACGATGGTGTTTCATTACAGGTATCTCCTGGCGGCGGAGACCACGACATCAACGGGAATGGCGTCGAGATAGCGTTCAGTTGTTTTGGTATCAATGGCGTCCGGGTCGGGAAGTGGGCCAAAATCGCCAGCCCAGATGACTTCACCGTTGACCTGCCATGGCGACCAGAACACCCGTTTTGACGGGCCGAAGAGAGCAATGCACGGCGTCTGAAGCGCGGCGGCCATGTGCATCGGAACGGAATCGACGCCAATAAAGAGGCGTGCATGATCGATAAGTGATGCCAGCTGGCGCAACGTGAGTTGACCGGCCAGAGAGACTACGCCCGTTTTTGGCGCCGCGGCGAGAATGCGGTCTATCATCGCCAGCTCTTTTTTATCCGGGCCTGCGGTGAGAACCACAGTGTGGCCATCCTGCTGGAGTGCCGAGATGGTTTGCGCCATCTTGCCTTCGTCCCAGCATTTAAAGAACCAGCGTGACGTTGGCTGGATCACCACGTAGTTATCAGCCACACCCTGTTGCGTCAGTAGCTGGCGCGCACGATCCCAGTCCTCTGCGCGGTAGGCCATAGTGACGTCTGGCTGAGCCGGGACGGGCAACGGTGAAAGAATAGAAAGATTTTGTTCAACGGTATGGAGAGACGGGTGATTGGCGACGGAAACCAAATCGGTATGGCAAAAACGCCAGAACGCGTTTTTTCGCTTGTTAAACGCGAACCCGAGGCGTACTGGCGCGCCGGTGAAACGGGTGACAATGGCGCTGCGCCACTGATCGGCAAGGTTAATCACCAGATGATAACGCTGCGCTCTTAAGGCACAGAGTAACTGCCACTCTTTTTGCAGATGTTTCAGGGTGCCGAGCTGCTTCCATTTACGATCTATACCGTAGATGGTGCCGATCGCCGGATGCGCGGCGAGCATATCGCGTGTCTCTTCATAAAGAAGAACATCGATTTGCGCCGTTGGCCATTTTTGACGTAACGAATTAATGACCGGAGTTGTGAGTAACATGTCGCCATGATGTCGAAGTTTGATAAGTAAAATACGTAAATCAGGCGTGTCGAGTAGGTTAATCATCATCATCTTATCAGCGGTATACTGTCAGCAATTCTAATAGACCTGATGGCGACTTGCACTCTTTCTCCATAATGTCAGGAATTTCCCTGGAAGGGTTTACTCCTCCTTCGCAGAGTGCGTAACATAGCCCTCACTCTTACGTCTTACGGACTCATTATGAAAAAACCAGCGTTTATCATCACCATTGATACAGAAGGCGATAATCTCTGGCAAAACCACCGTGTTATCAAAACGGAAAACGCACGCTACCTGGCACGATTTCAGGCGCTATGCGAGCGTTTTGGTTTTAAGCCGGTCTGGCTGACCAACTATGAGATGGCGATCGAACCGGTTTTCATTGAGTTCGCAAAAGATGTGATTGCCCGCGGCCAGGGCGAGGTTGGCATGCATCTTCATGCGTGGAACAGCCCACCTGAACATGACCTCACCGGTGATGACTGGCGCTGGCAGCCTTATCTGATTGAGTTTTCAGATGAAATTATGCGCGAGAAAGTGCTTTTTATGACGCACTTGCTGGAAGAGACCTTCCAGACCAAAATGCTGAGCCACCGTGCCGGGCGTTGGGCGTTTGATCGTCGCTACGCAAACTTGCTGATAGAGCTGGGTTATCAGGTTGACTGTTCCGTCACCCCACGGGTGAACTGGCGAAATGCAAAAGGGGCGCCGCAGGGTCACGGAGGAACGAATTATCAGCATTTCCCTGACCATGCCTACTTTATCGATACAGAGGATATTTCCCGCCCGGGAAATAGCCCTCTGCTCGAAGTGCCGATGAGTATTCAGTATAAACACCCGGCCTGGCTGAACACCGTTAAACAGGGCTACGATCGGCTGCGTGGGAAATATCGTTCCCCGTCAGTTAACTGGCTGCGTCCGTCAGGTGGAAACGCGTCTGAGATGATTAAGGTCGCACAACAGTGCTTGTCGCAGGGCAATGATTATGTGGAGTTTATGCTCCATTCTTCAGAATTTATGCCCGGCGGAAGTCCTACGTTCAAAGATGATGCGGCCATTGAAGGGTTGTACCTGGATTTGGAACAGTTGTTTACATGGCTGTCGGACAAGACGGTGGGGATGACGCTGGCGGAGTTTTATCGGAGTAAAAGAAGCGCCGGTTAACCGGCGCCTAAAGATTATCTCTGAACGGTTTTTTTCACGGGTGTACTAAATATGATGGCTAACGGTATCCAGAATAACACCCAGTATTCTCGAGGATTACTGATAACGAACATCCCCTGAGTGGAATAAAATACGAGCGCGAAAATCAGTACCGCAACCTCGGCTTTGTGGTCTACAGCAAGGTGTCTCAGGCATTGCCTGAATGCGTAGGCAATCATCGCTAAAAACAGCGTTAGCCCTACGATTCCGCCCTTAAGAAAGGCACCGAAGTAGAGGCTGTGTGTAGTCGTCACATGCTGTTCATAACCATTAATGAATGACAGATCTTTATTAAATCCCCAGCCAAAAACTAATCTTTCTTTTGTTACTTCAAAAGCATGCTGCCAGATGCCAAAACGAACGGAGCCAGCCTGATTAGAATCTTCAAACCGCTTTATAAGCAGGTCGTAAAAGCCGCTGTAATAAAGTGTAATGCCCAGTATAAGCAGAGTGGCCAGGGACAAGAACACAAACTTCTTGTTCCATTTTGGTTTAATACAGAATACGACAGCTGTTGCTATCATTAACGCCAATAATGGTCCACGGCTTTGCGTCAGTAATAAGCCACTCAACAACAACGGAACCGGAACATAATACCAAAGGCTGCGGGTTTCTCGCACAAGAATCGCACTTAAAATAATCCCCAATGCCATATATCCGCCCAGGTCAATGACGTTGTCGGGTGCATAGGGAAAAGCAAGTCTTAGGCGTCCGATAAGTAGATGTGTTTTATTAACATAGACTAATGTCAGTAAAGTCAGTGTAACAATTCCAAAATAAGCTGAACCAATCAGGTATGTCTTCTTGTTTTCAAGCTCACATTGCCGATACAGGCAGAAGAAAATAAGGATGTAAAATGAATGGGTAAGAGCAGAACTTAAGTGTGATGTCTCGGCCCAAAGGTTCGAGAGGGAAAAATAAAGGACAAACAGAGTTAGCAGCCCAAGTGCTGGAAGAAATTCTTTGTCATGTATAAACCGCTCTCTGGCGCTTTTTACCAGCATTATGGTGATAAGAAAAAGGACCAGGGAAACGTGGAAAAGAATATTTACTTTAGATACCCCACAGAATATCATGCTTAAAAACATAAATGCTACAAAAGGGTAAAATGTAATACGCGGCAGTCTATTTAAATACATCCGTAAAATCCTTTCTGACAAAAACAGAAGAAGGTATAGCACTTTGAGGGGAAAGATTAATCACCTCTTTGTTTGCAGAAGCAAAAATCTTACTTGCAAGAGAGAGTGCAGGAAGAACAATATCCTGTACCTTATCTTCCAGAAACGAAGGCAGCATGGTTTCTGTTTTCTCATAAAATCTCGGTTTAGAAAAGTGTGTCATATCCAGTCCAGCAATATAGATTTTTGAGAAACCCATGTAATTTAAGATCTGCAATGCCCAGTAAACCACTGTACCGGCATCAACGACACCCTGACAAATATCGAGGCTAAAAGCGCTATTTGGCGTATTTTCAGAAAAAACGATCCCAGGACGATCCTTGAGGGTATTAAAAAGCGCTTCGCGTTTGATTGAGGGTTTATACGTTTTGTAGCAAATATCTTCGATTATGGCTATCTGGCAGTAGATATTTTCGTATGAAAAACGGTCAATAAGCTTAACCACCCCCATAGCCGTTGTAAACAGAAGCAAATTTTTATTGGCCACGATACGCTTTAACAACGCTGTTTGCCGGTCAATAAAAGTCATGTCAACAATAAAGTAAAGGCTAAAATTAAGCTGGTTATGAAGGTGCCATGCCCCATTTACCCCCGTACGAATGACATCTACGGGTAATGTAGAAAAATCTATTTTTTTGACTGAGGGGCCAGTGGCGGTAATTAACACTTCTCCGCTAAATGCATTTTTGAGAGAAGTAAGGGCTGTAAGTTGAACGGGCTGACCACGATAGACAAAATCAGAAATCTCGCCGCTTTCATTTCGCGCAATCTTCACATACGGCCACAAATTTTCATTGTGACGCATGTTTCGTTTATGGGTATAACGGTAAAACTGCTTAGTCAGAGAGCCCATCTTAAGCCTTCTCGATTTCACTATTTTTATGCGCAACAGTAGACAACAAATGACTGATTCTCGCCAAATCTTCGTCTGTTACCTCAAAGAGCTCTTCTTTCGGCTGGCTGAAGTAGTAACGCGTTTCAAAGACGTAAGAGTTTATATTTTCATCCTTCCCAATCAGCAATACCTTGCCAAGCGGACGTTGTTCATAATGGCAGCAAGGGCCAAACAGCAACACCACCGGGACGCCCACCGCATCGGCAATGTAGATATTCCCTGAATCTGACGCAATATAACAATCCATTTTGGATATCGCCCACGGCAGTTCTTCGAGCGATATTTTTCCAATGAGGTTGATAAAATTGGGAATTTCACCGTAAGCGCGGGTGATGTCATCCATCCACGGCTGTTCGTTCGGTGCGCCAAAAACATAAAACTCGCAGGGCAGGTCGGCAAGATGATCGACAATACGTTTCCAGATAACCGGGGGAACCGTCTTTGCTTTGTTACCGGCAGAAATGCTGATACCAATTCGGATAACCCCGGGTTTATCGAGAATTTGTGGGTAAACCGCAGGCTTGAACAGGGGCTTTGTGGCGTGCTTGGGGGAGTCCTGCCAGGTGAGCGCGCGATCGGCGAGCTTGAGATAGTTAGTGACGGACAGCGTCTTTTTGCCATGCTCAACGGTACCATCAGCCGTGGCATAAAAAATTCCGTGATACCACCTGCGTGTATAAGTGCTTAAAAATTGTTTGTTTTTTGCATTACAGGCTGAAGCGAAAAAGAGATTCACACTGTTGGGCTGCAGCAGATAGACATTGTCGTAGCGATTCATGATCCGGCAGGCGAAGCAGAGCTTACGCCACAGGTTGCGCTTTTGCTGCTCCACAAAAAAGATCTCTTCGATACTGTCGTCATGCTGAGCCAATGCGTTAACGCTGCGGCTGATCAGCACATCGCTTTTTTGCAGATACGCCAGTAGAGGCGTTGCATTGATAAAGTCACCGATTTTGGCTGTCTGAATGACAAGGTTTCTGCCCGTGTCTTTGCGAAACAGCTTCCGGATGAGTTTCACCGGAAAAAGTAAAATCAGCAGAAATACATAACTCATGGGTTAAATATCCCTGTTAGAAAGCCGATGGCTGCCCTGTAAAAACGAAAAAATCGCATCTGCGGTAATGTCTCTCATCTGCTGCGTCGGACTGACCATTTGATGCTGGTTTTTACCGTACCCCCCAATCAGCCCCGGGTCGGTCGGACCGAAAAGGGTGATATTGGGGCGATCCAGCGCTGCGGTTAAATGGCTTAATCCGGTATCCACGGATACGACGGCATTGGCGCCTGCCAGTTGCGCGGCAACCTGAGCCAGCGTGAGTTTAGGTAACACTTCCACATTTGAAAAACCCGCGGCCAAACGCTCTGCGCGTTGCCTTTCGTGTTCTGCGCCCCACGGGAGTTTAATATGGATGCCGGTCGGTTGCATTAGCTCAATGAGTCTTCGCCAGTGTGATTCCGGCCAGTGCTTATCATCGCGCGTTGTGGCATGCAGAAAGACCAGATAGGGCGGTGTGTGCGTCTTCGCATCGCGCAAAAAATGCTGCGCAATAGCGTAATCACCCTGCGTGTCCGGTTTTGCATAGCCGAGGCTTTTCGCAAACAGCTCGCGGGTGCGCTCCACGGCGTGCTGCTGTTTCGCGATATGGTGGCGGCGATTATAGAACAGGCTCGCCAGCGGCTCGCGGGCGGTTTGCCAGTCCATACCGTGCTTTACGCCGTGCGCCAGACGCGTGACCAGCGCGGCGCTTTTGACCAGACCCTGTGCGTCAATGATGGCATCGTAACGCTGCGCTTGCACCGCATCACGGAAGGCTTGACGTTCAGCCTTAATCGGTGCTGAGAACCACGCTTTACGCCAGCGGCGGATAGCAACCGGGATCACGCGGTCTACTGCTTCATGCCAGGTGGGGATCTGTGCGAAGCCCTCCTCCACCACCCAGTCAAAACGAATGCCGGGAATGGCCTGCATGGCGTCGGTGAGCGACGGCAGAGTATGCAGCACATCGCCCATGGAAGAGGTTTTAACGATCAATACCCGCATCCGTTATCCTTCTTCACTCAACAGCAGCTCGTTGAGCTCTTCAAGGACACGCTCGGGCGTGATGTCGATCAGGCTCTGGTGATAGCCTTCAGCCGCATCGCCTTTTCGCACCTTGTGATAACCGCTGATCAGACGTATGACGCGCGCTTTATGAGAAAGCGGTGGCGTAAAGTCAGGGCTGCTGGGGCCATACAGAGCAACCAGCGGCCGGTTGAGCGCAGCGGCGACGTGCATCAGGCCTGAGTCGTTGGTGACGACGGCTTTACAGGCGGCAAGTAAAACTACCGCCTGTTCCAGCTGGGTTTCCCCTGCCAGATTACGGCACCATGCCTGCTGTTCTGTATTCAGCGAAGCCAGAATTTCGTTACCCGCCTCGTGGTCTTTCGCCGAGCCAAACAACACGACCTGATTACCTTCATCGATCAGCTGTTTTGCCAGCTCAGCGTAGTGATAATGCGGCCAGCGTTTTGCCGGGCCGAACTCTGCTCCCGGGCAGAAACCGATCATGGGGCGTTCTGATGAAATTCCAAACGCGTTGCAGGTGTGGGATTTCTCACCGTCGTTGACCTGGAGCTGGGGCCAGAGCAGCGGTTGCGGCAGATCTTTTGCGCTGCGCATCACGCCTTTGTCATAGGCCAGCGCGACGTAGCGCTCGACCATGAGTGGCCAGGCGTCTTTATCAAGCACGCGCGCGTCGTTCAGCAGACCGTAGCGCATTTCTCCACGCCAGCCGGTGCGATGGGGGACGCCCGCAAAGAAGGGTACAAGGGCGGATTTAAAGGAGTTAGGCAGGACATAGGCGCGGTCATAGCGCTTTTCGCGCAGGCTATGGCCGAGCTTGCGACGTTCACCAATTTCCAGCGCGCCGTGGCCGAGCGGCATTGGGATCGCCTCGTTAACTTCCGGCATACGCGATAACAACGGACGGCACCAGGCAGGTGCCATCACATCAATTATCGCCTGGGGATAACGCGCCTTGAGCGTGCGATAGAGACTTTGCGACATCATCATGTCGCCCACCCATGACGGGCCGATCACCAGAATTTTCATACTTACGCGTCGCGGTTCAGCCAGGCCATATATTCCGTTACGCCTTCGGCAACGGTCTTGAACGGTTTGTTGTAACCCGCCGCACGCAGGTTGGTCAAATCCGCCTGCGTGAAGGCCTGGTAACGACCTTTCAGTTTGTCCGGGAACGGAATGTATTCAATGCTG
This sequence comes from Enterobacter sp. WPR_3_1, assembly GCF_003635055.1. Classification (NCBI taxonomy): domain Bacteria; kingdom Pseudomonadati; phylum Pseudomonadota; class Gammaproteobacteria; order Enterobacterales; family Enterobacteriaceae; genus Enterobacter; species Enterobacter sp. WPR_3_1. The sequence continues at coordinate 91,579 of NZ_RBXU01000014.1, read as the reverse complement.
CCTTTTTTGTGGTACGCCAGGGTGGCGTCCGCCACGGCCTGGAAGGATTCCGCACGGCCTGTCCCCAGGTTAAAGATACCGGAGACGCCGTTTTCCCAGAACCACAGGTTCACTGCCGCCACGTCGCCTACGTAGACGAAGTCACGCTTGAAGCCGTCACTGCCTTCAAACAGTTTCGGGCTTTCGCCATTGTTCAGCTGCGTGTTCAGGTGGAACGCGACGCTCGCCATGCTCCCTTTGTGGCCTTCGCGCGGTCCATACACGTTGAAGTAACGGAAACCCACAATCTGGGAATTGGCTTCAGGCAGAACCTGACGCACGTATTCATCGAACAGGAATTTGGAGTAGCCATAGACGTTCAGCGGCTGCTCATATTCGCGGGATTCGATGAAGTCTGACGTACGGCCACCGTAGGTTGCTGCAGAAGAGGCGTACAGGAACGGAATTTCACGCTCCAGGCAGTAATGCAGGATCTCTTTAGAGTACTGATAGTTATTGTCCATCATGTACTTGCCATCCCACTCGGTGGTGGAAGAGCATGCACCTTCGTGGAAGATGGCTTCGATCTCGCCGAACTCTTCACCTGCCATAATCTGGATAAGGAAGTCTTCTTTATCCATATAGTCAGCGATGTTCAGATCCACCAGGTTTACAAACTTGGTGCCGTCTTTCAGGTTGTCCACCACCAGAATGTCGGTGATGCCTTTGTCATTGAGGGCCTTAACAATGTTGCTGCCGATAAAGCCCGCGCCGCCGGTAACGATGATCATAACTGTAACCTTTGAAGTGTGGAGTCCGGGGACAATCCCGGACGCTAATGTTCTTATCATATCATTAGTATGGCTGCCCTTCAGCCATTCACCGACATAGCGCAAGGGTACACGTGATTTATGCTGCAAAAACGAGAAGAGATAATGTGTCATCTCGTCATGGCGGCCAGGGTTGGGTAATATGTGCCAAAATTTGCCGAGTCTGGAGAATTGCAATGCGTGGTGATTTTTACAAACAGTTAAACAGCGACCTCGACACCGCACGTGCGGAAGGGTTGTTCAAAGAAGAGCGTATTATCACGTCTGCTCAGCAGGCGGACATCACCGTTGCCGATGGCAGCCATGTGATCAACTTTTGTGCGAACAACTACTTAGGTCTTGCGAATCACCCTGAGCTGATTGCCGCGGCAAAACAAGGCATGGACACCCACGGTTTCGGTATGGCCTCCGTACGCTTCATCTGCGGTACGCAGGACAGCCATAAGCAGCTTGAGAAAAAGCTGGCGGACTTCCTGGGGATGGAAGATGCGATCCTGTACTCCTCGTGCTTCGACGCCAACGGTGGTCTGTTTGAGACGCTGCTCGGCGCAGAAGATGCCATTATCTCCGACGCCCTGAACCACGCTTCTATCATTGACGGTGTGCGCCTGTGTAAAGCGAAGCGCTTCCGCTACGCCAACAACGACATGGTTGAACTGGAAGCGCGGCTGAAAGAAGCACGTGAAGCAGGTGCCCGCCATGTGCTGATTGCCACAGACGGCGTGTTCTCTATGGATGGCGTGATTGCCAACCTGAAGGGCGTGTGCGACCTGGCAGACAAATACGATGCGCTGGTGATGGTTGATGATTCACACGCCGTCGGTTTTGTTGGTGAGAACGGCCGTGGATCTCACGAATACTGTGACGTAATGGGCCGCGTGGACATTATCACCGGTACGCTGGGTAAAGCGCTCGGCGGCGCGTCAGGGGGTTATACTGCTGCGCGTAAAGAGGTGGTTGAGTGGCTGCGCCAGCGTTCCCGTCCGTACCTGTTCTCCAACTCGCTGGCGCCGGCGATCGTTGCCGCATCCATTAAAGTCCTGGAAATGGTGGAGTCTGGCGCTGAGCTGCGCGACCGTCTGTGGTCAAACGCCCGCCTGTTCCGTGAAAAAATGGGTGCCGCAGGGTTTACGCTCGCCGGTGCCGATCACGCCATTATTCCGGTGATGCTGGGCGATGCGGTTGTGGCGCAGAATTTTGCCCGCGAGCTGCAGAAAGAAGGAATTTACGTTACCGGGTTCTTCTTCCCGGTGGTACCAAAAGGCCAGGCGCGTATCCGCACCCAGATGTCTGCGGCGCATTCGCCTGAACAAATTGAACGTGCGGTGGAAGCCTTTACCCGCATCGGCAAACAGCTGGGCGTAATTGCCTGAGGACGTGTGATGAAAGCGTTATCCAAACTGAAAGCGGAAGAAGGGATTTGGATGACCGACGTGCCGGAGCCGGAAGTCGGTCATAACGATCTGCTGATCAAAATTCGTAAAACCGCCATTTGCGGCACTGACGTTCATATCTATAACTGGGACCAGTGGTCGCAGAAAACCATTCCGGTACCGATGGTCGTGGGCCACGAATATGTCGGCGAAGTGGTGGGCATGGGTCAGGAAGTAAAAGGCTTCAACATTGGCGACCGCGTCTCGGGTGAAGGCCATATTACCTGTGGTCACTGCCGTAACTGCCGCGGTGGACGCACGCACCTGTGCCGTAACACAATCGGCGTGGGCGTGAACCGTCCGGGCTGCTTCGCAGAATACCTGGTGATCCCGGCATTTAACGCGTTCAAAATCCCGGACAACATTTCTGACGATCTGGCCTCTATCTTTGATCCCTTCGGTAACGCGGTACATACGGCGCTCTCTTTCGACCTGGTCGGCGAAGATGTGCTGGTTTCCGGCGCGGGTCCCATCGGGATTATGGCTGCTGCGGTGGCGAAGCACGTTGGTGCCCGCAATGTGGTGATTACCGATGTGAACGAGTATCGCCTGTCGCTGGCGCGCAAAATGGGTGTGACCCGCGCGGTGGATGTCTCTAAAGAGAGCCTGAGCGACGTGATGGAAGAGCTGGGCATGACCGAAGGTTTTGACGTGGGTCTTGAGATGTCCGGCGCACCACCGGCGTTTCGCACCATGCTGGACACCATGAATCACGGCGGACGTATTGCGATGCTGGGCATTCCACCGTCTGATATGTCTATCGACTGGAACAAGGTTATCTTCAAGGGGCTGTTCATCAAAGGTATCTACGGCCGCGAGATGTTCGAAACCTGGTACAAGATGGCGGCACTGATCCAGTCTGGTCTGGACCTGTCTCCGATTATCACCCATCGCTTCTCCATCGATAAGTTCCAGGAAGGCTTTGACGCGATGCGCTCTGGCCAGTCCGGGAAGGTTATCCTGAGCTGGGATTGAGAGTAAAAGTCGGCCGGATTTAAATCCGGCCGGCTTTCATCACAGGTATTTATCTTTTTCTTCTATAACGCATTTGCCATCTAAAATATTCTTGGCTTCAGTGGCAATTAAATTTATGTCGATTTTTCTATCGTATTTATTGAAAATAAGTTGTTTTGCATTTTCGCCTATCGGGCCGAATATTTTATTGCCTTCGTAATTCTTATTATGATCAAGAAGCATTGAGTAATATATAGCTACGAGCTTTTTATCTAAAGCGCAGGCAATATGGACAATAGCGGTATCCACTGAAATGACAAGGTCTGCCTGCTTGATTAGCGCAACGGTGTCCCATAATGACGGGAAAATAGATACGGAAACTGCAGGATCCTGAATGTTTAATTTTTCAATCTTTTTTCTTTCACCAACAATGAAAATATGATTATTTTTTGGTTCTGAAATTTTTGAAATCAGGCTTACTAATTGCTCGCGACTAAGACTTCGCTCATCTACACTGGCAAAGGGGTTGATTACGATCCACTTTTTTCCTTTAAAAGGAAGAAGATACTCATTAATAGTCTCTTCGTGGCTCGGTAAAGCTGGTAAAGAGTAAGATAAGTGTTTTGTGTGAATATTTAATGCAGTAAGCATCTTTTTCTGTGGATCAGTAATGTGAAAGTCTCCCTCCGCTGGCAGTTGTAAATTGTAGGGCTTATTAAGCCAGCCACCAAAACTCATCGCATATTTATATTGCGTTTTCTGCAGCAGTTGTACACTAAAGAGCTCTTTTCTTTTCATCCATGCATAAGGATTAATGATCAGGTCAGTCTCTATTTGTGAGATGGAGTTTAACTCATTGATATCAATGATAAAAATCTCATCAATATCAACGATTTTTTCAAATAAAGCCCTGTTTCTTTCTTCTGCCGCGATCTGGACAATATACCCAGCCTTTTTCAGTTCTCTCCACATTCCGGTATGACAAACGGCATCACCAATCCCTAAATCTAAAAAAGGAAAGAGGATCCGCTTTACTGAGGAACTATCGAAAGGTTTGCCTCTTTTATCGGGAATGTTTTTAGATAATTTATAGAGTTTAAGCCGACGTTTTAATTCATGAGTCTTATGATTTCGTTGACGATTAAGTGCTTTAAAATAAAGGATGATTTTTTTCATTTGTTTGACAAACCACATTTTAAACATTCTGCTAACAGTATAAGCATAATGATAAGTAATGTGAACATCTATTTTAATGAGGAATTAATTTTTTGTTTAATAATTTCAATGGGTTAGAATGCTTGGCGCGCTGTGCAGGTCACTCTCTACTGGTCAAACAGTACTTTTTAGTGCCTGGATAAAGGCAAAAGTATGTTTACAGGCCTACTTTAAGGAATGAAGAGTATGGAATGGATGTCACAAAAGACGATTTTATTTATTATTTGCTGATTGTTTCGATATTCACTTAAATACACTTTCCCTGCTACAATTGTGTAGGTCATTTTCGAAAAGAGTAAGGGAATGTTCAAGTTAACTGTTTGTTTACTCACCTGCAATTCAGCCAGGGTTCTTAACCATGTTCTGCCTCCTCTTCTTAAAATTGCAGATGAAATGATTGTTGTTGATTCCGGAAGTAAAGATAACACGCTATCCATTTGTGAAAGTTATAATTTAAGCCCTATCTATAGACAATATACGATGCATGGGGACCAAATGAACTATGCGGTGAGTCTTGCATCTCATGATTGGGTGTTATGCATGGATAGCGATGAAATCCTGGATGACCTGACTGTATCCTTTATTCTGAATCTGAAGAGTGGGGCTGAGCCTCCACCAGATCATGCCTGGCGTATTGCTCGACACTGGTACGTACTCGGAAAAGAAGTTCGTACTATCTATCCAGTATCGTCGCCAGATTTCCCTGTACGACTTTTTAATCGCACCTGTGCAAGATTTAATCTCCGACCAGTAGATGACAAGGTGGAAGGTGAACTTAATGCTTTCATCATGGCTGGGCAAGTACGCCATGATACCTTTTATGACCTGAATGAAGTGTTTAATAAGCTCAATAGCTATACAACAAGGTTGGTCAAATATCAGAAGATCCGCCCTTCAATTGGACGAGGCCTAATTAGTGCCATTGGGGCGTTTTTTAAATGGTATCTTTTCAGTGGTGCCTGGCGGCAGGGGAAAGTGGGCGTCGTGACGGGACTCTATGCAACGCTATACAGTTTTCTCAAATATTTCAAAGCCTGGTATCAGTTTGAGGATAAAAAATAGCCCGCATGCAGGAAGTATATGGGCACTCATCTCGTTGCCATGCTCTGCCCGCCTGCGTTGGCGGGCCAATTATGCTTTTTTACCCCAGCCTTGCCATTGATGCTGCATATATTTCACTAAGGAACTCTGGCTGATACTTTCCCCTATCACGGTAAAGAATCGAGTAGCATATACAGGCTCTGGTGACTGCTTAGGCTTGCAAATTTTTACACCCCTGAATGGATTGCGCGGCTGCGTTACCGGTGGCTGTGCACTGCCAGGACGCGACGTATCAACCTGTGGCTCATTCAGCAGATCGCCAGGACGAACCAGCGTAATATCAGACGGCAATGTCGGCAGCATCTGCTGCAGAACGCGAACGGTAGACGGGTGCGGATGGCCGATAGCAATAGCCGAGCCATTGCGTCGGGCTAACTGTACGGCGCGATTGAACTGTCCGCGGATATCCGCGTCGTTCTGGGTGTCATCGAGGAACACCTTGCGCTTTATTACCTTCACGCCTGTACCCTGCGCGGCACGCATCGCCTGGCTGTTGCCGATGGTCATGCTGTCGAGGAAATAGAGGTTATAGCGCTCCAGCGACTGCATCACTTTGAGCATCCCGTACAGGCTGGAGGTCATCGCGCTGCCCATGTGGTTGTTCAGCCCGACGGCGTACGGCACTTTATTGTAAGCATCGCGAATGATGCGATCGATCTCATCGCTGCTCATATCAGGGCGCAAAGTATCTTTTTCCAGCGGCTGCTTGCTGAGCGGTGCCATCGGCAGATGGATGAGAACCTGATGACCGCTGTTATGCGCTTTGATCGCCATTTCACGCGCGTGCGGCGCATTCGGGAGGACGGCGACAGAGATGGCGGCCGGCATCGCCAGTACCTGATTCTCGGTGTGCGGACGATAACCGAAGTCATCAATCACTATCGCGAGTTTGCCAGCGTAGACCGGTGCTGCCAGCGCCAGTGCACTGGCGAAGGAGAGAACAATTCGACGAAATTGAAGCAAAACTTATCTTCCCAACCACGGCTGTGGATTGACCGCCTGACCCTGGCGACGAATTTCGAAATAGAGTGACGGGCGGCCCTGACCGCCACTGCTGCCCACGAGGGCGATGGGTTGGCCGGCGCGCACCTGAGTACCAACGCTGACCAGTGCGCTCTGGTTGTAGCCGTAAAGGCTCATATCGCCTTTACCGTGTTCCACCACTACCACAAGCCCGTAACCCTGCAGCCAGTCGGCCAGAATCACACGGCCATCGGCGATGGCTTTTACTTCGCTACCTTCAGACGCACCGATAACTATCCCTTTCCAACGTAGTTCACCCTGCAGCTGTTCGCCATAGCGATGCAGAATTGTACCGCGCACGGGCCAGTAAGCCTGACCACGAGGGGAGCCTAAACCGCCGGTACGTGACATCAGGGAGCGTTCGCTTTCGCTTGGCTTGTAGGTCGTACCTTTGCGTGAGGCTTCCTGCTGCTTGTCGCGTACGGCCTGCGCTTCGCGGGCCTCTTTTTCGGCGCGCGCTTTCGCCGCCGCTTCCGCGCGGGCGATACTGTTACGCAGTTTCGATTCGTTGGCGCGCATTTCGCTCAGCTGGCTTTGGCCTTGCTGAATAGAGGACTCGAGACCGGAAAGGGTTTTCTTGCGCTCGTTGCGGGCCTGCTCGAGCTTCGCTTGTTGCGCCTGCTGTTCGTAGAGCAGCGTCTGTTGCTGGCTCTGCTTCTCTTCGAGCTCGGCTTTTTGCGTGGTGACCTCTTCGCGCGTCTGTTTCAGCTGCGCGATAGTCTCCTGACGCGCCTGGTTCAGATAACCAAAGTAGGCCTGCAGACGCTGACCGCGCTGGCTCTCTTCACCGCTGAGGATCAACTGAAGGCCCGTGTGCTCACCCTGGCGGAAAGCAGCATCAAGCTGTGCGGCAAGGTTGCGTTCCTGGGCATCACGCTGGCGTTCCAGTTTGGCAATCGACGCGTTCATTTCGTCGATCTGTTTATTCAACTGGGCGAGGGTGTTTTGCGTTTCACGTAATTTACGTGCGGCAGCGGAGATGGCTTCTTCCTGCTGCTTAAGCTGAGCGAGCAGAGCAGAGCGTTGCTGTTGTTGCTGGCGTACCGCACGCTCTTTCGCGGCGATATCGGCCTGAATGGATTTCAGCTGGTCACGGTCATCCGCGTGGGCGGATGCGGCGCACAGCAATACGCCAGCGCTGAGTGCGCTGGCGCAAAGCAGAGGTCTGACTGATAACCTAAGCGGCTTCACGACCCATGTGATTGAAAAAATCGCCTTTCCCCTCATGGGGAGCGATTATTCCACGATGAACAGCGGCTTACCAGTCATCTCTTCAGGGATCTCCATGCCCATCAGCGACAACATGGTTGGCGCGATGTCGGAAAGCTTGCCGCCTTCCACTGCTTTCAGTGATTTATCACCCACATATATCAGCGGAACAGGCAGGTTGGTGTGAGCGGTGTGCGCCTGGCCGGTTGCCGGGTCGCGCATCTGTTCTGCGTTACCGTGGTCAGCGGTGATGAGCAGCTGGCCACCAACGGATTCAACCGCTTTCGCGACCTGGTCAACACAGTGATCCAGCGCTTCAACCGCTTTTACGGCGGCTTCCATCACGCCGGTATGACCCACCATGTCACCGTTCGGGTAGTTACAGATGATGGTGTCGTATTTGCCGCTTTCGATTGCCGCAACCAGTTTTTCAGTCAGCTCGGCAGAGCTCATTTCTGGCTGCAGATCGTAGGTAGCCACTTTGGGTGAGTTAATCAGAATACGATCTTCGCCTTTGAACGGCTCTTCAACACCGCCGTTAAAGAAGAAGGTGACGTGGGCATATTTCTCGGTTTCGGAGATACGCAGCTGTGTCTTGCCGTTCTTCGCCATCCACTCGCCGAAGGTATTGGCCAGTGAAGCGGGTGGATAAGCGCATGGGGCATTGATGTCAGCGGCGTATTCGGTCAGCTGAATAAAGTCGATCTTCACCACTTTCTTACGGGTGAAACCGTCGAAATCACTGTTCACGAACGCACGGGTGATTTCACGCGCGCGGTCAGCACGGAAGTTCATGAAGATCAGCGCATCGCCGTCTTCCATGGCGGCATCAGCCTGGCCTTCAGCACGAATGACGGTTGCTTTCACGAATTCATCGTTTTCATCACGCGCGTAAGCGGCTTCCAGACCTTCCACCGCGGTCGCGAACTGGAATTCACCTTTTGCCAGCGTCATCAGGTCATAGGCCTGTTCAACGCGATCCCAACGGTTGTCGCGGTCCATTGCGTAGTAGCGCCCGATGATGGAGGCCACACGTCCTTTGCCAAGCGCGGCGAATTTGTTTTCGAAGGAGGCCAGTGAACCTCTTGCGCTGCGTGGTGGCGTATCACGACCGTCCAGGAAAGCGTGCAGATAGATTTTTTCTGCGCCGCGCTCAGCCGCCAATTCAACCATCGCCATGATGTGATCTTCGTGGCTGTGTACGCCACCGGCGGAGAGCAGACCCATGATATGAACTGCTTTACCGGCCGCCACGGCTCTGTCCACCGCGCCGCAAAGTACTGGGTTGTTGAAGAAGGTACGTTCTTTGATTTCAACGTCCAGACGCGTCAGGTCCTGATACACGATACGACCTGCACCCAGGTTTACGTGGCCAACTTCGGAGTTGCCCATCTGACGATCTGGCAGACCCACTTCCAGCCCGGACGCATCAATCAGGGTGTGGGGACGTTTTGCCCACAGCGCGTCCATCACCGGCGTTTTGGCGTTGAAAATGGCGTTATCCTGTTGATCTTCACGGTAGCCATAGCCATCCAGAATCACCAGTACCATAGGTTTTTTAGAAACCGACATTGCGACAACCTCATGCTCAAGAGTCAAAATTTGCGTAATTTTACTACAGCTGAATCGATCAAATAGCCGCAGAAGATCAAAGAAAGCGCAGGGGCAAGGTGCTTAGCGGACGCTTTTGAGGCAATTTTTTAGGTGGCAGGCCTCAGAAAATGGATTAGGTTATGGTCGCTGGCTGTATTTGCCACAACGCACAGGTATACTCCTGTCCTGGTTTTTTTAATCACTAAGTCGGAGTAGTTACCCTCCATGCAAGAAATTATGCAATTCGTTAGCCGCCATCCGGTTCTGAGCATCGCGTGGATTGGCCTGCTGGCTGCTGTGCTGTTCACCACATTTAAAGGCCTGACGTCTAAGATTAAGGTTATCACCCGTGGTGAAGCGACGCGTCTGATTAACAAAGAAGATGCCGTCGTGGTCGATCTGCGTCAGCGTGACGATTTCCGTAAAGGTCACATTGCTGGTGCTATCAACCTGTTACCTGCTGAAATCAAAGCAAACAACGTTGGTGAGCTTGAGAAACATAAAGCCCAGCCGATTATCGTTGTTGACGCGACCGGTATGCAGGCGCAGGAATCTGCCAGCGCGCTGCATAAAGCAGGCTTCGAAAACGTAACGGTTCTGAAAGAAGGTATTTCCGGCTGGAGCGGGGAAAATCTTCCTTTGGTTCGCGGTAAATAAGGAGTTCAGTAATGGCCAATATCGAGATCTACACCAAAGCAACGTGCCCGTTCTGCCACCGTGCAAAAGCGCTTCTGAACAGCAAAGGCGTAGCGTTCAAAGAACTGCCGATTGACGGTGACGCGATTAAACGCGAAGAGATGATCCAACGTAGTGGTCGTACGACGGTTCCGCAGATTTTTATTGATGCGCAGCACATTGGCGGCTGTGATGACTTGTATGCGCTCGATGCCCGTGGTGGACTCGATCCGCTGCTGAGCTAAGAGACTTTAGGACAATTAAAAAGGGTTTTTCCATGTCAGAACAAAACAACACCGAAATGACTTTCCAGATCCAGCGTATCTACACCAAGGATGTCTCTTTCGAAGCGCCAAATGCGCCACACGTTTTCCAGAAAGATTGGCAGCCAGAGGTTAAACTTGATCTTGATACCGCATCTACCCAACTGGCGGATGACGTGTATGAAGTCGTACTGCGTGTGACTGTTACTGCCTCTCTGGGCGAAGAGACTGCATTCCTGTGTGAAGTTCAGCAGGGCGGCATCTTCTCCATCGGCGGCATCGAAGGCAACCAGATGGCGCACTGCCTGGGTGCATACTGCCCGAACATTCTGTTCCCGTATGCTCGCGAATGCATCACCAGCCTGGTTTCTCGCGGTACATTCCCGCAACTGAACCTTGCGCCAGTTAACTTTGATGCGCTGTTCATGAACTATCTGCAGCAGCAAGCTGGCGAAGGTACTGAACAACATCAGGATGCCTGATGAGCACTCTTAATGCGTCAATGACTGTGATCGGTGCCGGTTCATACGGCACCGCTCTTGCCATCACGCTGGCAAGAAATGGTCACGAAGTGGTTCTCTGGGGCCACGACCCAAAACATATCGCGACGCTGCAACGCGACCGTTGCAACGTGGCGTTCCTCCCGGACGTTCCGTTCCCAGACTCCCTGCACCTTGAAAGTGACCTTGCGACCGCGCTGGCGGCCAGCCGCAACATTCTGATTGTGGTGCCGAGCCATGTGTTTGGCGAAGTGCTGCGTCAGATCAAGCCGCTGATGCGCCCTGATGCGCGCATTGTATGGGCCACCAAAGGGCTGGAAGCCGAAACCGGACGCCTGTTGCAGGATGTCGCCCGCGAAGCGCTGGGTGATGACATCCCGCTGGCGGTTATCTCGGGGCCGACGTTTGCTAAAGAGCTGGCCGCTGGCCTGCCGACGGCGATCTCGCTGGCATCAACCGATCAGGCCTTCTCCGACGATCTTCAGCATTTGCTGCACTGCGGCAAAAGCTTCCGCGTTTACAGCAACCCCGATTTTATCGGCGTACAGCTGGGCGGTGCGGTGAAGAACGTGATTGCGATCGGCGCCGGAATGTCCGACGGGATTGGTTTTGGTGCCAACGCACGTACCGCACTGATTACGCGCGGCTTAACCGAGATGTCCCGCCTTGGCGCAGCACTGGGTGCCGATCCGACCACCTTCATGGGCATGGCGGGCCTGGGCGATCTGGTGCTGACCTGTACCGACAACCAGTCCCGTAACCGCCGCTTTGGCATGATGCTCGGTGAGGGCATGGATGTGAAAGGCGCGCAGGAGAAGATTGGTCAGGTGGTTGAAGGCTATCGCAATACCAAAGAAGTTCGCGAATTGGCGCACCGTTTTGGTGTCGAAATGCCAATAACCGAGGAAATTTATCAGGTATTGTATTGCGGAAAAAATGCGCGCGAGGCAGCATTGACCTTATTAGGTCGTTCGCGCAAGGATGAGCGCAGCAGTAACTAGTCGCAGGGATTCTTGTTAGCACTATGACCCGGCCAGCACAGAACTGGCCGGTCATTAACATGTCGTCTGGAGTAAGCAATGCCGTGTGAAGAACTGGATATCGTCTGGAACAATATTAAAGCTGAAGCCCGGGCTTTGGCTGACTGCGAGCCAATGCTGGCCAGTTTCTATCATGCGACGCTACTCAAGCACGAAAACCTCGGCAGCGCCCTGAGCTATATGCTCGCCAATAAACTGGCTTCCTCGATTATGCCCGCCATCGCCATTCGTGAAGTGGTGGAAGAGGCCTATGCCGCTGACCCTGAAATGATCGCTTCTGCTGCCTGTGATATCCAGGCCGTGCGCACGCGTGACCCGGCGGTGGACAAATACTCTACGCCGTTGCTGTATCTGAAGGGCTTTCATGCCTTGCAGGCTTATCGCATCGGCCACTGGCTGTGGAATGAAGGCCGCCGCGCGCTGGCTATCTTCCTGCAAAACCAGGTTTCCGTAACCTTCCAGGTGGATATTCACCCGGCCGCGAAAATTGGCCGCGGGATCATGCTTGACCACGCCACCGGCATTGTCGTCGGTGAAACCGCGGTGATTGAAGATGACGTTTCGATTCTGCAGTCGGTCACGTTAGGCGGTACCGGTAAAACCAGCGGCGATCGCCATCCGAAAATCCGTGAAGGGGTGATGATTGGCGCGGGCGCCAAGATCCTCGGCAACATCGAAGTGGGTCGTGGTGCGAAGATTGGCGCCGGTTCGGTTGTTCTGCAGCCTGTTCCGCCGCACACGACTGCCGCTGGCGTACCGGCACGTATTGTCGGTAAACCAGACAGCGACAAACCGTCGATGGATATGGATCAGCACTTCAACGGTATTCACCATACGTTTGAGTATGGTGACGGTATTTAACTTCTGAGAATGGCGCCCGGGTATCCCAGCTGGCGCCATGCTTCATACACCACCACCGACACCGCATTTGACAGATTCATGCTGCGGCTGTCCGGCATCATCGGAATACGAATCTTCTGCTCAGCGGGCAGGGCATCAAGAATGGTGGCCGGCAGGCCGCGCGTTTCCGGGCCAAACATCAGATAATCACCGTCCTGATAGCGCACGGCGCTATGTGCCGGCGTACCTTTGGTGGTCAGGGCGAACATGCGCTGTGGGTTTTCGCTTTCCAGAAACGCGGCGTAATCATGATGGCGAACCACGGCCGTAAATTCATGATAATCCAGCCCCGCGCGGCGCAGACGTTTGTCGTCCCACGTAAAACCCATCGGCTCGATGATATGCAGACGAAAACCGGTGTTGGCGCACAGGCGGATAATATTGCCGGTATTCGGCGGAATTTCTGGTTCGAATAAAACGATGTTAAGCATGCTGCCCCCTTAATTGCGGGGGCAGAATAGCAGAAACCGGGCCGCTTATGCGACGCCGAGATCCTGCGAGCGGCAACGCAGCATTTTGTAGAAGGTTGCCGCGGCCGCCAGCAGGGCGGGCAGGCTAAGGATCATCAAAATACTGTCTGCCTGCCACTGCATTGAGAGAAGCTGCGCGCTGGTCATGATGCCCGCCACGCCACCAAAGCGGCCAATGCCCTGCATCCAGGCAATGCCCGTTGCGCGACACTCGGTAGGATAAAAGGTGGCTGCCAGCGTCTGCATTCCCGATTGCGCGCCGTTCATCGCGATCCCCATCAGGAAAATCAAGCCGCCAAACAGGGCGATATGGTTATGTTCAATGCCGAGCGCCAGAATGAGCAGCATGGTCAGGACAAAGCCACCTGCGACCACTTTGTGTGCCTCCCAGCGATCCATCATCCAGCCCGCGAGAAGGATGCCTGCGGTACCGCCGAAGGTGAACAGCGAGGTGAGCCATGCGGATTCCGCGAGGGGATAGCCCATCCCCAGCATCAGTGTCGGCATCCAGCTAAGCAGAACGTAATAAATCACCAGCCCCATAAAATAGGTTACCCATAGCATCAGGGTACCAGGCAGCCAGGGCTGTGAAAACAGCTGTGCTACGCTCCCTTTTTTGGCGGCGACCCGATCCTCTGCGAGAAAGAAACCGGTGACGCCGTCGAGGGTCGTGCGGGCGAAACGGCTGGCGATACGGCGGATCTGCATCATGTCTTTCCCGCGCTGCACCAGGTATTTCACCGATTCCGGTAAAAACAGCATCAGCAGCAGCGTTAATATCAGCGGTGCTATCGCGCCGGTCAGCAGTACGCTTCGCCAGCCATGATGCGGGATAAGCCAGGATGATATCGCCCCACCGCCGGCCGCGCCCAGCGGGAAGCCGCAGTACATGGTATTAATCGCCATGGCGCGACAGCGCTGAGGGGCAAACTCTGAGATGAGGGTGATGGCGTTCGGCATGGCGGCACCCAGCCCCAGGCCCGTCAGAAACCGCCATAGCGTCAGGGTGTTAAGGCTTTGTGCCCAGGCCGTCCCCAGGCTTGAAAGGCCGAAGAACAGACAAGAAAAGACCAGTACGCGCTTGCGGCCTATCCGGTCCGATACCGGGCCTGCGACCAGCGCTCCCAGCGACAGCCCGAGCAGTGCTGCGCTCAGTACCGGTCCCAGATCCTGTTTGTGTATGCCCCATTCCGCCGACAGCGTGGGCGCAATGTAGCCCATTGCTGCGGTATCGAAACCATCGATCGCCAGCACCAGAAAGCCCAGCACGATGAGCACCCAGTGAAACCCGGAAAAGGGACTGTCGTCGATCACCTGCTGAATATCCACCTGACCTGAATATCTCATACGCTCCCCTCTGATGTGATGGTGTTTTTGTGTTCTTGTATTTGCTTGTATATACAATTGCGTGCGGCACAGGTATGTCAAATTTTCTTATCCAATATGTTACCTGGATGTTATTTTTGACAAAAAAAAGCGCCCGAGGGGAGTTCGGACGCGAGGAGAGGGGAAGGGGAATCAGACGGGCGTCAGGCTGCGTCACCCTGGGCAAGCGGTGCCAGTGCGGTGGGTAATTTACCCAACTCCTGCACCAGGGAGTCCTTGCTGATTTCGCGAATCGTTTTTGCGCCGGTCAACGTCATCGCCACTTTCATCTCTTTTTCGATCAGATTGAGCAGATTCGCCACCCCTGCCTGACCAGCCGTAGCCAGTGCATAAAGATATGCGCGTCCGAGCAATACGCTGTCTGCGCCAAGGGCAATCATACGCACCACGTCAAGCCCGTTGCGGATACCGCTGTCGGCGAGGATAGCGATATCACCTTTCACCGCATCGGCAATCGCCGGCAGTGCGCGTGCGGAAGAGAGTACCCCGTCAAGCTGACGTCCGCCGTGGTTAGAGACCACAATACCGTCAGCGCCAAAGCGCACGGCATCGCGGGCATCTTCCGGGTCGAGGATCCCTTTGATCACCATCGGGCCGTCCCAGAATTCGCGGATCCACTCCAGGTCTTTCCACGAGATGGACGGATCGAAATTATTCGCCAGCCAGCCGATGTAATCTTCCAGCCCGGTGGGTTTACCGAGATAGGCCGAGATATTCCCCAGATCGTGCGGGCGACCATTCACACCGACATCCCAGGCCCATTGCGGGTGCGTTACCGCCTGCCAGTAGCGACGCAGGGCAGCATTTGGGCCGCTCATCCCGGAGTGGGCATCACGGTAACGGGCGCCAGGCGTCGGCATATCAACGGTAAAGACCAGCGTTGAACAGCCCGCGGCTTTGGCACGCTCCAGCGCATTGCGCATAAAGCCGCGATCGCGCAGGACGTACAGCTGGAACCACATCGGACGCTGGAGGGTCGGGGCCACTTCTTCAATCGGGCAGACGGAGACGGTGGATAGGGTAAACGGAATACCTTTGGCATCCGCCGCCGCTGCCGCCTGGACTTCACCCCGGCGGGCGTACATGCCGCACAAACCGACTGGTGCAAGGGCCACCGGCATGGAAAGCGTTTCGTTAAACAGCGTTGTCTCAAGGCTCAGCTCAGACATATCTTTCAGCACGCGCTGGCGCAGCGCCACTTCCGACAGATCTTCCACGTTGCGGCGCAGGGTGTATTCGGCATATGCCCCGCCGTCGATATAGTGGAACAGGAATGGCGGCAAAATGCGCTGCGCCGCGGCGCGATAGTCACTGGCTGCTGAAATAATCATGCTTTGTTCTCCCTGGAAATATCACTGTCGCCAGGCAGACGGGTAATACGCGCCTGTCGGGCCTGATCTTCATCGAATCGTTTAATGGTGGTGTGCACGAACCCCAGATGCGCCATCATCGCTTTGCGCGCGGCCTCTGCATCCCCGGCCAGAATGGCGTTGAGTACCGCCTCGTGCTGTTCGGTCAGTTGGGCAAATACCGGCGGGACCAGATACATACGCTGGCGGCTCTGCTTCACGGAGGATTGCAGCAGGTCGAAGAAACCGCGCATGGTCTGGAGCAGAACGACGTTGTGCGATGCTTCGGCAATCGCCAGATGAAACCGCACGTCCGCCTGCGAGGCGATGTCCGGGTCGCTGCTTTGGGTGGCGTCAAAGCAGGCTTTGAGCTTCTCTTTGTCGGCTTCAGTGGCCCGCATGGCCGCATGCCAGGCGGTACTGGTTTCGATGGCGTGCCGCGCTTCAATGATGTCGAAGCTGTAGTCCGGGTCGTTTTCCATCAACGTTTTAAGCGGCTGCACGATGTTTTGCTCGGACCAGTCATCGTGCTGCCAGCGGACAAAGGTGCCGCCGCCCCGACGGCTTACCAGTACCCCTTCGCTGACCAGCGTCGCCAGCGCCTCACGCAGTGAGTTACGAGATACACCCAGTTGGGCGGCGAGCTGGCGCTCGGCGGGCAATTTCATGCCCGCTTCCAGCTGTTGTTCTTCAATCAGCGCCCGTACGCGAGAGGCAATCTCGTCGGACAGGCGTCTGGGCATGACTATCATGGGATCATCCAGGTTAAGACATAGGCCTGCAGGGTCGTGATCACCCCGACCATACAGGTGAATATCAGGCTGTGTTTCACGGTAAAGCGGAACAGGTCCGACTCTTTACCGACCAGTCCCACCGCCGCACAGGCAATGGCGATGGATTGCGGTGAGATCATCTTGCCGGTCACGCCGCCAGTAGTATTGGCGGCCACCAGAAGGATGTCCGACACGCCAATCTGCTGGGCTGCCGTCGCCTGCAGGGCCGCAAACAGGGCGTTAGATGAGGTATCTGAACCGGTCAGGAACACCCCCAGCCAGCCGAGGAACGGCGAGAAGAACGTGAAGGCGTGGCCGGTATGCGCCAGCGCAAGCGCCAGTGTCGATGACAGGCCGGAATAGTTCGAGATAAACGCGAACGCCAGCACCATGCCGATGGAGTAGATCGGCAGCATCAGCTCCTTAATGGTAGCCGCAAAAGTCTGAACTGCAGCCGCTGGCTTCATGCGTAACCACACCACAGACAGGATAGCGGCAAACAGGATTGCGGTGCCGGTTGCCGAGAACCAGTCAAATTTATACACCGCGGCATACGGCGTGGCGGCGTGCACCACGGGCGGCATACGGGCGACCATTTTGTCGAGGAACGGCACGGAGATGTTAATGACCATCTCATACAGTGCGCCACCCGGTGCGAACAGGGCCTTAAACGGTGGAATACTCCAGAGCGTAACCGTGGCGGTCAGGAACAGGAACGGAGACCATGCGCGAATGATTTGTCCCGCGGTATAACCGGTACGTGCCAGAGTTTGATCGACGTGTGAAGCACCCATATCGGCGAAACGGAAGATGCGTACTGGCTGCCAGCGTTTCAGGAACAGCGTCAGGCAGACCAGCGACACCAGTGAAGAGATAATGTCCGGCAATTCGGGGCCGAGGAAATTCGAGCTGAGAAACTGGGCAATGGCAAACGAGCCGCCAGCGACGACCACCGCAGGCCATGTCTCTTTAACGCCGCGCCAGCCATCCATAATCGCCATGATCCAGAACAGCACGATGATGGTCAGGAACGGCAGCTGACGGCCAACCATCTGGCCAATTTCAAAGCTGTCCAGACCGGTGACCTGCCCGGCGACCAGAATCGGGATCCCCATCGCACCAAACGCCACCGGCGCGGTGTTAACGATCAGACAAAGACCTGCGGCGTAAAGCGGGTTGAACCCCAGCCCGACTAACAGCGCCGCGGTGATGGCAACCGGTGCGCCAAACCCGGCCGCCCCTTCCAGAAAGGCCCCGAAGGAGAAACCGACAATCAGCATCTGCAGACGCTGGTCCGGGGTAATGGAAAGTATCGATGAGCGGATAATGTCGAACTGCCCGGTTTTCACCGAGATTTTGTAGACAAAGACCGCCGCGATGATAATCCACGCAATCGGCCACAGGCCGTAGAAGAAACCATAGACGACGGAGGCCAGCGCGCGATCGACCGGCATTTTATAGAAGAACAGTGCCACCATCAGCGCAATGGCAACGGTGTACGTCGCGGCCAGGTATCCCTTCAGCTTGAGCTTAATCAGCGCAAAGAAGAAGAACAGGATCGGAAGCGATGCGATCAGGCTCGACAGCCAGATATTGCCAGCCGGATCGTAGTTTTGTTGCCAGAGGCTCATGCAGGTCTCCTGAGGACCAGACAGTCTGCGTAGCGGGTGAGTCTCCGCTCATCTCTGCGTCACAAACTGTGTAAAAGTGGTCCTGCCAATATTGTGTTGTAGGGTGAATGACAATAAATGGTTAACCAGTTGTTATGAGTCGGCAATGATTTTGTGAGGGGAATTAGTGGAATTGTGAACCAGGAAAGTGATTATCGGGAGATTGGTTGGGCCAATTTTAAGCGGTGAGGGGGGCGACGCGGTGTGGTTTTCGCCCTCTCGCCTGGGAGAGAGGGCGGGGGACGATCAAAACGCGGTCTTACAAAAACCCGTCATCTCTTTCAGACCCATTTCGCGACCAAGCTCGGTCATGGGATGAACCACCACCAGGCCACGGACGCTTTTCTTCAGCTTGCCCATGTCGGCCTGCTCTTTTTTAGTGATGGCACGGCGGTGCGGCATGCTCAACAGCTTTTGGGCTTCGTTGCTCAGCTTCTGGCCTTTGACTTCGCGCAGACGCTCGATTTCCGCTTCAAGCTTCTCACTCTCTTTCTCCAGCTCGGCATACTTCTCGGCGGATTCAACCAGCGAGAGACCAGCCATCTGGTGGCGGATCAGATCCAGACGGTCGCTCAGGCGTTTAATTTCGTTCTTTTCGACTTCTTTCATGACAAATAACTCTGAAAACGGGGAATTTACAGGGAAGGATACACCAATGTGAGCAGGCTTACTTCTGAAACGCTTTTTTTAAGCTGATTCGGGAAATCAGCTCAGTCAGGGAAAGGACCATCGTGGAACGGACAACCTGTTGATAACGCAGCTTTTGCATCGCGTATAGCTCAGGGTCACTGTTATCAAAATGGGGAGCAGGGGGAAGCGCGGTGACGCAGTGTAGCTCGCCGAAGGGGCCAAGGATCTCATCATCGGTAAAGGTGTACTCATTACCGTCATGATTTAACTCTTCACGCAGCGCCATCAGCAGCTCGGCATCTTCATACTCTTGTCGGTTCAACACGCCAAGACCATAAATCAGCTTCAGACGTACCGATAAATCGCCCAGCGGTCCGTCTCCGTCCAGTAACGGTTCTACAGCATATTTTACCGCGTAGTCGTCTTTGCGAAACACCTGAAGTACCAGAATATTCACCGCCTCGGTTAGCAACTCGACGGCGGCAATCAGGAAACTTCGTACGGTTTTGCCAGCATTCAGACGCTCAAGCACACGATTTTCAAAGGCCTGGGTTTGTTCCATTATTGCCTGCATATCTGACAATCTGTTATTTGGGCGCAGGCTATCCTGCGCCGCACTCTGCATCATTTGATTGCGTTGTAAGCGTTCACCGCCTCCACAACCACGTCGCTGTTGGCATCCAGACCCGAGATCTGCGCCAGCGCACCCTGCGGGCCTTTATCGTTAATCAGCTGAGCCAGCTCCTGCGCCTGTGGATCCTGTTCGCTGCGGTAATGCATCGCGGCGGCAATCCCTTTCACCAGGTTGGCGTGCGCAAGACCATACTCCAGCGTGCCCAGCAGCGGTTTAATCAGGCGATCGCCCGCGCTCAGTTTACGCAGTGGCTGACGGCCTACGCGCTCAACGTCATCTTTCAGATACGGGTTTTCAAAACGACCGAGGATTTTCTGGATGTATGCTGCATGTTTCTCAGCATCAAAACCGTAGCGTTTGATCAGCACCGCGCCGCTCTCTTCCATTGCCCCTTTAACCACTGCACGGATGCTCTCATCGAGGATCGCGTCACGAATGGTCTGATGACCGGCCAATTTTCCGAGGTACGCGGTTATAGCATGCCCGGTGTTCAGCGTGAAGAGTTTACGTTCGACAAAGGCCATCAGGTTATCGGTTAATTCCATCCCCGGAATGGTTGGCAGCGCGCCTTTAAACTGGGTTTTATCGACGATCCACTCGCTGAAGGTTTCCACGGTCACTTCCAGCGGATCGTGGGTGGCGGATTCTGATGGCGGAACGATACGGTCAACGGCGGAATCCACAAAGCCGACGTGCGCTTCCACCCAGGCTTTATCTTCGTCCGCGACGGCGGCGAGCACATGGCCTTTCAGCTGCGTGGTGCCGCGCACCATGTTTTCACAGGCGATGATGTTCAGCGGTGTGTCGATGCCCTGCGCTTTACGTTTTGCCAGGCCTTTCGCCACCGCAGGGGCAATGCGCTCAAGCACCACCGGGCCAACGGCCGTGGTCACCAGATCGACACTGGCGATGAGGTCGATAACGTCTTCGCCAATGCTGCTTACCGCATTAACGCCAGACACCGTCTCAACCTGCTCGTTTTCGCCTACCACGTGTACCTGATAGCTATGACGGGCATTCAGGGCATCCAGGACTACCTGATTCACATCGGCGAATGTCAGCGTAATGCCTGCGTCTGCCAGCAGTTTACCGATAAAGCCACGACCGATATTACCTGCGCCAAAATGTAATGCTTTCATAGTATTAACCTTAATCAATGTTTTTACCCGAGAGGGCTGGGGTGAGGCTTTGCCCTCACCCTAACCCTCTCCCCACAGGGGGAGAGGGAAGAGGTTCCGTTACTTGTTCAACAGCGCCAGCACTTCTTCCACGCTGGTGGTGTTGGCCAGACGTTCAATGACAGAGTCGTCATCCAGCGCGTTGGTCAGGCTGGTAATCACCTGGATGTGCTCGTTGTTGCGAGCGGCGATACCAATCACCAGGCGGGCGATGTCGTCTTCTTCTTCACCGAAGCGTACACCATCCGGATACTGGCAGAACACCACGCCGGTTTTCAGTACGCGGTCTTTCGCTTCAACCGTACCGTGTGGAACCGCAATGGATTCACCCAGATAGGTTGGGGTCAGTTTTTCACGCTCCAGCATCGCGTCAACGTATTCAGGCTGCACGTAGCCGCCTTTCACCAGCTGTTCACCGGCAAAGCGAATCGCCTCTTCCTTGTGGGACGCCGTGCGGCCCAGGAAGATGTTTTCTGCGCCCAGGCGGAACAGGTGGCTGTCGTTCGCGTCAAAGCTGTCTTTCAGGCTGTCGCGGACTTTGACTTCATTATCTTCATGACGCTGCGCGGCCACCAGACGTTCGGTCAGGTCGGTGTACAGGCCGCTGTCCAGGAAGTTGGTCAGCGAAATGTGCTGTGCCTGAGGAACCTGACGCATCGCACGTTCGGTCAGATCGCGGTGCGTAATCACCAGGTCAACATCTGCAGGCAGGCTGTTGATGGCGCTGTTGGTGACGGAGATGTTGGTCAGACCCGCATCCTGCACTTTCTTACGCAGTACGCCGGCACCCATGGCGCTGGAACCCATACCCGCGTCACAGGCCACGATGATTTTACGTACGTGGCTCAGGTCGTTAGAGACATCGCCCGCCGCCAGCGGCGTTGCGCCTTTTGATTCGGCTTTCATGTCATGCATACGACGGGTTGCCGCTTCGATATCGTCATCTTCTTTCACTTTGCTGGTTTTCAGCAGGATAGAAGAGACCACGAAGGAGACGGCCATTGCCGCACAGATGGCTGCGATGTTAGCGAAATAGGCACCTTTCGGGGTCATCGCCAGAACCGCCAGGATGGAGCCTGGAGAGGCCGGAGAAACCAGACCACCGCCCAGCACGCTCAGGGTGAACACGCCCGTCATACCGCCGAGGATAACGGCCAGGATCAGACGTGGGTTCATCAGCACGTAAGGGAAGTAAATTTCGTGGATACCGCCCAGGAAGTGGATGATAGCCGCACCGCCCGCAGACTGTTTCGCACTGCCGCGACCAAAGAACATGTACGCCAGCAGAACACCCATGCCCGGGCCCGGGTTGGCTTCAATCAGGAAGAAGATGGACTTGCCGAGGTCATGAGACTGCTGAATGCCCAGCGGTGAGAAGATACCGTGGTTAATGGCGTTGTTGAGGAACAGGATTTTCGCCGGTTCAACAAAGATAGACGCCAGCGGCAGCATGTCGTGCGCAACCATGAAGTTAACGCCTGCCGCCAGAACTTTGGACAGCACTTCAACCGCAGGGCCAATGCCGAGGAACGCCAGAATCGCGAGGATCATACCGATGATGCCCGCAGAGAAGTTGTTCACCAGCATTTCGAAGCCGGATTTGATCTTGCCATCAACCCAGACGTCGAATTTCTTAATTGCCCAGCCGCCCAGAGGGCCCGCAATCATTGCACCGAGGAACATCGGCATATCCGCACCGACGATAACCCCCATCGTCGTGATGGCACCCACAACGCCACCACGGTCTCCACCCACCAGACGACCCCCGGTAAACCCGATAAGCAGCGGCAGCAGGTAGGTAATCATTGGGCCAACAAGTTTCGCCAGCGTTTCGTTAGGCAACCACCCTGTCGGAATGAACAACGCAGTGATGATACCCCACGCGATAAACGCGCCGATATTTGGCATCACCATATTGCTGAGGAAACGACCAAAGCTTTGAACTTTGATCTTGAAATCGGATGACATAAAACACCCCTTCTTCTGTTTACGCTTAGGCTTGCGGCCCGAGGTTTATTGTTAATGAGGCGGCAGAGGTAGCCGGGCCCTGTTCTGATGCTGTGAAATCTGGCACTGAATCGTTCAACTGTCCAGACGACGGAAATTTGTGTGATATGAATCACGTAAATGTAGGGGGTGCAGACATGAATGAAGTGATCTTCGTCACAAAAATGGTGGATAAAAAAAATACGATGGCGATAAATAAAGCAAAAGCCACCCACTTCTGTGATGTAAATCACATTTGGTTGTCGTGAGTTTGTTTCTGGATTGTGACTAATTTCACAAAAAATTTTTATGCAGAATTCTCCGGATGTGATCGGCGACAAATTCTGCCTGGCGATTCAACGCCAGGATGTCATGAAGTCACACATAAAGCTAAAAAATGACTTTTCATGTGTGGTATGGCGAAAAGCAATAAGGTACGTTACGCTCATATTGTAAGGTTAAGTCTATTATTATTCAGGATATATTTTGACACGCTTATAAACTTGCATGGAGATATTATAAAAAACGATACTCCCCGGCTCTGAAATATAAGTACACCTCGTATTTATAAAAAATTAATTAGGTTGCGTTCCGTTTTATTAATTTAATGAGTTGACGTTGTTTAAGTGAGGAGAATATGTTTCTCAACTATTTTGCGCTGGGCGTATTGATTTTTGTATTTCTGGTTCTTTTTTACGGAATCATCGCCATCCATGATATTCCTTATAATATGGCCAAAAAACGGAATCATCCCCATGCGGATGCCATTCATACGGCGGGATGGATTAGCCTGTTTACGCTCCATGCGATTTGGCCGTTCCTGTGGATTTGGGCCACGTTGTACCGCGAAGATCGCGGCTGGGGGATGCAGAACCACATCTCAAAACCTGATGAGGTCCCGGGTATGGATGCTCTGACTAAACGTGTGGCCGAATTAGAACAAAAACTGGCAGCGGTACCTCCCACGGCTGACAAGAATACGCTGGAGCACTAATCATGGATCTGCTGATTATTTTGACCTATGTAGCCTTTGCCTGGGCCATTTTTAAAATATTCCGTATTCCGGTAAACCAGTGGACCCTCGCGACCGCAACATTAGGTGGGGTGTTTATTGTCGCCGGGCTTATCCTGTTGATGAACTATAACCATCCCTATACCTTTACGGCGCAAAAAGCGGTTATTTCCATTCCGATTACGCCGCAGGTTACTGGGGTAGTGAGTGAAGTTACCGATAAAAATAACCAGCTAATTAAAAAAGGCGAAGTGTTATTTAAACTTGATCCGGGCCGCTATCAGGCGCGCGTTGACAGACTGCAGGCCGACCTGGTCACCGCCACGCACAATATCGACAATCTCAAAGCGCAGCTTGCGGAAGCGGTCGCCAATACCACGCGCGTGTCCGCTGAACGTGACCGCCTGTATAAAGATTACCAGCGCTACCTGAAAGGCAGCCGCGCAAAGGTTAACCCGTTCTCTGAAAGCGATATCGACAACGCACGGCAAAACTATCTGGCGCAGGATGCGCTGGTAAAAGGCTCGGTGGCTGAACAGACGCAAATACAAAGTCAGTTAGACAGTATGGTCAACGGTGAGCAATCCCAGGTTGCTTCCCTGCGCGCTCAGCTTGCTGAAGCGAAATACAACCTGGATCAGACCGTGGTGCGTGCGCCGAGCAATGGCTATATCACGCAGGTGCTGATTCGTCCGGGGACCTATGCTGCCGCGCTGCCGCTGCGCCCGGTCATGGTCTTTATTCCTGAACAGAAACGCCAGATTGTGGCCCAGTTCCGTCAGAACTCGCTGCTGCGTCTGAAGCCGGGCGACGAAGCGGAAGTGGTCTTCAACGCGCTGCCGGGCCAGGTCTTCTCCGGCAAGCTCACCAGTATTCTGCCGGTGGTGCCGGGGGGGTCATACCAGGCGCAGGGTGCGTTGCAGTCGCTGACCGTGATCCCTGGTACCGATGGCGTATTAGGCACTATCGAGCTGGAGCCGAATGCTGATGTCGATGCGCTGCCCGACGGCATTTATGCTCAGGTGGCGGTCTATTCGGATCACTTTGCTCACGTCTCGGTAATGCGTAAGGTGCTGCTGCGTATGACCAGCTGGATGCACTACCTCTATCTCGATCACTAACCCCTTCAGGGCAGGAATGCGACACGCATACCTGCCCTTTTTTCATCGCTTGATCCATACTGACTTTTTTCGGCATCAAGGATCAGGCAATGAAACTTATCGGCAGCTACACCAGTCCCTTCGTGCGAAAAATCTCGATTCTCCTGCTGGAGAAAGGGATTGAATTCGAGTTCGTCAATGAACAGCCTTATCACGCTGAAAACGGTGTGGCGCAGTACAACCCGCTGGGAAAAGTGCCGACGCTGGTAACAGACGAAGGCCAGTACTGGTTTGATTCCCCCATTATTGCGGAGTACATCGAGCTGCTCGGCGTGGCCCCGGCGATGTTACCGGCCGATCCAAACGCGGCGCTGGCAATGAAGCAAATTGAAGCGCTGGCCGACGGTATTATGGATGCGGCGTTAACGTCCGTACGCGAGCAGGCAAGACCCGCCGCCCAGCAGTCTGAAACGGAACTGTTACGCCAGCGTGAAAAAATCAGCCGCAGCCTGGACTGGTGCGAACAGCTTATCCGGGAGGGAAAAATTCAACCCGATAGCCTGAACCTGGCAACGATAGCCATTGCCTGCGCCATCGGTTATCTCAATTTCCGCCGCGTTTCCCCCGGCTGGTGCGTCGACCGTCCATTGCTGGTGAAGCTTGCAGAAACACTCTTTCAGCGCGAGAGCTTTGCCCGTACCGAACCGCCAAAGGCTTGATGCGGGTTATAACACTTCGCAGCAGGAGGCGGTACAATCCCTTCTTATGTTGACTCCCTCTCCCGTCGGGAGGGGGGATGATATTTACTCGCCAGGCGCTTTCATGACAACTCATCACTCCCTGTACAGCCAGATCCCTGCAACCGACCGTCTTCTTCGCGAGCCGCGCGTGCATGCTGCCGTTGCGCGGTTCGGCCATACCGCGACGGTTGAAATATTACGTCTGCTTCAGGACGAAGCCCGCAGCCATATTCAGACAGAAAATGCATTGCCGGACTGGTGTGCGGCGTGGGGGCAGGAAGTGGAGCTGAGGCTCGAGGAGAAAGCACAAAGCGCGTTACGCCCGGTCATCAACCTGACGGGAACCGTGCTGCACACCAACCTTGGTCGCGCTCAACAGGCAGAAGAGGCCGTCGCTGCGGTCGTGCAGGCCATGCGTTCCCCCGTGACGCTTGAGTACGATCTGGACGGCGCAGGGCGCGGACATCGCGATCGGGCGCTGGCAGACCTGCTCTGCGAGCTGACCGGCGCGGAAGATGCCTGCATCGTGAATAACAACGCGGCGGCGGTACTGTTAATGCTGGCAGCGACCGCCAGCGGTAAAGAGGTGGTGGTTTCCCGTGGCGAGCTGGTCGAGATTGGCGGTGCGTTTCGCATTCCGGATGTTATGCGCCAGGCGGGCTGTACCCTGCATGAAGTGGGCACCACCAACCGCACGCATGCAAAAGATTATCGCGCGGCAGTGAATGAAAATACCGGGCTGCTGATGAAGGTCCACACCAGTAATTACCAGATAGCCGGATTCACAAAAACCGTTGAAGAGGCGGAGCTGGCGGAGCTGGGCCGTGAGCTGGGTGTGCCGGTGGTGGCCGACCTCGGTAGCGGTTCGCTGGTCGATCTGAGCCAGTACGGTCTGCCAAAAGAGCCCATGCCGCAGGAGATGATTGCGGCGGGCGTCAGTCTCGTGAGTTTCTCCGGCGACAAACTGCTCGGCGGCCCGCAGGCGGGGATTATCGTGGGTAAACGTGCGCTTATTGCGAAGCTGCAGCAGCACCCGCTCAAGCGTGCACTGCGAGCCGATAAAATGACGCTTGCTGCGCTGGAAGCGACGCTGCGCCTTTATCTCTACCCGGAAAAACTGGCTGAACGGCTGCCCACGCTGCGCCTGCTGGCCCGTGATGCCGCCTCAATTCGCGCCCAGGGTGAGCTTCTCTTGCCACACATTGCGCCGCACTACCCCGATTTTGACGTGCGCCTTGAAGCTTGTCAGTCGCAGATCGGCAGCGGTTCACTGCCGGTGGACAGGCTGCCCAGCGCGGCGCTCACGTTTACACCCCGTGACGGGCGCGGCAGCCAGCTTGACGCTTTGTCGGCGCTCTGGCGTGCCTTGCCAGCACCGGTTATCGGGCGCATTTACGATGGCCGAATGTGGCTGGATCTACGCTGTCTTGAAGATGAAGCGCGATTTCTGGAGATGCTGTTGAAATGATTATTGCCACCGCCGGTCACGTCGACCACGGAAAAACCACCTTATTACAGGCCCTGACCGGGGTGAATGCCGATCGTCTGCCGGAAGAGAAAAAACGCGGCATGACCATCGATCTGGGCTATGCCTACTGGCCTCAGCCTGATGGCCGGGTGCTGGGTTTTATTGATGTACCGGGACACGAGAAGTTTCTTTCTAACATGCTGGCGGGCGTCGGTGGCATCGATCATGCTCTGCTGGTAGTGGCCTGTGATGACGGCGTGATGGCGCAAACGCGTGAACATCTGGCAATTTTACAGCTGACGGGCAACCCGCAGCTGACCGTTGCGCTGACCAAAGCTGACCGCGTCGATGAGGCGCGACTCAACGCGGTGCGCGAAACCGTACAGGCGACCTTGCGGGAGTATGGATTTGCCGATGCGCCATTGTTCGTCACCGTGGCGACAGAAGGGCGCGGTATTGACGAACTTCGCCACCATTTGCAGCAGCTTCCCTCACGCGAGCATGCCAGCCATCATCGTTTCCGTCTGGCGATCGACCGGGCCTTTACCGTTAAAGGCGCGGGGCTGGTGGTCACCGGTACCGCGCTGAGCGGTGAAGTGAACGTGGGCGATACCTTATGGCTCACGGGTGCCAACGCCCCGATGCGTGTGCGCGGTTTGCATGCGCAGAACCAGCCCGTAGAGCATGCCCATGCCGGGCAGCGGATCGCGCTCAATATTGCGGGCGATGCGGAAAAAGAGAAGCTTAACCGTGGCGACTGGCTGCTGGCCGGTGCACCGCCAGAGCCTTCTGAGCGGGCGATCGTCGCCCTGCAGACGCATGTGCCGCTGACCCAATGGCAGCCGCTGCATATCCACCACGCGGCCAGCCATATCACCGGGCGCGTGTCACTGCTGGAAAACGACCTTGCCGAACTGGTTTTCGATTCGCCACTGTGGCTCGCGGATAATGACCGTCTGGTACTGCGTGACATTTCGGCCCGGGAGACGCTGGCCGGGGCGCGGGTGGTCACGCTCAACCCGCCGCGTCGCGGCAAGCGCAAGCCGGAGTATCTGCAATGGCTGGGAGCGCTGGCGCAGGCCGCGGATGATAAAGCCGCGTTGCTTGTTCATCTTGAGCGCGGTGCCGTCAATCTGAACGATTTCGCATGGGCTCGTCAGCTCAGCGCGGAAGGATTACGCCTGCTGACCCAGGAGCCCGGCTTTATTCAGGCGGGTAACAATTTACTGAATGCCCCGGTCGCAGCATGCTGGCAGCGCAAGGTACTGACCACGCTCGCCACTTACCATGAACAGCATCAGGATGAACCCGGCCCGGGACGTGAACGCCTGCGACGCATGGCGTTGCCGATGGAAAACGATGCGCTGGTGCTGCTGCTGATTGAAAACATGCGCGAAAGTGGGCTGATAAAAAGCCACCACGGCTGGCTGCATCTGCCGGATCACAAAGCCGGGTTCAACGCCGGGCAAGAGGCGATATGGCAGAAAGTGGCTCCGCTGTTTGGCGACGAGCCGTGGTGGGTTCGCGATCTCGCACGTGAAACGAATACCGACGAACAGGTGATGCGCCAGGTGTTGCGCCATGCGGCGCAGCAGGGATTAATCGTCGCGATCGTGAAAGATCGTTATTACCGTAACGATCGCATTGTGGCGTTTGCTAACCTGATCCGCGAGCTGGATCAGGCGCGAGGCACGACCTGCGCAGCAGATTTCCGCGATCGGCTGAACGTCGGGCGCAAGCTGGCGATTCAGATCCTGGAATATTTCAACCGCATCGGCTTTACCCGTCGTCGTGGCAACGATCATTTATTGCGGGATTCGTTATTATTTCCTGAAACTCCGTGACCCCCGTCGTAAACACCGTTACCGGCTGGCGAGAAAATCGCCAGCCGGAACTACCCTTGTTGTACACCAACAGCAAGGAGACGGTCATGACAAACAATCCTCCCTCATCGCGTATCCAGCCTGGCGAGTATGGTTTTCCCCTCAAGCTGAAGCCCCGTTATGAAAATTTTATCGGCGGCGACTGGGTTGCACCCGTCGACGGCGAATACTATTCCAATCTGACGCCTGTTACCGGCCAGCCGCTGTGTGAGATAGCCAGCTCCGGCAAGGGGGATATCGACCTGGCACTGGACGCCGCGCACAAAGCCAAAGACAAATGGGGGCATACCTCTGTTCAGGACAGAGCGGCGATATTGTTCAAAATCGCTGACCGGATGGAACAGAACCTGGAGCTGCTGGCAACGGCGGAAACCTGGGATAACGGTAAGCCAATCCGTGAAACGATGGCGGCAGACGTGCCGCTGGCCATTGACCACTTCCGCTATTTTGCCTCCTGTATTCGCGCTCAGGAGGGCGGAATTAGCGAGGTAGACAGCGACACCGTGGCGTACCACTTCCACGAACCGCTGGGCGTGGTGGGGCAGATCATTCCGTGGAACTTCCCGTTGCTGATGGCGAGCTGGAAAATGGCGCCCGCCCTGGCGGCGGGTAACTGCATTGTGCTCAAACCGGCCCGCCTGACCCCGCTGTCAGTCCTGCTGCTGATGGAAGTCATTGGCGACCTTCTCCCGCCAGGCGTGATTAACGTGGTGAACGGGGCGGGGGGTGAGATAGGGGAATATCTGGCGACCTCAAAGCGGATCGCCAAAGTCGCGTTTACCGGGTCGACGGAAGTGGGTCAGCAGATCATGCAGTACGCGACCCAGAACATCATTCCAGTGACCCTGGAGCTGGGCGGTAAATCGCCGAACATTTTCTTCGCCGACGTCATGGAGGAAGAGGATGCCTTCTTCGATAAAGCCCTGGAAGGCTTTGCGCTGTTTGCTTTTAACCAGGGTGAAGTCTGTACCTGCCCAAGCCGCGCGCTGGTGCAGGAGTCTATCTATGAGCGCTTTATGGAGCGAGCCATTCGCCGCGTCGAGTCTATCCGCAGCGGTAACCCGCTTGATAACGTGACCCAGATGGGCGCGCAGGTCTCGCACGGGCAGATGGACACTATCCTCAACTACATTGATATCGGCAAGAAAGAAGGGGCGGATGTCCTGACCGGCGGTCGGCGTAAAATGCTGGGCGGCGATCTGCAGGACGGATATTACCTGGAGCCGACGATCCTGTTCGGCAAAAACAACATGCGCGTCTTCCAGGAGGAAATTTTCGGACCGGTGCTGGCCGTCACCACCTTCAAAACGATGGAGGAGGCGCTGGAGATTGCTAACGATACGCCGTATGGCCTCGGGGCTGGCGTCTGGAGCCGCAACGGTAATCTGGCTTATAAAATGGGGCGGGGCATTCAGGCCGGGCGCGTGTGGACCAACTGCTACCATGCTTACCCGGCGCACGCGGCCTTTGGGGGCTATAAGCAGTCGGGCATCGGGCGTGAAACCCACAAGATGATGCTGGAGCATTATCAGCAGACGAAATGCCTGCTGGTGAGTTATTCCGATAAACCACTGGGGCTGTTCTAACCCTCCAGCTCAGGTTGCCCCTGGGCAGCCTGAGCAATTTGCTGACGCAGGCAGTTCAGTACGCCGTCCAGAATGTACTGCACGCGCCAGGGCTGGTATTCACGTTTGCGGAATATTGCCGTCAGGTCGAGCCACCACTCTTCCTGATGCGGGAAGCAGGGAACCAGAGAACCACTCTTAAGTTCTTTTTTCAGGCTTTCTTTCGGCGCAAAAACAATACCGAGATTATTTCGGGCCAGTTCCAGCGCCGTCTGCGTATTGTCGCAAATATAATTTCCGGTCACTCTGTAATCATATACGGTCTCACTGCCGTGGACGCGAAAACGCCAGATGTTCGCCTCATCCACCAGCATCGAGTCTATTAAAATACAGGAGTGATTCATTAAATCTTCAGGTCCAGTTAAGGGGTGGTTTTTCAAATATTCTTCAGTGGCAAATGCCGTGACGGAATATTTCGTTAATACACTGGCGACCAGACTTTCATCTTTCGGCTGAGCATAGGTAATGAGAATATCGCAATCATCGGGGAACGAGACCCCTTCGGAATATTCATTACGATCCAGGTTGTACGTTTTTAACGAGATACGGATATCACCGATGTCCTCAATCTGATGGATCACGTGTCGCGCCAGATACATCACGATACCCGTTGGGGCGTAAATGGTCACTTTTCCGCGCTTCTCATGCTTATAATCAGCAATGAAATTAATGAGCTGGCTATTTTTATCCAGCGTGGCGTCAATGTAGGGGAGTAACGCTTCGCCAAACTGGGTTAGCGCCAGTTGACGGGTCGTGCGCTCAAATACCTTAAGACCGACACGCGTTTCAAAATCAGAAAGGTATTTACTGACGTTAGCCTGTGCCATGCCCAGCAGGGCTGCGGCATCGCCAATACTGTGGGTGGCTGCGATGACGGAAATAATTTTTAACTCGCGTGGTTTTAGCTGGAACTTATTCATCATGCGCACCCATCTATATGTTTTTATATATAATATTATATAAACTGCAGCGTTGCATTGGCAAATTTGTAACCATTATTATTCGCCTCGCTTGTTTGGCGTCTAAATGGATTACATGTAATGACTATTAAATACAATTTACTCATCGCAGCCACGTTATTTGCAACATCATCTGCAATGGCTGGTGACTTTTCACTTGGGGCGGGGGCTGTATTTAATGAGTCGCCTTATAAAGGTTATAACGAAAATACCACGGCGGTACCGTTAATTAGCTATGAAGGCGACCGGTTTTATATTCGCCAGACCACCGGCGGATGGATCCTGTGGAAAGACGAAAAAAATGAATTCAGTATGACCGCATCGTGGATGCCACTGCGATTTGATCCTGAAGATAACGACGACGCTCAGATGAAACACCTCGATGAGCGTAAAGCATCAGTGTTTCTCGGCGGGGCGTACTACCGCCATGAACACTGGGGCTCGCTGAAAGTGGCGGTCTCGGGTGATGCGATGGATGAGAGCGGCGGCGTGATCGGTGAAATCTCATACTTCCGTCCGGTTCGGATGGAACGTCTGACGCTGACGCCATCGGTAGGTATTTTCTACAGCGACGAAAGCTATATCGATTACTACTACGGTGTATCCGGCAATGAGTCTCGCCGCTCAGGCCTCAATGAATACACCGCAGGTGATAGCTGGACGCCGTATGTGGGTCTTGCGGCTAAATATCAGTTAACCCAGAATCTGTTTATCAACGCCAGCGCGGTCTATACCGTGTTACCTGACGACGTGAAGAACAGTCCGATGATCGACCGCGAAGACAGTTTCGC
The DNA here is from genome assembly GCF_003635055.1 of Enterobacter sp. WPR_3_1. Taxonomy (NCBI): domain Bacteria; kingdom Pseudomonadati; phylum Pseudomonadota; class Gammaproteobacteria; order Enterobacterales; family Enterobacteriaceae; genus Enterobacter; species Enterobacter sp. WPR_3_1. The sequence continues at coordinate 59,210 of NZ_RBXU01000014.1, read as the reverse complement.
GCTGATGACCGGCATGTCCTGGCGTTTCTGATCTAAAGCCGGGTGGCGATTGCCTACCCGGCCTCGGTTTTTATCTCCCGCGCCTGTGGGAGAGGGTTGGGGTGAGGCTGACAGGACAGATGCCTTCAGGCCTCATCCACCCAAATCCGCATTTCGCCTTCTCCCCGGTTTGCCCAGCTGAACCACGGAATAAAGGTCAACGTCCGGGGCTGGCGCTTCACCGGGGCGCGATCGTACTGCCACAGTGCCTGCGTGCCTTCCTCATCAGCGTGACGCGCGATGCCCTCCGCCTGAATCAGTATCTTGTGCGCAAAGATCCCTTTTCCTTCAAAGACCCGAAATTCGCTCTGCTCAGGCAGGGAGAGGTTATGCAGGTTCGCGCCATTGTCGGCCTCTTCCAGGCAGTAGACCAGCGGGCCACGCTGCAGCGCGACTTTGCCGGCCTGCTGGCGTACCAGCGGGTTACCGTACACGCGCCGGACCGGCATGGGTAAGGTCAGCGTAAGGGTATCTCCCTCCTGCCAGCGGCGGGTGAGGTACAGATACCCCCGGGAGACATCACCCGTGACCCTTTCGCCGTTCAGTGACACGGCCGGGCTTGTGCACCAGTCCGGTAAACGTAGTGCCAGCGTGTGGGTCACCGAGACAGGTGAGGTGATCTCGATGTTGACCTCTTCCTGCCATGGATAATTACCGCTAATCCGTAGCTGTAAGGTGCCCTCATCTACCGGTATGGCGACGTCGTTCCCCACATAGAGGTTGATAAAGAGCGCGTCCTGACGAACGGTATAGAGATAGTGGCCCAGCGAAGTGAGCACGCGGGCAATATTGGGCGGGCAACAGGCGCAGCCGAACCAGCGCTGGCGAACCGGCTTAACGTGGTCGTAGACATGATTAAATGCCAGCGTTTTAGGGTGTACCTCCAGCGGGTTCACATAGAAGAAATGTTTACCGTCCAGCGCCATGCCGCCCAGTACCGTGTTGTATAAGGCACGCTCCATCACGTCGGCGTACTGGCTGTCCGCTTCCATCTCCAGCATCCGGCGGGCAAACATCATCAGGCCAATGGAGGCGCAGCTTTCGGCATATACCGTATCGTTAGGCAAATCGTAATCGCTGCTGAAGGCTTCGCCACTGCTTTGCGAGCCGATCCCGCCGGTAATATAGAGCTGTCGCTGGGCCATGTTATTCCACAGCCGCAGGCAGTCCTGGCGTTTACCCTCGTCATGACTCAGGCGAGCAAGATGCGCCATGCCCGCCATCAGATAGACAAATCGAACCGCGTGGCCGATGGCGGTGTGTTGTTCGGCAAGCGGTTGATGCGCCTGGCTATAGGCTTTGTCCTTGACCATCCACGCCGGGCCGTACGTGTTCCAGTACGATGTCCGGCCCCGTTTCTCATATTCGATATCGTAGAAATGGGGCTGTGTGCCGCGCGTGTCGATAAAATATTTCACAAGGGCCAGGTAACGCGGTTCCTGAGTGACGTCGTAAAGCCGCATCAGCGCCAGCTCAATTTCCGGATGGCCCGGATAACCGTGAAGCTGCTCCTCGCCGGGGCCAAAGACCCGATCGATATGGTCCGCCAGTTTGCATACCACCTCCAGCAGACGGCGTTTTCCGGTTCCCTGAAAATAGGCCACGCCAGCTTCAATCATATGTCCGGCGCAGTACAGTTCGTGGCATTCGGCGAGATTCGTCCAGCGCTCACCGGGTGCTTTCACCGTGAAGTAGGTGTTGAGATAGCCATCGTCGCACTGCGCCGCCGCAATCAGCTCAATCACCTCATCGGCGGTTTTTTCACGTTCCGGGTCGGGCTTCTGGCACAACGACCACGCGACGGCTTCCAGCCATTTCGCCACGTCGCTGTCCTGAAACACCATCCCATAGAACTCCCCTTTTTCCAGCCCAGCCGCAATGCGGAAGTTGGTGATGGCGTGACTCGGTTCGGCTTCGGTAACGCGATCGTTTAGCGCATCCCACTGGTAGGGGATCACCACATCACGCACCAGCCGCTGATACTGACCGAGAAACGGGTCGTTGATGTTCAGTGTGTGCAGGTCGGCTTCCATTATGGACATGTCATTCTCCTCAGGACGATACGTGACGCTGGCGCAGATCGGTGGCAATGCGCGACATCATGGGATTGTTGAGTCTGCACCAGCGGATTGAGACCGCCAGCAGCAGGTGGAAAAGGGCGGGGAGCAGCGTCTCCATCGCAGTAATTCCCTGCAACGAGGCTGGCGTCTGGTTGCCCGCGCCCGGCTGGTAGGCGACGGCGATAAACACCAGGCTGATGATCCCGGCGCTGGACGCCCAGGCGAGCTTGATGAAAAACAGATTAAAAGCGAAGTTCATGCCAGATGAACGTACCCCGTTTTTCCACTCACCATAGTCATCTGCAAATGCCATCAGCGAGAAGTGCAGGGGCAGGGTAAAACCGAGAATGACGCCGTTACTCAGAATAACGATCAGCCAGAGCATCTGATGAGCCGGACCGCCTGGCAGAAACCACATTCCCGCCGCGAGCGCGGCCAGCACGAGGTTGGTGTAGTAATAGAGTTTGACGGTATCAATCCGGCGAGAAAGGGGATTCACGATCACCGCGCCGAGAATGGCCGCAAAGGTCACCATCGTGAAGAACAGCGAGGTATAAGCGGTACTGCCCTGGAGCACGTAGGTGATGAAGTACATGTAGCCGCCGCCACGAATGTTGAAGACGTTGATCAGCAGGAATGACATCACCAGCATCAGCAGGAGCTGATCGTTGTTGCGCAGGCCGGCCAGATGCTCGCGTAAGGTGAATTTGCCCATCAGCGCCAGCGGGACGCGCTCACGCACCCAGAAGAAGCAGCAGAGGAACATCACCACGGCGATGGCGCACAACACCCCAACGCCGAGCTGATAGCCTCGCGCGGCGTTGCCCTCGCCCAGCGCTGCGACCAGCCACGGCAGGCCAACAGAGACCAAAAAGCCCGCCACACCGCACAGCACAAAGCGCCATGACTGACAGGAGATGACCTCGCTGTGGCGGGTGGTCATGGTGTTGATCAGCGCGCAGTAGGGCACGTTGATGGCGGTATAGCCCACTGACAACAGCAGATAGGTACCAAACGCCCAGGCGATTTTCACCCCCATGCTGGCGTCAGGCACGGTGAAGGTCAGTACACCGATAACTCCGACAGGAAGCGCCACCCACAGCTGCCACGGGCGAAAACGCCCCCAACGGCTTTGTGTTCGGTCGGCAATCACCCCCATCACCGGATCGGAAATGGCATCAAACACGCGCAGGGCAATAAACAGCGTGCCAACGAGCGCAGGCGTCAGACCAAAAACGTCGGTGTAGAAGAAGGTAAGAAAATTCATGATCAGGCAGGTAATGACCGTGCCACCCGCGTCACCCAGGCCGTAGCCTATTTTTTCGCGGACTGACAGGCGGTCATCCATAGCCCCTTGTACGACCTGTGATTCTGTAATCGGTGTGGAAGTCATGAGGTAACTCCTCGGTAATCGATTTTTATCGTATTTATGCAAGGTACCCCATTCATTCTGCACCGAACGCTCGGGCCAACAAGGGAAGGGAAAAGTATAAAAAGGTGACGATTCCGACCTGATGATAAATTTGTGATTTCGATCGGGAAGGCAGGAAGATATTCATTAATAATCAAAGCATAAGATGAATATTAATGGCAATCAGAGCGGAATGGTGAATATCCATGCTTGAATTATCCATAGCGCTTCCGATTAAAGTGCAAAATGGTGGGCTCTTTATTTCCCGGGGCGTGGGCCGGCATCCGGCGCGCAAATTAACTTCGTGGGAGATTATCTTCGTTGAAAAAGGGACATTAACGATCCAGGAAGAAAACACGCTCTTTGAGGTGAAAGCGGGAGAGAGCTTACTGCTCTGGCCGGCGCGTCGACACGTGGGGACAGAAGATTTCCCGGCGGACCTGCGGTTCTACTGGCTGCATTTTGAGGTCGAAGGGCAATCGTCGCCTTTGCCACATGCTTTTCCGGTGGCCATTGAACAACATTGCTGCGTGCGCGATGCTCAATATGTGATTGCGCTATTCCGGCAATTCCTGAGTGAGCAGGAAAAATTACAGCGAAGCGTGGCGCTGGAAATGATTTTGCTGCTGATTTTACAGCAAGTGTCGATCTCCTCAGGTTATGAAGACAGAGCCGATGAAGCCGGCGCGGCCATGGCATGGAAGGCAAAACAGCTTATTCGCACGCAGTTTCATCTGCCGCTTTCCACATCGCAACTGGCAAAAGCCTTGCACTGCAATGCCGATTATCTGGGACGTGTATTTCGCCGGACCTTTCACTTAACCCTGACGGAAGCGATCCATCGCCAGCGCGTCAGGGCGGCAGAAAAGCTGTTGCTGAACGACTCCGCGTCCCTGACCGAAGTGGCAACCCGCTGCGGTTTTAATGATGTCGGGTATTTCCGGCAGATATTTTCAAAGCATACCGGCTTAACGCCCGCCGTCTGGAAACGGCGGTACTGTAAGGAGCATATTAATTCCGGGTAATCACTGCCCGTAGTAGGCATTTGCTCCATGCTTGCGCAGGTAATGTTTATCGAGCAGTTCCTGCTGCATCGTCGGTAGCTGTGGCGCAAGCTGGCGTGAAAACAGCCCCATAAAGGCGCACTCTTCCAGCACCACAGCGTTATGTACCGCATCGGCCGCATTTTTCCCCCAGGTGAACGGGCCGTGAGAATGGACCAGCACCGCCGGGATCTGCATCGGGTTTACGTCGCGCTCCTCAAAGGTTTTGATGATCACTTCACCGGTCTGGTATTCGTATTCACCCGCAATTTCAGCCGGGGTCATCAACCGCGTGCAGGGGATCGCACCATAAAAATAGTCAGCGTGCGTGGTACCCCATGCCGGTAAATCCTGCCCTGCCTGCGCCCAGACAGTGGCGTGGCGGGAATGGGTATGCACAATGCCGCCAATTTCAGGGTAACGGCGATACAGCGCCAGGTGGGTTGGCGTGTCGGAAGAGGGTTTTTTAACCCCCTCGACCACCTGGCCCGTGGCAATGTCCACCACCACCATATCCTCTGCGGACATCACGTCATACTCCACGCCGGAGGGTTTAATCACCATCAGGCCGCGTTCACGATCCACCGCACTGACGTTGCCCCAGGTGAAAGTCACCAGCTGGTGGGCAGGCAGCGCCAGGTTTGCCGCCAGGACCTCGGCTTTGAGTTGTTCTAACATGTCATCCCTCCTTCCTGCATCCGGGCTTCAATCCAGCGGCGTGCCTGGATGATTTCCAGTACCGGCTCTTTGGCTTTTTCAGTCCACATTTCAATCAGAAATGCGCCGCGATAATTGAGCTGATTCAGTGTGTTAAATATGCCCACGAAATCAACGCACCCCTCACCGAACGGTACGTCACGAAACTGTCCGGGGCTTTGTTCAGTCACGGGCTGGGTATCTTTCAGGTGGATGGCGGCGATGCGATCGATGCCCAGCGTCAGCTCGGCGGCCACATCGTTACCCCACGCGCTCAGGTTGCCGACGTCCGGATAAACGCTGAACCATGGCGAAGCGAGCATTTCGTCCCACTTTTTCCATTTGCTGATGGAGTTCATAAACGCGGTATCCATGATCTCCACTGCCAGCATGACCTGCGCGGCGGCGGCCTGCTCCACGGCCCATGCCAGCCCTTCGGCAAAGCGTTGCCGGGTACCTTCGTCATGTTCTTCGTAATAGACGTCATACCCGGCAAGCTGGATGGTGCGAATACCGAGATCGCGCGCCAGACGGATGGCTTTGGTCATAATGGCGCGTGCGCGCTCGCGGACGGTCTCGTCCCGGCTACCAAACGGGAAACGGCGGTGGGCAGACAGACACATCGACGGGATCGCGACCCCGGTTTCCAGCATCGCCTCAACCAGAGAGGCGCGCTGCGCGGTGTTCCACTCAAGGCGGGACAGGCGCTCATCGGTTTCATCGATCGACATCTCGACAAAATCAAATCCGCAGCTTTTTGCCAGCACCAGGCGCTCTGGCCAGGTGAGCGCTTTCGGCAGCGCTTTTTCGTAGATACCTAACGGATGCTGACGCATGGTGACTCCCCCCAGATGTCGCGGATGTGTGAATGGAATGCATGGGCCACCTGCGGTGGGTTAGCAGTGCCTGTCAGTGCCCGTCCGGCAATAAACGCTTTCACATTGATCTGCTTAAACAGCGGCAGGTCGGCGGGGGTAATGCCGCCGGTGATCGAGAGCTGCAGGCCGATATCCGAGAGGGCTTTCATGCTGGCGAGATCCGCCTCGCCCCACTGCTGGCCGCTGGCCTGTGCGTCGCGCCCACGGTGATAAATGGCCTGTGTGACCCCGATACGGTGCCATTCTCGCGCATCATCCAGCGTCCAGTGACCAAACAGCTCCATCTGAATTTCCCCGCCGCAGCGCAGAGCCACCTCGTGACCCTTCTCGACGGTTGCCAGCGGCGCGGCGCAGATAATGGTCATCCAGTTCGCGCCTGCGCCAAACGCCTGTTCAGCCAGCGTTTCTCCGGCATCGGCCACTTTCCAGTCAGCCACGATCGTTTTTTTCGGACACTGCTGGCGCAGTGCGCGCACGGCATTAAGCCCTTCGGTGAGACACAAAATGGTGCCTGCTTCGATAATATCGACGTGATCCGCAAGCCGCTCGACGTCGCGCTGTGCGGCCTGAAGTGAGGTATGGTCGAGCGCCAGCTGCAGTAATGGTCGGCTCATAGGTCGTGCTCCTTAACATGGGCGTGATAGCCCTGTAGTGCTGAAATCAGTAGCTGGTAGCGCTGATACTTGCGCTGGTAGGCCGCATGGGCATGCTTGTCGGGTGTGATGACGCGAATGTGATGTCTGACAGCCTGCTGCGCGGTGCGGAAATCGGGATAAACGCCGGTACCCACCAGCGCGGCCAGCGCCGCGCCGGAACAGCCGGTCTCTTCGACCTGTGGCAGTTCTATTGCCAGACCGCTGACGTCCGCGAGCATTTGCATCCACACATCCGAATGGGCAGGGCCGCCGGTTACGCGCAATGCCTGCACGTGCGTGAAGCGCGCTAGCATGCGGTTAAGATGGGTCATGTGGCTGAAGACCACACCTTCATAGACCGCCTGCAACAGATGCGCGCGGGTATGCAGGGCCTGCATACCGTAAAACCCGCAGGTCATCTCCAGCCCGGCGTTGCTGCCATAGAGGAACGGCAGGAAGAGCAGATCGCTTCCGGCTTTCGGCAGGCTGGCAACGGACTGGTTGATCGCATCGAATGACATGTCGCCCCACTGTGTGGTCAGCCATTCGAGGTTACCGGACGAGGTGGGGCTGGCTTCGTGAACGATGTAGTGCTGCGGATGAACGTAGCGCCCATACACATAGGGATACGGCTCGTTATGGCCTATACCGTTGGCGATCCCGCTGGTGACAGCCCAGGTGCCCATCACGGCGTTGAGCGTGCTGTCGTCATGTAACCCGGCGCAGATCGCGGTGGAAACCACATCAAACAGCCCCCCCACAACGGGTGTACCCGCTGCGAGACCGGTCAGGGCGGCGGCCTGAGCGGTGATTTCCCCGCACATTTCTGCTGAACCGACGATCGGCGGCAGCGCGCCGTCAATTTCGTCGATGCCGAGCCAGCGTGTGAGCTGCGGATCGTACTGCCCGGTGTTCATGTTGTAGAGATTGGATTCAGAGATGTTGCTCTCTTCACACCCTTTAACGCCGGTGAGGCACCAGCGCAGGTAGTCGTGCGCCATCATCACACAGCCAATCTGCTGATAACGGTGCGGTTCATTCTCTTTCACCCAACGCAGGAGGGAGGCGGGATGCCCCGTCCATAGCGTCTGGCGCGTATGCGGATAAAGCTTTTCAGGAATACCGTCCTGCTGCCAGCGCTGTACAATCTCCAGCGCCCGGCGGTCAGAGGAGAGCATGGCGTTGCCGAGGGGCTGGTCATACTTGTCCAGTAAAAACAGTCCTTTACCCTGTGCCGATATCCCGACGCCTTTGATTTGTGCGCCGCCAATGCCGGCCTTTTTAAGCAGCAGGGCGACGGTGGCGTGGCACTGCTGCCAGAGTTGGTGCATATCCCGCTCAGCGTGGCCTGCGTGTGGGCTGAGTGTGGCAACCGAGCGGCGCTCAATACAGACTTCCTGGCCCTGGCTGGTGTACAGACCGGCTTTCAGATACGTTCCGCCACAATCGATACCCAGCCAGAAGGGCTCTTTTTCACTCATCGTTGACTCTCTTGTCTTACGCCCTCTCTTCAGGAGAGGGCGGGGGGATCAGGCTGCGTGCTTATGCGGGTTCACGCCGGGGTTGGGTTCCGCTCCGGCATCGCATTTCGCCGGTAGCATCAGGGCGAGCAGCGAGGCCAGCGCCAGTGAAACCGCGAGGCAGTACACCCCGGCATCTTTGCTGTAGAGGGTGATCAGCACGCCCACCGCGTAAGGGCCGCAGAACCCACCGAGGTTACCCAGGGCGTTAATCACGCCGCGAGCGCCACCGGCCATCTCTGCGCTGAACAGGCGCGCCGGAATCGTCCAGAACACACCCGCAGCGGACTGCAGGAAGAAGCCACAGCCCACCAGCGCGGCATAGGCCAGCCAGATGTTCTCTTTCAACGCCACGGAGAGGAACATGCAGAGCGCGAAGCCAATCAGCGGCAGGGAGACGAACAGCTTGCGCTTGCCGGTACGGTCAGACAGTGAGGAGAACAGGAACATGCCCGCAATGGCGCCGACATAAGGCAGGATGGCGAGCATTCCCACCTGGCCGATGCTGGTATGCGTCAGCTCTTTGAGAATGGTTGGCAGCCAGAGGGTGTAACCGTAAATCCCGGTCTGGTAGAAGAAGTTCAGGGCAATCAGCTGCCACATGGTTTTGTCGGACAGAACCGCACTCAGCGAGGCATTTTTCACCGCTTTTCCGGCAATAGCCTGCTGTTCTGCGGCCAGCGTTTGTATCAGATAATTTTTCTCGGCCTCGGAGATCCAGCGAGCTTCCTGCGGGCGGTCGTAGACGGTGAACACCCAGAGCACCAGCACCACAATGGACATCAGCCCTTCAATGATGAACAGCCAGCGCCAGTCGAGTGCGGTGATAATCCAGCCCGACAGGGGTGCGGTGATGATCCCCGCAATGGGAACAAACATGATGACAATCGCATTGGCGCGGCCGCGTTCGGCGTCCGGGAACCAGTTACTGATCATCGTGAGCACCACAGGCAGCATCCCGCCTTCTGCCACACCGAGTAAGAAGCGCAGTGCCAGCAGTTGATACTGGTTGGTCACAACGCCGGTCAGGACCGAAATCACCGCCCAGGCAACCAGCGACCAGCCAATAAACTTCTTACCGCTGCCATGCACGGCAATCTTGCCGCCGGGCACCTGCAGGAACAGATAACCGATAAAGAAGATCCCACCCGCCAGGCCTGCCATGGTGGCAGAGATACCTAACTCTTCATCCATACCGCCTGGCATCGCAAATGCGATATTCACGCGGTCCATATATGAAATAATACAGGCGATAAGAATAGGCGGAATGATTCTTAACCAGCGCTGGCGCGGAATATCCGCTTGTAGAGCATGAGTAGAAATATTCATATTTAATATCTCAGTGAATGTAACCGGAATAAGATTTTTATTGTTATTGCGTTGCTTTTTTCATTTCACTAATGCCGTCACGCAAAATAGCGATGCGATGGCTGACGTTAGCATTAGCATTTATTTCCAGTAATTTAATACCGGAGAATTTCAATGTTGCGGCACTCGCCGCAGTAAAAAGTGCTTTTACCTGGTCGGTGGTCATTAAACTGTCGGCGCAGAACGGGGAAAATGGCGCGTGCAGATCCTGCCATTCGCCGTACGCTCCGCGGACGGAGGTCCCGGAGAACATCAGTGCGCCCAGCTTCCCGGCCTCAAGTGCGGCTTTAACATGTTCAGGCGGCAGCGTGGTATTGCGTCCTTCGATAGCCGACCGCGCCCAGTTAATGCATACGCTGATATCCGTTTCTTTCACCACCTCAAGCACCTGCGCTAAGGGCAAAAACCCCTTGCGTGGCGCGGGGCCGGTCATGGCATCGCAGTGTTCAAGCACCAGGTCGCATGACCAGTCCCATGAGGTGATTTCGCGTACAGAACGGGAAAACGCAGCGGTAGCTTGTTCAACAGACGGGTTTCCCGCCTGCGGCGCGGCCTGCATCTCCAGGGCGATAATTTTGCCTGGAAAGCGAGTATTGATGGCATCAATCTTTCGCAGCAGATGGCGGTAATAGTCAACGCAGGCTTTGCGCTGTTCTTCATCGGCAGAGGCCAGGCCAAACGCGCCATTTGTGCCGCGGCGGCGCATGGTTTCCATCACCGCGGTAACCACCATTTGCCAGTCTCCCGGCGTATGGCGGAACAGCCATTCGTCACCCAACGGATGGAGATCCTCAAGACACGGTTGCTCCAGCCCGCGAATATCTGGCGTATCGGAAAGCGCTCGCCAGAAGTCCTGCTCTTCTTGTTCCCCTTGCTGGTGAAACGAGGGTGCGCAGGGGTACGCACCAATTATAAAACCGGTGTAAGTCATTTCGCATTCCCAATAGAGTTCAGAAAATTAATCTATTTCGCTGATTGCTACTTTCACCACAATTTTACGAATTGCCGATGCCTTATTTTTAATGCAGGCAGGACGGTGAACATCCTGCGGGAAAAATATGGCGTACGTGCCGGGCGTCATTTCTATAAATGATTCATTTTCGCTGCCGTGATAAAAAATAATATCCCGCTGTTCCAGCAGCGATTCGCTTATTTCGTTATTGCCGGTATCAATGGCGACACCGATTTTCTCTTCACCCCATGCCAGAAACTGAATGTCCAGATAGCGACGGTGCACTTCGGGACGGTTCTCATCCCACGTTTGAGTGGTGAGGTCGAGCACCTGAGCAAAGATGTTACGTCCGTCAATGTCCACCACGCCAGGTGCCAGCGCCGTGAAATCCGTGGTGCGCAGAAAATCGAGCGCTTTCTCTATCGCCCGCGGCAGGCGACACGGATTTGGCTGCGAAATATGTCCTAAAATCATGGCCCACTCCTTACAGAGACTGGATTTTCGCCCACACGCTGTCGTCAATGGTGATGCCGTTGCGGCGGTTCTCTTCGAGCAGACGTGTGAATTCATGACCCGGCAGTCGAACCGCGACGTTGTCATCAGCCCGCTCGGCGTTGATGATAAAGTCCATGATGCGCTGCAGTTTGGCATCGCGGGTGGGTCCGTCGATCAAACGATCGACCTCGATGGCGATAAAGATTTGTGACACGCCATATTCGTCGCTGTTGTCCTGGGTCACTTCCGCAACGGAGGATCCGTTGGAGAGCAGGGTTGCGATCATGTCGAGGACGATGGATAAGCCCGATCCTTTCCAGTAGCCCATCGGCAGAATGCGGCGGTTTTTCTCGATCACACCAGGTTCTCTGGTGAGGTGCCCTTCATCGTCAAACCCCCCATCCACCGGCAACGTGCGTCCGGCCAGGCGATTCACTTCCAGCATGCCGTAGGAGAACATTGACATCGACATATCGACCATTGTGATCGGCGTAGACGGAATCGCCACGATCAGAGGGTTAGTGCCGATGCAGCACGCTTTTGAGCCCCAGGCTGGCATGACGGCAATGGAGTTAGTCCAGCAGATCCCGATGTACCCCTTCTCTGCGGCCTGCCAGCCGTAGCTGCCGCCGCGCATCCAGTGGTTGGCGTTTCGCAGAGCCACCAGGCCGATACCGTGGTCGGCGGCCAGTTCGGTGGCGCGATCCATCATCTTTTTCGCCGTCAGGTTGCCAATCGAACGTCGGGCATCCCACTGTTCGATGGCACCTAGCGAGGTCACCCGTGTTGGCTGGGCATCAGGAATGATGTCGCCGGCATCAAGCTGCTGAATGAAACGAGGGAAGCGGTTAACCCCGTGTGAATAGACGCCCGATTCCGTGGTGCGGGCAAACATCTCCGCGCAGGCGTCGGCGGTGTCCGCTTTTACGCCGCGATCGACCAGGACCCGCCTGAACGCCGCTTTTAACTCTTCAAAGGTCACTTTCATCCCTGTTCTCCTGTTTTTGTCGGGGCAAGTGCGAGTGCTTTTTTATCGCTAAATTTCACTATGCGAAATCTGATTTCAAATATAGCGATCAAATTTTGCCAGATCAACGACATTCATGATTTTCAAAATCGATTAAAATCAACTGGTTGTGTTTTTTCTGTTGAGATCGTGAACTGAACCACACTTTGCGCTACCATCAGGACGCGATAAAAAGGAGCCATTGGATGAGCACGAAAGAGAGCGAAATGACGCAAGAGAAAGAGAGGCCAGCAGGTAGCCAGAGCTTGTTTCGCGGCCTGATGCTGATTGAGATCCTCAGCAACTACCCGAACGGGTGTCCGTTGGCCCATTTATCGGAACTGGCAGGGCTGAATAAAAGCACCGTGCACCGCTTACTGCAGGGGTTACAGTCGTGCGGGTACGTTACCCCGGCGCCTGCGGCGGGTAGCTACCGCCTGACCACCAAATTTATCGCCGTCGGGCAAAAGGCGCTGTCGTCGCTGAATATCATTCACGTGGCGGCCCCGCACCTTGAGACGCTGAATATCGCCACCGGTGAGACGGTGAACTTCTCAAGCCGCGAGGACGATCATGCGATTCTGATTTATAAGCTGGAGCCCACAACCGGTATGCTGCGCACGCGTGCTTACATCGGTCAGCATATGCCGCTTTATTGTTCGGCGATGGGCAAAATCTACATGGCGTTTGGTCATCAGGACTATGTGGCGAGCTACTGGCAGAGCCATCAGGAGCAGATCCAGCCGCTCACCCGCAACACGATTACCGAACTGAGTGCGATGTATGACGAGCTGGCGGAAATCCGCGAGCACAGCATGGCGATGGATAAAGAAGAGAACGAGCTGGGCGTCTCCTGTCTTGCCGTACCGGTGTTTGATATTCATGGCCGCGTGCCGTACGCGATCTCCATTTCGCTCTCGACGTCCCGCATGAAGCAAATTGGTGAAAAAAACCTGCTGAAACCGCTGCGGGAAACGGCAGAGGCTATCTCAAAAGAGTTGGGTTTTAACGTGCGCGGAGCGTGACAGATGAACCGATTTATCCTGGCTGATACGGAAAAATGCATTGGCTGCCGTACCTGCGAAGTGGCCTGCGTGGTGTCGCATCAGGGAATGCTTTCTGCAGGCGCGTTTGCGCCCCGCATTCGGGTGGTCAAAGGCGGCGCATTCACTACGGCTGTGGGCTGCCATCAGTGTGAAGATGCCCCTTGTGCCACTGTTTGTCCGACACAGGCTATTCGCCACACCGCGGGTGCCTGGCGGGTGGAGCCGGCGCGCTGTATTGGCTGTAAAAGTTGTGTGGTAGCGTGCCCGTTTGGGGCGATGCAGGTTCAGCGAGTGGGGAACCGCCTTCAGGCGGTGAAATGTGATTTGTGCGCAGATCGCGAGGCTGGACCCGCCTGTGTGGAGGCGTGCCCAACCCACGCGCTGCGCTGCGTTGACCCCGCCAGATTACGCACCGAACGGCTGCATAATCTGGCGTAACGCGTTACTGGCTATCTTCGCGCCAGGCGTACTCGATCTCTTCGGCGAGAATTTTCACGCCCGCTTCGATTTTCTCCGGATCGGGCACGTAGTTCATGCGCATGCACTGATGCGTATGCGGCCACGGCTTATCCAGCCCCGGGAAGAAGTAATCACCCGGCACCATCAACACGCCGCGCTTTTTCAGGCGCTGGTAGAGAAGCTCGGTGGTGATCGGCAGATCCTTAAACCACAGCCACAGGAAAATCGCCCCTTCAGGTTTGTGGATCAGGCAGCGTTCTTCCGGTAAGTAGCGGCGAAGAATGGCGATCGTTTCCTGTACCCGCTGGTAATAGAACGGCTTGATAACCTCGTTCGACAGGCGCAGCAGGTCATTACGTTTGATCATTTCGCACATCATCGCCGGGCCGATTCCCCCCGGGGAAAGGCTGATAATGCCGTTCATGTTGGTAATGGCGGTGATGATTTTTTCATTGGCGATGATGATCCCGCAACGGCTGCCCGGCAGACCCAGCTTGGAAAGGCTCATACACAGGACGATGTTCGGGTTCCACAGCGGACGTGCTTCGCTGAAGATGATCCCCGGGAACGGCACGCCATAAGCGTTATCAATCACCAGCGGGATGTCGTGCTGATTCGCCAGCGCATCCAGCTTCATCAGTTCGTCGTCGGTGATGACGTTGCCCGTTGGGTTGGTTGGACGTGATACGCAGATCATGCCCGTCTCTTCACCAATATGCAGATGTTCAAAGTCGACGTGATATTTGAACTGGCCTTCTGGCAGCAGCTCAATATTCGGGCGCGCCGAGACGAACAGATCCTCTTCGAGGCCGGAATCGGCATAGCCGATGTACTCTGGCGCCAGCGGGAACAGCACTTTTTTGGTGGTGCCGTCGGCACGACGGCCTGCGAACAGATTAAACAAGTAGAAAAATGCGCTCTGACTGCCGTTTGTCAGTGCAATATTCTGTGGTTCGATATCCCAACCCAGCTCTTTGCGCAGCATTTCAGCAAGCAGTGTCAGCAGTTCGGTTTTACCCTGTGGGCCGTCGTAGTTGCAAAGCGCATCGGTTGCTTTCCCGTTTTCCAGCATCTGAGCCAGCAGCGTCTGAAAATAGGTGTTCATCTCCGGGATTTGAGCCGGGTTTCCGCCGCCGAGCATGATGGCGCCTGGTGTGCGCAGCCCGTCGTTGAGGTCCTCCATCAGGCGAGTAATGCCTGAATGGCGGGTGAATTTGTCGCCGAAAAGTGAAAACGTCATAGCAGGTGATCTGTCGAGCTTATTTTGAAAGTGGGTAACCATAACGCTAGCACCGTGCTGGTGCAAATCGAGAGATGCGGTCGGGATTGTTGTTTTATGTGGTGGGAAGGCATTTAGGTAGTGGATTGTTCTGGTGAAATATCCCTCTCCCGGAGGGGAGAGGGAACCGGTTTGCGTCGTTATTGATTACCTGCCCACACCACCATGACCTTATCGCCATTGTGCTCGCGAACGAAGCCGTAGCCTTCTTTCAGCGAGAGCGTGGTTTGTTTGCCTTCACCTATTGCGGGATGACGGGCGCGGAACTGGCCCAGAACCTGCCAGTGGGCGACGGTTAAGGCCTGCTTGCCCGTCACGTCCTGCCAGTTCATATCCGAGCGGGTGCCCTGTAATGGATCGGACCCTGTCGGTCCGAATGGCCGCCCGGATTCATCGCCGTAGTAAATTTGTACGCTGCCCGGTGCGAGCAGGAGCAGCTCTGCGGCACGCTGGCCGCCTTCACGGAAAAGGCGTGTGTCATGCGACGAGAGATAGCTCAGGACATTGAAGCTTTGCAGTTTTTCCGCCATCTGCTGCCAGGTCAGGTCGATGTCCGCCAGACAACCGACCGCTTTTGCTGCCTGCTCCTGATAATCAAAGTTGATCATCGCGTCAAACCCGTGGCGGTAATAATCGCTTTGCATCACGCCGTGGCCCCATGACTCGCCGGTCATCCAGAACGGAGTATTGTCGAGTTTTTTGTCGGGGTTCGCGCCTTTCCAGGCTGCCAGCGCCTGGCTTGCCTGATCTTTCAACTGCTGCCAGGCCTCGAGTTCCACGTGTTTTGCCGTATCCACACGGAAACCGTCAATGCCATAGTCACGTACCCACTGGCTGAGCCAGTGGGTCAGGTAATCACGCGGGGTGTAGCCCGAAATGGCCTTCGCGTGGGTATCAGGTTTATGTTGGTAGAAGTTGGGTAAACCGGAAGGGGTCGTCGACTCCGTTTTCAGATCCGGCAGGAACGCCAGCGACAGGGTTAAATCGTCGAAGCCGGGATTGTCATAATCACCAATGTCGGTGCGGATCCACTTTTTACCCCACCATTTTTCCCAGGCGGCTTTGTCGCTGAAGTTGATGTAATCGTTGAAGCTATGCCAGCTTTGGCCTGCTCCCGGCTTCCAGTCCGTCCAGTGCTCGCCCAGCGTTTTTTTCAGTTCATCACCCTGCAGATAAAGGGCCCCGAACTGGAACGCCTGCATGTCTGCGAGCGTCGCGTAACCCGTGTGGTTCATGACGATATCAAACAGGATGCGGATACCGCGTTTATGCGCTTCATCGACAAGGTGGCGTAAATCATCTTCGGTGCCCATGTTGGCATCAAGCGTGGTCCAGTCCTGGGTGTAGTAGCCATGATAGGCGTAGTGGGGGAAGTCACCTTTGGTGCCACCGCCAACCCAGCCGTGGATCTGCTCCAGCGGGGAGCTTATCCAGAGCGCATTCACGCCCAGCTGCTGTAAATAATCGAGCCGGGTTGTAAGCCCCTTGAGATCGCCACCGTGGAAGGTGCCGATCTCCTGCATGCCATCTTTGTGGCGTCCATAGCTGTTATCGTTAGAGGGATCGCCGTTGACAAAGCGGTCAGTCAGCACGAAATAGACGGTGGCGTTTTGCCAGCTAAACGGCGCAGGTTTGTCGGTTTCGGCGCGTTCAAGCAGCAGCAGGCCGTTGCTGTTGGCGGCGGGTTGCAGGGTGATTTTTCCATTCTGCACTGTTGCAGTCTGTTTGCTGTAGAAATCACGGACCACCGATCCTTCCGGGAAATCGTTGCCAACTTCAAGCGTCAGGGGTTTACCGTCCCACTTCGGACACTGGCGGGTAACGTTTGCAAGCGACGGTTCCGTTGCGCTCTGAATAGTCAGCATCAGTGTGGGCGTACCAGAGCGGGTATCGACACGCATCTGATACTCGCCGTCGCGGAACAGTCGCCACTGCGGCGGCGTGCCGTCACATTTTTTAAGCGACAGCATCTCATTGAGTTTTATTGCATCCGTTGGCTGCCAGCACGTGTTGTCAAAACTCAGCGTAAGAGGGCGAGTACCCTTCGCAAGCTTTGCCTGGCTGGTGAATATCCCGGTACCTTCGGCGCTAAAGGCGTTGAAACCCGGTGATGACCAGTCAGCATGAGCCAGTGCGGGTAACATCAGAAAAGCTAATGCGGTGCGTTTCATTCCATTTTCCTGTCGCGGCATTTTTGACCAGTGTGCCATCAGGTGTGGGGTAAAAACTCATCCCCCGGGGCTTTCTGCAAGGATGACGCGTGAGGATGAGTGATCCCGCGCAAAATTAGGAAGTTATCTGCGAGTTCGCGCACAATTTTTCAGAATTGATGCTTATGTGAGCAGGTTTCAGGTGACATAGTTTCGGAATTGGACTATTTCTATACGTGCTCTTGCAGTCTATTTTTGTTATGATTTGAGATTCCGCTCTCAAATTTGTGAAAAAAATAAGGTGTTGGAATGTTTATATCCGACCAGGAGACCTAATGATATCGACTCCCATTCGACGATATGGGGCCGCGATACTCATGTTACTCACCATGGCATTTTCGGGTGAGGTGCTTGCGAAGACGCACACGGATACAACGAGTAAGAAAGCCCACGTAATAAAGACGACAAGTAGTAAGGTTAGCAGTAAACAAGAGTATTCTCGCAATAGTGCAAAGAGTAGTTCACTTCCTGATTTGCGAAAATACCCTTCCGGAACACCAAGGAAAAAAGCGTTTCTCCGGACGGTAATGCCTTACATCACAAGTCAAAACGCCGCGATTACTGCGGATCGTAACTGGTTGATTGCCAAACAGTACGACAGCCGTTGGTCGCCATCAGAACGCGCGCGTCTGAAAGATATCACCAAACGCTACAAGGTGAGCTGGAACGGTAACACGCGCCGTGTGCCGTGGAACTCTCTCTTAGAGCGTGTCGACATTATCCCGGGGAGCATGGTTGCGACCATGGCTGCAGCAGAAAGTGGCTGGGGTACCTCGAAACTGGCGCGTAATAACAACAACCTGTTTGGTATGAAATGTATCAAGGGGCGTTGTAACAATGCACCAGGTAAGGTGAAAGGCTATTCTCAGTTTGAATCAGTGAAAGATTCCGTGAATGCCTACGTGGTGAATCTGAACACGCATCCGGCCTACTCATCGTTCCGTAAATCGCGCGCTCAGCTGCGTAAAGCGGATCAGGAAGTGACGGCCAGCACGATGATCCACAAGCTGAAAGGTTATTCGACCAAGGGACAGAGCTATAACAACTATCTGTTCGCGATGTACCAGGATAACCAGCGCTTAATCGCCGCACATATGTAATTCAAAAAAACGCCTTCCATCGGAAGGCGTTTTCTTTTCTCTTTTTTCTACATCATCACTTCGCTGTGACGCTCCCGGTACTCTTTTGGCGTACTTTCATACTCCTTTCGGAACACCGAATAAAAATATTGCAGCGACGGGTAACCGCACATCTGTGAGATTTCGTTGATCGACAATGAGGTGGAGATCAGCAGGCTGCGTGCTTTCTCCAGTTTCTCGGCGTGGATGACCGCATGAATGGTTTCGCCCACTTCCTCTTTAAACCGCTTCTCCAGATTCGAACGGGAAATGCCCACCGAGTCCAGCACCTGATCGACCTTAATCCCTTTGCAGGCGTTGTTGCGAATGTAGTGCATGGCCTGAATAACTGCCGGGTCGCTTAAGGAGCGGTAATCCGTTGAACGGCGTTCGACTACACGGACAGGGGGAACCAGTAAGCGCTGAAGCGGCAACGCTTCTTTATCCAGCAGACGATGCAGTAACTTCGCCGCCTGATAGCCCATCTGACGCGTACCCTGTGCCACGGACGAGAGCGCCACGCGAGAGAGGTAACGCGTCAGCTCCTCGTTATCGATGCCAATGACGCACAGTTTTTCCGGCACCGGAATGTGTAAATGTTCGCAGACCTGCAAGACGTGGCGGGCTCGAGCATCCGTAACGGCAATGATGCCGGTTTGCGGCGGCAGGGTTTGCAGCCAGTCCGCCAGTCGGTTTTGCGCGTGCTGCCAGTTTTCCGGCGCGGTCTCCAGCCCCTGATAAACCACGCCGCGGTACTTCTCCTGCGCGACAAGCTGACAGAAAGCATGTTCGCGCTCAACTGCCCAGCGCTTGCCGCTGGTTGACGGTAAACCATAAAACGCGAAGCGATGGACGCCTTTCTCTTTCAAATGCAGGAAGGCGGTCTCAACCAGCGCATGGTTATCGGTGGCGATATAGTGGACCGGCGGATAGTGCTCGGGCGCATGGTAAGAGCCGCCGACGCCGACAATCGGAACGTCGACGTCAGTCAGCAATTGCTCAATGACGGGGTCGTCGTAGTCAGCGATGACCCCATCGCCCAGCCACTCTTTGATGTTTTCGAGACGGGTTCGGAAATCTTCTTCGATAAAAATATCCCACTCGGATTGCGACGCCTGCAAATATTCACCAACGCCCTCCACCACCTGACGGTCGTAGGCTTTGTTGGCATTGAATAACAACGTGATGCGGTGACGCTTTTCAAACATGGCTAACTTCCCAAATAAGTCACAATATTGTTATCAGGCTCGTCGCTTGGTTGCAGAGTCCATCCAGACTGCCAGCAAAAGAATGGCCCCCTTGACGATATACTGCCAAAACGTCGGGACGTCCATCATACTCATCCCGTTATCCAACGAAGCCATAATAAATGCCCCCATCACCGCGCCTGCCACGCTGCCGACACCGCCTGCGAGGCTGGTGCCGCCAATGACGCAGGCGGCGATAGCATCCAGCTCGGCGATGTTCCCGGCCGAGGGAGAACCCGCCCCCAGACGCGAGCTGAGGATCAACCCGGCGATAGCAACCATCAGGCCGTTAATGGCGAAGACGGCGAGTTTGGTGCGCTCGACGTTGATCCCTGAAAGACGAGCAGCCTCAAGGTTGCCGCCGATGGCATAAATACGGCGGCCAAACGCGGTACGCGTGGCCATAAACATCCCGGCCAGCAGCAACAGTGCCAGCAGCAATACCGGCGTCGGGACACCGCGATAGTCGTTCAGAAGCCAGATTGCGCCCAGTACAATGACCGCAGTGAGTGCCTGACGACCGACTGTGGACGTTGACGCTGGCGATGCCAGACCCAACGCCTGACGGCGCATTCGTCCACGCCACTGCCAGGCCACAAATGCCAGCAACCCAATCACACCGAACGTAAAGCCGACGCTATCGGCGAGGTAGCTCTGACCAATTTGTGACATGGCTGCGCTGGTAGGGGAGACGGTGGTGCCGTTGGTGATGCCAATTAGGATCCCGCGGAAGGCCAGCATCCCCGCCAGCGTGACAATGAACGACGGGACTTTACGGTAGGCAACCCACCAGCCGTTCCAGGCGCCCAGCAGCAGGCCCAGCACCAGCGTAACCGCAATGGTCAGCGGCAGTGGCCAGCCAAGCCAGACGTCAAAAATGGCCGCCACGCCACCAAGCAGACCCATCATCGACCCCACCGACAGGTCGATTTCCGCCGAGATAATCACGAATACCATGCCCACCGCGAGGATGCCGGTAATGGCAGTCTGACGCAGCAGGTTAGAGACGTTACGCGCGCTTAAGTACGAGCCATCGGTCATCCAGGTAAAGAACAACATGATGGCAATAATCGCCGCGATCATCACGAAAACCTGCAGGTTCAGCGCTTTTAGCCCGGCAAACGCGCCGGGCGTCGGAACAGCGACTTTAATATCAGACGGATTGCTTTTCGACATGACGTTCGCTCCTTAAAGCGGCTTCCATCACCTGCTCCTGCGTCAGGTTCTGGTTAATCAGATTGGCTTTCAGTTTTCCCTCGTGCATGACCAGCACGCGATCGCTCAGGCCGAGCACTTCGGGTAACTCAGACGAGATGACAATGACGGCAATCCCTTGCTGTACAAGCTGATTAATCAGTTTGTAGATTTCGTACTTGGCGCCGATATCGATCCCACGCGTCGGCTCGTCCAGGATCAATATGCGTGGGTTGAGGAGCAGGCAGCGCGCCAGGATTGCCTTCTGCTGGTTGCCCCCGCTCAGACGTCCAATGGCCAGTTCCGGGGAGGATGTTTTGACCTTGAGTCTGGCGAGCGACTGGAGAATGCACTGTTGCTCAGCAGCATCATCGAGGCTGCTCAGCGCACCGGAGAACCTATCGAGCGCGGCAAGCGTGATGTTTTTACCCACTGCCATGACCGGGACGATGCCATCTTTCTTGCGATCCTCCGGCACCATGGCGATACCGTGGGCAATCGCCTGCTGGCAGTTCTCGATTTTTACCGGCTGTCCGTCGATAAAAATACGGCCTTCCCAGCGGCCCGGCCACACGCCAAACAGGCACTGGACGGCTTCAGTTCGTCCGGCCCCGACTAACCCCGCAATACCGAGGATTTCGCCGCTGTGAAGGGAAAACGAGACGTCATTAACGCGCTTGATGTGGCGGTTAACGGGATGCCACGCGGTGAGGTTTTCCACGCGTAACACTTCGTCACCCGTGGTGTGCGGTTCGTTTGGATAGAGCGCCGTGAGCTCGCGCCCCACCATCATGGTGATAATGTCATCTTCACTCATGCCGGCAGCTTCACGTGTGCCGATGTGCTGACCGTCGCGGATCACACAGATGGTGTCCGAAATGGCTTTTACCTCATTGAGCTTGTGCGAAATGTAGATGCACGCAATGCCGTGGTTTTGCAGATCGCGAATGATATTGAGCAGGACGGCCGTTTCCTGCTCGGTGAGGGAGGCCGTTGGCTCATCGAGGATCAACAGCCTTACCTGTTTGTTCAGCGCCTTGGCGATTTCAACCAGCTGTTGTTGCCCGAGGCCAAGATCACCGACGCGCGTATCCGGGGAAATCGCGAGACTTACCTGGGCCAGCAGTTTTTCACAGCGTAGCGTCATGGTGTCGTAATCCAGTACGCCATGACGTGAAATTTCGGCCCCCAGAAAAATGTTCTCCAGCACGGTGAGGTGCTTCACCAGCGCCAGCTCCTGGTGGATGATGGCGATGCCTTTGCGTTCGGTATCGCGAATGTGTGTCGCCTGAATCACTTCACCGGCAAAGACAATTTCGCCTTCGTAACTGCCGTGCGGGTAGATCCCACACAACACTTTCATCAACGTCGATTTGCCCGATCCGTTTTCGCCACACAGCGAGACCACTTCGCCGGGATTGAGCCGCAGACTGACGTTGTCGACCGCTTTCACCGCGCCAAAGCGCTTGGTGATGCTTTTCATTTCAAGTAAATAAGGCATAACTGCTCCACATGACCCGAGGGAAGAACAGTACAACTCGATGCGCCCCCGCAGAGCAGGGGCGCGCTGGATTACAGTTCACTCTTCTTGTGGAAACCGTCTTTAATGACGGTGGCGTCAATGTTGTCTTTATTGACTTCAATGGGGGTGAGCAGACGAGCCGGAACATCTTTAAGCCCGTTATTCAGCGTCGCGTCTGCCTTAGGTTGCTTACCATTTCCCAGCTCCACGGCAATTTCCGCCGCCGTATTCGCAAGCTGGGTAATCGGTTTGTAGACGGTCATGGTTTGTGTGCCTGCCATGATGCGTTTGACGCCCGCGAGGTCGGCATCCTGACCCGAAATAGCCACTTTTCCTGCCAGCCCCTGGGCGCTGAGTGCCTGGATTGCGCCCCCTGCGGTGGCATCGTTGGATGCGACGACAGCATCGATTTTGTTGTTGTTGGCGGTTAAGGCGTTTTCCATGATTTTCAGCGCGTTTTCTGGCAGCCAGCCATCCGCCCACTGATCGCCGACCACTTTAATCTTACCGCTGTCGATATACGGCTTCAGGACTTTCATTTGCCCTTCGCGGAACAGCTTGGCGTTGTTATCAACCGGCGAGCCGCCCATCAGGAAATAATTGCCCTGAGGTACTTTGTCGATCAGGCTTTTAGCCTGTAATTCACCCACTTTTTCATTGTCGAACGAAATATAATAATCGATATCCGCATTATTAATCATGCGGTCATAGGCTAAGACTTTTATGCCTTCTTGTTTGGCTTCTTTAACGACGTTACTTAATACCTGGCCGTTATAAGGGATAATGACCAGCACATCGACGCCGCGGTTGATCATATTCTCAATTTGCGACATTTGCGTTTCTTCGTTGCCGTTCGCGGATTGCACAAACACATTCGCGCCAAGTGATTCCGCTTTTTTCACAAAAATATCGCGATCTTTCTGCCAGCGTTCAAGGCGCAGATCGTCAATCGCCATGCCAATTTTGACTTCCTTGGCATGTCCGGCAAAGCTTGCAAGGAGGAGCGTAGTGCAGAGAGTAAGGGACAGGTTCTTTATCTTCATAATTATAAGGCCTTTTTGTAGGGGTATGTGTTGCTGAGATAAAAGAAACATTCACTGCTGGGACGCAGCAAATTTTTAACGGGGAAAGGCGGGCTGGCAATTACAGATTTTTATCTTCGCATTATGATATTTGGTTTATTTCTGAATTTATGACCGCGATCGAATTTTAAAATACGTAACGTCTTAATTACATTTGATTATGGAAGAGGGGCCGAAAAATAGTTTGCCTGCACATTATTTTGCGAGCCAGCGCACAGTTGTGCATTCTCTCAATAGCAGTGTGAAATAACGTAATTGAGCAAGCCAAAATGTCTATTCACTATTACTCCTGTATCAACGACTCGCCGCATACCCTGATTATGGAGCTCAATATGCAAGCTTATTTCGACCAACTCGATCGTGTTCGTTACGAAGGCCCGAAAACAACCAATCCTTTAGCATTTCGTCACTACAACCCGGATGAGCTGGTGCTGGGTAAGCGCATGGAAGATCATTTGCGCTTTGCCGCCTGTTACTGGCATACCTTCTGCTGGAACGGAGCCGATATGTTCGGCGTGGGTTCCTTTGACCGTCCATGGCAGCAGCCGGGTGAGGCCATCGAGCTGGCGAAGCGTAAAGCCGATGTCGCCTTTGAATTCTTCCACAAGCTGAACGTGCCCTACTACTGCTTCCATGACGTGGATGTGTCGCCGGAAGGCGCCTCACTGAAAGAGTATCTGAACAATTTCGCGCAGATGGTGGATGTGCTGGCGGCTAAACAGCAGCAAAGCGGCGTGAAGCTGCTGTGGGGCACGGCCAACTGCTTTACCAACCCACGCTATGGCGCGGGTGCGGCAACCAATCCGGATCCGGAAGTGTTTAGCTGGGCGGCAACGCAGGTGGTTACCGCAATGAACGCCACGCATCAGCTGGGCGGCGAAAACTATGTGCTGTGGGGCGGTCGTGAAGGCTATGAAACCCTGCTCAACACCGACCTGCGTCAGGAGCGCGAGCAGATTGGCCGCTTTATGCAGATGGTGGTCGACCATAAACACAAAATCGGTTTCCGCGGTACGCTGCTGATCGAACCGAAGCCTCAGGAACCTACTAAGCACCAGTACGACTACGACGTTGCTACCGTGTACGGCTTCCTGAAACAGTTCGGCCTGGAAAAAGAGATCAAAGTTAACATTGAAGCCAACCATGCCACGCTGGCCGGCCACTCTTTCCATCACGAGATCGCGTCTGCTATCGCGCTGGGTATCTTCGGTTCTGTTGATGCTAACCGCGGCGATGCGCAACTGGGTTGGGATACCGACCAGTTCCCGAACAGCGTGGAAGAGAATGCGCTGGTGATGTATGAAATTATCAAAGCGGGTGGTTTCACCACCGGCGGGCTGAACTTCGATGCCAAAGTGCGCCGTCAGAGCACCGACAAATACGACCTGTTCTACGGCCATATTGGCGCAATGGATACCATGGCGCTGGCGCTCAAAGTCGCCGCCCGTATGATTGAAGACGGTGAACTGGATAAACGTGTCGCGAAGCGTTATAGCGGCTGGAACAGTGAGCTGGGTCAGCAAATTTTGAAAGGCCAGTTATCGCTTGCGGACGTCGCGAAGTACGCTGAACAACATCAACTGGCACCGCAGCATCAGAGCGGGCATCAGGAGCTGCTGGAAAACCTGGTTAATCACTACCTGTTCGATAAATAACAGTGAGTAGATAATAACGTAAGCCCGGTAAGCGTCGCGCCACCGGGCATTTCTGTTAAAGGAGTCACCGAATGTATATCGGGATTGATCTTGGCACATCGGGTGTGAAAGCCATCCTGTTAAGCGAGCAGGGCGACGTGTTAGCAACGCAGACAGAAAAGCTGCAGGTCTCACGTCCGCATCCGCTATGGTCGGAACAGGATCCGGAGCAGTGGTGGCTGGCAACGGATCGTGCAATCAAAGCGCTAGGTGAACAGCACAGTCTGCGTGACGTCAAAGCCCTCGGCATTGCCGGGCAAATGCACGGCGCGACGTTACTGGACAGTCAGCATCACGTCCTGCGACCGGCCATTCTCTGGAACGATGGTCGCTGTGCAGAAGAGTGCGCACTCCTTGAAGAGCGAGTACCCACCTCCCGCAGTATTACCGGCAACCTGATGATGCCCGGTTTTACCGCACCAAAGTTACTGTGGGTACACCGCCATGAGCCGGAAATTTTCCGTCAGGTGGCGAAAGTTTTACTGCCAAAAGATTATCTGCGTTTTCGCATGACGGGTGATTTCGCCAGCGACATGTCCGACGCTGCCGGCACGATGTGGCTCGACGTGGCCAAACGTGACTGGAGCGAGGCCATGCTCGATGCCTGCCACCTGACTCGCGAACATATGCCAGCGCTCTATGAGGGCAGTGAGATAACGGGTACCTTACAGCCTGCCGTCGCAGAACGCTGGAATATGCCTGCTGTCCCGGTGGTGGCCGGTGGCGGTGACAACGCGGCGGGTGCCGTGGGGGTCGGGATGGTGGAAGCCGGGCAGGCGATGCTTTCGCTGGGAACGTCTGGCGTCTATTTTGCGGTCAGCGAGGGTTATCGCAGTAATCCTGAAAGTGCCGTTCACAGTTTCTGCCATGCGCTGCCGGGAAAATGGCATCTGATGTCGGTTATGTTGAGCGCCGCCTCTTGCCTTGACTGGGCCGCGAAACTGACCGGGATGGCTGATGTTCCGGCACTGATTGCTGCTGCACAGCAGGCGGATGAAAGTGCGGGTACCGTCTGGTTTTTACCCTATCTTTCCGGCGAGCGCACGCCGCATAACAACCCGGAAGCGAAAGGGGTATTCTTTGGGTTAACCCATCAGCATGGTCCGGCGGAACTGGCTCGTGCCGTTCTGGAAGGCGTGGGATATGCCCTGGCGGACGGAATGGACGTGGTACATGACTGCGGTGTGACGCCGGCGAGTATCACCCTGATTGGCGGCGGTGCGCGTAGCAGCTACTGGCGCCAGATGCTGTCTGATATCAGCGGACTGCAGCTCGATTTTCGTACCGGTGGTGATGTGGGGCCTGCGCTCGGTGCAGCGCGACTGGCACAGATTGCCATGAACCCGGAAACGCCGCTTTCTCAGCTGTTACCGCAGCTTCAACTGGAACAGGCGCATCTGCCTGATGCGTCACGTCATGCGCGTTATGCGCAAAGACGCGAGGTCTTTCGCAAAATCTACCAACAGCTGCTGCCGCTGATGTCGTAAATACGGTTGTCTGTCAGAGGCACGAGGTTGTCCTTTTTTGGTCTGTGCGGGCCTTTATTTCCTTGCCAGTATGGTGTCATACCCACTGGCGAGGAGATTCAACATGTCACGTACTGCATTAATCAACATCGATACTCAGCAGTCTTTTCATCATCGTCATTACTGGCAGGAGGACGAAATTCCTGCCTTTCAGCAGGCGATGCTGGGGCTGATTGAGGGCTGCCAGGCGCGTGGCATTCCTGTCGTTGATATTTTCCATGTAGATGAAGACGGTCCGTTCACACTGCAAAGCGGCTATGTCAAACCGATGGCCTTTTTACGTCATCAGCCGGACGTGGTCTTCCAGAAACACGTCCATAATGCGTTCACGGATACCGGGCTTGACCGCTGGCTGCGTGAGCGAGACATTAATCAGCTCATCGTGTGCGGCATTCGCACGGAACAATGCTGTGAAACCACTGCGCGGGTGGCATCCGATCTGGGCTATGCTGTGACCTTTGTTAGCGAGGCAACGCTCACGTTTCCAATGACGCACAAGGGGATAACCCTGAGCGCAGAGGAACTGCGCCATCGTACCGAGACGGTACTGGCCGGGCGGTTTGCCGACATTAAAACGGTTGCGGAGACGCTGGAGTCACTGTAATGAGCATCGACGTCTGGTTTGTGATGTTGCCCGGGGTGCTGTCATTAGACATGACGGGTCCGGCAGAGACCTTTGTGCTGGCCGGGGACGCGTTTCGCCTGCATTACATTGGTCCGCAGGCAGAGGTTCCGACGTCGATTGGTCTGATGATGGGCGGTATTCAGCCGCTGCCGGAAAACCTGCCTGAGGGCAGTTTGCTGGTGCTGCCGGGGGTAAGCGACTCCCGCTTTCAGTTCTCAACGCCGCAGGCGCAGCTGATCCAGCACTGGTTAATGCGCCTGCAGCCGCACATTCATCGTCAGGATATCACCGTCATGTGTGTCTGTTCAGGGGCGTTGCTGGCGGCAAAATCGGGCTTGCTGAACCACCGGCAGTGCACAACGCATCATGACGTTATAAGCCGTTTGCGTACGGCGGCTCCGACGGCAATCATCAAAGAAAACCGGATCTTCGTGCAGGATGAGAATATCTGGACCAGCGCCGGCATCACCTCGGGCATCGACCTGGCGCTGCATATGATTAACCGCCTGTGTGGCGCAGAAAAAGCGCTGGCCGTGGCGCGCGAAATGGTGGTCTGGTTTCGTCGCTCCGGGGACGATCCCCAGCTGTCGCCATGGTTACGCTACCGCAATCATCTTCACCCGGCCATTCATCGTGCGCAGGACGCGCTTACCACCGAGCCGCACAAAGCCTGGGCTTTACCCGAGATTGCCGCTCTGGCGCATGTCAGCCCGCGCCATTTAACGCGGCTTTTTCAGACGCATTTAGGGATAAGCGTTCGCGACTATCTGGAGCAGTTGCGTCTGGCGGTGGCTGAACAGTGGCTGTTGCAAGGGCGTGGCGTGGAACAGGCCTCACTGGCCGCGGGGTTTTCCTCCCCGCGCCAGTATCATCGTGCCCGACAGCGCAGCGTTAACTGACGAAGCGGCGGGTGTCGACCTTCTGCAGCAGCATTGACAGCAGCAGGCTCGCCATCAGCGTGACGGTGAAAATCCAGAGGATATCCAGTACCGGCCAGCTTTTGAACTCTACCCCTCTCGTTCTCAGGGCGTGGATCACCAGCGCGTGAAAACCGTATATTCCGAGCGAGTGTCGGGAGATAACGCTCAGCACCGGAAGGGGGCGTGCGTTCAGGGTGTTTTTGGCGAGCGTAAGCAGGGATACGGCACAGATGAAGACCATCGGGCCGCAATACAGGTACCAGGTATCGGCAAAATTGCCGCGCCATTGCAGTTCATGCAGCGTCCCACGCGAAATGACGATCACGCCGATGATAAACAGCGCTGCACATAGCCCGTTCATGCCGCGTTTTTGGGTGTCCATCATCCCGATAGCTCGCCCCAGCATGCCGTAGAGTACGTAGTAAAAGGTATCGCCGTTGATATAGAGATTGACCGGTAACCATTCAAAACCATCAATTTTCTGCGAGACCGTATTCGGGTTGGCTATGATGCCAATGACCACCATCAGCGCCAGCAGCATTTTCCCGCTCACGGTTTTCACCTGAATCAGTGGGGAAACCAGATAGATAACGATAATGGCGAAGAAAAACCACAGATGGTAGAAGACGGGTTTTTGCAGAAGGTATTTGAGTGATAGCCCGGCGTTAATCGAGGTGAACAGGGTGATATAGAGCAAGGCCACGGCGCTGTAGAAGCCCAGGCAGGCGGCGATGCGGATAAAATGACGCGGTTGCGCGCTACGCTCGCCAAAAAAGAGAAAGCCGGAAATCATAAAGAACAACGGCACACTGACCCGCGACGCGGAGTTAAGAATATTGGCTATATCCCAGTTAACAGGGCTGATACTGTGCGCATTGGTGACATACCAGGTCGTCGTGTGGATCATGACCACCATCAGACACGCTATTCCTCGCAGATTATCAATCCAGCTAATTTTTGACGACATCAGTTCCTCATCATCCCTTGTAAATTCAGTGTGACTGCGATTGTATTGAAGCCTCTCCCTGGAAAATTCTGAGTTTTATTGAGCAGCCTTGTTTGAAAGCCGCGAGGTTCGCAGAATGCCAGGGCATAATCTATAAAAGCTTTGCTACTAAAAATAACAGCCACTGAACAGGGCGGTAATAAAAATGATGATGAAGCGTGCGGCGTCACTCTTTCTGCTGTTTATCCTGGCAGGTTGCAGTACGCCACCCTCTGCACCCGTGCAAAAAGCACAGCAGGGAAAAATCAGCCCGGAACGCTCCCTGAATATGGAGCAGTTCTGTAAGGATCAGGCTGCGCGCCGCTATAACTCGGATGCGCAGAACATTGATGTCACCGGATTTGAGCGATTCCAGGGGAGTTATGAGCTGAAAGGCCATACGTCCCGTAAAGAGGGCTTTGTCTGTTCGTTTGACGCAGACGGTCAGTTTTTACATCTCTCCATGCGCTAAGCCACCCGCATAATCAACAGCCAGACGCCGGCAGCTGCCTGGCGTGGTGGCTTATTTCCCCAATTTTCCCTAAACAAACCCGTTTCGTACTGTATATCTTGCAGGCAGCGGGTATACTGGTCCCTTCCATTTAAAACCACACGTATCCAGCACGACATACTATGCAAAAGTTTGATACCAAGACCTTCCAGGGCCTGATCCTGACCTTACAGGATTACTGGGCTCGTCAGGGCTGTACCATTGTTCAACCTTTGGACATGGAAGTAGGCGCAGGCACTTCACACCCAATGACCAGCTTACGCGCGTTGGGGCCGGAGCCAATGGCGACTGCTTATGTGCAACCTTCACGTCGTCCGACCGATGGCCGTTACGGCGAAAACCCGAACCGTCTGCAGCATTACTATCAGTTCCAGGTGGTGATTAAGCCATCGCCAGACAACATTCAGGAACTGTACCTCGGGTCACTGAAAGAGCTGGGTATGGATCCAACCATTCACGACATCCGTTTCGTGGAAGATAACTGGGAGAACCCAACGCTGGGTGCCTGGGGTCTGGGTTGGGAAGTGTGGCTGAACGGTATGGAAGTGACGCAGTTCACTTACTTCCAGCAGGTTGGCGGTCTGGAATGTAAACCGATTACCGGCGAAATCACCTACGGTCTGGAACGTCTGGCCATGTATATTCAGGGCGTAGACAGCGTTTACGACCTGGTCTGGAGCGACGGCCCGCTGGGTAAAACCACCTACGGCGACGTGTTCCATCAGAACGAAGTGGAGCAATCCACTTATAACTTCGAATACGCGGATGTGGACTTCCTGTTCACCTGCTTCGAGCAGTACGAGAAAGAAGCGCAGCAGTTGTTGGCGCTGGAGTCTCCGCTGCCGCTGCCTGCTTACGAGCGTATTCTGAAGGCCGCCCACAGCTTCAACCTGCTGGACGCCCGCAAAGCCATCTCCGTGACTGAACGTCAGCGCTACATTCTGCGTATTCGTACCCTGACCAAAGCCGTTGCAGAAGCGTACTATGCGTCCCGTGAAGCCCTTGGCTTCCCGATGTGCAACCGAAACAAATAAGAGGCGGCCATGTCTGAGAAAACTTTCCTGGTGGAAATTGGCACCGAAGAGCTGCCACCAAAAGCCCTGCGCAGCCTGGCTGAATCTTTTGCTGCGAACGTGACTGCTGAGCTGGATAACGCTGGCCTGGCACACGGTAAAATTGAATGGTTTGCTGCTCCGCGTCGTCTGGCGCTGAAAGTGGCGAACCTGGCGGCGTCTCAGCCGGATCGTGAAGTTGAAAAACGTGGCCCGGCGATTGCTCAGGCGTTTGATGCTGAAGGCAAGCCAAGCAAAGCGGCTGAAGGCTGGGCGCGTGGTTGTGGTATCACCGTCGATCAGGCTGAGCGTCTGACCACCGATAAAGGCGAGTGGCTGCTGTACCGTGCACATGTGAAAGGTGAAAGTGCGCAAGCGCTGCTGCCTGACATGATTGCCACGTCGCTGGCCAGGCTGCCGATTCCAAAACTGATGCGCTGGGGCGCAAGCGACGTGCACTTCGTGCGTCCTGTGCACACCGTGACGCTGCTGCTGGGCGATACCGTTATTCCGGCCACCATCCTGGGTGTGGCGTCCGATCGCGTGATCCGTGGGCACCGCTTCATGGGCGAGCCTGAGTTCACCATCGACAATGCTGACCAGTATCCGCAGATCCTGCTGGAGCGCGGTAAAGTTATTGCTGACTACGAACAGCGTAAAGCCAAAATCAAGGCGGATGCGGAAGACGCGGCGCGTAAGATTGGCGGTAAAGCGGATCTGAGCGACAGCCTGCTGGAAGAAGTAACCTCTCTGGTTGAATGGCCAGTGGTACTGACCGCGAAGTTCGAAGAGAAATTCCTGGCCGTGCCGGCTGAAGCGCTGGTGTACACCATGAAGGGTGACCAGAAGTACTTCCCGGTTTACGCCAACGACGGCAAGCTGCTGCCAAACTTCATCTTCGTGGCGAACATTGAATCAAAAGATCCGATCCAGATTATCTCCGGTAACGAGAAAGTGGTGCGTCCACGTCTGGCGGATGCCGAGTTCTTCTTCAACACCGACCGTAAAAAGCGTCTGGAAGATCACCTGCCACGTCTGCAGACCGTGCTGTTCCAGCAACAGCTGGGTACGCTGCGCGACAAGACTGACCGTATTGCGGAGCTGTCTGGCTGGATCGCACGTGAAATCGGTGCGGATGTGAACCACGCAACGCGCGCGGGTTTACTGTCCAAGTGTGACCTGATGACCAACATGGTGTTCGAATTTACCGACACCCAGGGTGTGATGGGGATGCACTACGCGCGTCACGACGGTGAAGCGGAAGATGTGGCCGTGGCCCTGAACGAGCAGTATCAGCCGCGCTTTGCGGGTGACGCGCTGCCGTCTAATCCGGTGGCTTGTGCGGTCGCGATTGCCGATAAGATGGACACCCTTGCAGGTATCTTTGGCATCGGCCAGCATCCAAAAGGCGACAAAGACCCGTTTGCGCTGCGTCGTGCTGCCCTGGGCGTGCTGCGTATCATCGTTGAAAAGAACCTGAACCTGGATCTGCAGACCCTGACTGAAGAAGCGGTACGTCTGTACGGTGATAAGCTGACCAACGCCAACGTGGTCGACGATGTGATCGACTTTATGCTTGGTCGCTTCCGTGCGTGGTATCAGGACGAAGGTTACACCGTCGATACCATTCAGGCGGTACTGGCACGTCGTCCAACCCGTCCGGCAGATTTCGATGCGCGTATGAAGGCGGTTTCCCACTTCCGTACGCTGGAAGCTGCATCCGCACTGGCCGCGGCTAACAAGCGTGTCTCTAACATTCTGGCGAAATCCGACGAAACGCTGAACGAGCGTGTCAACGCTGCGACGCTGAAAGAGCCAGAAGAGATCGCCCTGGCGATGCAGGTTGTGGTACTGCGTGACAAGCTGGAGCCGTATTTCGCCGAAGGCCGCTACCAGGAAGCCCTGGTGGAGCTGGCGGAACTGCGTGATGTCATCGATGCCTTCTTCGAGAAAGTGATGGTGAACGTGGAAGATAAAGAGCTGCGTATCAACCGTCTCTCTATGCTCGAAAAACTGCGTGAGCTGTTCCTGCGCGTGGCGGATATTTCGCTGCTGCAGTAACGTGCATGTGCCCGGTGACGGGCCAGCAGATGAGAAAAAACCCGCTTCGGCGGGTTTTTTTATGTCTCGTTTTTTGTGAGCCAGGTAAGCGCAGTGCAATCGCCTAAAAATTCACCTTGAAATGGTCAGCAAATTACCGTTATCCTGTTTCTCGTTATATTTCTCCCTCAGGAGCGCATCCCGAAAATGAACAAACACGACTGATGAATTTCGATCCTTGCTAAACGCGACCGCGTCGGCAGGGGATGTTTTGATTTCATTCAGGAGTGCTTATGGCTCATTTTGCGCAATCCCCTTCTTTTATTTTGCATCAGGTGACCTGTCAGTTTGCGACGGGCGATACCCTTTTTGGTCCGCTGAATCTTTCTCTGGCGCCGTCACTGTGCGCGCTGGTTGGCCGCAACGGCAGCGGTAAAACACGTCTGCTACGTTTGCTGGCAGGGTGTGATGAACCTGCCAGCGGTCATATCGAACGTTTTGCAACGTACGCTTATGTGGCACAACAGCCCGATATCTCCCCGCGAACCACGCTTGCTGAGCTGCTGGGGTATGAGGCGATTTTTGCGGCGCGTAAGCGCATCGACAGCGGTGACTACCAGCCCGATGATTTGGCGTTACTCGACGGACACTGGGATGTAGCAGAACGTCTGAGCGAGGCGTTTTTCCACGCAAAACTTCCACCATTTGACCCGGATAAATCAGCCATGGAACTCAGTGGCGGCGAGCGCATTCGCGCGTTGCTCTGTGGCGCGTTTACGGCTGATGCGGATTATCTGCTGCTGGACGAACCCACCAACCATCTCGATCGGCAGGGACGTGAGTGGTTCTACGACCAGCTCGCCCGTTATCAGGGGGGCGTGCTGGTGGCCTCCCACGACCGTGAACTGCTGGCGAAGGTACCGCGTATTCTTGAACTGAGCGCCTCGGGTCTTCGCCACTACGGTGGCAGTTACGACGACTATACGCATCAGCGGGACGCCGAACAGCAGGCAGCCCGTGCGGCACTGGAACATGCGGCAACAGAACGCAAACGCACCCGCGCGCGGATGCAAAAAGAGCATGACGAAAGCCAGCGGCGTTCGGCGAAGACGTTACGTACGGTCGATAACCTTAATATCGCCTCGTTCGAGCGGGTCAGATACAACATGGCAGCCAAAGAGCGCATTGGCGCCTGGAAAAAACAGCATGGCGATCAACATGAAGCGCTGAATGCCGCGGTGAACAAGGCCCGGGAGCGAGTTGAAGAGGAGAATCCGGTGATGTTCACGTTGCCTGGAAGCCAGATTGCTGAGGGGAAACAGGTGCTGGTGATGGAGGGGCTGGTGCTGCCACACGTCACTCTCCCTCCGACCAACTGGCGGATGGACGGACCGATGCGCGTGGCGCTAAAAGGGCCAAACGGCTGCGGTAAATCGACGCTTTTAAAAGCCATTCTCGGCGAAGTGGCTCCGCTCTCAGGAACGTGTAAGGTATCGGTAAACTGCGCTTATCTCGATCAACATCTGTCGCAGCTCGATCTTTCGCAGTCGGTGATGGCGCATCTCAATCTGAGTCATACACCTCTGGAAGAGGGTGTGCTGCGAACCCGTTTAGCGCAGCTTCAGTTGGGCGCTGACAAAGTGGTGCTTCCGCTGGCTGAGCTGAGCGGCGGGGAACGTCTCAAGGCTGCTCTGGCCTGTGTCTTGTGGCGTGAAGACGCTACGCAGCTTTTACTGCTGGATGAACCGACCAACCATCTGGATCTGGCCTCGGTCGAGGCGATTGAAGCCGCACTGGCCGGTTTCCCCGGGGCATTGCTGGTGGTTTCTCACGATGAGGCTTTTTTGCGGGGGTTAGCATTGACGCATGAACTGGTCTGGGAAGAGGCGGGTTGGCGGTGTGCCCCCCTTTAAAACACAAGCCCCCGCAAAGGCGGGGGCGGTAACTCACTTTACTGCATCATGCTATATGCTTGCTGAGTGCAGGGTTGGCCTGAATCAGGCGCATCAGCTTTAGCTCGGTTGGGGTGGGTTTTTCGCGTTTTGACTCCCACTCCTGCACCATAGCCACGCTGACACCCATCGCTCTGGCGAATTCTTCAGTTTTTAATCCAGTCCCTTTGCGCAATTGCTCATATTCTTTAAAGGGATTGGATCTTTGTTGCAGGGTTAACGTCTGCGGTACATCTTTAAAAATAATCTGTTCCAGGCTGCTCAGCAGCTCAAGCTCAGGATCTTTATATTCCATTGAGGACTCCTCTTAAATCACATACCGGGATCAAGAACATCAGAGAGCCTGTTAAGAATAGTCCCTAATACAAACGACGGATCGTCACGGATGTGATTAATCGTGCGGTAACGATCGCTTTATGCGTTTCAGCCGTTGCCACGGTGAGACTAATTACCTGATTACGCTTATGTCGGCTTCGCCAGGTATTTTTTTGTAAATAGTAAGAAATAAAACGGCAATAGCCGTTTTGCATGAAAAGAGTATCTTGCAGGGCTGACCTGGACTATCCTTGTCAGCGTCGGGCACGCATGTGCCGGTGTGCGCTTTTTTGGGTGAAAGGAGTAATGAAATGGCGACAGGAAAGTCCTGCTCTCGCTGGTTTGCGCCTATTGCGGCGTTGTTGATGGTTGTTAGCCTGAGTGGGTGTTTTGATAAAGAAGGCGATCAGCGCAAAGCGTTTATCGATTTTCTACAGAATACGGTGATGCGCAGCGGTGAACGGTTGCCGACGCTGACTGCGGATCAGAAAAAACAGTTTGGCCCCTTCGTGTCTGATTACGCCATTCTTTATGGTTATTCACAGCAGGTGAGCCAGGCGATGGATTCCGGTATCCGTCCGGTTGTGGATAGCGTGAACGCTATTCGCGTCCCGCAGGATTACATGACGCAACGTGAACCGCTGCGCCAGTCCAACGGTGCGCTCGGCGTGCTGAGCCAACAGCTGCAGAATGCGAAAATGCAGGCGGACGCGTCACGTTCCGCGCTGAAGCAGGGCGACGATCTCAAACCGGTCTTCGACAAAGTGTATGAGAAAGTGGTGTCGAAACCTTCTGAAGCGATGCAACCGCTGATCCCGGCCGCGCAAATTTTCACGCAGCAGCTGGTTCAGGTGGGGGACTTTATCTCCCAGCAGGGCACTCAGGTGAGCTTTGTGGCCAACGGTATTCAGTTCCCGACCTCGCAGCAGGCAAGCCAGTATAATGCGCTGATTGGGCCACTGGCCTCCCAGCACCAGGCCTTTAGTCAGGCGTGGAGTGCAGCGGTCGCTGCCACAGAATAAATCGGAAAACCCCGCCTCAGGCGGGGTTTTTTATTCTGGGCGAAAATAACGCTTGTTATTCTTCTACCACATCGGTATAACTATACAGGTCGGTTTGTTACACAGACCTAAAGCAGTTTAGTAAAGCAGTCCAGATTGTTATCCATAGATACCCTTCGTAGTGACCCTTCCTTCATCGCTTAAAAATCTGTAACACAATCCATCAAGCCGGAAGGCACAATATATTTGTTAATTAAGGTAATTCTATGTCTGCTAAAATGACTGGTCTGGTAAAATGGTTCAACGCTGATAAAGGTTTCGGCTTCATCACTCCTGACGATGGCTCTAAAGACGTGTTCGTACACTTCTCTGCTATCCAGAACGAAGGCTACAAATCTCTGGATGAAGGTCAGAAAGTTTCCTTCACCATCGAAAGCGGCGCTAAAGGCCCAGCAGCTGGTAACGTTGTAAGCCTGTAAGCTTCCAACCCAGTAGCACAAATTTTAAAAACCCGCCTTCTGGCGGGTTTTTTCATTTCTATCGCTGAACCTGCGGGTTAACGCAGTTGATTTCCACCTTTCCGCTAAGGGCAGCGATCAGGTTGTCTACCGCGGTTGCAGCCATGTTATAGCGTGTTTCATGGGTTGCTGAGCCGATGTGGGGCAGGGCCACCACGTTGGGCAATGAAAGCAACGGTGAGTCCACCGGCAGCGGTTCCTGTTCAAACACGTCAAGACCGGCAGCGTGGATCTCACCCTGTTGCAGAGCCTCAATCAACGCCTTCTCATCCACCACCGGGCCACGACCCGCGTTGATGAAAATGGCCGTTTTCTTCATTTTTTCAAACGCCTCTTTACCGATAAGATGACGGGTTTCGTCCGTCAGCGGCAGGATCAGACAGACAAAATCGGCTTCCTGCAGCAGCGTATCCAGCTCGCAGTAGCGGGCGTTAAAACGTTCTTCGGCTTCACTGTGATGACGACGCGCGTTATATAGAATCGGCATGTTAAAACCAAAATGTGCGCGCTGCGCCAGAGCCAGGCCAATACGGCCCATGCCAACGATGCCCAGCGTTTTGCCATGAACATCCACCCCAAACCAGTCCGGACCAATGCTTTTTGTCCATTCGCCAGCTTTGACGCGATCGGCCACTTCGACCACACGACGCGCCGTGCTGAGGACCAGCGCCATCAGCGTGTCGGCCACGGTCTCCGTCAGCGCATGTGGCGTATGCATCAACAGGATCTTGCGGGCGTTAAGGGCATCCACGTCGAAGTTGTCATAGCCCACGGAAACGGTAGAGGTAGCACGAAGTTTCGGCATTTTCTCCAGCAGGGCGACATCCACTTTTTCGCTTGAACCCAGCAAACCTTCGGCGCTGGCGAACGCATCGGCGTGCTGCGCCACGGTTTCCGGGCTGAGGTTCTTCACCTGGGTAACGGTGAAGTGTTCCTCAAGGCGTTTCTGCAGATCTTCCGGCAGTGCTTTATACAAAATGACGGACGGCTTCATGCTAATCTCCGTTGATTTTTAAGGATTCAGGCGTGGCGTGCGCCGACAGGTAATTGTTGATTATTAGCAGGCTTAACAATCAGAGTAAGCCACACGGAGGTGAAAAGCGCTACCCCCATAAATATGTACGATGCGGACGGGCTGCCGGTTGCTCCGTTCAGGTAACCCACAAACCAGGAGCCGCAGAACGAGCCCAGCGCCCCCATACTGTTAATCAGTGCCATCGCGCCGCCTGCGACGTTACGCGGCAGCATCTCCGGGATGATCGCAAAGAACGGTCCATAAGGGGCGTACATTGCCGCACCCGCAATCACCAGCAGGGTGTAAGAGACCCAGAAATGGTTCGCGCCGACGGCCCAGGAACCAATGAAGGCAAAGGCAGCGATCAGCAGCAGCGGCCAGACAAACAGCTTACGGTTCTGCATTTTGTCCGATGCCCATGACGCAATGATCATGGCGATCGTGGCCGCGAGGTAAGGTACAGACGACAGCCAGCCCACTTCCACCATGCCAAGGTTTTCACCGGCATTGCGGAGAATCGATGGCAGCCACAGTACGAAACCGTACACGCCAATGCTCCAGGTGAAATACTGGGCGCAGAGCAGAATCACGTTACGCGAGCGGAATGCTTCGCCGTAGTTACGCACCGCTTTCAGGCCTTGCTGTTCTTTATCCAGCTGCGCCTGCAGAGCGGCTTTTTCATCTTCGGAGAGCCATTTCGCCTGCGCAGGTTTATCTTTTACCAGCATCCACCAGCAGAATGCCCAGATAACCGCCGGCACCCCTTCGATAATGAACATTTCGCGCCAGCCGAAGGACTGGATCAGGTAGCCAGAAACCACCGACATCCACAGCACGGTGACCGGGTTACCGAGGATCAGGAAAGTATTGGCTCGTGAGCGCTCGGATTTGGTAAACCAGTTGCTGATATAAATCAGCATCGCGGGCATTACCGCTGCCTCAACGACCCCAAGAATAAAGCGAATGGCTGCCAGCGCTGGAATATTATTCACCACGCCGGTCAGTGAGGCGCAGGCACCCCACAGGATCAGGCAAACGAAAATCAATTTGCGGACGCTGCGACGCTCCGCATAGATAGCGCCGGGGATCTGGAAGAAGAAGTAGCCCAGGAAGAAAAGGGCACCCAGCAACGAAGAGATACCTTTGGTGATCCCCAGGTCTTCGGTGATCCCTGCCGCGGACGCGAAACTGAAGTTGGCACGATCAAGGTACGCCAGGCTGTACGTGATAAACACGATTGGCATGATGTACCACCAGCGTTTTACTGCATTGGTCGAACTGTTCATAGGCTTGCCTCTGTTGTTGAGGTTTGTACCGCCGTTGTATGTAGGGTACACGGTGGTTTGTTTTGTTTCCCCCTGACCTACCTGAGGAGAGGGGGAGGGAAACGGAATTTATTCGTTCAGCTGCGCGCGGGTCGGTAATCCTTCACTGTCGCCCTGCACCTGGATTGCCAGCGAGCCAATTTTATTGCCCCGGGCGACGGCCTGTTGCAGCGGTTTGCCTTCCAGCAGGGCACTAATGACCCCCACGGCAAAACCATCGCCAGCGCCGACGGTATCAACCACGCTATCGACCTTCACGGCCGCGACTGCGCCTTGCTCGCCGTTAGCCGTTTTAAACCAGGCGCCATCGGCGCCGGTTTTCAGCACCACCGCTTTTACCCCTTTGTTAAGGTAAAAATCGGCAATCCCTTCAGGGGTGTTTTTACCGGTCAGGATCATGCCTTCTTTCACGCCCGGCAGAACCCAGTCAGCCTGAAACGCCAGACGGTTCAGCTTCTCGATCATTTCCGCTTCGCTTTTCCACAGCACCGGGCGCAGGTTAGGATCGAATGAGATCGTTTTCCCCTGAGCCTTCATGGTGGTTGCGGCATGATCCAGTAATGCATACGAGCTGGCAGAAAGCGCAGCCGCCACGCCGCTCAGATGCAGATGGCGTGCAGAGGCGAAATAGTGGGCGTGGTAATCCTCGACTGAGAGGTGGCTCGCCGCAGACCCTTTACGGAAATACTCCACAATGGGATCGGTTCCATTTTCGACTTTCGATTTAAGCTGGAAACCGGTCGGGAAGCGTCCATCGAGGGTGACGCCGGAAGCATCAATGCCCTCTTTTTTCAGCGAATCGAGAACGAAATGGCCAAAGCTGTCATCACCCACGCGGCTGACCCAGCCGACGTTCAGACCCAGGCGCGCCAGGCCGGTCGCGACGTTCAGCTCAGCCCCCGCCACGCGTTTGATAAAGTGCTCCACCGTACTCAGGTCGCCCGTTTCGGTGGCGACAAACATTGCCATGGCTTCGCCGATAGTGATCACATCCAGCGTCTTGTGCATGGTTTACTCCTCACGCAGCAGGTTTACGTAATGACGGGTGACGGCGGTTAAATCCGCCCCTTCCAGCGGGAACTCGATACCACGCGGGGCATCGGCGGGCAGCTGACAAAGCAGATCCAGCCAGCGCGCATCGGCCCGATCCGGCGCCACGGCGCGGAAATTTTCTTTATGCGGCACGGCGGCTTTAACGTGGATATAGCTCACTGCGGAGGCCAGATGGCGCGCGGCTTCTTCCGGGGAGTCGCCCACCCACAGCCAGTTGCCCATGTCGAACGTCAGCGTGACGGGCAGCGCCATGTCCCGGCAGGCGGCTTTGAAGCGCTGCATCGGCGCAAGCTGGCCGCAGTCGGTCTGGTCGTTTTCCACCACCAGGGCCATACCGCTTTCATCGAGCAGGGCACGCAGGGCGTGAAGCGGCTGGGTGTCGCTGAAATGACCCAGCGAGACCTTGAGCCACAGCGCATTCAGGGTACTGGCTTCGCTGAGATAACGGGGCAGGTCAGGGTTGAGGGTGCCATCGGGCATAAACAGGGCCGCAGGGGCGGAGTAGCATGCCAGCAGGCCCAGCAACTCAATGGATTCACCCAGCGCGGGCAGCGCCAGCAGCTCTTCGCTGTTGAACAACTCGCGGCGGATCTCGACGCCGTCGGCACCCGCGCCCGCAATGACGGGCAGCATTGCCCGTTGACCTCCTGCCTGTCGCACCTGTTCCGCGCCATACGCGGCGGTGACCACCATGATTTTTCTGCCCATCGTCGGACTCCATCGCAATACATCAATACTATTACGCTAGATGGAACCGGTTCCAAAGAAAAGGTCAGGATGTTGAATTTATGATCGGTATCACAAGGGAAAATTAACGGGCGGTGGAGCCGCGAACAATCAACTCGCCGGAAAATACCTGCTCGCGAACGGCATCGCTGGTGCCTTCAATACGACGAACCACTTGTTCAACAGCGGCATAGCCAATCTGCCAGGTGGGTTGTTTGAGGGTGGTGATCCCGACGCCAGCCAGTTCTGCCCACTCGAGTTCGTCGAACCCCAGCAGACCGATATCGCTTCCCCAGTGCAGGCCAATGCGCTTAAGCGAGCGGGCAACCTGCAGGGTCAGCGCCCCGTTGGCAGAAATAACGGCTTTACGCATTCCGCGATGGCGGGTGTGGAACTGCCGCAGGGTATTGTCGAGCTGATCGGCTTCGTGGAGGGGCGTTTCGGCATTCTCGGCAATCACGCCGGGGTAACGCTCCAGCGTGGCACGAAACGCGCTCAGTCGCTCACGACGGGTGTTGACCATGCCCAGAGGTTCGCTCAGAAACAGGATGGCTTCAAAGCCCTGTTCAATCAGATGCTCAGTGGCGGTTGTCGCCGCCTGAGTGTTATCCAGCCCGACGACATCGCAGGCGAATTCCGGAATTTTGCGGTCGATGAGAACCATCGGCAGGGAGGATTGCTGCAGGCGGTTTAAACCTTCTTCACGCATGCCCACGGCATTTACCACAATCCCTTCGACCTGATAGCTGCGCAGCAGATCCAGGTAATGCAGCTCCTGATCGACTTCGTTGTTGGTGTTACAGACCAGCGGCGTAAAGCCCTTTTCGCGACAGGCGGCTTCAATTCCGCTCAATACGTTAACGGAGTAGGGGTTGGTGATATCGGCGATGATAAGCCCGATAAGACGGGTACGACCCCGTTTGAGCCCGCGCGCCATAAGACTCGGGCGGTAGTCGAGATCGGCAATGGCCTGTTCAATACGAGCGAGCAACGCATCGGACAACAGGTGTTTCTCGCCGTTGAGGTAGCGTGAAATGCTGGTTTTACCGGTTTTGGCGGCTTTCGCCACGTCGCTGATTGTGGCCCGTGTTGGTTTGCTCATCGCTGAATTCCCTGAAGTGAGTGAGAACACCTTAGCGGGAAAATTAGCGATGGCAAGCGGTTCATGCCGACGTGGCGGCATGATGCCCTTATCCCCCTCTCCCCCTGGAAGAGGGGGGCAGCCCTTACTGAATTGGGCTTAAGGTAATCTCAACGCGACGGTTCTGCGCTTTGCCTTCCGCCGTGCTGTTGCTGGCGATAGGGTTTGCAGGGCCCATGCCGCTGGTGCGGATGCGGTTTGCTGCAACGCCCTGCGTGATCAGCGAGCTGGCCACAGAATCGGCACGCTGCTGAGACAGACGCATATTCAGATCCTGGCTGCCGGTGCTGTCGGTATAACCGATCACATTCACCGCAGTCTTGTTGTACTCTTTCAGCACCATTGCCACGCCGGTCAGGGTGTTCGCCCCTGCTGGTTTCAGCGTTGCGCTGCTGCTGTCGAAGGTGACGTTGTTTGGCATATTCAGGATGATGTTATCGCCGCTGCGCGTCACGCTCACGCCGGTACCTTTCATTTTGTCGCGCAGTTTTGCTTCCTGCACATCCATGTAATAACCCACGCCGCCGCCCAGGGCTGCACCTGCCGCTGCGCCAATTAACGCGCCTTTGCCGCGGTCTTTCTTGGAGGAGGAGAGTGCGCCCACACCGGCCCCTACCAGCGAGCCGAGACCTGCACCGATGCCGGATTTACCTGCTTCGCTTTCATCGGTGTAAGGGTTTGTTGTGCAGCCAGAAACAGCCAGTGCACCGCTCACCAGAGCGGCAATAACGAATACGCGTTTTTTCATCTTATTTCCTTAATCCTTTTTATTCTTTGCCACGACGCGCGTGGCAGTTGATTATGACGTCCAGATACGGAGAAAATTCCGGGTATAACTCTGAAATTTGTGACAAACCATAAACTGCCTCACTAAGAAGGCCGTAAAACCTGCACGCAACCAGGAGCGCACGCTTGAGCACCTCAACAAAAACGATTCTGACCGCCGCCCACTGGGGGCCGATGCTGGTCGAGACCGATGGCGAAAATGTTCTGTCGTCTCGCGGAGCATTGCCAACGCAACATCCCAACTCTTTACAGACCGTCGTTCGCGATCAGGTGCACAGCAAAACGCGCGTGCGCTGGCCGATGGTGCGTAAAGGATTTCTGGCGTCGCCAGACAAGCCGCAGGGTATTCGTGGTCAGGATGAGTTTGTCCGGGTGAGCTGGGATGACGCGCTGGCGCTGATCCATGCGCAGCACAAACGTATTCGCGACACGTATGGCCCGTCGTCCATTTTTGCCGGATCTTACGGCTGGCGTTCAAATGGCGTGCTGCATAAGGCTTCGACGTTACTGCAGCGCTATATGAGTCTGGCCGGGGGGTATACCGGCCATCTTGGTGATTACTCCACCGGCGCAGCGCAGGCGATCATGCCCTACGTGGTGGGCGGTAACGAAGTGTATCAGCAGCAGACCAGCTGGCCGCTGGTGCTGGAGCACACCGATGTGGTGGTGCTGTGGAGCGCCAACCCGCTCAACACCCTGAAAATCGCGTGGAATGCCAGTGACGAGCAGGGGATCCCGTATTTCGATGCGTTGCGTAAAAGCGGCAAACGCATCATCTGCATTGACCCGATGCGCTCGGAAACCATGGACTTCTTCGGCGACAGCGCCGAGTGGATTGCCCCGCATATGGGCACCGAC
Source organism: Enterobacter sp. WPR_3_1 (assembly GCF_003635055.1). Taxonomy (NCBI): domain Bacteria; kingdom Pseudomonadati; phylum Pseudomonadota; class Gammaproteobacteria; order Enterobacterales; family Enterobacteriaceae; genus Enterobacter; species Enterobacter sp. WPR_3_1. The sequence continues at coordinate 15,907 of NZ_RBXU01000014.1, read as the reverse complement.
GTGGCGATGATGCTGGGCATTGCCCATACGCTGGTGGAGAACGGCTGGCACGATACCGGGTTCCTCGCACGCTGTACCACCGGTTTTGACAACTTCGCCGACTATCTGACGGGCATTACAGACGGTATGGCCAAAACGGCAGAGTGGGCGGCAGAGATTTGTGGGGTTCCTGCGGCCAAACTGCGTGAACTGGCAGCGTTATTCCACCAAAACACCACGATGTTAATGTCTGGGTGGGGGATGCAGCGCCAGCAGTTCGGTGAGCAGAAACACTGGATGCTCGTGACGCTGGCCGCCATGCTAGGGCAGATTGGTACGCCGGGCGGTGGGTTTGGTCTCTCTTATCACTTCGCCAATGGCGGCAACCCGACCCGCAAAGCGGCAGTGCTGGCTTCTCTGCAGGGCTCGATTCAGGGCGGTGTAGATGCCGTGGATAAAATCCCGGTGGCGCGCATTGTTGAAGCCCTGGAAAACCCGGGCGGGTTTTATCAGCACAACGGTCTGGATCGCCACTTCCCGGATATCCGGTTTGTCTGGTGGGCCGGCGGCGCGAACTTTACTCATCACCAGGACACGAATCGCCTGATCCGCGCCTGGCAGAAGCCAGAACTGGTGGTTATCTCAGAATGCTTCTGGACCGCCTCAGCCAAACATGCCGATATTGTGCTGCCGGCGACCACCTCGTTTGAGCGTAACGACCTCACCATGACCGGTGACTACAGCAATCAGCATATGGTACCGATGAAGCGCGTCGTGGCGCCGCGTGATGAGGCGCGTGATGATTTTGAGGTGTTTGCTGAGCTGAGCGAGTTGTGGGAAACGGGGGGGCGCGAGCGTTTTACCGAGGGCAAAACGGATTTGCAGTGGCTGGAGACGTTCTACCAGATTGCAGGTCAGCGCGGGGCCCAGCAGGGCGTGACGCTGCCGCCATTTGCGCAGTTCTGGGAAGCGAACCAGATTATTGAGATGCCGGAGAGCGAACAGAATGCGCAGTTTGTTCGCTTCGCCGATTTCCGCCGCGACCCGGAGAACCATCCGCTGAAAACCGAGAGCGGGAAGATTGTGATCTACAGCGAGCGTATCGCCCAATTTAAGTATGCCGACTGTCCGGCGCATCCAACGTGGCTTGAGCCGGACGAGTGGCACGGTAATGCCCAGCCGGAACAGTTGCAGGTGTTATCGGCCCATCCTGCCCATCGCCTGCACAGCCAGCTTAACTATTCATCACTGCGCGAGCGGTATGCGGTTGCCGGACGGGAGCCCGTGACCCTGAACAGCGCAGATGCACACGCGCGTGGGATCGTTGACGGTGACGTGGTTCGCGTCTGGAATCAGCGTGGCCAGGTGCTGGCAGGGGCGGTAGTGAGCGACGGGATTAAACCTGGCGTTATCTGCATTCACCAGGGGGCATGGCCAGACCTGGAGCCGAGCGAAGGCGGTATTTGTAAAAACGGTGCAGTAAACGTTCTGACCAAAGATCTCCCCAGCTCGAAGCTGGGGAATGGCTGCGCGGGGAACACGGCGCTGGCCTGGGTCGAGAAATATCAGGGACCCGAGCTTACGCTCACGGCGTTTGATCCGCCTGCCAGCTCATGATCCACGTTGGGTGCTGAGTGTCATCCTGCCAGGCGCTGTCTTCAATGCGAAAACCCTGTGCATGATAGAAATTCACCGCCCGGACATTTTTCTGGTAGACCTCCAGGCTTAAATACGGGAAGCGCTGTTGAACATGGTTCAGCAGCGCACGCCCAATCCCCCGACCAATAAAGTCAGTTGAGACAAACAGCGCGCCTACAAACTGGGACTGCATGACGCTGATAAAGCCGCGCGGCATTCCATCCTCTTCCCATACCCAGGTTTCGGCGGCGGGCAGGTAAACATCCCGCACCATACCTTCGTTCTCTTTCCAGTAGCTCGCGCTGATAAACGGGTGCGCCTCCGTGGTGCTTTCAAGCCACAGACTCAGGAGTGGCCCGGCATTATCACTTTCCCATTTGCGGATCATGGTGCCTCCCTGGATGACAGACGCAGCCGGTAACGTGGTCGTTGACCAGGCCACAGGCCTGCATAAAGGCGTAACAGATGGTGGAGCCGACAAATTTAAAGCCGCGTTTTTTCAGCGCTTTAGAGAGCGCATCTGACGCCGGGGTGGAGGCCGGGATTTCCGCGAGCGTGGCGGCCTGGGTAATTTGCGGCGTATTGTTCACAAACGTCCAGACAAATTCTGAGAACGGTTCTCCGTTTTGCTCCATCGCCAGATAAGCGCGCGCGTTACCAATGATGGCCTGGATCTTACCGCGATGGCGGATGATGCCTGCATCCTGGACCAGCCGTTCCACATCGTCCTCGGTCATGGCAGCGACGGCGACCGGATCGAACTGATGGAAGGCATTACGATAGTTTTCCCGTTTCTTAAGCACCGTAATCCATGACAAGCCCGCCTGTTGACCTTCCAGGCAGATCATCTCAAAAAGCCTTTTCCCTTCTGTCTCCGGTACGCCCCATTCCCGATCGTGATAGTCGATATAAAGCTGATCCTGGCTTACCCAACCGCAACGCTGCATCGGTTATCTCCCTTAATGAAACGGTTATCGCAAAATTTTCATTCTGTCAGGCTTGACGTGTCTACTATAAAGACAATAGTTAATACAGGGCCATATGCCCGCAAAACTCTTCCTAAACAATGACAAATATCGCCGAATTCGGCTCTCTCTGGAGTCGCTTTGATGATGATAAAAAAAATCAGTGGTCGCCATGCTGTTTCTGGCCTGGCGGGGATTTCAGCCTGTCTGTTTTTTTGTAATACAGCATTTGCCTGGCAACAGGAATATATCGTTTCAGACGCCCAAAGTAATACGGCGGAACGCTATACATGGGATGCGGATCACCAACCGCGTTATGAGGATATTCTCGCCGAGCGGATTCAGTCCTCACAAAATGCCCCTGGACTTGCGCTGAGTTTACCGTCGGGTTCCACGCCGGCAGGGGCCATGAGCGTGGGCTGGAACATTCCGGTGTCAGGGCGTATCACGACCGGTCCGGTGATGGCATGGCGTTATGACGGCACGGCACCGATGATGATCAACGAATTTGGTGACAGCGCGACGACGCAGGGGCTTACCGACCCACTCTGGCATGCCAGCGTCAGCACGCTCGGCTGGCGCGTGGATACACAGTACGGCGAGCTTCGCCCGTGGGCGCAGATAAGCTATAACCAGCAGTTTGGTGAAAACCAGTGGAAATCCCAGTTTGGGATGCCACAGACACCTGCACCGACACAAAGCGGCAACTGGATGGATGTAACCGTCGGAACGGATATTCCGTTTAATACGCATATGGCGGCCTATGCGTCGTTGGCACAAGGGGAATACACCACCACGGGTGAGGAGTTTATGTACACCCTGGGCGTGAGCGCTAATTTTTAAGGTTGTTACTTTTTTAAACGTGCCGATAACATCCTGAATACAATAGCCGTGGGGGTTGTAGCGATAGCAGTCACTAACACGCTGTCGCTTCATTCCCCGGCAAGGTCATTCATTCCCGATTTATGGCATTTCATTCCATTCCTCCTGCATTTCATGCCGTTTTACCCCAGGCATATTAAGGTTTTGTTTATCGTTGTCCTCAGCGAATTCCCTTACTTTCTCTTGCAGGACAACTGCCATGAACACATCAACTTACAACCGTACGCGCTGGCTAACGCTTTTTGGCACCATCGTGACCCAGTTTGCGCTGGGGTCGGTCTATACCTGGAGCCTGTTTAACAGTGCACTTTCCGATAAGCTTGGTGCACCGGTCAGCCAGGTGGCGTTCTCCTTCGGCTTGCTGAGCCTCGGGCTGGCGCTTTCATCTTCCGTCGCGGGAAAATTGCAGGAGCGATTCGGCGTGAAGCGGGTGACGATGGCATCGGGTATCTTGTTGGGCGTGGGCTTTTTCCTGACGGCGCATTCCAGCAACCTGATGATGCTGTGGCTGAGCGCCGGGGTGCTGGTGGGACTTGCCGACGGTGCAGGTTATCTGCTGACCCTGTCAAACTGTGTCAAGTGGTTCCCGGAACGTAAAGGTTTAATCTCTGCGTTTGCCATTGGGTCCTATGGCCTGGGGAGCCTCGGTTTTAAATTTATCGATTCCCACCTGCTTGCTTCCGTGGGGCTTGAAAAAACGTTCATGATCTGGGGCGCTATCGTTCTGGTCATGATCCTGTTCGGCGCCACGCTGATGAAAGATGCGCCGCAGCAAGAGGTGAAAACCGTTAACGGTGTGGTGGAGAATGATTTCACCCTCGCGCAGTCTATGCGTCAACCACAGTACTGGATGCTGGCGGTCATGTTCCTGACAGCCTGCATGAGCGGTCTGTATGTGATTGGGGTGGCGAAAGATATTGCTCAGGGAATGGTGAAACTGGATGCGGCAACAGCGGCGAATGCGGTCACCGTCATCTCCATTGCCAACCTCTCTGGCCGACTGGTGCTCGGGATTCTGTCTGACAAAATTGCCCGTATCCGCGTGATTACTATCGGGCAGGTTGTTTCGCTGGTGGGGATGGCGGCGCTGTTGTTTGCCCCACTGAACGAAGCCACGTTCTTCGCCGCAATTGCCTGTGTGGCCTTTAATTTCGGCGGCACGATTACAGTCTTCCCGTCGCTGGTCAGTGAGTTCTTCGGCCTGAACAATCTGGCGAAAAACTACGGTGTTATCTATCTGGGCTTTGGCATCGGCAGTATCTGCGGCTCGTTAATCGCTTCGCTGTTCGGTGGGTTCTATGTGACCTTCTGCGTGATATTTGCTTTGCTGATAATCTCGCTGGCCTTGTCGACCACCATTCGCCAGCCGCAGCGTGAAGTCTTTAACGAAGCGCATGCCTGACAACAACAAAAAAAGGCCGGTTATCCGGCCTTTTTATTATCTTAAAAACTGAGACTTAGATGAAAACGTCGGTTTCAGGATTTGCTTTTTTGTAAATAACTGCACCGATCACATTCTCTGTTGCCACTTTTTCCCATCCCTGTGGTCTACTTACCACGCTTGTAGACGTTTCTGATTAACGATCCCCTGAGCGTATATCTAATCTGCCTACTTTTAATACCGAGTGGGCGGTGGTACCGTCCCTTTTTCCGGGTAGCTTGCATGAAATACATTAAATCGATGGCGCAACAAAAGCTCTGCTTTTTGCTGGCGTTGTACATCGGCCTGTTTATGAATGGCGCAGTTTTTTTCCGTCGGTTTGACGGATACGCGCACGATTTTACCGTCTGGAAAGGAGTTGCAGCGGTTGTCGAATTGGTCGCTGCTGTACTGGTCACCTTCTTTTTATTCCGGGTTCTCACCCTGTTTGGCCGCCGCGTATGGCGAGTACTGGCAACGTTTATTGTGCTGTGCTCCGCTGGTGCCAGTTATTACATGACTTTTATGAACGTTGTCATTGGCTACGGCATTATTGCTTCGGTGATGACGACGGATATAGATCTCTCTAAAGAGGTCGTTGGTCTGCACTTTATTCTCTGGCTGGTGGCAGTCAGTACCTTGCCTCTGCTGCTCATCTGGAGCAACCGCTGCCGGTACACGCTGGTACACCAGATTCGCACGCCGGGGAAACGTTTCAGAAGTGTCGCGATTGTGCTGCTCGCTGGGTTGATGGTCTGGGGGCCGATTCGCCTGCTGGAAGTGAAGCAGAAAAATTATGAGCGTACGTCTGGCGTGGACATGCCAAGCTACGGTGGTGTGGTTGCAAATTCTTATTTGCCGTCAAACTGGATTTCCGCTCTGGGGCTGTATGCTTGGGCACAGGTGGATGAATCCTCTGATAACAAATCGTTGTTGAACCCGGCAAAGAAATTTACCTATGACGCGCCAAAAGATATCGATGATACCTATGTCGTCTTTATCATTGGTGAAACGACACGCTGGGATCATATGGGCATTCTGGGTTATGACCGTGATACCACGCCTAAACTGGCTCAGGAGAAAAACCTGGTTGCCTATCGCGGTTACTCCTGTGATACCGCCACCAAGCTCTCCTTACGCTGCATGTTTGTGCGCGAGGGTGGGGCGAGCGATAACCCGCAGCGAACACTGAAAGAGCAAAATGTCTTCTCGGTGCTTCACCAGCTCGGCTTTACTTCCGCCCTGTATGCAATGCAAAGCGAGATGTGGTTCTACAGTAACACCATGGCGCAGAACATTGCCTATCGTGAGCAAATCGGTGCGGAGCCACGTAACCGTGGCAAGTCTGTCGATGATATGTTGCTGATTAATGAGATGAAGCTCTCTCTTAATGGAAATCCTGATGGTAAGCATATGATTATTCTGCATACCAAAGGATCGCACTTTAATTACACCCAACGTTATCCGCGTAGCTTTGCCAGGTGGACGCCGGAATGTATTGGTGTGGATAAAGACTGTACCAAAGACCAGTTGATTAACTCTTTCGATAACTCAGTGTTGTATGTGGATCACTTTATCGATTCGGTGATTGACCAGGTACGCGATAAGAAAGCGATTGTGTTCTATGCAGCGGATCACGGTGAGTCAATTAATGAATTTGAGCACCTGCATGGTACGCCACGTAATATGGCTCCTCCGGAACAGTTCCGCGTGCCCATGATGGTGTGGATGTCGGACAAGTACCTCGAAGACCCGGAGAAAGCGAAGATGTTTGCCCACCTGAAAAAAGAGGCAGACATGAAGGTGCCGCGTCGTCATGTTGAGCTGTACGACACCATTTTGGGTTGCCTGGGTTATACCTCTCCTGATGGCGGTATCAACGAAAATAACAACTGGTGCAAACTCCCTGATAGCAAGGCGAAAGCCGCGCAGTAACGCGTCTGGCGAGAATATCGCCAGTTGAAGGGCTTTTTTAATTTAAGGGATTGACGGGGGCGCACCTCAGCAGTAAGATGCGCTCCGCATTCGGCGAGTAGCGCAGCTTGGTAGCGCAACTGGTTTGGGACCAGTGGGTCGGAGGTTCGAATCCTCTCTCGCCGACCACATTTAAAGAAGGGCTAACCGCAAGGTTAGCCCTTTTTGCATTAGCAGCTTACTCATCCTGATTCACAAAAACGCCCCTTATCCCGCCTTCTTCCTGTCTGTTAACGATTTTGTGACATAATCCATTGTATTTTTTTATATATAGATTGATCTTTTTTCGCGTTGCTTATGGATAACCTCAGCATTTTTCGCTGTGCGTTTTAACGTTCGTGGTATTTAGTGCTCAGATAATCACCGTTCTGCAAGAAAATTTACCCGATCTGAATAAAAGTTAATCACTGATTGTTGCGAAATATGAAGATAATTGTGCTGCAACATGGCGAGTAGCATAAATTTCCCTGCTGAAAACTGGCATACATAGTTTTTTTAATCTTTGTTTGCGGTTTCTCACACTCAGCGTAAATCCCCGTCACCTGTATTGACGTTTTCACATTCTGTTGACAGATTGTAGGGCATGAGGGGCATTTCAGGGACGATCTGCGCTGCAACTCAAACGCTCTTCTGAAAGGATTCTCCATCCCTTAAACGCCTTCGGGCATCACCGACCGGACCGGGTAAAAAATAAATAAAGGTCTGGCGGCGTAACACAACAAAGCAAAACATCACATTGGAGCAGAATAATGAGTATTTCCTTGAAGAAGTCAGGGATGCTGAAGCTTGGTCTGAGCCTGGTGGCTATGACCGTGGCAGCAAGCGTACAGGCAAAAACCCTGGTTTACTGTTCTGAAGGCTCGCCGGAAGGCTTTAACCCACAGCTCTTTACCTCTGGTACGACTTACGACGCAAGCTCTGTGCCTATCTATAACCGTCTGGTTGAATTCAAAACCGGTACCACGGAAGTGATCCCAGGTCTGGCGGAGAAGTGGGACGTCAGCGAAGACGGTAAGACCTATACCTTCCACCTGCGCCAGGGCGTGAAGTGGCAGGACAACAAAGAATTCAAACCAACGCGCGATTTTAACGCCGATGACGTTGTGTTCTCCTTCGACCGTCAGAAAAACGCTCAGAACCCGTATCACAAAGTGTCTGGCGGCAGCTATGAATACTTCGAAGGGATGGGCCTGCAGGACCTGATCGCTGAAGTGAAAAAAGTGGACGATAAAACCGTTCAGTTCGTGCTGACGCGTCCGGAAGCACCATTCCTGGCTGACCTGGCCATGGACTTCGCCTCTATTCTGTCTAAAGAGTACGCGGACAACATGCTGAAAGCCGGCACCCCGGAGAAAGTGGACCTGAACCCAATCGGTACCGGTCCGTTCCAGCTTCTGCAGTACCAGAAAGATTCCCGTATTCTGTATAAAGCCTTCCCGGGCTTCTGGGGCACCAAGCCGCAGATCGACCGTCTGGTCTTCTCCATCACGCCTGATGCTTCTGTGCGTTACGCAAAACTGCAGAAAAATGAATGCCAGGTCATGCCATACCCGAACCCGGCTGACATCGCGCGCATGAAGCAGGATAAAAACATCAACCTGCTGGAGCAGGCTGGTCTGAACGTGGGTTACCTCTCCTTCAACACCGAGAAGAAACCGTTTGATGACGTGAAAGTCCGTCAGGCGCTGACCTATGCGGTGAATAAAGAAGCGATCATTAAAGCGGTCTATCAGGGCGCGGGTGTTGCCGCCAAGAACCTGATCCCACCAACCATGTGGGGCTATAACGACGACGTTAAAGACTACACCTACGATCCTGAGAAAGCGAAAGCGCTGCTGAAAGAAGCAGGCCAGGAGAAAGGCTTTACCGTTGAGCTGTGGGCGATGCCAGTACAGCGTCCGTATAACCCGAACGCACGCCGTATGGCTGAAATGGTTCAGGCTGACTGGGCTAAAGTGGGCGTTCAGGCCAAGATTGTGACCTATGAGTGGGGCGAGTATCTGAAGCGTGCCAAAGCGGGTGAGCATCAGGCGGTGATGATGGGCTGGACCGGTGACAATGGGGATCCGGACAACTTCTTCGCTACCCTGTTCAGCTGTGCAGCTGCGAAAGACGGTTCTAACTACTCTCGCTGGTGCTATAAGCCGTTTGAAGACCTGATCCAGCCGGCGCGTGCGACCGACGATCACAACAAACGTATCGAGCTGTACAAACAGGCTCAGGTTGTGATGCACGATCAGGCTCCGGCTCTGATTGTGGCTCACTCCACCGTATACGAACCAGTGCGTAAAGAAGTGAAGGGCTACGTGGTTGATCCACTGGGCAAACACCACTTCGAAAACGTCTCTGTTGAATAATAAGTAGGGTGTTCACCCTCTCCTTCACGGAGAGGGCAGGGGTGAGGGCGTGCATGCATTCCCTCACCCTAATCCTCTCCTGAAGAGAGAGGGAATTTACATTTGTGAGCAATACAGACGTCACGCCAACTGGTTGTACGTCATCAGAGAGAATCCGGGTTATGTTGCAGTTCATCCTCCGACGTCTGGGACTTGTTATCCCCACGTTTATCGGTATCACCCTTCTCACTTTTGCCTTCGTCCATATGATCCCCGGCGACCCGGTAATGATTATGGCGGGCGAGCGTGGTATTTCACCTGAACGCCATGCACAGCTGCTGGCTGAGCTTGGCCTGAACAAACCACTGTGGCAGCAATACCTCAACTATATCTGGGGCGTGTTGCACGGTGATTTAGGGATTTCGCTGAAAAGCCGTCTTCCGGTGTGGGACGAGTTCGTGCCGCGTTTTAAAGCGACACTGGAGCTTGGTGTCTGCGCCATGATTTTCGCCACTGCGGTGGGTATCCCTGTTGGGGTCCTGGCTGCCGTGAAACGTGGCTCTATTTTCGACCATACGGCTGTTGGCCTGGCGCTGACGGGTTACTCCATGCCTATCTTCTGGTGGGGCATGATGCTGATCATGCTGGTCTCGGTGCAGCTAAACCTGACGCCGGTCTCCGGACGCGTCAGCGATATGGTCTTCCTGGATGATACGAATCCTCTGACCGGTTTCATGCTGATCGATACGGCTATCTGGGGCGAAGAGGGTAACTTCATTGATGCGGTGGCACATATGATCCTGCCTGCGATGGTGCTCGGTACCATTCCTCTGGCGGTTATCGTGCGTATGACCCGTTCTTCAATGCTGGAAGTGTTGGGTGAGGATTACATTCGCACCGCACGCGCCAAAGGCCTGACGCGTATGCGCGTCATTATCGTTCACGCCCTGCGTAACGCCATGCTGCCGGTGGTGACCGTTATTGGTCTGCAGGTGGGGACGTTGCTGGCGGGGGCGATCCTGACCGAAACCATCTTCTCCTGGCCGGGCCTCGGACGCTGGCTGATTGACGCACTGCAACGCCGTGATTATCCGGTAGTGCAGGGCGGGGTATTGCTGGTCGCGACGATGATTATTCTCGTCAACCTGCTGGTCGATTTGCTCTACGGCGTGGTGAACCCGCGTATTCGTCATAAGAAGTAAGGGGCCATCATGTCACACGTTTCTGAAAATAAAGTGGTTACTGCACCGGTTCCCATGACGCCGCTGCAGGAATTCTGGCACTACTTCAAGCGCAACAAAGGCGCGGTGGTGGGGCTGGTTTATGTCTCTGTCATGATCCTGATTGCGGTGTTTGCCAACGTACTTGCACCGTATAACCCGGCGGATCAGTTCCGTGATGCGTTGCTGGCACCGCCAGCATGGCAGGACGGCGGTAGCCTGTCGCACCTGCTGGGTACCGATGACGTGGGCCGCGATGTGCTGTCGCGTCTGATGTACGGTGCGCGTCTGTCGCTGCTGGTCGGCTGCCTGGTGGTCGTGTTGTCGCTGGTTATGGGGATCGTACTCGGTCTGGTTGCCGGCTACTTCGGCGGCATTATCGATAACATCATCATGCGTATCGTCGATATCATGCTGGCGCTGCCCAGCTTGCTGTTGGCGCTGGTACTGGTGGCGATTTTTGGTCCGTCGATCAGTAACGCCGCGCTGGCATTAACCTTCGTGGCGCTTCCCCACTATGTGCGACTCACGCGCGCGGCGGTGCTGGTGGAAGTAAACCGCGACTACGTAACGGCCTCCCGCGTGGCGGGTGCTGGCGCGATGCGTCAAATGTTCGTTAACATCTTCCCGAACTGCCTGGCGCCGCTGATTGTTCAGGCGTCGCTCGGTTTCTCTAACGCCATTCTTGATATGGCCGCTCTTGGCTTCCTGGGCATGGGTGCGCAGCCGCCAACACCGGAGTGGGGCACCATGCTCTCCGATGTGTTGCAGTTCGCCCAAAGCGCCTGGTGGGTTGTGACCTTCCCGGGTCTGGCAATCCTGCTGACGGTGCTGGCATTTAACCTGATGGGTGATGGCCTGCGTGATGCACTTGATCCCAAACTGAAGCAGTAAGAGGCACGAGATGGCGTTATTAAATGTAGATAAATTATCGGTGCACTTCGGTGACGAAGGCACTCCGTTTCGCGCCGTGGACCGCATCAGCTACAGCGTAAATCAGGGCGAAGTGGTCGGCATTGTGGGTGAGTCGGGTTCCGGTAAGTCGGTCAGTTCACTGGCCATCATGGGGCTGATTGATTATCCCGGCCGCGTCATGGCCGAAAGTCTGGAGTTTAACGGTCAGGACCTGCAGCGTATCTCCGAAAAGCAGCGCCGCCAGCTGGTCGGTGCGGAAGTGGCGATGATCTTCCAGGACCCAATGACCAGCCTGAATCCTTGTTACACCGTGGGATTCCAGATTATGGAAGCCATCAAGGTGCACCAGGGCGGGAATAAGAAGACCCGGCGTCAGCGTGCGATCGATCTGCTGAATCAGGTTGGTATCCCTGACCCGGCATCGCGTCTGGACGTTTACCCGCACCAGCTCTCCGGTGGGATGAGCCAGCGTGTGATGATCGCCATGGCGATTGCCTGTCGGCCAAAACTGCTGATTGCGGATGAACCGACAACGGCACTGGACGTGACTATCCAGGCGCAGATCATCGAGCTGCTGCTGGAACTGCAGCAGAAAGAGAACATGGCGCTGGTGCTGATTACGCATGACCTGGCGCTGGTGGCCGAAGCGGCGCACAAAATTATCGTGATGTACGCAGGTCAGGTGGTCGAGACTGGACATTCGCACGATATTTTCCGCGCGCCGCGTCACCCGTATACGCAGGCGCTTTTGCGTGCGCTGCCGGAGTTTGCCCAGGACAAAGCGCGTCTGGCATCACTTCCGGGCGTCGTACCGGGTAAATATGACCGACCGCAGGGCTGCCTGCTTAATCCGCGTTGTCCGTATGCTACAGACAAATGTCGTGCAGAAGAGCCAGAGCTCAACCTGCTTGCTGACGGTCGTCAGTCGAAATGCCACTACCCACTCGATGATGCCGGGAGGCCAACACTATGAGTACGCAACAGGCCACCACGCAACAACCGCTGTTGCAGGCTATCGACCTGAAAAAATACTATCCGGTGAAGAAGGGGCTGTTTGCGCCTGAACGCCTGGTGAAAGCGTTGGATGGCGTATCCTTTACCCTTGAACGCGGCAAAACCCTGGCGGTGGTCGGTGAGTCAGGCTGTGGCAAATCGACGTTGGGTCGTTTGCTGACAATGATTGAAGTCCCCACCGGCGGTGAGCTCTATTATCAGGGACAGGACCTGCTCAAGCACGATCCGCAGGCGCAGAAACTGCGCCGTCAGAAAATCCAGATTGTGTTCCAGAACCCGTACGGATCGTTGAACCCGCGTAAAAAAGTGGGACAGATTCTGGAAGAGCCCCTGCTGATTAACAGCAATCTGAACAAAGAGCAGCGTCGTGAAAAAGCGCTGGCGATGATGGCGAAAGTGGGCCTGAAGACCGAGCATTACGATCGTTATCCGCATATGTTCTCTGGCGGCCAGCGCCAGCGTATCGCGATTGCGCGTGGTTTGATGCTCGACCCTGACGTGGTCATCGCCGATGAGCCGGTATCAGCCCTCGACGTTTCTGTGCGTGCGCAGGTGTTGAACCTGATGATGGATCTGCAGCAGGACATGGGGCTGTCGTACGTGTTTATTTCGCACGACCTGTCGGTTGTGGAACACATTGCCGACGAAGTGATGGTGATGTATCTGGGGCGCTGCGTGGAGAAGGGGACAAAAGAGCAGATCTTTACTCATCCTCGTCACCCGTACACCCAGGCGCTGCTGTCTGCGACCCCGCGTCTGAACCCTGACGATCGTCGTGAGCGTATCAAGCTGACGGGTGAATTGCCCAGCCCGCTGAATCCGCCTCCAGGCTGTGCATTCAACGCCCGCTGCAGTCGCCGCTTTGGCCCGTGCACCCAGTTACAGCCACAGCTTAAGGATTATGGCGGTCAGCTGGTTGCCTGCTTCGCGGTCGATCAGGATGAGAATGGCGAAAAGCCGATGGCGTAATCCATCAATAAAAAAACCGGCGCTAAGCCGGTTTTTTTATGTCTGCGTGATTACTTGCGCAGACGGATCTGGTCGACAGCGTGTTTCTCACTCTTGGTGAGGATCAGGCTGGCGCGCTCACGGGTGGGCAGGATGTTCTCTTTCAGGTTCACGTAGTTGATCTCATTCCACAGCCCTCTCGCCACATTAATGGCTTCTTCTTCAGAAAGCTGGGCGTAGTGGTGGAAATAGGAGTCAGGATCGGTGAACGCGCCTTCACGGAACTTCAGGAAGCGGTTGATATACCAGTTCTGCAACAGGTCTTCCGGCGCATCGACATAAATAGAGAAATCGACGAAGTCAGAGACAAACACATGATGGGGATCGTGAGGATAATCCATCCCGCTTTGCAGGACGTTTAACCCTTCGAGGATCAGGATATCCGGCTGAACCACCGTTTTGTCTCCACCCGGGATGCGATCGTAGATCAGGTGCGAATAGACAGGAGCCGTCACGTTAGGCGCGCCCGATTTCAGGTCAGAGACAAACTTCACCAGACGGTGCATATCATAAGAGAGCGGGAAGCCCTTCTTCTTCATAAGCCCGCGTTCCTTTAACACCTCATTCGGGTGCAGGAAACCGTCAGTGGTGATGAGCTCCACGCTGCGGTGTTCTGGCCACCGGCTCAGTAACGCCTGCAATACGCGTGCGGTGGTGCTTTTACCGACGGCCACGCTGCCTGCAATGCTGATGATATAAGGAATGCGTTGGCCGTTCGTCCCGAGGAACTGCTCCAGCACCGCCTGACGGCGCAGGTTGGAGCTGATATAGAAGTTAAGCAAGCGCGAGAGTGGTAAATAGATTTCTGCCACTTCTTCCAGCGACAGATCTTCGTTTATCCCCTTTAACCGTGCGATTTCGCCTTCCGTCAGCGTCATCGGGACGGAGTCACGCAGTGCAGCCCACTGGCTACGGTTAAACTGAAGATAAGGTGTCATTAACGTTTGCTCTTTTTTGCTCATAAGCATGCTTCAGTGAGCCAGCACAACACAGCGCGTCCGGGCTCAACGTAGTTAATTTTGGACAATGGGCAGGAGGTTAACACCAGATGACAGGAATAATAAGAAAAAATATGGGGAAGCGATGCTTTACGCGGGAGCCATCACGATACGGTATAAGTGGTGTAAATCGGGCGCCGATGTTGAATTTTTGACCTTGAGTGGATGAATTTACAGCGGTTAACCCTTGTTTCGAATAAAATGTGAGCGAAAGAACGTTTTATGCAATTTTTTAGTTGCATGACTGCGCATGTCTCCATAGAATGCGCGCTACTTGATGCCGACTTAGCTCAGTAGGTAGAGCAACTGACTTGTAATCAGTAGGTCACCAGTTCGATTCCGGTAGTCGGCACCATCAAGTCCGGTGGGGTTCCCGAGCGGCCAAAGGGAGCAGACTGTAAATCTGCCGTCACAGACTTCGAAGGTTCGAATCCTTCCCCCACCACCACTTTCTGGCAGCGTTAAGCCGCCGGAGCTGGTTTGAAAATTGAATCAGCTCGAACCTAAAAAGAGAGAAATCTCTTTTTTTGTTACAGAAAGAACTGGGTAGCCGAGTTTCAGGATGCGGGCATCGTATAATGGCTATTACCTCAGCCTTCCAAGCTGATGATGCGGGTTCGATTCCCGCTGCCCGCTCCAATACGTGCTGATATGGCTCAGTTGGTAGAGCGCACCCTTGGTAAGGGTGAGGTCCCCAGTTCGACTCTGGGTATCAGCACCACTTCACTTCTCCTTCCCGTTTCTCTCTGTTTCAATTTTACTGTATTCAACAATTCAGGCATTTCGCCTGGTTGATGTGGTGATATCACCGATTTATCCGTGTCTTAGAGGGACAATCGATGTCTAAAGAAAAGTTTGAACGTACAAAACCGCACGTTAACGTCGGTACTATCGGCCACGTTGACCATGGTAAAACAACGCTGACCGCTGCAATCACTACCGTTCTGGCTAAAACCTACGGTGGTTCTGCTCGTGCATTCGACCAGATCGATAACGCGCCAGAAGAAAAAGCTCGTGGTATCACCATCAACACCTCTCACGTTGAGTACGACACCCCGACTCGCCACTACGCGCACGTAGACTGCCCAGGCCACGCCGACTATGTTAAAAACATGATCACCGGTGCTGCGCAGATGGACGGCGCGATCCTGGTTGTTGCTGCGACTGACGGCCCAATGCCTCAGACCCGTGAGCACATCCTGCTGGGTCGTCAGGTAGGCGTTCCTTACATCATCGTGTTCCTGAACAAATGTGACATGGTTGATGACGAAGAGCTGCTGGAACTGGTAGAGATGGAAGTTCGTGAACTGCTGTCTCAGTACGATTTCCCAGGCGACGACACCCCAATCGTTCGTGGTTCCGCGCTGAAAGCGCTGGAAGGCGACGCTGAGTGGGAAGCGAAAATCATCGAACTGGCTGGCTTCCTGGATTCTTACATCCCAGAACCAGAGCGTGCGATTGATAAGCCGTTCCTGCTGCCAATCGAAGACGTATTCTCCATCTCCGGTCGTGGTACCGTTGTTACCGGTCGTGTTGAGCGCGGTATCATCAAAGTTGG